>CAYXFA010000086.1:0-2111 GCA_964464165.1 uncultured Phycisphaeraceae bacterium | reverse complement strand
CCCTGCCAGGCGGTGCGGGATGTCATGCTGCGGGCGATGGGCCTGTGAGCGCGGCGCACGCTGGCGCATGAGGGCGCATGACAGCCTACGCGGGTGAAGGCGCCTACAACGTGTAGTGGTCGGTCGCGAAGGAAGGCGACCGCGAGGCCAGGCATCTGGACATGGAGGTTCATCATGGCGGCACGGACGACGCGGCAGGCGGCGCGGGCGCGGATTCGGGCGGCGGTGGAGAAGGAGCTGGACCGGATCATTCCCGAGGATGAGGCGTTGCCGCTACGGGGACGAACGTTCCTGGAGTGGGAGGATCAGGCCGATGCGTTCGATCGGGCGGTGACCACGACGCTGCTGGAGGAGCGGGCGGCGTTGGAGGAGACGGCCAGGGCGGAGTCGGGTCGGCTGGGGCGATGTCCGCATTGCGGGTCGGAGCGGTTGTACCTGCAGCAGGATGAGCCGCGGAACAAGGCCATCCGTACCCCGCACGGGGAGGTGGTGCTGGGTCAGCAGAGCATTCGTTGCCGGTCCTGTGGCCGGTCTTTTTCCCCCTCAGGCGCGTGACTGGTCGTTGCCGACGAGCGGGGCGTTGTCGGGCAAGGCCGAGCGTCGGGTGGTGCGGGAGGCGGTGACGCAGCCGTTCGGCCAGGCGGCGAAGGCGGTCAACGAGGACTGGGGGACGCATTACGACGCCAAGCATTTTCAGCGTTGGGCGCAGCGGCGGGGCGAGGCGTTGTTGGCGCATCAGACGGCCGAGCGTCGGGCGTACGAGCGGGGCGAGCGTCCGCACGGACCGGCGAACGACCCGGCGCTGCTGGTGATCGAGATGGACGGCGGCCGCGTGCAGGGCCGCGAGAAGGGCGGCGGGTCTGGGGGCGCGTCCGGGGGCGGGGGCGAGGGCGATGGCACACGCTGGCGGGAGGACAAGGTGCTGACGATCAGCAGTTATCTGCCCGGTGTCCCCGGTGATGCCGCGGCGGACAAGGCCCCCCAGCCGCTGGTCACGACGTACCTGGCCACGATGCACGACAGTCGGGACTTCGGTGTGCTGGCGCGACTGGAGGCCGAACGCCGCGGCATCCGCCAGGCGAAGCAGGTGGTGGTCCTGGGGGACGGCGCCGCATGGATCGACACGCTGCACCAGGAGCACTTCGGCCGCCACGTGCGGATCGTCGACTGGTATCACGCCGCCGAGCACCTCTACGACGTGGCCCGGGCCGCTCACCCCGACCACGCCGGCGAACAGCAGAAGCTGGCCGACGGACTGACCACGCTCCTGTGGAACGGGCACGTCGAGTCGGTGGTCATGGCGATCCGCAAACTCGCTGAACACGCCGGCCCGCCCCACGCTGACGACCCGCAAGACCATCCCCGACGCGTGCTGGCCCGCAACGCGGGCTACTTCCACAACCATCGCGAACACATGAACTACCCCGCGTACCGCGCACGGGGCTGGCCCATCGGCTCGGGGCTGGTCGAATCGGGCGTCAAGCAATTCAACAAGCGCGTCAAGGGCACCGAGCAGTTCTGGAACACCAGCGGCGTCGAACCGATCCTCGCCCTGCGTGCCCTCTGGCTCAGCAACGATGACCGCTGGCACCACTACTGGTTGTGCCACTCCCCACCGCGATCAGCCGCGTAGGCTGTCATGCGCCCGGTGACGCCTCGGGTGCGACATTGGCCACGCCGAGACGTGGGGATTGGCGTTGCGACGCCTGAAGGTTGGCCGTACGTCAGGGTCAGGGCGCGCCTCAATATCGCCCAAAGATCGCGGATTTCGATCCGGTCACAGGCATGACGCATCGTCACGCCTAGCGTCCGCTTCATGGCCAACCGCCCTTCCACCAACCCGCGAAGTTCTCGACCCGTCCACGGACGCACCGGCGTCATCGGCCACGTTGCCGGCGCCCCCCAGCCCGGCGCCGACGGGGAACGCCTGCCCGTCCGGCTGACGGACGGCCGGCTCGCCCTGATTCCGGCAGATCTGGTCCAGATCCGCGACGGCGACTGCCACGTGCCCCTGGATCAGGACGACTTGGGGAAGTGGCTCGCAACCGCCGCCGAGCATGAGCGGCCAGACGCCCCTGGCGAGGCGCGCCACGTCATCCCCGTCGTGGCGG
>CAYXFA010000085.1:0-2329 GCA_964464165.1 uncultured Phycisphaeraceae bacterium | reverse complement strand
CATGCGAGGTCCCGGGAGGGCCGTCGACGGTGACGTCAATCGTCCCGCTGATCGGCTCGGTCCGCCCGCCATGATCAGGCGTCACCCACCGATGAGCCACGTAATCAGAAAGGCACCCGCCGTTGCCCAGAACGCAGACCATTAGCAGGGAGATGTACAAGCAGCGTCGACCGGACATGAGTCGCCCCGAGACCTCGACCACGTCCTATGCTACCAACGTTTTTGTCGACCCGAGGAGCCTTGTTTCTTCTACGCGTCTACGCGGGGTGTAGTCCCCGCGTGTGGCATATGGCTATGGTGTTGCTTTTGGGCAAGGAGGCCTGCGATGGAGTTCAGGGACGAACAGGAACGGTTGATCGCGGAGCAGGCGGTGCTGACGTACCGGGCGGTGCAGGCGGCGGCGGATGAGGCGGCGTTTGGAGAGGGGATGGAGGCGATCGAGACCGCGGCGCTCGAAGGTTGCCGTGAGCACGGCAAGCGGCTGATCGAGTCGGCGTTGCGGCGTCGGGCGTCATCTGAAAAGGATCGATCTGCCCGGGTTGCGGGCGCCGGGCGCACGTTAAACGGGTGACGCCGCGGGCGGTGGTGTCGTGCGTGGGGGACGTGACCTTGACCCGTCGGTGCGGGTATTGCCGTCGTTGCCGGCGGACGGTGGTGGCGTTGGACGCGTGGGCGGGGCTGTCGCGGGACACGCTGACGCCCGGCGCTCGACGGCTGGTGGTGCGGGCGGGGTCGAAGATGAGCTTCGACGAGGCGAGCGAGGAGTTGCGTGAATGGTGCGGGCTGCGTGTGAGCGATCAGACCATCCGTCGGGCGTGCGATGGCGCGGGCCGGAAGGCCAAGGCCTACTTGGAGACATCGGCGGCGGCGACCGAGGCGGTCGCCCAGACCGATGGCGTGCGGGAATGCACGATGGACGGGGCGAAGGTGAATACGACCGAAGGCTGGCGTGAGATCCGCGGGATGGTGGCGTGTAAGCGTGAGCCGGGCGCCCCCGGAAGCGTCAAACAGTGGAAGAACAGAGACCTGCCCCGGCCGGCGGCGCGGCTGGCGTGGGCGGCGATCGCCGACCACGAAGTGGTGGGCGAGACGGTCAAGGGGATGGCGGACCGGCTGGGGTGGGAACTGGGGCGCGAGGTGAGCGTGCTGGGCGATGGCATCCCCTGGATCTGGAAGCAGTCGTGCAAGCACCTGCCCGAGCACGAAGGGTGCCTGGACATCTACCACCTGATGGAACACCTGCACGCGGCGGGACGGGTGCTGCACGGCGAGGGGAGTTCCGGAGATGAAGCGGCGAAGCGTTGGGCGGAACTGCAACGGGCGTGGATCTTCCGTCACGGTTCGATCGCCTATCTGAAAAAGCACCTGTTGCCACAGGTCAGGGCCGAGCGTCGGAGAGAGGCCGGGGGCGCCGGGGGCGAGAAGGCCCGGGCGTTGCGGTTGCTGCTGGGCTACCTGTGCAGGCACCGCAGCCGCATGAACTACCGCGACCGGCTGCGACGCGGCTTGCCCATCGGAAGCGGCCAGATCGAAGGCGTGTGCAAGAACACCCTCAACCGACGCCTCCGCAAGAACAGCCCCCGCTGGCGACCCGACCGCGTCGACCACATGGCCGCCCTGTGCTGCCTGCACACCAGCAAGCAGTGGGACCGCTTCTGGTCACACGCCGCCTGAGTGCCACAGAGATGGACTACACCCGAACGAGGGGCGGGCCACGGGCGGGCGCGATCCGCGTCTGGCGGTGGGGCGATTCCTGTTTTCCAATTGCGCCGTTGCCGGGCTCCGCGAATCGGTCGGTCTTCCTTATAGTCTCGGGTTGTGGGAGGCGGCAGTTCTCGCGGCGGTCGTAAGGGTTTTCGTTCTCCCTGGTCTGGAGCGGCCGCTGATGTCGGATGCCCCTGCTCAACCTCGCCCGTCTGGTTCGCGGTTTGTCATGCACCAGACCCGCCGCATGCTGTTTATGGCGGCAGGCCACGTGGCAGAGAACCCGTTCCACGCCGAGTGCCTGAAGGCGGTGGAAAAGCTGCGCAACGCGCCTGGGCACGAGCTGCCGCACAGCGTTCTGCTTAAGCGAATGAAGATGGATTCCAAGAGCTTCGGCATGCTCGTGGAGACGCTGGTTCAGCAAGGCGACATCGAGGTCAGCACCACGGCAAGGCCCGGTTGGCATGTGCGGTCGTACCGGCTTGCCGGCGGGGTGAAAGTTGGCGGTGAAACTTCGCCGGGGGGTGAAACATGAACGGCTCCACCAAGCTCATGATTCCCCAAGGTTCACCCAAGGTTCACCCAAGATTCACCCCCGCAGGGTGAAACTTGGGAAACGCGAAAA
>CAYXFA010000084.1:0-2349 GCA_964464165.1 uncultured Phycisphaeraceae bacterium | reverse complement strand
ATCGACCTCGCCCACGTCGCGAAGACGTACCGGGGCCGGAGGGGCGGCGTCAAGGCCCTGCGCGGCATCGAGATGCGCGTCCACCGCGGCGAGGTCTTCGGCCTCCTCGGGCCCAACGGCGCGGGCAAGAGCACGCTCATCAAGATCCTGATGACCGTCATCCGCCCGACCGCCTGCCGGGGCACGCTGCTCGGCGGGCGCGTCGGCGACAAGTCCACCCTCGCCCGCGTCGGGTACCTGCCCGAGCACCACCGCTTCCCCGAGTACCTCACGGGCGCGCAGACGCTCGACTACTTCGGCGGGCTCTCGGGCGTCCCCCGCGCCGAACGACGCCGCCGCACGGCGCACCTCCTCGAACTCGTCGGCCTCAGCGGGGGCAAGAACTGGGGGCGGATGCGCGTCCGCCAGTACTCCAAGGGCATGCGCCAGCGGCTCGGCATCGCCCAGGCCCTCATCAACGACCCCGAACTCGTCCTGCTCGACGAGCCGACCGACGGCGTCGACCCCGCCGGGCGCCGCGACATCCGCAACATCGTGGCCCACCTCAAGGACGAGGGGCGGACGGTGTTCCTGAACAGCCACCTGCTCAGCGAGCTCGAGATGGTCTGCGACCGCGTCGCGATCCTCGTCAAGGGCGTCGTGCACCAGCAGGGCACGCTCGACGAGCTGACCGCCGAGCAGAAGCGATACGAGATCGAACTCGCCGACCCGCTCACGCCCGCCCCCCTCCTCCGCGAGGTCCTCCCCGGCTCGCTGCGGGAGGAGCCGCAGATGCTGCCGGGCGGCGACCGCCGGATCGGCGACGCCCCGCCCGCGCTCCCGCTCGCCCAGCGGATCGGGCTGGCCGGCGAACTCCCCACCGGCGAACGCTTCGAGGTGCACCGCGGAACGATCCGCGTGGCCACGACCGACCCGGTGCGCGTGAACCCGCTCATCGACGCGTTGCGGGCGCGCGGGGTGCTCATCGCCGCCGTCCGCCCCTTCCGCCCGAGCCTCGAAGACCTGTTCATGCGGGCCGTGACCGATCCGGAAACCGGGGAGACGCTCCGCCCGGGCGCCGCCGAGGCGGCGTCCGTACGCCGGGAGCCCCCGCCCCCGCGCGGCCGCGGCGCGATCGTCGCGGACGAGATCCCCGCGGAGGAGGCCCCCCGATGACCGTCGCCCTCCGCCAGACCGCCGCGCTGTTCGTCGACGCGTACCGGGAACTCAACGCGAAGAAGCTGTTCTGGGTCACGCTCATCCTCTCCGGGCTGATCGTCGCGATCTTCGCCGGCATCGGGTACGGCGACCACGGGCTCAGCTTCTTCGGCTGGCGCCTCGCCTTCATCCCCATCAACCCCGACATCCTGAAGCCCGAGGTGCTCTACAAGGCGATGTTCAGCAACCTCGGCATCCGCGTCTGGCTGAGCTGGGTCGCCACCATCCTCGCCCTCATCTCCACCGCCGGCTTCATCCCCGACATGATCTCCGGCGGCTCGATCGAGACCGTCCTCAGCAAGCCCATCGGCCGCGTCCGCCTCTTCCTCACCAAGTACGCCACGGGCCTGCTCTTCGTCGCGCTCCAGGTCGCGGTCTTCAGCGCCGGCTGCTTCCTCGTCTTCGGGCTCCGGGCGTCGCTCTGGGAGCCCGGCATCTTCCTCGCCGTCCCCATCGTCGTCGTCTTCTACAGCTACCTCTTCGCCGTGTGCGCCCTGCTCGGGCTGCTGACGCGTTCCACCATCACCGCCCTGCTGCTCACCGGGCTCTTCTGGGCGATGCTCTTCGTCGTCAACACCGCCGACGGCATGCTGGTCATGTTCCGCGAGATGACCCGCGCCACCGTCCAGGCCCGCGAGGACCGCATCGCCAGGATGGAGCAGGGGACCGTCGGCGTCATCCGGAACCAGCGCGGCGACCCCGAGTACGTCCCCACGCCCGAGGAGATCGAGGCCACCAACTTCTTCCTGCCCGCGCAGCGCACCCGCCTCGCCGAGGAACGCCGGCACTTCGAGCAGCTCGACTTCTGGACGAACCTGGTCGTCACGACCAAGACGGTCCTCCCCAAGACGACCGAGACGATCGGGCTCCTCGAGCGGCACCTCATCGACCTCGACGACCTGCCGACGGACAACGACGCCGGCGGCGTCGACGTGGACGTCCAGCAAGACCCCGAGATGACGGACGAGGAACGCGAACGCATCCGGGAGGAGGCCGAACGCCGCACGACCGAGGTCTTCCGAGACCGCTCGCTTCTCTGGATCGTCGGCACGTCGCTCGGCTTCGAGGCGGCCGTTCTCGCCCTCGCCTGCGCGATCTTCGCCCGCCGCGACTTCTAACCTCATCCCACCCATCCTCCCCCCCTACCCCGCC
>CAYXFA010000083.1:0-2418 GCA_964464165.1 uncultured Phycisphaeraceae bacterium | reverse complement strand
GGGAGGGGAGCGTCGTGCGCTCGTGGCTGCTCGACCTCTTCGTGCGGGCCCTCGACCAGCACCCGGACTTCGACGGCCTGGCCCCCGTCGCCCAGGACTCCGGTGAGGGCCGGTGGACGGTGCACGCGGCCGTCGAGCGGGGCGTGTCGATCCCCGTCATGACAGCCGCCCTCTACGCCCGATTCACGAGCCAGGACCAGGACGGCATGGCCATGCGGGCCATCGCCGCGCTCCGGGAGCAGTTCGGCGGCCACGCCGTCCTCCCCGAGGTGGCCGCGGGCGAGGGGCCGGCACCGGTCGTCGCCCCCCGGGAGGCCGGCGTGGCTCCCGAGCAGGGCGAGGCGCCCAGCTCGGGCTAGGAGGCTGTTGAAGAATCTGGTCGTTGGTGCTCGCGTTTTGGGGCGGCGCGGGAGATAGTCGACCGATGCAGGGGAAGAGCGACCCGAACGCTGAGTTGTTGGACGCGGCGGCGTTGTGTCGCCAGCTGGTCCCGGACGGGAGCGTCGAGGCGTTCCTGGCTGATCACCGTCATCGGCTGTTCCCCGATGAGCTGTTCGAGGATCTGTTTCCGTCCAAGCGGGGGCGCCCGTCGATCCCGGCCGATGTCGTGGCCTCAGCGATGGTTCTCCAGGCACTCGAAGGGCTCTCGGATCGAGAGACCGAACGTGCGCTCCGGGACCGGATCTCCTGGAAAGTCGCCACCGGTCTCGCGATCGACGCGACTGGGTTCGACTATTCGGTCCTCACGTATTGGCGCACGCGGTTGCGCCAGAGCGACCGGCCCGAACGGATCTTCGACGCAGTGCGCGAGGTCGTCGCGGCGACCGGTGTGTTGGCCGGCAAGACCCGGCGGGCGCTCGACTCGACATTGCTCGACGATGCGGTCGCGACGCAGGACACGGTCACCCAGCTGATCTCCGCGATCCGCCGTGTCCGCCGTCTGATCCCGCAGGCCGCCGCGGTCGAGGTGACCGCGCATGACTACGACCAGGCCGGCAAGCCGGCCGTCGCGTGGGATGACCCGGTCGCCAAACAAGCCCTGATCACTGGGCTCGTGCATGACGCCCAGGCGATCATCGACGCACTCGATGGCGTGGTTCTTGATGACAACGGGGCCGACGCAGTCGGCCTCCTCGCCCTGGTCGCTGGCCAAGACGTCGAACCAGGCGATCAGGAAGGGTCGTGGCGAATCGCCCAGCGGGTCGCCCCGGACCGGATGATCTCCACCGTCGACCCTGAGTCACGGCACATGCACAAGTCCGTCAGCACCTACCGCGACGGGTTCAAAGCCCACATTGCGGTTGAACCCGAGACCGGGATCATCACCGCCGCCGCGCTCACCCCGGCCAACGCGGGGGACGGCCCAGTCGGGCTCGAACTCCTCGACGACGAGACCGACCGCCTCCAGGTCCTGGGCGACTCGGGCTACGCCGCTGGAGCGGTCCGCGCAGCGCTCAGAGAAGCCGGACACGACACGGCGATCAAACCGATTCCGCTCCGCCGGAACCCGCGCCTCGGCGGCGATCAGTTCAATCGGGACGACTTCATCATCGACCACGCCGCTCACACCGCGACCTGTCCTGCCGGCCAGACGGTCACGATCAGTCGCACCGGATCAGCGACCTTCGGCGCCCGCTGCCGCGGCTGCCCACTGCGGTCGCGTTGCACCACCGCCGCAGAAGGCCGCCACCTCCAGATCGGCCGCCACGACGCCGAGCTCGTCGCCGCCCGAGCCGCATGGGCCAACGGCGACTTCGCCGCCGACTACCGGCAATGGCGTCCCATGGTCGAACGATCCATCGCCTGGCTCGTCGCCAACGGCCACCGCCGCGTCCGCTACCGCGGCGTGCAACGCAACCAGCACGGACTCAGCGTCCGGGTCGCCGCGTTGAACCTGCGACGTCTGATCAACCTCGGGCTCCGCCACGACGGAGGCTGGGCCCTGGCCTGAAATGGGCCCGGGGTGACAAGACGAGGACCTCACCTATGGGCTCACGCCCAACCAGGGCCGCCAGCTCACACCTCAACGCTGACTGTTCGGTTCGGTCATCCCCGCACCCAACCCGAACCTACGCCCGGACCCCCATCACAGGAACCCCTTCTTCAACAGGCTCCTAGAAGACGTCGCGCTCCAGGCGCCAGACGTCGCCCACCATCCAGAGGCGGTTGCGGGGCCCGGGCAACTCGAGGTCGAGCGTCTCGTAGGCGGCGTCGCCCTGCCAGATGGTGACCCCGCCGCCGGGCACGGTCACCCAATGGGTCTCGTAGTAGGGGATCGGGTCCCGGCGGGCCGCCATCGCCAGCGCCGCATCGACGGTGTCGACCTCCGAGAGGTCGTGGAGGGTGACCCACGTGGGCGGGGCCAGATCGACCTCGCCGCGGTTCCGTCGCTCGATCACCTCGGCCGGCGGCAGCCAC
>CAYXFA010000082.1:0-2865 GCA_964464165.1 uncultured Phycisphaeraceae bacterium | reverse complement strand
CAACTTCTTCGACCTCGCCGCGTACCTCAACGCCTTCCACGCCGGGTGCCCGTGACAGCCGAGCGCGGCCGGGCGGACGCTTTGACAGGCCGGATCAATCTCCCCGCGCGATCCCGACCACCGCCTCGATGATCTCCCGGTGGTTGGCGCACCGCGGGCACTTGTGCTGGCCGCCCAGTTTGCCGTTCGCGTCCAGCCAGCGGTGGAAGGTGCCCGGGCGCAGGACGGTCAGCGTGGGGGGCTGCATGCCCAGCGAGTCCGCCCGCTTGGTCGTGTAGTCCACGTTGACCGACTTGACCGCCGCGTCGAACACCTCGGCGAAGCGGGCCAGGGTCTCGGGCGGCACGCCGGGGGGCAGTTCGATCGCCAGTTCCAGCCCCGCCCGGGTGGTCTCGGTCGGGTACACCGGGGCCGCGGTGAACTCCCCGGGCTCCAGGCCGGTCGCCCGGGCCGCCTCGGCCACGCCGTGCTCGACGTGCTCGACGATCAGGTTCTCGCCGAACGCGTTGATGAAGTGCCGGTGCCGCCCGACGATCCGCAGGCGGCAAGGCCCGTCGCCGCCGTCGCCCCCCGGCCCGGCGGGCACCGTGTCGAACTCCACCACGTCGCCGATGTTGTACCGCCACAGCCCCGCGTTGGTCGTCATGACCACGCAGTACTTCTGGCCCTTCTCCACCGCCCAGCACGGGAACGCCTCGGGCTCCGGGTCGTTGATCCGCTCCAGCGGCACGAACTCGTAGAACAGCCCGACGTCAGACAGCAGGCGCAGCCCCGGGTCGCCAGCCCGGTCCTGCATCGCGATGAACCCCTCGGACGCCGGGTACAGCTCGTGGCGGCAGGGGAAGTCCACGCCCGGGTCGCCCGAGAACGCCCGGCACATCCTGGGCAGGAACGGGGCGTACTTCACCCCGCCGTGCACGAAGACCTCCAGGTTCGGCCACACGTCCCGGGCGCACGTCACCGAGGCCCGCCCGCGCTCGCGGGCCAGCTCGATCACCCGGTCGATCAGCACCATCGCCCACGACGGCATGCCGGAGATGAACCGGATGTCCTGGTCGATCGTCAGCCGGGCCATCGCCTCGATCTTGGCCGGCCAGTCGCTCATCAGGGCGATCTCGGGCCCGGGCGAGTAGATCTCCGACAGCGGCCAACGGATCATCGGCGTGACCAGGCCGGACAGGTCGCCCGTCGCCACGCCGTGCTCGTTGTACGACAGGTCGCTCGACCCGCCCAGGAACAGGCACCGCCCACCCATCACCCGCGCCAGCGACACACCCCGGTTGGCCAGGTGCGCGAAGATGTCCAGCGAGGCGAGGTAGTTCGACCGCATCATCTCGTCGGAGACGGGGATGAACTTGTCGCCCGCGGTCGTGCCGCTGGTCTGGGCGAAGCGTTTGACCAGCCCGGGCCACAAGACGCCCCGCCGGCCCCCCTCGCGCATCTCCGCGATGGCGTCCTTGAAGGCGTACCAGTCGGCCACGGGTGTGGATCGGACGAACGCCTTGTAGCGTTCGACGGGGTCCGGCAGGCCGAGGATGCGCTCGAAGTGGTGCTCGCGCCCGAAGCGGCAGAACGAGCCGGCGCTGAGCAGCCCGGTGAGCTGGCGGAGCTGCACCTCCGCCGTGCGCTTGCGCCACCAGTCCAGGTCGGCGAGCTTCCGGCGGCGTCGGGCCACCCGCAGGGCCAGGGCGCGGCCGACCAGCGAGGTGGCGCTCGGCGGTGCGTCGGGCGTCGGCGCGGGGCGGGCGCCCGGGGCGGGCGTCTGGCTCACCGCTCGCGTCCCTCCGGCACGCCGCGCCGGTTGAGCTCGTCCAGGAAGTCCAGGATCGCTTGCGCGAAGGGCACGGGAGCCTCGAGCATCGGGGCGTGCCCGCAGCCCTCCAGCCAGATGATCCGCGCGTCGGGCATCAGCTCGGTGAACCCCTGGCCCGCGCTCGGCGGCGTGACCACGTCCTGACGCCCCCAGATCAGCAGCGTCGGGCAGTGGATGTCGCCCAGGTCGTCGGTCATGTTGTCGCGACGGGCGGTCTTGGACAGCTTGACCATCGCCCGCGCCCCGCCGCGCTCGTTGAGCAGCTTGTGGGCCCGGTCCACGTCGCCGGGGTTCATGGCGGATTTGTCGTGGAAGAGCTCGCCGATCTTCTCCTCCAGCCACTCCTTGCTCGGCCGGACGGGCGCGCCCTTGACCATGGTCCGCTCGATCAGCCCGGAGGCCCCCGCCAGCACCAGAGCCCGCACCAGGTCCGGCCGAGCGTGTGCGATCCGCAGGGCCACGTGGCCCCCGAACGAGTTGCCCACCAGCACGCACGGCCCCTCGGTGTGCTCCTCCAGGAACTGGGTGGTCATGTCCACCACCGCCCACAGCGAGCAGTCGTCCCCCCGCAGCTCCAGCAGCGGCAGCTCCAGCGTGGTGCAGTCCGCCCGGTGCTTGATCCGCCGGACCACGTCCTCCCAGTGCTCGTTGAGCCCCACCAGCCCGTGCAGGAACACCACCCGCGGCCCCGTGCCGCAGCGGACCACGTCGGCCCGCACAGGCGTGCCCGTCGGGCTGCGGAGCGTCACCACGCCGCGGACCGCCTCCGCGGCCAGGGACTGGGTCGCCGGCATGTCGGTGCGTGCGGGGGTCATCGGCACGGTTGTTCCCGGGAGGTCGCGGTTTCTTTCGGTCGGCCCGTGCGGGCAGGCGGGGAAGGGGGCGGGGAGTGGGGGGTCGGGATGAAGGGAAGTTTAGCGTCCGTCGCTCCCGGCGTCAGGCCGGCGTCCGGGGCCCGGCCGCCACCCGTCCGGCGCCCAGGTGAACCACCCGATCGGCCCGCTCGGCCACCCGCTCGGCGTGGGGGACCATCTGCATGGTCAGCCCGGCGC
>CAYXFA010000081.1:0-3824 GCA_964464165.1 uncultured Phycisphaeraceae bacterium | reverse complement strand
GTCGCCGCCCGAACAGTCCTGGGCGGCCCGGGCCGCCCACGCGATCTTGCTCGCGGCCTGGTCGGTGGGGATCAGGGCCTTGCCGTCGAGGTGGCCGCAGCGTTTGGGGAAGACCTGGTCCTCGAGGTGCAGGCCCGCGGCGCCGGCGTGGTTGTACTCCATGACCGTGCGTCGGACCATCTCCTCCTCGCCGAAGCCGGTGTCCGCGTCCGCGATGACCGGAAGGCCGGAACCCCGGACGACTTCGCGGACGACCCGCGTGAAGTGATCGAGCGTCAGGAGGCCCACGTCCGGCACGCCGGCCGCGACGGAGGTGGCCCCGCCGGAGACGTACGCGGCCCGAAAGCCCGCGTCGCGGACGGCCATAGCGACCAGCGCGTTAAAGGCTCCCGGCGCGGCGACGACGCCGCGGTCCATGTGCTCACGGAGGGTGCGTCCAGGGTGGGTTCGGTGCATGCGGCATGCTACGCGGGCCCGATGCCCGCCCCGGCGGGACGCGGTAGACTGCGGGCATGTCCAGAAAAACCGGTGTCGTGCTGATGGCGGGCGTGCTCGGGTTGGCGGGAGGGTGCGGCGGGCCCCGACTGGCCGATCACCCCGACCCGGAACCGCCGCCCCGGGCGGTGTCGGCCAAGCGGCCGGCGGCCGATCCGCTGGCGGAGGCCCGGATCGGCCTGGCCTTGGCGACCCGTGACGGACGCGTGCTGGTGTTCGGGGGCCAGCCGACGGTCGAACAGATCCGGGCCTTCGGCGCGGACGGCGGGGCGGCGGTCGTCGACCTGCGATCGGGGGCGGAACAGAAGCAGGCCGGCTTCGACGAGCGCGCCGTGGCGGAGCGGTACGGGCTGCGGTACGCCTCGATCCCGGTGGCGCCGGACACGATGCGCCTCGACGCTGTAGAAGCCTTCGCCCGGGCGCTGAGCCGCGCGGATGGGCCGGTGCTGGTCCACTGCACGAGCGGGGAGCGGGCGGCGGCGCTCTGGGCCGCGCACCTGAAGATCAACGAGGGCGTGGAGAAGGCGGAAGCGCTGCGCCGCGGCCGGGCGGCCGGCATGGGAGAACGCATGCAGACGGTGGTCGAACGGATCATGCTGGAAACCCCGGACCGGGTCATGAACGCGGTCGATCCGGCCCGGCTCCGGCGGGCGGTGGACACCCTGGCCGGGTTCGGCACCCGCCACACCCTGTCGGACACCGCGTCGGACCTGCGGGGCATCGGGGCGGCCCGGCGTTGGGTCTTCGCGGAGTTCGAGCGGGCCGGGGCGGCGTCCGGACGGTCGGGCGACCTCGCCGTGCGGGTCGAGTTCGATGCGCACCCGGTCGCGGCGGACGGACGCCGGATCGTGCGCGACACCGAGGTGGTCAACGTGGTCTGCACGATCCCCGGGGCGGACCCCGTCTCGCGGGGCCGGTTGTACTACGCCGTGGCCCATCTCGACTCGCGGGCCAGCGACGCCAACGACTTCACCTCGGACGCCCCCGGGGCCAACGACGACGCCTCGGGCGTCGCGGCGCTGCTGGAGCTCGCCCGGGTGCTCAGCGCGGAACGCCTGGACTCGACCATCGTGCTGATGGCGACGACCGGCGAGGAGCAGGGCCTGTACGGCGCCCGGCTCCACGCGCAGGCGGCCCGCGCCGCGGGGCTCGACATCCGGGCCGTGCTCAACAACGACACCATCGGCGACCCGACCGGGCCTCGGACGGTGCCCGGCGAGGTCCGGGTGTTCTCCGAAGGCCTGCCGCTGGACCTGCTGTCGGCGGACGCCGAGCGGCTGTCCGCCGCGGGGCGCCAGATCCGGATGCTGGGGGCCGAGTCGGACGGGGCGTCGCGCCAGCTCGCCCGGTTCATCCACGAGGTGGGCGAGCTGCACCAAGCCCCGGTGCGGGCCAAGCTCGTGATGCGCCCGGACCGGTTCCTCCGCGGCGGGGACCACACCCCGTTCAACGAGCTGGGATTCCCCGCCGTGCGCCTGACCGAGGTCTACGACGTGCACGAGCGCCAGCACCAGGACGTGCGGACCGAGGGCGGCGTGCGCTACGGCGACCTGCCCGAGTTCGTTGACGAGCGGTACCTCGCGGGTGTGACGGCGTTGAACGCCGCGGCGCTCGTTCACCTGGCCAACGCGCCCTCGGCGCCGGGCAACGCCCGGATCATCGTCGCCGAGCTGACCAACCACACCACCCTGCGCTGGGACCCCAGCCCCGAGCCGGACACGGCGGGCTACGAGATCGTCTGGCGGGACACCACCAGCCCGGTGTGGCAGCACACCATGGACGTGGGCGACGCCACCGAGGGCGCCGTGCCCCGGACGAAGGACAACTCGGTGTTCGGCGTGCGGGCGTACGACCGCGACGGGTACCGCTCGCCGGTGGCGTTCCCCCTGCCGGCCCGGGAGTGAACGCCGGTCAGCGCTGGACGCTCAGGTCCACGCCCGCGGCGAGGCGGTCGAGCATGGCCGCGGGGTCCGGGTCGAAGACCAGACGGTCCATGGTGGCCTGCGGGATCAGCCCGGCGTCCGCCGCCCGGTCCAGGAACGCCCGGAGCGGGGCGTAGAAGCCGTCCACGTCGAGGAACCCCACCGCCTTGTCGTGGATGGCGAGCTGGTTCCAGGTGATGGCCTCGAAGACCTCGTCGAGCGTGCCGACCCCGCCCGGCAGGGCGAGGAACGCGTCCGCGCGGGCGGCCATGAGGGCCTTGCGCTCGTGCATCGTCTCCACGACGTGGAGCTCCGTGCAGCCCGGGTGGGCGAGCTCCTTGTCCACCATCGAACGCGGGATGACCCCGACGACGGGGGCGCCGGCATCGAGGGCGGCGTCGGCGATCACGCCCATCAGCCCCACGGCCCCGCCGCCGTAGACCAGCCCGAGCCCGCGCCGGCCGATCAGTTCGCCCACGGCGCGGGCGGCCTCGGCGTACGCGGGCTGGTGGCCGACACGGGCGCCGCAGAAGACGGCGATGGATCGCCGGTCGGACGTCACGAAACCGGGATGCGCGGGATCACTCATAGCCGTCGTGGGTGTCGTAGGTGAAGTCGTGGAGGTCGCGGATCTCGTCGGCGGACCGGGAGGCCAGGTCCTCGAAGCGGGCGATGAGGCCAGCGGGGTTGCGCTGGACAATGCGCCCGAGCAGGCCGAACTTGTGGGCCAGGATGCCCTTGAGGTCGGCGGTTGTGTTGCGGGCGTGGCCGGCTGGGTACATGACCATGCCGGAGTCGTGCTCGGCGCCTTGGTCGTCGGTGATGACCACCGAGGTCGGGATGCCGTCGGGGTAGTTGCGGTCGTACTCGTCCCCGCCGTGGGCGAACTCGATGCGCTCCATGAGGGCGCGGGTGCGGGGGTTGTTGATCGCGTCGGCGTGGTAGTCGGCCGGCTCGAGCATGAGGTCGGTCCAGCCCGCGCTGCCGGCCCCGAGAGCCTTGCGGAGCAGCGTCGCGACGATGTAGACCATCGAGTGGTCGGCGGACTGGCGGGTGGTCGGGTTGCGCTTCGCGGGGTCGCCGATGATGCCGAACGCGGGCTCGTAGGCGGTGATGCGGATGCGGGCGATGCGGGCCCCGTCGTTCTCCAGCAGACGCGGGGACTTGCTGAGCAGGTCGATGACGGCCTGGAGGGCGCCCGCGGACTGGTGCTCGTACAAACCGAGCTTGAAGTGCATGCCCATCACGGCGAAGTCGTCGCCCGCGCGGCCGAGCACCAGGTCGAACGGCGAGGCGTCGGCCTTCTCCACGTTGGCGGAGGCGGCCCCCACCTTCTGGAACATCTGGCCCGGCCCCTCGAAGATGCGGAAGACCGCCTCGGGGTTGCGGAACACGTCGCGCGGGCCG
>CAYXFA010000080.1:0-4015 GCA_964464165.1 uncultured Phycisphaeraceae bacterium | reverse complement strand
CCCCACCTCCCATGCTCCACGCGCCACGCATTTTTTTCTTGCACGCACCGCCGTTGGGTGGTAGCGTGTCAGGGGAAGTCCCCGTGCGCCCCCTGGTGCCGGGTGGAAGGAGAGGGCAGATGCACCGTCTCAGTTGTGTGCTGGCGGCGGCGGTCGCCGGTTCCGCCTTCGGGCAGGTCATCGTTCTGAACCCCGGGATCGAGGACAACCCGGGCACCAGCGAGTTCGGCGACATCGCCGAATGGGGCCCCAACGGTGGCTGGGCGTTCCATACGAACTTCCAGAAGCCCGGGCACGAGCTGCTCGGCGAGCGCTTCGGGTTCTACAGCTCCGGCAACGGCGAACTGGTCGGGCAGCTCCTCAGCGCGACCTACGCCGAGGGCGTGGAATACACCTTCTCCGCCTTCCTCTGGGGCGGCGGCAACGACCAGGGCGTCGCCCGACTCTCGATCGGGTACCTCGACAACGAGGCGGACCCGCTCTCGTTCGTGGCCCTGAGCAGCGCCGACCACGACACCGCCAACTTCACGGCCTGGACGCAGAGCAGCGTCTCGGTCGTGGCCGACGCTTCCGCGGCCGGACGCCGGATCTTCATCGCTTTCGACCGCATCGATCAGCCGAACGACGACATCTGGTTCGACCAGATCAGCGTCGTCCCGACGCCCGGGGCCGCGGCCCTGCTCGCCGCGGGCGGGCTGCTCGCCGGGCGGCGCCGCCGCTGATCGCGGGAGCGGCGCCGCCGGCTCGGCGGCGCCCGCGCTCTCGGCCCGGGTTCACGCGATCTGTACCGGCCGCGTCGGCCGGGCGATGAGCACGTGCGCGCGGTCTCCGCGCCGCACGACGCACGTCTCCGCGCACGCCGCCGGCACGACCACGCTCGCCCCGCAGAACAGGCGCAGCGGCTCGAACCGCCCGAGCCGGCACTCCAGCGTCGCCGAGCCGTCGCGGAGCACCATGATCACCGCGCACCCCGGGCCGAGCGGGTAGTCCTCTCCCTCCGCCCGCACGTCGTCGATCGTGTAGAACTCCGTCGAGGCCACGAGCGTCGGGCCCATCGGGCTCATGCCGGCGCGCATCGCCCGCGGCGCCTCGCCGAAGTCGATGCACTCGAGCGCCTCGTCCAGGTGCAGATCCCGCGGGGCCCGCCCGTACTCCCGCGTCCAGTCGTACACCCGGAAGGTCGTGTCGCTCGGGGTCTGCACCTCCGCCACGAGCACACCCGCCCCGAGCGCGTGGCACGTCCCGCTCGGCAGCGTGTGGCAGTCGCCCGGGCGCGCCTCCTCGGCGATCAGCAGATCGACCACCGTCCCGGCGTCCACGGCCGCGCGGAACGCCTCGCGCGTCGTGCCCGGACGCACGCCCTTGTAGATCACGGCCGGTTGCTTGCGCCCGTCCGGCCCGATCTGCGGCTCGGCCTCGATGACGTACCAGCTCTCCGTCTTCAGGTGGGCCTCGGGGCGCCGGGCCGCGAACTCGGGAGAGGGATGCACCTGCACGGACAGGTGTTCTCCCGCATCGAGGAACTTCGCCAGCAGCGGGAACGAGCCGTCCGGACCGCACAGGCGCGGGTCGATCATCCGCTCGCCCCAGAGTGCGATCGCGTCGTGCAGGGTCCGGCCCGCGAGGGGGCCGTTGGCGATCACCGACCGCACCGCCCCGCCGCCCGCCCCGCCGGCCGACGTCGCGGCCAGATCGGCGACCTCCCAGCTCTCGCCGACCCGAACGTCGGGGGGCAGGGGCTTGCCCAACCGCTCCAGGCGCCGCCCGCCCCACACCTTCTCCAGCAGCACCGGTTTCAACGTCAGCGGGTATGGGCTCGTCATGGCGCAGGCTCCGCCGGGCCTCCATGCCCGCACATGATGGGGAGAACCCCCCGCACAACTATGCCTTTTGCTCGTTCAGTCGTGCCAGACACCGGCCCACGAACTCGGCGGATGATTCACGATCGGGGTCGGTCCACGCCAGAAGCGCGGGATGAGACTTCGTTGATGACGTCCAGCGTAGCAGGGCCGCCGCCTGTTCGCGGACCTTCCGCAGATCCGGATCGGTGGAAACGGCGAGCCGCCCGGCCGCGGCCTCCAGGAGCGGCCCCAGGTCGTCGGAGTCCCGGCGCACGTCGGCGAAGGGCGTCGCCCGTCCCCCGGACAGAAGCGTGATCCGCAGGAACCCCCGCCGCTCCGAGGGCGCGACGAGCACCCCCGCCAAACGCCGGCAGTCGGTCACCCCGGCCACGCGGGGCTTGGCGAGCTTGTCCAGCTCGCCGAGCCGGTCGCGGTGCAGCATCGCCCGCTCGAAATCCAAGGCCCGCGTCGCCCGCTCCATCTCCCCCCGGATCGTCGCCGCGAGGGGCTGCCGGGCCGCGCCGAGGCAGCCCGCGGCCTCGGCGGCGCGGGCCCGGTACGCCTCCAGCGGCTCTCCCCCGGCGCAGGCTGCGGGGCAGCGCCCCATCTCGCGGTACGCGCACGGCTGCCCCCCGGGCGTCCGTTTCAGCTCGCGCGGGAAGCGGCAGAGTTCGAACAGCTCGTCGAGCGATTTGTGGAAGTCCGTCGCGGCGTTGCGGGTCGGGAACGGGCCGAGCACGCGGTCGCCCGGGCCGATCTCCCCCGGGTCGGCGAGGTCCGTCAGGCGCCAGACGGGGTGCTCGGCGCCGGGGTCGATCGCCAGGAACCACGGCTGGGTGCGTTCGGCGATCTCCCGGGCCGTCTCGGGGCGGCGTTCGCGGGCGAGTTCGAGCAGGAGCAGGTCGGCCTCGATGGCGGAGCCGCAGGGGCAGGCCCGCACAGCGCGGGTCACCTCCAGCAGGTCCGCCCGCGGGCCCTCGCGTTCGACGAGGCGCTGGACGGCGAAGGCGCGGAGATCGGCCGTGGCGGCGAGCTGCACCGGCTCGCCCCCCTCGGCCTCGAGCAGGATCACGCCGTGGGAGGCGGGCAGCGCGGCGAGCAGGGCGCGGGCGGCCTCGGGGTCGACCCCGACGGGGACCGCGATGCACAGCGGGAGGGGGAAGGCGTCGGGACGGCGCCGGCCGGCGTCCGCCCCCGGCGGGGGGCTCACGCGAGGTCCGCGTCGCCCAGCGACATGCCGCTGAGCTTGGCCTCGAAGGCGACCTGCAGCCCGTCGGGGGTCTGGATGAGCCCCTGGGTGTCGGTCACGAACCGGCGGCGCGAGTACTTGAGTTCGCGGCAGAGCAGGAGCAGGTCCTGCCCGGGCTCGACGGAGCGGCGGAACGCGCAGTCCTCGATCCGCAGGAACGCGGCGAGCTGCGGCTTCGGCTGGCGGACGTTGAACTGGTAGCACGCGAGCTGGGCCGCCGCCTCGACCATCAGCACGCCCGGGAGCAGCGGGCGCCCCGGGAAGTGCCCGCGGACCCAGAACTCGTCCTCGCGGACGTGCTTGACGCCGAGGGCCATCGCGTAGTCGTCGGCGAGCCAGATCACCCCGTCGAGCAGCGCGAGTTCGAAGCGGTGGGGGATCACCGCCTGCACCTGGTCCCGATCGGCCGCGCGCGCGGACAGATCGATCCCGGAGAGGTCGAAGAGGAACTCGGACCGTTGATCGACGCCGTTGCTGATGGTGGCGGGCTCGCTCATGGAGCGTTCCGATCCGCCCGGGGCGGTGCTCGGTGCTGAGGGACGAAAAAGACCGATGCCCGCGCGGAACGCCCCGCGGGCGTGGCGGCGGGAGCGGGCCCGCCGCCCGGCGAGACGCTCAGGACTCGTCGCCGCTGCGCGTCTCGAGCATCTCCTGGCGGATTTCCTGGGCCTTGTTCTTCACGTCCTGCATGATCTTGCGGACGCGGGTGCCGGCGGCCTTGTTGCCGCCCTTGGCCTTGGCGAAATCCTCACGGCAGGATTCGATGAGCTGAGCGAGCTGGTCGAGGTTGTCCATGCGGGGTCTCCCTTCCCACGGCCTGACGTGAAGCCCACCGGAGCCGAGGGGCGCGTGCCCGGAGGATAGCACCCGAGCGGGGTGGCGAGGTTTCCGGAGGCCTGGAAGCGGTTTTTTCGGGCCAGGTCGG
>CAYXFA010000079.1:0-4264 GCA_964464165.1 uncultured Phycisphaeraceae bacterium | reverse complement strand
GGTGGGCGGGGGGTGGGGCGGCGGACGGTCGGGCGGCCGATTTCCACGCCCTTGTCTCTGGTCCAGATCCGGCCCGCTGCCGATAAGCGAGCCCGTGCCGCCGTACGGGGGCACACTCCCCCTGGACGGAGGGGTGTACGGCGGCGTATGTCCGCCCGCTTGACCGGCAGACTCCGCCCGCCTTCCCTCCGCGGCGCGAACCGGCGGAGGGCATACCTCTTATACACCCGGTGCGCCGGGCCGAGACCGGCCCGATCCGTGCTCCGCCGGGGCCCGAAGCCCCGCCAGATCCGACCCGCCCCGTCGGCGGCAGAACAAGACCCATGGCCAAGCGATCCACGAAATCCGCCTCCACCAGCACCCCCGCCCGCGGCGCCGGGCGCAGCGCCTCCGGCCCGCGGTCTTCCCGCGCCTCGGGGGGTGCGGCGAAGGGTCGCTCGCCGAAGTTCCAGTCCTACCGGGCCGGCGACGCCAAGGGCAAGCACCTCGTGATCGTCGAGTCGCCCTCCAAGGCGAAGACGATCAACAAGTACCTGGGCCCGGACTACTACGTCATGGCCTCGGTCGGGCACGTGCGCGACCTGCCGAGCAAGGCGCCGAAAGGCTCCAAGCAGCCGGTGCCGGGGGTGAACCTGGAGAAGCGGTTCACCCCCACGTACGAGGTGCTCAGCGGCAAAGAGAAGGTCATCAGCGACCTGAAGCGCGCGGCGAAGGAGGCCTCGGACGTCTGGTTCGCGACCGACTTGGACCGCGAGGGCGAGGCGATCGCGTGGCACCTGGCCGAGGAGCTGGGGATCCCGGCGAAGGCGGCGAAGCGGGTGGTCTTCGCGTCGATCACGAAGCAGGCGATCGAGCAGGCGTTCAACCAGCCGCGCCCGATCGACATCGACAAGGTGAACGCGCAGCAGGCGCGGCGGATCCTGGACCGGATCGTGGGGTACCAGGTCAGCCCGCTGCTCTGGAAGAAGGTGGCGCGGGGGCTGAGCGCGGGGCGGGTGCAGTCCGTGGCCGTGCGGCTGGTCGTCGAGCGCGAGCGGGAGATCCGCGCCTTCGTGCCGGACGAGCACTGGAGCATCGAGGGGCTGTTCGCGCTGAGCGCGGAGAGCGCGGCCGACCTGCAGCCGAAGTGGCGCGGGTTCCTCGGGAACACGGACGAGAAGGGCAACCCGCCGACGCAGAAGAGCCAGACGGGCTGGCTCTCCGACCACGGCGCGATCCGGGCCGAGCTGATCGAGATCGACGGGAAGAAGTTCGACATCCACCAGAAGGGGATCGACTTCAAGCCGCCGATCGACCGGCACCACCCGCACCCGCCGCAGGTCGAGGCGCACGCGCGGGAGACGCGCCCGCACAGGTACGACACGGCGGCCGGGAGCGACATCACGCCGGAGGTGGTGCGCGTGGCCGAGGGGCTCGGGCTCGGGCAGGTCCGGGTGCACAAGGAGGAGGACCCGGACGGGCGCGGGCCGGCCCGGTGGAGGCGGAGCGTGTCCGGCGTCGCCGATCCCTCGGTGGCGTACCGGATCGCGTCGATCGAGACGAAGCGGACGCGGTCGCGCCCGGCGCCGCCCCTGATCACGTCGACGATGCAGCAGGCCGCGTCGAGCCGGCTGGGCTTCGCGGCCCAGCGGACGATGCGGACGGCCCAGGCGCTCTACGAGGGCGTGGACATCCCGGGCGAGGGCCCGGTCGGCCTGATCACCTACATGCGTACGGACTCGACGGTGATCAGCCGCGAGGCCCTGAACGCCTGCCGCGGGTACATCCAGAAGACCTACGGCGAGAAGTACCTGCCCGCGGAGCCGAACTACTACGCGAGCAGCAACAAGGCGGCCCAGGAAGCGCACGAGTGCATCCGCCCGACGTCGCTGGACTACCCGCCGCAGCGGGTGCGCTCGGCCCTCACGCAGGACCAGTTCAAGCTCTACTCGCTGATCTGGGAGCGCTTCGTCGGGTGCCAGATGACGGCGGCGGAGTGGGACTCGACGACGGTGCTCATCAAGGGCGGCCGGACGATCGAGGGGACGTTCCGCGCGACGGGGCGGATCCTGGCGTTCGACGGGCACTACCGCGTGACCGGCGTGCCCAAGAGCGACGAGCTGACGCTGCCGCGGCTGGAGGAGAACCTGCCGCTGTACCCGTTCGACCTCGCGGTCGAGCAGCGGTTCACGCAGCCGCCGAGCCGGTACTCCGAGGCGAGCCTGATCAAGGTGCTCGAGAGCGAGGGGATCGGGCGGCCGTCGACGTACGCCTCGATCATCCAGGTGATCCAGGACCGCAAGTACGTCGAGCAGGTGAACCGCGCCTTCCACGCGACGGACCTGGGCGAGGTGGTGACGGACAAGCTCGTCGAGGCGTTCCCGAAGATCATGGACCTCGGGTACACCCGCGACATGGAGGCGGACCTCGACAAGATCGAGGAGGAGGCGATGGACTGGGTCGACATGCTCGCCCGGTTCTACGGCCCCTTCCGCGAGAGCCTCGCCGCGGCCGAGCAGACGCTCAGCCACGCCAAGGCGGAGGTCGTCCCCGCGCCCAAGGAGTACCGCTGCGAGAAGTGCGGCAGCGACCTCGTCTACCGCTTCGGGAAGAACGGCAAGTTCCTCTCCTGCTCGCGCTACCCGGACTGCAACTACGCGAGCCCGATCGACCGCATGGGGCGGCCGATGAAGGACGAGTTCGTGGACGTGAAGTGCCCGAAGACGGGGCGCCCGATGGTGAGGAAGACCGGGCGGTTCGGCCCGTTCATCACGACGGTGCTCGAGGAGGGCGAGCCGAACGAGGTCGGCATCATCCTGAACATCGACCGCAAGGGGCACGTGAACGCGCCGTCGCCGCCCCCGCTGGTGACGGAGCTGCCGTGCCCGACGTGCGAGGCGCCGCTGAACCTGCGGGAGGGCGTGCGCGGGCCGTGGCTCGGGTGCTCGCGCTTCCCGAAGTGCCGCGGGCGCGGCAAGTGGGCGGAGCTGGACGAGAAGGTCAAGAGCCGGCTCGAGGACCAGCTCGCCGCGCACGCGAAGGCGAACCCGATCCCGACGATCGTCCGGTACACCACCGGCGAGCCCCTGACCGACGCGCACGGCAAGCCCGTCAAGAACGCGCCGACGGTCGACCAGCTCGCCCTCGACCACGACCCCCGCGAGCGCGAGCCCGGCCCAGACGCCCGCGCCCGCTCCCGTGAACCCGCCCACGCCGCCGCCTGAGCGCATTTCCGCCCCGGGCTGCCGGCGCGGTGTCCTTCCCGGCCGCATGGCGGGCCCTTCGCCGGACATCGGATGCACCTACAGATCAGGGTCCGCCGGAGACCGCGTGTCCGGCGGTTGTGTCTTCGTCTGCAGAGAGAGAGAGAAATCATGCATCGGTATTCCGTGCTCGCCCTGCTCGCGGCGGCTGCTCCGGCGGCCGTCGCCCAGACCTCCACCTTCGATAACGACGCCGAGGGCTGGTCGTACTTCAGCGACGCCCGCGACTTCGCCTGGAGCGCCACCCTGGGCAACCCGCCGGGCGCGATCGTCGCCGTCGACGTGGCGGCCGGCGACATCTGGTTCTTCTCCGCCTCGCCCGCCTACCTCGGCGACCGCTCCGCGGCCTACGGCGGCGTGCTGAGCTGGGAGATCCTCGGCATCACCGGCAACCAGACCACCGCCGCCAGCGGCGCCGACGTCATCCTCGCCGGGGGCGGGCAGATGATCGGCGTCGAGACCACGCTCCAGCCCGTCCGGGGCGCGTGGCGCTCCATGGAGATCACGCTCGACACGGCCACGAGCTGGCGGTTCGTCACCAGCCCCGCCGACGGGACGCTCTCCGGCACGCCCGTCGGCGAGGCCGTCATCCGCGCCGTGCTCGCCGACCTCACCGGGCTCTACATCCGCGGCGAGTACACGCACGGGGCCGACAGCGCGGCCCTCGACAACGTCGTGCTGACCGTCCCCTGCCTCGCGGACCGCGACGGCGACGGCGAGGCGACCGTGCAGGACCTCCTCGACTTCCTCGGCGCCTTCCGCCAGGGCGGCGCCTCGGCCGACGCCACCGGCGACGGGAGCGTCACGGTCGACGACCTGCTCGCCTACCTCGGCGCCTTCCGCGCCGGGTGCTGACTCGCATCCGAGGGAGCCCCGAGCGCGAGCTCGGACGCCCCGTTCGCCCCGGATCTCCCGTGCCGAACGAGCCGGCGGCGCGCCGCCAGCTCGTCCGGCCCGGCTTCGGGCGCCGCCGAGGGCTCGGCCGTGCCGCCCGTTCGGCCGATCGGGCGGCGGCATCGAGC
>CAYXFA010000078.1:0-4602 GCA_964464165.1 uncultured Phycisphaeraceae bacterium | reverse complement strand
AGTACCTCGCCGACGGGCTGATCGCCAAGGAGAACCTGCCCGGCGACGTGACGCGCGACGCCAAGCCCCCGCGGTGGCAGATCGACAGCCGCACGGGCGGGCTCGTCGACGTGAACTCCGGGCGGTCGTACAACATGGGCGACCGCCTGCGGGTGGTGATCGCGGCGGTCGACCTGGCGCGGCGGCAGCTCGAGCTGACGGTCGCCGACCCGGAGGGCCGCGCCGCGGGCAAGGCGAAGAGCCTCGCGGGCCTCAAGATCGGCGGCGCGACGGCGGGCGGCGGCGACGCGGGCGGGCTCGGCACGACGAAGGGCATGGGCTTCAAGGAACGCCCGGGGGCCCAGCGCCGCAGCATGAAGAGCAAGAGCCGCGACAAGCGCAAGAGCGACTACCGCGACGACCGCAAGGGCAAGGGCAAGCGGCAGTGACGAGTCCGCGTCGTCCCCGCCGGCGGTGGCTGCTGCCGCTCTGCGTCGCGGCCGTCATCTTCCTTTCCGTGGGCTTCGTCACCCGGTCCCTGCTCGAAGCCGTGGGCCTCTGGGACCTGGCGAGCGGCTCGACCGCCATCTGGCGAGAGTTCCTCCAGTTCCTCGTGGAGGCGGCGGTCCTGCTCATCGCCTGGGTTGCCGCGGCCATCGCCTTCGAGCTCGTGCGGGGCGTGCGTTGGACGCGATGATGTGATACCCCGGCGGGCGCGAGGCCGTCAGTCCACGTACACGTTCTGCCGCAGGATCGTCGTCTGCGTGGGCGACGAGTACTTCTCGTTCCGCACGTGCCCGTCCAGGTACAGGGCGTTCAGCGACGTGTCCCCCGCGTGCCGCCAGCGGAGCTGCCCGCTGTGCTCGGCCTTCTGCTGCTCGGTCGCGCCCTCCTCGTCGGCGTTGTTGCCGCCCCAGATCGACTCGGTGCCGACGTAGTCGGCGTGCTTCGTGCGCAGGGCGTTCGGCATGCCGATGTAGTTCGTGGGCGCCCCGGTCGACGCCGGCCCCTGATCCAGCTTCTCGAGCACGGCGTTCGGCGTCCACTGGTTCGTGTCGCTGTCCACCTGCCACGCGTCGGCGACGCCCAGCATCCCGGAGGGGTTGCGCAGCGCCGTGATGCGCCGGGGCTTCATCGGCGTGTAGAGGGCCGCCTGGGTCGGCGAGATCCGGACCACGGCTCCGACGCGGCGCTCCCACCAGCTCACGTTCGGCATGAGGATCGGGTGCACGGAGTACGACTGCGCCCGCCCCTGGCTGTTGTCGGGCAGCCCCTTGTTCCGCGGGTCGATGGCCTCGGGGCACAGGAAGATCTCGGAGCCGCCGCCCCACGCCTGCCCGGTCTCGGCGAGTTCGTCGTACGAGTCGGCGTTGCCGGAGATGTACTTCTGCGCCTGGATGCTCCAGTCCGTCGCCGGGTAGTCCGGGTTCGGCGTGCCGAGGCCCGCGTTCGCCGGCGGGTTGTACCCGATCGGGAGCGAGTCGTCGTGGTCGATGGTGTAGCCCACGATCCCGATCCCGATCTGGCGCATGTTCGAGAGGCAGACGGTGGTGCGCGCGGTCTGGCGGGCCTTGCCGAGCGCCGGCAGCAGGATGCCGATGAGCAGGGCGATGATCGCGATGACGACGAGCAGTTCGATGAGCGTGAATGCGCGCTGGCGTGCCATGGCTTGTCCTCGCCTCCGAGAGCGTCGGGGGGGCGTCCGCAAACGCGGCCCCGGGCTCGCGCCCGGGGCCGCGCGGAGGAAGCTCAGTTGCTGCCGGCGTTGCGGAAGGCGCCGAGGAACCCGAGCAGGTCGTTGACGTTGACGACGCCGTTGCCGTCGAAGTCGGAGCCCTCGCTCTGGCTGCGGAACGCGCCCAGGTAGCCGAGGAGGTCGTTGACGTCCACGTCGCCGTCCTCGTCGAAGTCCGCGGGGTCGAACTCCTCGCGGACCCGCGTGAGGAAGACGTCGTCGACCTCGATCGCGAGCAGCACCGCCGGCTCGCCCTCCGGCGGGTACGGGCTCTGCACCTGCACCTGGATGAGCCCGAGGTTCACGATCCCGTCGCCGTCGAAGAACGAGAAGGTGCCCTGCTGGCGGCTCGTGTACGCCTCGAGGTCGATGTCCACCTGCGTGAACGCGTCCTCGCTGAACAGGCTCGTCTCGACGCGGTACCCGAACTCCTCGTCCCCGGTCCCCTCGTCGATATCGTCGCCGTCGTCGTCGATGAGGACGAGGTGGAAGGCGTCGGACTGGTTGCCCGGCAGGAGCCTGGCGCGCACGCTGAGCCTGAACATCGCGTTGTCCTCGACCTCGGCCGACAGGTCGCGCCCGATGCCGCCCCCGCCCGTGGCGTTGATCTGCACGGTGTCCGGCGTGAACACGACGGCGCCCGCCTGCGAAAGGCTGTCGTACACGAACCCGCCGGAGCCGAGGAAGCCCTGCGCGAAATCGAGCAGCGGCACCTCGTCCGACTGGCCGATCGCCACGAGCTCGACCTTCTGCACCTCGATCCCCAGGACCGCGTCCACGCCGAACTGGCTCTGGAGCTGCCACTGCTGGAGCCCGAAGTTCCGCGTGCCGTCCCCGTCGGCGGCGCCGCCGGCGTCCGGGCCGGGGACGCGGAAGCTGGGGTTGTCCACCCGGCGCGAAACCGTGGTGAACGTCGTCTCGTTCAGCGATCCGGTGGCGAAGGCGTACTGCCAGTCCTCGAAGGTCCCCTCCTCCCCGTCCGAGTCGCGCAGCACGATGTTGAAGCCCTCCGCGGTGTTCCCCGGGAGCAGGCGGGCCGTCACGCGCACCTCGTAGAGATCCCCCTCGAAGTCCTGCCCGATGCCGTTTCCCAGCCCCCCGAAGCCGTCCGCGACGATGACCGCCGAGCCGGCGGTGAGCGTCATGGCGCCCGCCTCGGCGAACGAGCCGTACGTGAATCCGGCGAAGGCCCCGTCGAACTCGACGAGCGTGATGTTGCTCTGGGCGAGCGCCGGTGCGGAAACGAATGCCAGGGCGGCGCCGGCCGCCAGGTGTGCGCGAAACGTCATGGGATCACCTCTCTTCTTCGTGCTCCCGGGGCGGCGCCCGCCGCGCCCGGGGTTCGCGATGCGGACGCCTCCGCGCCCGCGACGACGGAGCGTTCGCCCGGCATGCGGGATCCGGGCGCCGGGCCCGTGGAACCGCGGGGCTCGAACCACGTCTTCAGGACCTCCTGCACCGGCCCCGCCCCGTCGAGCACGCGCCGCAGGGCGAAGAACGCCTGCCGCCCCAGCGACGAGGCGTCCTGGCAGACGGCCGAGATCTGCGGCGTCGCCCACAGGCGCTGATCCGAGTCGTCGAAGCCCACGAGCGACAGGTCCAGCGGGATCCGAAGCCCGATGCGGTGCGCCTCCGCGACGATCCCCGCGGTGGTGAAGGGGTCCGCGGCGTAGACGGCCGTCGGCGGCTCCGGCATCCCGAGCATCCACCGCAGGAGGGTGCCCCCGCCGTCCCGACGCCAGGGGGTGGGGACGCGGAGGACGAGGCTCGGATCGGGCTCCAGCCCCGCAATCGCGTGCGCCTCGCGGTAGCCGGCGAGGCGGTCTCGCATGTCCGCGACCTCCTCGCTGTAGAGGCAGATGGCGATGCGCCGGTGCCCGAGCCCGATCAGGTACTCCGTCGCCTCGCGGCTGCCGGTGCGGGAGTCCGCGTCCACGTACGAAACTGTTTCTGATCCTTCGAATCTGTCGGCAACGACAACGGCCGGAAAACCCTCGGCGACGATCTCGCTCGCGAGGTGCCGGGTGCCGTCCCCCGTGCGGATCAGGACGCCGCGGATCCCCTTCCGGAGGAACAGTTGCGTGAAGCGCTCGCCGGGCTCGCGCGACCGCTCGGCGTCCATGAGCACGAGGTCGAAGCCGAGCTCGTGCATCGCGCTCGTCATGCCGCGCATCAGCGCCGTGTCGAATGGCGAGCCGATGTCCCACTCCAGACGCCCGGTGTAGACCAGCCCGATGTTCGATGTGTCGCGGCGCCCGACCGACTGCACGTATCCGGCCCGGTTCGCGGCCTCGAGCACGCGGTCCCGCGTCGCCTTCGAAACCCCCTCCTGGCTGTTCAGCACCCGGGAAACGGTCGTGATCGAGACGCCCGTTGCCTGCGCGATGTCCCGAACGGATGCCATCTCAGCCGGTCCTTCCCGCGACTGTTGACGAAACTGTTGCTCAAAATACCACAAGGTGTCATCGTTGCAACCTATTTCGTGCGCCGATTTCGGGATCGCTCGCCACTCCACGGGCGGCTCCGGCGCCCGCTGCCGACCCGCGACGTCGGAGCCGGCCCAGCCGATGTCCAAGCCAAGTTCACAGGCGCTCGCCTCACGCCCGAGCACCGGGCGGGCCTCGCCTCGAAGCCGTGCGGTGAGGATGAAGCAGGGGAAAGGATCCCCCTTTGTTGGGGCTACCGCTGCGGCGCTGCCGCCAGTTCGACGTCCAGCCGCTCGACGGCGCCGGTGCGTGCGAAGATCGCGGCGCTGCGCCCGGCGTCGAGTTCGCTGCCCGCGACGGTGTCGACGCCCCCGCCGGCGTGGACGCGGATGCGGTTCTCGCCCCGCCCCGGGCGGACGACGATCGGCGTCTGCGCGAGGGTGAAGGCCAGTTCGCCCGGGG
>CAYXFA010000077.1:0-4875 GCA_964464165.1 uncultured Phycisphaeraceae bacterium | reverse complement strand
GCCATCCTCTACGTCGGGGCCAAGCCGGTCTTCGTGGACGTGTGTCCCAAGACCCTCAACGCCGACCCGGACCTGGTGGAGAAGGCGATCACGCCCCGGACCAAGGCCATCCTCGCGGTGGAGACCTTCGGGAACCCCGCGCACATGGACGTTTACGCCAAGATCGCCGCCCGCCACGAGATCGTCCTGGTCGAGGACTGCTGCGAGGCCCTCGGCACCTCGCTGGACGGGCGCCAGGCGGGGTCGTTCGGCCGGGCCGGGGTCTTCGGCTTTTACCCCAACAAACAGATCACCACCGGCGAGGGCGGCATGGTCGTGACCAACGACGACCGGCTCGCCGACCTCTGCCGCAGCCTGCGCAACCAGGGCCGGGCGGTGGCCGGGCGGGGGTCGATCGCGCCGGGCTCGACCGCGGGAGCGTGGCTGCACCACGAGCGTCTGGGCTTCAACTACCGGATGAGCGAGGTCAATGCGGCCCTCGGGGTGGCCCAGATGGAGCGTCTGGACGAGATCGTGGCGGAGCGCCAGCGGGTGGCGGACCGCTACATGCAGCGCCTGCTGGACTTCAGCGACCTGGTGCTGCCCACCATCCCCGAGAGCGCGGAGATGACCTGGTTCGTCTTCGTGGTCCGCCTGGCCGCGGGTTTCACCCGGGAGGAGCGGGACCGGGTGATCCACAGCCTCCGCCAGCACGACGTCGGGGCGGCGGACTACTTCCCCTGCATCCACCTGCAGCCGTTCTACCGGCGGGCCTACGGCTTCAAGGAAGGGGATTTCCCCATCGCCGAGTCGGTCAGCTCCCGCACGATCGCCCTTCCTTTCTTTGCCGACCTGACGGACCGGGAGGTCGACCTGGTCGCCCAGACGCTCGGGGTGATGATCAGCCGGGAGGGGCTGCCGCGGAGCTGAGCCGGCGCTGGCCCGGGGCCGCCCGGGAGGTTGTCCGGGGTTCCCGGCCGATCCGCCTTGCCCGACCCGGCGGCGGGGCTACCATTCCGGCCCGGCGGAAACCGGCCCACCGGCCCCGCCCGTGTACCGGCCCGCGACGAACGACCCCCAGAGGTGACCCATGCCCTTCGAGTGCCACTTCACCGGCAAGAAGACGACTTTCGGCAAGAAGCGCGCCTGGCGCGGTCAGCGCATCGTCAAGGGCGGCTTCGGTCTGAAGGCCACCGGCATCTCGCGCCGGACCTTCAAGCCGAACCTGCAGAAGGTCAACGCCGTACTGACCGACGAGCAGGGACGGACCACCACCAAGAAGATCCTCGTGTCGGCCCACGCGATCCGCTCCGGCATGGTCGTCAAGGCGCCCAAGCGCAAGTACGGCTACACCCGGGCCCAGAAGCAGGCCTGATCGCGAACCCGGATGCCTGACCCGGCCGCCCCGCAAGAACGGGCGGCTTTTTCTTTGGCCCCGCCGCCCGTACCATGGTTCCAAGGAACGGAGGCACGCGATGCGCTGCGAACGCTGCGAACGCGAAGCGACCATCCACGAGGTCATCATCCACCAGGGACGCAAGCAGGAGCGCCACCTGTGCGAGTCGTGCGCCCGCCAGGCCGGGCTCTCGGCCGACCCCCACCTGCCCATCGCCCAGCTCATCACCGGGTTCATGCTCGGCCCAAAGACCGCCGCCAAGAGCGCCGAGCCCGTGCCCGCCGCGACGACCGTCGCCCGGCCCGTGGCCCGCTGCGCCGGCTGCGGCACGGCCTACTCGGCCTTCAAGGAGTCCGGGCTGCTCGGCTGCCCGGCCTGCTACGACGCGTTCGCCGACCGGCTCGGCCCCCTGATCGAGCGGGCCCACGAGGGCGGCTGCCACCACGTGGGCAAGTTCCCGCGCCGGGCGCTCCGGGACTGCCGCTCGCTGGGCGACCGCGACCGGGTCGAGGTGCTCCTGGGAACGGCCCGGGAGCGTGAGGAGCGGCTCGAATCGTTGCGCAAAGCGCTCGCCAAGGCGGTGCGCGACGAGGACTACGAGCGGGCGGCGACGCTGCGCGACGAGCTCAACCGCGTGAGCGACCTGCTCGGGGGGGCGGGCGAATCGTGAGGAACGGGGCAGACCCCAGCCCGGACACCGGTTCCGACGCCAGAGGCGAACGCGGCCCGGAACGCAGCCCGGAACGCGGCGCGGACCCCGTCCGGCCCTGGCCCGCCCCGACCGGCCTGGAGCGTTCCGTCGAGTGGCTCCGCGGCGAGGGGGACTCGTCCGACGTGGTCCTGTCCTCCCGGGTGCGCATGGCCCGCAACCTGGCGGGCTTCCCGTTCACCACCACCGCTGGCCGGGTCGACCGAACGCAGATCCTCGACCTCTGCCGGCGTCGGCTGCTCAACCTGCCCGTGGGCGAAGGCCGGCGTTTGCTGTGGGTGGACCTCCACGACGCCTCGTCGGACGAGCGTGACCTGCTGGTCGAACGCCAGCTCATCAGCCGCAACCACGCCAAGGGACGCCTGCCCAACGGCAAGGGCGGGCCGGACGAGCCCCGCGGCGTGGCGATCGTGCTGCCGGACGAGCGGGTCTCCGTGATGGTCAACGAGGAGGACCACCTGCGGATCCAGTCCATCCGCAGCGGGCTGGCCCTGCACGAGTGCATGGCCGACGTGGACGCGGTGGACGACGAGCTGGAGAAGACGGTCGATTTCGCGTTCCACAAGCGGTTCGGCTACCTGACGGCGTGCCCCACGAACGTGGGGACGGGCCTGCGCCTGAGCGTGATGCTCCACCTGCCCGGCCTGAAGCTCACGGGCGAGCTGGAGAAGGCCAGCCGGGCCGCCCACGACATGGGCCTGGCCGTGCGGGGCTTCTACGGCGAGGGGTCGGAGGCCGCGGGCGAGTTCTACCAGGTGTCGAACCAGACCACGCTGGGCAAGTCCGACGCGATGCTGCTCAAGGAGATCAACGACGAGATCGTCCCGCGCCTCGTCGGCTACGAGCGCCACGCCCGCCACAAGCTGCTCACCGACCGGCGTGAGAGCACGCACGACGCGGTCGCGCGGGCGCTGGGCGCCTTGCGCCACGCCCGCCTGCTGCGCTCCAGCGAGGCGATGGAGCTGCTCGGGCTGACCCGCCTGGGGGTGAGCCTGGGGCTGATCTCGGACGTGACGATGGCCCAAGTGCACGGGCTGCTGCTGGCCGTCCAGCCGGGCCACCTGCAGCGGGCGGTCGGGCGCGTGCTGAACCCCAACGAGCGGCGCTCGGCCCGGGCCGAGCTGTGCCGCACGCGCCTGGGCGGGGCGTCGTGACGCCGGACGCGACCGAACCGGCCCCGTTCGTCTGGCCGCCCCGGTCGCCGGAGGCGCCCGTGCTGGTGGACCTGCCGGCGGACGAGGCTCCCCCACCGCCGCGGCCGATGGGCCTGCTCGAACACGTCGAGGCCGACCTGCTGGGCGTCCGGTCGGTCAGTTTCGGCCGGTGGGCGCGGGCGTCGGGCTGGCGTCCGGACGCGTTCGGGTCGTTCTGCTGGCGGTGCGCGGACTCGGTCGGGCCCCATGAGGTGGACGGGACGGGGTGCGGGGCCTGCCGCGGGCGGCGTCTGGCCTGGGACCGGGCGGCTCGGCTGGGGGTGTACGAGGGCGGGCTGCGGGGCACTTTGATGGAGCTGAAGTTCGGGCGGTGGCGCCGGACAGGGGCCGAGCTGGGCGCGGCCATGGGCGAACGCCTGGGCGACATGTTGGGCGCGGGCGGGTTCCGCCCGGAGGAGGCGGTCATCGTGCCCGTCCCGCCGTCCTGGCGTCGGCGCATGGCGCGGGGGATCGACCACACCGGGGTGCTCGCCCGGGGCGCGGGCCGGCGGGCCGGGGTGCGGGTTGTCCCGGCGCTGGCCCGGAGGCACCGCCCGACCCAGGTGGGCCTGAGCGCCACCGCCCGGGCGGCCAACATCCGGGGGGCTTTCCGGGTGCGGGCGAGGTTCGCGGACGGCGAGGCGCTGGCCGGGCGGGTGGTCGTGGTCCTGGACGATGTCCGGACGACGGGGGCGACGATGGTCGCGGCGTGCCGAGCCGTTCGGCCTCTGGTCGGGCCTGGGGTCGAGGTGTGGGCGTTGACGGCCATGGTGGCGAGCGACCGGCGACCGGCTCCGCCAGTCGGGGCCGGTTCCGGGGGCTCGTGGGCCGGCCGGCATGAGAAAATCGCGAAGAGTTTTGCTCCGGCGGTTTGACCTCGCGGAAGTGCTGACTACACTTTCCCCCGCCGCTGAAAACGGCGGAACAAGGTTCGGAGGGGCGGACGCCCGCGAGAACCGGCTTCTGTGGCAAGTGAACAGTTGGGTCCACCGCGAGAATGCGATGGTCGCCACGCCGGATGCACATCCGGGCCCACCCTGGGCTGTGGCGGTCAATAAAAAGGGCCGGAACGGCAGGTCACAGCGCCGTCCGGTGCCAGCATTCTTGTGCGAAGTGGAAAGCCCTATTTCATTTGAAATGGACTGACACTTTGAGTGTTGGTTTGAACTTACCCGGGTCCAGCCGACCCGGGCGGAAAAGCCTCGGCTTTTCCGAAGACCGGCCCCGTGTCGCCCTGGGAGACCAGGCACGAGCGGGGTGTAGTCGGATCGGCTTCATTTGATGCGTACGGCGGGCGGCTTCGGTCGTTCGTCAGCAACAATATTCAACTGAAGAGTTTGATCCTGGCTCAGATTGAACGCTGGCGGCATGGCTAAAACATGCAAGTCGAACGATCCCTTCGGGGAGAGTGGCGAAAGGGCGAGGAATACGATCGAACGTACCCTGAGGTGGGGGATAGCGTGGGGAAACTCACGGTAATACCCCATGTCCTCTACGGAGAAAAGGTTTACCGCCTTGGGAGCGGCGATCGTCCTATCAGGTAGTTGGCGGGGTAACGGCCCACCAAGCCGAAGACGGGTAGCGGGTGTGAGAGCACG
>CAYXFA010000076.1:0-4920 GCA_964464165.1 uncultured Phycisphaeraceae bacterium | reverse complement strand
CAGCGAAGCGGTGGGGGAGGCGGCCGCGGCGGCTACCAGCCCCGCGACGACGAGCCCGTCGAGATCGCCGAGGACGACATCCCGTTCTGACCCCCGCATGAGGACGGGTGCCACCGCTCCGCCCGGCCGTCCGCGGCCGGCGCAGCGGTGGCGAGCATCGCCGACCGTTCACGAAGCCGGCCCGGGCCCACGCCCGGGCCGTTTCTTTGCGCCACCGCCGCAAGCCGTGCCCGGCACGGCAAGGGCCTACCATCCCGACCCCCGTTGGGGCCCCGGTCCGGGCGGATGTCCGCCCGCGCCCGCGGCTCCTCAACTGCGGCCCGCCCCCGCCTCGCAGGGGGACGGCCCGCCAGGACAGCGAAAGGCTCGAAATGCCCAAGGACCTCCGCCTCCTCCTGACCGAGAACGTCGACAACCTCGGCATCGTCGGCGACGTCGTCAAGGTCCGCGCCGGTTACGCCCGGAACTACCTCCTCCCCCGCGGGCTGGCGACCCAGCCGAGCGAAGATCTCGTCAAGGAACTCGCCGCCAAGCGCAAGGAGGCCGAGAAGCACCTCGCCGAGCTCCGCAAGCAGCGCGAGGAGATCATCAAGAAGCTCGACGGGCTCGAGATCACGATGACCCGCGCCTGCAACGACCAGGGCCAGCTCTACGGCTCGGTCACGCAGAACGACATCGCCGAGGCCCTCACCGAACTCGGCTACCCGGTCAAGCCCCGCGAGGTCCGCCTCGCGACCACCATCAAGCGCGTCGACAACTTCGAGGTCCACGTCAAGTTCGCCAGCGACCTCGAGGCGACCATCACCCTCTACGTCACCGCGGACCGCGAGATCGAGTCCGACGACCGCGAGGAGATGGAGTTCGACAACGAGGGCAACCTGATCGAGAGGCCCCGCGGCGGCCGCGGCCAGTCGGAGGCGGCCGCCAAGGAGACCGCCGCCGCCCGCGCGGAGTGACGCTCTCCCCGGCCGACGGCCCCAGAACGAACAAGGCCCCGGGATCGCTCCCGGGGCCTTTTCTTTGTCTTCTTTGTCCGATCGTCGCGCCGGGGCGGGGCTCTGCGCCGGAGGCCGAGTCGGCCGGCGCTCACCGGCCGCGTCGCGCGGCCGCCTGCAGCGGCGGCTGGAAGACCAGCACCGACTTCTCGCCCACCGCGTAGTCCGTCAGGTTCACGCCGGCGCTGACGACGAAGATCAGCGTCAGCGTCTGGTCGCTGCGGATCGAACTCACCGGCGGGAGTTCGTTGCGAGAGCGGATCGGCTCGCCCGGCGTGTACCGGATCTCGACGCGGTCCTTGTCCTGGTAGATGTACCCGATGGCGTCGTACGCCACGCCCTGCGAGTCCACCAGGCGGGGCGTCGCCGACGCGTCCTGCGACCGGACGACCGCGTTCTGCATGCTCGCCGGCGAGTCGTTCGAGACGTTCACCTGCACGATGGTCTGCCCGCTGCCGGCCGCGAACTCGCGGACGAGCAGCGCCGTGTCCGTCCCGCGGGGATTGAGTTCGGCCGGGAAGAACTGCGCCGTCCCGCCGACCACCTGGTTCTGCCCGTTGAGCACGAGCCCGCGCGGGTTCTGGGCGTTGAAGCTCGCGCCGATGCCGGGGTCGACCCGGACCGCGTCCGACCGGCCCCCCGCGGCGGCGATCGTCGTCGCGCCCTGCCGGTCCAGGCTCGTCACCCGGCTCGTGGCGCCCGAGAAGAGCGAGCCGCTCGCGACGGCCCGGTCCCGCAGCCCGGCCGTGGCGAACTCCTGCGGCTGCTGCGCCGGGTCCAGCCGGTAGCGGGTGTTCTTCACGTACAGCGCGATGGGGCGGTACCCCGCCGGCACCAGGAACTCGAACGCCGCCGGGAAGCTGCTCGCCCCGCCGATCGAGGCGATGAAGTCGCCCTCCTGGAAGGCCCACCGCCCGTACGCGTCGGCGTTCTCGCTCGTCGCCTGGCTGACCATCGCGAACGGGAAGATCGTCTCGGCGTGCGACCCGTCGGCCGACTCGGCGACGAGGTGCACCTGCCCGGGCCCGAAGATGAAGTCGCCGCCCGTCTCCTTGGCGCCCGGCTGGAACGTGATCACGAAGCCCTCGACGTGCCCGCTCGTCACCGGCTCGCCGGAGGCGTCGAAGTACCCCTGCGCCCCGCCCCCGTCCGGCAGGGCGAGCAGATCGCGAGCCGCCTGCGGGCTCTCCGGCGAGCCGATCCGGTACCGGTTGTCGACCGAGAAGTCCTCGGGCGCGATCGCCGTGCGCCCCTTGCCCTCGGGCGTGATCCGGGCCGCCGGCCCGGCGAGGTCGACGTCCGGCCGCCAGCGCCCCAGCGGGTTGCTCGTCGCCAGCGTCCCGCGGGAGACCAGCCCGTACACCCCGGCGACGATCCGGTCGACCGGCGGGTAGAGCGACTCCCGCCGCACGAGGCTGCCGCCGCCGGACGCCTGCGACTCGGTGTGGAAGACCGGGCGGTACCCGCCGAAGTTCGCCGGCAGCCGGGCGTACCCCATCGCGATCACGATCATGCCGGTCACGATGACGCCGGAGGCGAGGCCGAACACCGCGCCGCCGATGAGGTCGACGAGCCCCGTCTGGTGCACGTTGCCCGGGATCAGCTTGTCCGTCACGAGGCGGAGGACGACGATCGCCAGCGTGAACGGCACGAGCAGCCCGGCCGTCCAGGCGATCCCCTCGAGGAACGCCGGCCCGTCCGCGCGGACGAGCATCATGCTCAGCGGCTCCCACAGCGCGAAGGCGATCGCCCCGGCCGCGACGACGCACGCCAGGTGCAGCAGCGCGCTGAACGCGCCCTTGGAGAGCCAGTAGTAGCCGATCAGCAGGACCAGCAGGATGACGGCGATCGTGATCAACATGGGCTCGGTCCTCGCCCCCCGCCCGGGGCGGGCCCGCCGGCGGGGGGATGGCGTTCGTTTCGGACGGGCGGCCCGGCGCGGGCCCCGGTCGGGCCCGGTCGTTCAGGCCCTTCGTTCAAAGGCCGGGCGGCTCAGGCCTTCGTCCCGGCGGCCTGGGCGTCGCTCGGAGCCTGCGGGTGCGCGGGCCCGCCCTGCTGCCCCCCGGGCTGGCCCCCGCCCTGCCCGCCGGTCGCCCCGCCCTTGCCGGGCGGCAGCGTGACGCGGGTCACCTCCTCGATGCTCGTGACGCCCTCGACCGCCCGGCGCAGCGCCACCTGCTGGATGGTCGGGTAGCCGCGCTTGCGGATCTCGGCCCGCAGCCCGTTCCAGTTCTGGGCCGCGATGAGCTGGCGGATCTCCGCGTCGACCGGGATCACCTCGAAGAGCCCGATCTGCCCCACGTACCCGATGCCGTTGCTCGCCGGGTCGAGCACGGGCTTGTTGTTGACCATGATGTGGCTGCCCTTCTTGTAGAGCACCTTCACCTTGTCCGGGGGCAGCCCGAGCTTCTTGAGCATGTCCGGCGGGGGCTCGTAGGCGATCTTCGACCCCTCGCTCAGCTTGCGGATCAGGCGCTGGGCGACGACGCCGCGCAGGTGCTCGGCGGCTTTCGCCGGGTCCCCCACGAGCTTCACCCACGCCTGGATCGCCGAGAGCGCGTCCGGCATCGGCAGCGAGACGTACGTCCGCGTCCGCTCGTGGTCCGCCTGGACGACCATCTGCGCCGTCTCCCGGTCCGGCACCTCCGCCAGCCCGAGCACGTCCGGGTCGCGCCGCAGGGCCGACCGCACCACGGTGGCGAACTCGGCGTCGCCCTGCGCGTCGAAGACGATCTGCCGCACGCCCTCGACCGCGTCCTCGACCTCCACCTCCACCGTCTGCACGTTCGACGTGTACGCGTCGTGCAGCCGGAGCACGGAGTAGAACGTCGTCGTCCGCCCCCCGTCCGGCGCCGCCGCGAGCAGGACGATCCCCCGCGGGTCCGCCACCAGCTCCCGCAGCGCGACCATCTGCGGGTCGAGCAGCCCGAGGTCCTCCGCCCGGCGGCGGACCGCCTGCTGAGGGTTGAAGATCATCGTCAGCCGCTGGCCCTGCTGGTCCCCGCTCGTGACGAGCTTCAGCGTGTTCGTCTCCGCCGCCGTCCCCACCTTCAGCTCGCCCTGCTGCTTGCGGCGGCGGTCGTTGACGTCCAGCCCGGCCGCGGCCTTCCAGAAGTCGATCGCCCGGACCGCGTCCGCCGCCGGCAGCGGCTCCGGCGGCTGCCGCACGCCGTCCACGAGCAGGCTCACCGCGTACGCCCCCGCCTGCTTCGCCGGCAGCACGTCCACCTGGCTCGCCCGCATCTGCGAGGCCTTGATGTACACCTGCTCGGCCGCCACGCGGGCGGCGTACTCGGGCGTGTCCGCCTTCGGGGCCGGGACGCGCTGCCCGTTCGACAGGATGTCGAGCTGGACCGTGCCCTGCTGCTTGGCCTCCTTGCGCCGCTGCCGGGCCTCCGCGAACGAGGAGAAGTCCAGCCGCAGCCGCTCGTGCTCCGGCACGCGGTCGTCCCGGTTCGTCAGCGCGACGAACAGCCCGATGTCCGCCCCGAGCAGCACCAGCAGCCCGCCGAGGCCCACCAGGAACGCCCACCACGCGGGGATCGGCAGGAAGAACGCCACCAGCAGCCCCGCGGCCCCGAAGGCGAGGTGGATCGCGTTCCACTTCTCGCGCCCCAGGAAGAACCGCTGGGCGTGCTTGTCGAAGACCGTCGAGACCAGCCACGCCCACCCGAAGAAGGGCGCGAGGATCAAGAGCGGCTTCCACCACGAGACGAGGATCATCGGCTCGCTCTGCGCCAGCCCCGTCGCGTGGGGGAGCGGCAGGGCGGCGGCGAGGGCGAACAGGTCGTGCGTCACGTCGTCCTACTCCCGGGGGGGCCGGCGCCCCCGCGTGTGCCGTCGCGGGGGGCCGTCGTCGTCGGTCCCGCCCGCGCGGGCGGCAGTGTACCCCTTCCCCGACCTACCCCACAACCACCCCCCCTCC
>CAYXFA010000075.1:0-4921 GCA_964464165.1 uncultured Phycisphaeraceae bacterium | reverse complement strand
GTCCCTCGCCGAGCTCTCCCGATCTCACCCATCCCCCCGCCACACCGCCCCCGCCCCCCCGTCCTGACACCCCATTCGGGCTTGCACCGCCCGGCCGGTTCCAGTAGATTGATCGCCCGACGCACGGAGGATCCATGCGAGCCATCATCGACCGCTTCTCGAACTACCGGCGCAACCTCGGGACCGCGGGGTTCGTCTGGAACCTCCTCATCGTCCTGCTCCTGGTCCACTTCGCCACGACCTTCCGGAGCCCCATGGCCACCGCCCTGCTCGTCGCCGTCTTCGCCAGCGGCGCCATCCTCGGCCTGGCCATCATCCCCATCCACGACCGCAGCCCCGCGGCGGCCTCGCACATCCAACGGGCGACCTGGTGGCTCCTCCTCGCGTGCTGCTCCGTCAACTTCTTCAACGTCAGCCCCGCCCCGGTGGCGACCGTGCTCGGCGTGTTCTTCCTCGCGTGCTTCGTACTGTCCGCGAACTTCTGGATCATGTCCTCCCCGGGCGTCATGAGCACCAGGGCGTACAAGGCCATGCTCGACCAAATCAAGCACGAGCTCACCCTCCGCGAGATCGAAGAGAACGACGACCACCCCGACCCCACCGTCTCGCCCACCCGCCAGGAGCTGGAACCCGTCTGATAAAAGCCGGGCCTGCGTTCAGATTTCGCCACGCAACGGGTTGCCGATTTTCCTCACCGGGGTATCCTCCTCCCCGACCCGGGGACGCAGGAGTGAGCCGATGAAATCCCGTTTCGTTTGTGCCCTTTCGTGGGGCGCCCTCGCCGGCGCCGCCGCGGCCCAGCCCGCGTTCGAGTTCCTGCCCGACCCCGTCCCGCTCACCTCCCCCTGGCGCCTCCAGGCCGTCGGCCTCAGCGACGACGGCTCCGCCATCGCCGTCGCAGACACCTGGGCCCGCCCCGCGCCCAGAGCGCTCGTCTGGCGCCGCGGCGAGGGGTTCACCGAGATCACCAGCCCCGGCGCCTACGTCGAGGCCCGCGCCATGTCCGCGGACGGGCGCGTCGTCGGCGGCCGCCTCCTCACCACCTACCCGCAGTCCGCCGCCTTCCTCTTCCGCGACGGCGTCGTCGAGCCGCTGCCCGGCCTGACCACCAACCCCGACGACCAGGCCGCCGTCAACGCCCTGAACGCCGACGGCTCGGTCGCCGTGGGCGTCTCCGTCGTCGCCAACTTCTTCCACGCCGCCCGCTGGGACGACGGCGCCCCCACCGACCTCGGCCGCTCCTTCGGCGCCGAGGGCGTCTCGCGCAACGGCTCGATCGTCGCCGGCACGACCTTCGACGCGAACCTCGGCGTGGAGGTCGCCTGGCGCCTGGACGCCGGCGTCGAAACCCGCATCACCGGCGTCCCGGGCCTGCCGCCCGGCGCCGCGACCCTGGTCTACGGCCTGTCGCCGGAAGGCTCGGTCGCCTTCGGCGAGGCGGGCTACCACGGGCCGTTCGTCTGGCGTGACGGCCGCGTCGAGCTGACCGGCCTGCCCCCGGGGCCCTGGGAGTTCGGCGCCGCCACCGCCGCATCGCGCCGCGGCGAGGTCGTCGTCGGCTGGGTCGTCCCGGCCGCCAAGTTCCCGCCCGAGACCGGCGCCGTCTGGACCGAGGCCACCGGCCCCGCCCTGGCCAGCGAGCTGATCGCGGACCGGTTCGGGGTCGACCTCTCGACCTACGGCAGCTTCATGGTCAACCAGGTCTCGCCGGACGGGCGCACGCTCATCGGCAGCGCCTCGGAGGCCTTCGACGGCCGGGACGCGCTGATCTGGCGCGCCCACCTGCCGGTCCGCTGGTTCGCTGCCTGCCGGGCCGACGTGGACGGCGACGGGGTGCTGAACTTCTTCGACCTCTCCGCGTTCCTGGCGGATTTCGCCGCGGGATCGACCGACGCGGACTTCGCTTTCGACGGGGTCCTGAACTTCTTCGACGTGTCGGCCTACCTTGCGCTGTTCACCGACGGCTGCCAGGCGCCCTGAACGCGGGGCCGCGCCGTCCGGCCCGCGAAAGGAGACGGCCATGGACGAGGTCAGGGTGCAGGTCGACGCGCTGGGCGAGGCCTACGCCACGCGGATCACCGCCCGGTCCCACGGGTTCGGCGCCGACGAGCCCGGGGACCTGGGCGGGGCCGACACCGGGCCGACGCCCTACGAGCTGCTGCTCGGGGCGCTGGGCTCGTGCAAGGCCATCACGGCCCGCATGTACGCGGCACGCAAGGGCTGGCCGCTGACCGGCGTCTCGGTGGCGCTGCGTCACGACCGGCCCAACGGACGCCAGGGCCCGGAGCGCATCCGGGCCTCGTTCGTCTTTGTCGGGGACTTGACGGACGACCAGCGGGCGCGGCTGCTGGAGATCGCCGAGAAGTGCCCGGTCCAGAAGACCGTCACCGCCGGGCTGACGGTCGAGTCGTCGCTCGCCGAGCCGGGGTCAGAGGATCCGGGTTGACCTCGGGTAACTGCCCAGCACGTGCAGCTCGCGGCAGTGGGCCCGGGCGCGCGCGAGGGCGGTCTTCATGTCCGGGTCTTCCAGGTGGCCGCGGGCGTCCACGAAGAAGGTGTAGGACCAGTTCTCGCGCCCGCTGGGGCGTTTGTCGATGTGGGACAGGTTGATGCCCGAGGCGTGGAAGGCGCCGAGCACGTCGACCAGGGCGCCGGGCTTGTCGTCGGTCGTGAACATCACGGAGGTCTTGTCGTCGCCGGAGCGGCGGGCCCGCTGGCGGGAGATCACGTAGAACCGGGTGATGTTCTCTGGGTTGTCCTCGATCTTCTCGAAGAGGACGGGCAGGCCGTAGATCTCGCCGGCGAGCTCGGAGGCGATGGCGGCGGTGCCGGGCTCGGCGCCGATCTCGCGGGCCTTGCGGTTCTCCTCCAGGGCGGTGAGGACGGCGCGGCTGGTGCTGGCGTCGGGGAGCAGCTCGGCGCCGGGGTACTGGGTGGCCAGCCAGCCGCGGCACTGGGCGATGGCCTCGGGCTTGGAGTAGATCCGGCGCACCTTGCTGGGCTCGCAGTCGGCGAGCAGGGCGTGGTGGACGTTGATCTGGACCTCGGCGTAGACGAAGACCTTGCCGGCGTGCTCGCGGAAGGCGTCGAGGGTTTCGGTGATGCCGCCGCCGATGGAGTTCTCGATCGGGGCCAGGCCGTAGTGGACGTGGCCGCGCCGGACCTCGGTGAAAACCCCGGCGATCTGGTGGAGGTCCTCGTACTCGACGCTGGAGCCGAACTGCTTGACGCTGGCCTGGTGGGAGTAGGACCCGGGCGGGCCGAGGTAGCCGATGCGCAGGGGCTGCTCGAGGGCGAAGCTGCCGGACATGAGCTCGCGGTAGATGCCCTCGATGGTGCGGTCGGGCAGGGGGCCCTGGTTGGCGGCGAGGACGCGGGCGAGGACCTCGGCCTCGCGGTGCGGGGCGTAGATCGGGGCGCCGGAGCCGCGCTTGCGCTTGCCGACCTCGACGACCAGGCCGGCCCGCTCGTTGAGCAGGGCGACGAGCTTCTTGTCGATGCGGTCGATCTTGCGGCGGAGGTCGGCCAGTTCGGCGCTGTCGGCGGCGGTCTCGGTGGCCTTGGAACAGCGGGCGGCGCGCGCGGAGCCGGCTCGGGCCTGGGCGTGGGTGCGCGGGGTCGGCTCGGCCGGCTTGGCCGGGGCGCGGCCGGGGCCGTCGGGCTTGGGCTGGGCCTTCGACGGGGCCTTGGGCTTTCGGGCGGGCTCTTTGGCCATGGATCCTTCCTTATCGCCCGTCCGGCGGGCAAACCTGAACCGGGGTCGGCGGGTGGCGGCCCGGGGCGGCGTGTGGGAGGGGGCGTGGGGCCTGGGATGGGCGGGGCTGATAGTGTTGGCGCGGGGGGAGCGGGCGAAAGGCCGGGATGGCCGCCCCGAAAGACGCCCGGGTGGACCTATTGAGCATGCTGCCGCAGACGATCACCTTGGCCCAGACGCTGCCCGAGGGCGGCATGATCCCTCTTTTGATCGGGCTTGGGGCGGGGCTGGCCCTGTGGCTGGCGGGGGTGAAGATCGTCCGGGCGGTGTTCATCGCGCTGGGGGCGGCGGCGGGCGGGTTCGTGGGGGCGGTGCTGATGCCGCTGACGGGGCTGCCGGCGTTCAACCTTGGGGCGGTGACGCTGACGCCGGGGTTCACGGGGCTGATCGCGGGGGGCATCATCGGGGCGCTGGTGGCGCTGGCCATGCTGCGGGTGGTGGTGGTCATCACGGCGGCGGCGGCGATGGGCGTGGTGGGCGTAATGGCGGCGCTGGTGTTCCTGCACTTCAGCCCGACGGGGCCGGGGGAGGACGGGGCGCCGGCGATGGTGGCGGACGGGGGGTCGGACTTCGACCGGCTGTCGAGCGAGTTCGCGGCGCGCACGCGGGAGCAGACGGAGCAGGCGTTGGAGCTGCTGGACCGGTCGAACGGCTCGGGCTCGGCGCTGCTGGACGGGCTGAACACGGAGGAGAACCGGGAGCGGATCCGCGACGCGGCGGAGCGGTCGCGCGCGTTCCTGGAGGGCGTGGCGGCCCGGGGGTGGGCGGACTACGAGCGTCGGCCGGCGCGGGATCGGCTGGTGATCCTGAGCAGCACGCTGGCGGGGATCGCGGTCGGGCTGCTGACGGGGGTGGCCATGCCGCGGCGGTCGAGCGCGCTGGTGACGAGCCTGGCGGGTTCGGCGCTGGGGCTGGCGTCGGGGGTGGCGCTGGTGCGGGCGAACGCGGATCCGGACCCGGCGTTCCTGACCCAGCCGCCGCTGGTGTGGGCGGTGGTGTGGGGCGTGGCGGCGGTGCTGGGGATGGCGGTGCAGTCGGGGTTGATGCGGCGGAAGGGGAAGGCCGGGGGAAGACACAAGTAATGGAGGCAGAAGTACAAGTAAATATGCTTCTAATACTACTTCCTCTGCATTAGATGGTGGTCATGTAGAACGTACATCCACAGAT
>CAYXFA010000074.1:0-4992 GCA_964464165.1 uncultured Phycisphaeraceae bacterium | reverse complement strand
CCGAGATCGACCCGATCTGCGCGCTGCAGGCGGCGATGGAGGGCTACCAGGTCCTGACTCTGGAGGACGTGGTCGAGACCGCGGACATCTTCATCACCACCACCGGCAACAAGGACATCATCACGCTCGAGTCCATGCGCCGGATGAAGGACAAGGCGATCATCGGCAACATCGGCCACTTCGACAACGAGGTGCAGATGGAGCGTCTGATGAACGACCCCAACGTCGAACGGGTCAACATCAAGCCCCAGTACGACGAGTTCGTCTTCAAGGACCAGGACGAGAAGTCCATCCTGATCCTTGCCGAGGGCCGCCTGCTCAACCTGGGCTGCGCCACCGGCCACCCGTCGTTCGTCATGTCGGCCAGCTTCACCAACCAGGTGATCGCCCAGCTCGAGCTGCACGCCAACAACGACGCGTACGAGAACAAGGTCTACGTGCTGCCCAAGCACCTCGACGAGGAGGTCGCCCGGCTGCACCTCGACAAGCTCGGCGTCAAGCTCACGCGGCTGACCGAGGACCAGGCCGCCTACCTGGGCGTCCCGGTCGAGGGCCCGTACAAGCCGGACCACTACCGCTACTAAGCCGGACGGCGTATTGCGGGCGGGGGACGCCGACGGGCGTCCCCCGCCTTTGATGGTGGGCGACCTGCGAACATGGCGGTGGGCCGTCTCGGACGAGGCGGCGCCCCTACGTGCCCTCGTGCGGCCCGGCATGGGGCCGGGCGCGATCACCGCCCTGCGCGAACGGTGGTCGGCCGAGCAGGTCGCGGTCGTGAGCGAGCTGGTCGCCGCACGGGCAAAGGCGATCTCCAAGTTCCCGGAACGCGCGGAGAACCTCGCCGCCGACCGCGAGGGCGTGGAGATGGCCTCCTCGGCCCGGGCCGCCGCGTACAAGGCCGTACGCTTCGCCGAAATCCTCGGGCCGGGCGCCCGCGTCGTCGATGCCTGCTGCGGCATCGGCGGGGACGCGATGGCGATGGTCGAGGCGGGGCTCTCCGTCACGGCCATCGACCTGGACGAGCGTCGGGCCTGGATGGCGGGCTTCAACGCCGGGTGCGAGACGCTCGCCGCGGACGTGCTCGCCTGGTCGGGCGACGCGGCGGGGATCCACGCCGACCCCTCGCGCCGCGCCGGCGGGCAGCGCACGCGGGCGGCGGAGGCCTTCGAGCCGGCGCTGACCGCGCTGATGGGCGTGGTCGGCCGGGCCCGGGTCGGCGCGGTCAAGCTTCATCCCGGCATCGACGCGAGCTCGCTGCCGCCGGGCGAGCTGGAAGTCATTTCCGAGGGCGGGCGGCTGACCCAGGCGGTGCTCTGGACCGGCGGGGCGGCCGCGCACGAGCGCCGGGCAACGCTCCTATCGCGTACCGGGGAGGTCCACACGCTGGCGGCGCCACCCGAGCGGCCGTACGACGCGAACGACGTCGGCGCGTGGGTCCACACCTTCGACCCGAGCGTCGAGCGGGCCGACCTGGTGGGCCTGTTGATCGCGGCGACCGGGCTGGCCCTCGTCCACCCGGGGGCCGGGTTGCTGACGGGCGACGAGCCGTGCCGCTCGCCGTGGGTCACGCCGTTCCGGGTGCTGGAGGCCGCGCCGTGGAGCCTGAAGGGCACGCGGGCGATGGTCCGGCGGCTCGGGGCTGGCGAGATCGTGGTCAAGACGCGGGGCGGGCTGGTCGAGCCGGACCGCCTGTCGCGCGAGCTCCGCGGCACGGGCGACCGGTCGATCGTGCTGTTCGTGGTCCGGCTCGGCGACCGCCCGGTGTCCATCGCGGCCGAGCGGGCGGAAACGACCGCCCCGCCGGACGACGCGTGGTCGGACGGCGGGACGGCGCGATCAGGCCTTGGGGGTGCGTCGTGAGGTCACGGGCATCCGCCGCTGTACAGGTCGATGAAGGTCTGCACGTCGAAGAAGTCGTACAGGCCGTCGCCGTTGGTGTCGCCGGCGGGCATTCGGCCGGCCAGCAGGTCGAGGAAGCGGGCTACGTCGAAGAAGTTCAGGTTGCCGGAAACGTCGTAGTCCGCGGGGCAGGAGATCAGCCCCGTGGCGGGCGCGACCCCCGTGACCTCGCCACCGATGACGAACGTGCGGAGGGTCTGGCCGTCGTCCGGGTTCATCTCGAGGACTCGGCCGTCGCTGCCGCCCACGTACAGCACCCCGGCGTAGGCCAGCAGGGCGCTGGCGTTGTTGGGGACGTCGAAGGTGCCCGAGTAGTTGACGCCGCCGACGAACTTGTCGAACTTGTAGACGCGGCCCACCTGGGCGTTGGAGAAGGCGGTGCCGCCCAGGTACATGGTGTCCGGGCCGAAGGCCATGGCGTTGATCATCGAGCCGCACGCCGCGAAGAACGAGAAGTTGGCGTTGCCGATGTGGGAGCGCAGGGCGATGGAGTTCTGGCCGCCCACGAACAGCCCGCCCGCGTCGATGCCGATGGCGCTGATGTCGCTGGTGGGCACGTGGCGGGTCTCCAGGACCGCGCCGTCGGCCGGGTCGACCAGGATGATGGACGAGTCGGTGTTGGCGATCATCAGGTTCCGGCCGTCCCAGGCCATGGCGTTGTTGTCGCCCGGGACGTCGAACCAGCGGGTGATCTGCTCAGTGGCCAGGTCGAAGACGTAGACGAAGCCGTCCTCGCCGCCCAGGTACAGGGTGCCGTTCGCGACGGCCATGCTGCGGACGGGGGCGGTGCAGACGCCCAGCGGGGCGACCGAGCCGGAATCGAGATCGATCGAGTGGATCAGCCCGGAACGGGTGGTGACGATCACCTCGTCCGCGAGGCACGCGGCGCCGGACGCGGCCAGAAGGGTGAAGGCGAGTGCGGTTTTCATGACGGGGCTCCTGCTGTGAACGTGATGCGGTCGCGGGGCGACGGCCCCGCCGACGCCACCAGTCTCACGCGCCCCGGCGACGCCCCGGCACCACTGTTTAGTGGGTCTCCGTCCCGCTCAGGACGCGCCGGCGTTCAGGGAGGGTCGCGCCCGGCCGACGAACCGGGCCAGCAGCTCGCCGCGGCTGGACACGTTGAAGTGCCGGTGCAGCGCCAGCACGTGGTCGTGGACGGTCGCGCGGCTCAGCCCCATCTCGAAGGCGATCTGCTTCTCCGCGTCGCCGCGGAGCAGCCCGGCGAGCACCTGGCGCTGGCGCGGCGTCAGGGACGCGAGGCGCGGCTCGTCCGCCCTGGCGAGGAAACCGCCGAGCTCGCGCCCGATCGTGTCATGCACCAGCCCCACCATCGCGCGTTCGCGTTCGCCGAAGCCGCCCTTGCCGACCTCCCGGTGCACCCAGATCGACAGGGATCGCCCCGGCACGTCGGTCGCACGCACCGACATCAGGTAGTCGTCGATGCCGCACGCCCGGTGGACCTCGTTGAAGGTGCGCGAGCGGTACCAGGTCTCGCGCCCCCAGATCTCGTCCCGGGAGAGCGTCAGCCGGCCCCCGGCGAAGCGGCTCACGTACGGGAACTCGGGCGTGCGTTCGACGGGCGTGGACTGGGCGTAGTCCCGCCAGAGGGCCTCGGCGCTCTCGTCCGGCCAGCCCACGCGGTGGGTGGCGAGCGAGCGCATGGGGCCGTCCGCGCCCGGCCCGAAGTTGACCAACTCGGCCATGATCACAACCCGGGCGTCGACCAGCGCCCGCAAGCCCTCCAACAGACGCAACCGCCACGAGTCCGTGTCCGCGCCGAGCTCGCGGCACTCCCCGGCCAGCCCGTGGCAGGCGTGGGCATCGCGGGATGTGAGCCTGTCGAGCACGCCCCGAACTCCTTGGGTGATTTTACCCCATCCGTCAAGGCGTCCGTCGGGACGCCGCCCCGGCCCGCCCGGCATGCGGGGAGGTCTTGATGCACATCCAGGACGCCTTCAAGCGGTCGCCCGCGACCTTCTCCTTCGAGTTCTTCCCGCCCCGGTCGCCCGACCAGGCGGAGCAGCTCTACGAGCACATGCTGCGGCTCGAACAGCTCCGGCCCGACTTCGTCTCGGTGACCTACGGGGCGGGGGGCACCACGCGCGAACTGACGCGGGACCTGGTGCTGCGGGTCAAGAGCCAGACGGGCCTGGCCCCCATCCCCCACATGACCTGCGTCCGCCAGTCGGAGCAGGAGCTGGTCGAGCTGCTGGCGGCGTACGCCACCCACGGCGTGGAGAACATCCTGGCCCTCCGCGGCGACCCCCCCGCCGGGCAGCCGCACGACTGGGAGGCCGAGCGGTTCCGGTACGCGTCGCAGCTGGTCTCGTTCATCCGCGAACGCGGCCCGGCGCTGGGCCACCCGGACCGGCGCGGCTTCGGCATCGGCGTGGCTGGCTTCCCGGAGGGGCACCCCTCGACGCCCAACCGGATGGTCGAGATGGACCACCTCAAGGCCAAGGTCGACGCGGGCGCGGACTTCATCGTCACACAGATGTTCTTCGACAACCGGGATTTCTACGACTTCCGCGACCGGTGCGAGCTGGCGGGCATCCGCATCCCCATCATCGCAGGGATCATGCCGGTGCAGTCGATCGCGGGCATGCGCCGGATGGCCGAGCTGGCCCTCGGCATGCGCTACCCGGCCCCGCTGCTCCGGGCCCTGCGCCGCACCGACGGGTCCGACGAGTCCATCCGGCGCGTCGGCGTGCACTGGGCCACCGAGCAATGCCGCGACCTGCTCGACCACGGCGTCAAGGGCATCCACCTGTACACGCTCAACAAGTCCAGCGCGACGATCGAGATCTACAAGACCCTCGGCGTGGCGCACTCCGGCCAGTTCTTCGAGGGCAACGACCTCGGCATCTGACGCGGGGCGAGAAGAGGAAGAGGTACGCAGAGGGCGCAGAGATCACGCAGAGGGCGCGGAGGGAGGCATGGGGGAGGGTTTTCAACGCGAAGATCGCGAAAAACGCGAAGGAGCGGCGAGGCCGAAAAGAAGGGACGGCTGCCGGGCACCAAGTAGCCCCTCACGCAAGTGAGGGGATGGGATGGGCCCCGAGGATCCCGGACGAACCCACGCCCACCGAC
>CAYXFA010000073.1:0-5714 GCA_964464165.1 uncultured Phycisphaeraceae bacterium | reverse complement strand
CGCGAGCAAGATCGCGTGGGCGGCCCGGGCCGCCCAGGACTGTTCGGGCGGCGACGTCATCGTCTGCGCCCGCACCGACGCCAAAGGGGTGGAAGGGTTCGACGCCGCGGTGGAGCGTGCCAAGGTGTACACCGAGGCCGGGGCCACCATGATCTTCCCCGAGGGGCTGACCAGCGAGGACGAGTTCGCCCGCTTCGCCCGGGAGATGGACGGGCTGGGCGACCGTCGGCCCTACCTGCTGGCGAACATGACCGAGTTCGGCAAGACGCCGATCATCCCGCTCGACCGCTTCGGCGAGCTCGGGTACGACCTGGTCATCTACCCGGTCTCCACCCTGCGGGCCGCCATGGGGGCCGTGACGCGCATGCTCGCCGAGCTGCGCGAGACGGGGTCCGTCGCGGGCCAGCTGGAGGCCATGCAGTCACGCCAGGACCTGTACGCCATGGTGGGCTACAAGCCGGGAACCCCGTGGGAGTTCCCGGCGTGACGGCGGCAAAAAGACGACCGGCCGGCGTGTGACGCGCCGGCCGGTCGTCGTTGGGGACACCCACACGAATTCAACTTACGGGCAGCGCCACTGCAGGTGCGTGCCCTCGAAGCGGTTCTTGACCTTGAACTCGGTCGTGAACGGGCGGGCGGTGTTCGGGTCGATGATCCAGGTGCCGTCCATCGTGAAGTCCAGCTCCTCCGGCGTGGGCAGCGTCGAGAACACCGCCCACCCCTGGAACGCGCCCTCGAAGCCCATCAGGATCGAGCCGTTCTGGTACTCCACGTCCGAGCAACGCTCGCAGGTGTCGTGGACCAAGTCGCATCCCGAGCGGCGGTTCGTGCCCGCGCCGATCGTGCCGTGGGCCTTGCCCGAGTAGGTCCGTCCGGCGGTGGTCACGTAGGTCCACTCGCCGCTCCACTTGCCGCGGTACGGGCAGCAGGAGTCCATGCGCACGTGGTAGTCGAAACGCAGCCGCAGCTCGCCGTCCGGGAACTCGTCGCAGCGTGTTTCGCAGATCAGGCCGCACCCCTCACCGCTGCTGCGCATCCGGGCGACGTAGACCGCGTCGGTCACCGTCACCGTGCGGCAGGCGGAGGTCTGGCAGACCGTGGTCGAGTACCGGCCCGGGTAGACCAGGCCGTCGCAGTCGTCCTTGCTCAGCCCGGTCAGGCACACGGGGTAATCCGCGCCCGGGTTTGTCCCGCGGTCGTCGGCCTCGTGGAACCCGATCGCGACGGCCTGCTGGGCGTCCAGCGCCGCCGCGGCGTCGAGCGCCGCGAGCCCGAAACCGGCGAGCGCCGTTCCGGCCGTCGCCACCGAACCCGCGCTACAGAGCAGCATCGCCGTCATCGCCATCCGTTTCATTGCAGACTCCTCTCTGGTTTGCGGCCCCGCCCACGCCGACCCGATCGGTGCGGCGGGGCCGCTCCGAACTGGCCCCCCGGCGCCAAGATACGGTCGCCGCGCCGTGCGCCAAGCGTGCGGCCCCGAAGCCGCGTCTGATTCCACCGATCCGTGGAATCGCGCCGCCCGGGACCGCAGGTCTGTGGCCGCCGACCCCACTTCGGGTACCGTCCCGGCCCGGTCCGCGCCGCCGCCGGGGGTACAATCCCGCCCACCACCTCACGAGGGAGATTCCAGATGTCCACCGCTACTCCGGACGCGCCCGTCGCCAAGGGTCTCGAAGGCGTCATCGCCGGTGAAACCGCGATCTGCAACGTCGAGCAGTCCGCCCTGATCTACCGCGGCTACGAGATCGCCGACCTCGCCGCCAACGCCACCTTCGAAGAGGTCGCCTTCCTCCTGCTGGAGGGGCGCAAGCCGTCCCGGGACGAGCTGGCCCGGTTCAAGAGCGAGCTGGTCGCCGAGCGCGGCCTGCCCGAGATGGTCAAGCAGCAGCTCCGGCACGCGGGCGACCTGGTCAACAAGCACAACGCCGTCCCGATGGACGTCCTCCGCACCGCCGTGTCGCTCTGCGCCCACTTCGACCCGGACTGCCAGGACAACTCCGCCGAGGCCAACCTCCGCAAGGCCAAGCGCATCCTTGCCAAGGTGCCGACCATCATCGGCCACATGCAGAACGCCATCGACGGGCGGGACTTCATCGAGCAGGACCCCACCCTCTCCCACGCCGCCAACCTCCTCTGGATGATGACGGGCCGTCGCCCGTCGCCGGAGGACGAGAAGGTCATGGACGTGTCGCTGGTGCTCTACGCCGAGCACGACTACAACGCCTCCACGTTCACCGCCCGCGTCATCGCCGGCACCCTGGCCGACATGCACGGGGCGATCGTCGGCGGCATCGCGGCCCTCAAAGGCCCGCTCCACGGCGGCGCTAACGAGGCCGCCATGGACATGCTCAGCGAGATCCGCCGCGACGTTGGCCCGGACAACGACCCCGCCAAGATCACCGAGTGGATGCACCGCGCCTTCGAGGAGAAGCGCAAGCTCATGGGCTTCGGCCACCGCGTCTACAAGAACGGCGACCACCGTGCCCCCATCCTCCACAAGCTCGGACGCAAGGCCGCCGAGGCCCGCGGCCCGGAGTTCGCCAAGCTCTTCGAGCTCGGCGAGATCGTCCAGAAGATCATGGAGGACGAGAAGCGCATCTATCCCAACGTCGACTTCCCCTGCGGCATGACCTACTTCACCATGGGCATCCCAGTTCCGCAGTACACGCCCATTTTCGTCGCCGCCCGCGTGTCCGGCTGGGCCGCCCACGTGATGGAGCAGCACGCCAACAACCGGCTCATCCGCCCCCGGGCCGCCTACACCGGGCCCGCGCTGATGAAGTGGAACGGGTGACCCGCGCACCCCGGCCCGCCGGCCCACAGCCATGATCCGCATCGTCTGCGACAACTGCGAGCGGGCGCTCGAGCTCGACGACGCGGCCGCCGGGGGCAAGATCGGCTGCCCCTACTGCGGCGACGTCAACCGTGTGCCGGGCTCGGCGGACTCGCCGACCGCGCCGTCGATGCCCGCCGAGCCCGTTCCGGCTCGGACGCGCCCCGACCGCGCGGCCGCCGCGGGCCTCCCGCCCGACCACGGGCCCGAGGCCCCAGTCGCCACCGTCCGGCGCTGCTGGTTCCGCTCGCGCCCGGGCCGGTTCACGCTGGCGGTGCTCGTCCTCGCCGCGGGCCTCGCTGGGCTGGTGTGGATGCTGATCCGCCCCGCCGACCGCTGGTGGTACCTCGCTGTCGTCCCGGCGATCGTGATCCCCGCCGGCTTCCTCGCGTGGTGGTGGATCGACCGCTACTCGGCGGCCCTCGTCATCACCACCAAGCGGACCACCATGCACACCGGGTTCTTCCGCCGGTCGACCAGCGAGGTCGTCCACGACAACATCCGCAACGTGCAGGTCGACCAGACGTTCTGGCAGCGCATCTGGCGGGTCGGGCGGCTGGGCATCTCGTCCTCCGGGCAGGACGGCGTCGAGATCACCGTCAACCATCTGCCCAACCCCAACCGCCTGCGGGAAACCATCGACCTCTACCGGCCGCTCTGATGCCACCGCCGGACGATACCGATCCGCGCCCCACGCCGACCGGCCCGGCCCCCACCCGGCGCAGACGCCCCGCCGCACCGGTCGCGCACCTCCTCGCGCTCGCCCCCCTCGATGTCTGGCTAGCCATGCTCGCCCGCGCCGGGCCCGTGCGCCCCGTCTACTGGCCGCGCCTCGCCTTCTGCCTCTTCACCAGCCTCGTCGGCACCGTCGTCACGCTCCCGGAGCGGGCCGCCCTCTGGCCCGTCCGCCGCGCCAGGTTCGGTGGCGACGCGCCCCGCTTCGACCATCCGCCCGGCGTCATCGCCGTCCTGGGCTACTACCGATCCGGGACCACCCACCTCCACAACCTGCTCGCGTGCCACCCCGGCGTCGTCACGCCCCGCTGGTACCAGTGCCTCGCCGGTCAGGGCTGGTGGATGAGCTGGGCGGTCGTCCGCTTCATGCTCACCCCGTTCCTCGGCCAGACCCGCCCGCAGGACGGCGTCGGCTTCGGCCCGGACTGGCCCGCCGAGGACGACTTCGCCCTCGCCACCTGGGCGGGAGCCTCCACCCTCGCCGCTCGGTTCGTCTTCCCGCACACCTGGCCCCACGGCAGCGCCTGGCACGCCCTAGACGACCTCACCCCCGCCCGACGCCGGCGCTGGCGCTCGCTCACGGCGATGTTCTGCTGGAAAGTCACGCGCCCGGGCCGCACACGCGTGCTCCTCCTCAAGACCCCCAGCCACACCGCACGCGTTTCCGAACTCGACCGCCTCTTCGCAGGGCGTGTCCGCTTCGTCTCGATCGAGCGCGACCGCGACGCCGTCATCCGCTCGAATCTCAACATGCACGCGGCTCTCGCGGACCACGCCGTCGCGGACCCACCGGACGACCAGACCCTCCGGGCCCGCATCGAGGCCGAACTCGACGACACCGCCGCCCGGCGCGATGCGCAGCTCGCCGCCATCGACCCCGCCCGCGTCGTCCGCTTGCGCTACGAGGACCTCGCCGCCGACCCCTGGGCCCAACTCGGCCGGATCTGCCCCGCCCTCGGCCTGCTCTGGGACGCCCCGGCCCAACGCCGCGTCGCCGCGTACCTGCACCGCGTGGGCCGCTACCAGGACCGCCCCGCGCCGGCCAACCTGCCCCCGGACCCCGAGCCCCACGCCGCGATCCCCCGGCCCGCCACCGCTGTCGCGACCGGGCTGGCCGTCGGCCTCGCCGGGGCCGCCCTCTGGCTCGCCCTTACCTGGCTCACCAACCATCAATGGGGCTGGCGGGAACGCTTCGACCCCTTCGCCTGGATCATCGGCGGCGTGATCGGTGCCGCCATGGCCCGGGCCGGACGGGTCGGCTCCCCCAGGCTCGGAGCCCTGGCCGCCGCCGTGGCGATGGCCGTCCCGCTGGCCGTGTCGTTCCCGATCACCGTCATCAACTGGAACTGGTGGGGGGGGCTCGGCCACCCGGACAAGTGGTGGTACCACAACGCCAAGGGCGCCCTGCAGGGCGTCACCGCGACCTCCTCGCTCGTGTTCATCGCCCTGGGCGCCGCCGCGGCGTACCGCCAGGCCGCCCGACGCGGCCCCCGCCCGCCAGGCTGACTGCCAGATCGGCAGCCGATCCGGCCCCGCGCACGAGATCGGCGGGCCGAGGGGGTGGAACCCGCCAGGCTCGGCTCCTCAGCCCGCCCCGCGGACTGGCATTCCGCTTGCACCTACACAGGCGAGCCGCTCCGCCCGCCGGGTGGGCGGCGGAAGGAGGCTCAGATGGGCAAGATCATCGGAATCGACCTCGGCACCACCAACTCCGTGGTCGCCGTCATGGAAGGCGACGACCCCAAGGTTCTTATCAACGCGTCCGGCAACCGCACCACCCCCTCGGTGGTCGGCTTCACCGAGAAGGGCGAGCGCCTCGTCGGCCAGCAGGCCAAGCACCAGCAGGTCACCAACCCGCGCAACACCGTCTTCTCCATCAAACGCTTCATGGGCCGCCGCCACGAGGAGGTCGCCAGCGAGGAGAAGCTGGTCCCCTACGAGGTCACCGGCTCGGCCAAGGACTTCGTCAAGGTCAAGATCCGCGGCGAGGAGTACACCCCGCAGCAGATCTCCGCCATGATCCTCGGCGAGCTGAAGCGCACCGCCGAGGACTACCTCGGCGAGCCCGTCACCGAGGCCGTCATCACCGTCCCGGCCTACTTCAACGACGCCCAGCGCCAGGCCACCAAGGACGCCGGCAAGATCG
>CAYXFA010000072.1:0-5864 GCA_964464165.1 uncultured Phycisphaeraceae bacterium | reverse complement strand
GGCTCGTCCGGCAGGCGGTAGTGGATCCACCGGCCGTCCCTGCGGCTGTCGAGCAGCCCCGCGGCCCGGAGAATGCTCAGGTGCTTGGAGACGGTGGATCCGGAGAGTCCGAGAAGCTCGACGAGCTGGCAGGCGCAGCGTTCCCCGTCCCGGCAGGCGTGGAGCAGCCGCAGGCGGTTCTCGTCGGCCAGGGCCTTGGTGATGGCGACGAGTTCGTGCATCAGTTCGTCATTTCGCCAAACAGCGAATTAAACCCAGGCTCGTCTCCGGAGTCCACCCGTCCGACGGACACTCGAGCAGATTCCGCAGGGCGGCCGTTCTTTCCCAAGCAGGCCCGCCTTCCTCCGCGGCGCCGGCGGTGCGTCGGAATCGGCGTGTCGTAGCCGGTGCGGCCTCCGGCAGAAACCGGGCGACGGCCTTGCCGACGCACGCGCGGGTTCGTGCGGCCGACGCCCTCGGCCGCCCACGGCGTCTGCACGACGCAGGCTCGGCCGAGCGGCACGCCCGCGTGAATCCCGGGAAGCGTCGCCCTCCGCACGGCCGGGCTTCCCGACCCCTCGCCTACACTCCACCCGCATGGCGTCCGGAGGACCCATCTCGCCGCGACTTCTGGGGACCGTGGGCCCCGGTTGACGCGTGCGCGGATGGGCACGGTCGATGGTCGGGGCTCCGCGAAACGCGGGGCCCCTTTCGGTTTTGGAACGATCCGCGGTTGTTCCGTGCGGGCCCCGACCTTCCCGTCGGCCGCCGCAGGCGATAGGTGACGCGATGAGCCACACCCCCAGCCCCCTTCCCGCCCAGGCGCCGGCCCAGCAGACGGGCGGGCCCGCCTTCCGCTACACGGCCGCGCTCGCCGACCGGATCGAGACGCGGTGGCAGCAGGTCTGGGACGAGGCGCAGACCTACCGCCAGCCCAACCCCGGCGAGCCGGGCTTCGACCCCGCGCGCCCCAAGTACTTCGTGATGGACATGTTCCCGTACCCCTCGGGCGCGGGGCTGCACGTGGGGCACCCGGAGGGGTACACGGCCACGGACATCATCGCCCGCTACAAGCGGATGCGCGGCTTCAACGTGCTGCACCCGATGGGCTGGGACGCCTTCGGCCTGCCGGCCGAGCAGTACGCGATCCAGACCGGCATCCACCCGGCGATCACCACCAAGAAGTCGATCGACAACTTCCGGCGCCAGCTCAAGCGGTTCGGCTTCTGCTACGACTGGTCGCGCGAGTTCGGGACGATCGATCCCGAGTACTACAAGTGGACGCAGTGGATCTTCCTGCAGATCTACAACGCCTGGTACGACCCCGAGGCCGGCACGCCGGAGGGCGAGGGCGAGCGCCCGATGGGCCGCGCCCGCCCGATCCGCGAGCTGATCGAGGAGTTCGAGAGCGGGCGGCGCGAGCCGCGGGTGAACCCCGACGCGGCCGAGCACCCGGCCGAGGCGAAGGCGCGGACGTTCGGCCCGTGGAGCACGCTGAGCGAGGCCGACCGGCGGCTGATCGTCGACAGCTACCGCCTCGCCTACATCGGCGAGCAGACGGTGAACTGGTGCCCGAAGCTCGGCACGGCGCTGGCGAACGAGGAGGTCATCGACGGGAAGAGCGAGCGCGGCTCGTTCCCGGTCTACCGCAAGCCGCTCCGCCAGTGGATGTTCCGCATCACGGCCTACGCCGACCGCCTGCTCGCCGACCTGCCGCGGCTCGACTGGCCCGAGAGCACCCGCACGCAGCAGGCGGAGTGGATCGGCCGGAGCGAGGGGGCCGAGGTCGAGTTCCCGATCGTCTTCGAGGGCGGCACGGAACCGAAGCTGGAGGGCCAGAACGCCCTCCGGGTCTTCACCACGCGCCCCGACACAATCTTCGGGGCCACGTTCATGGCGGTGGCCCCCGAGCACCCGCTCGTCGAGATGGTCCTCCGGGTGTTCGGCCCGGATTCCAAGATCGGCGCCCCCGTCCGGAGCTACGTCGACCAGGCCCGCAACAGGTCCGACGTCGAACGCCAGGAGTCCAAGGAGAAGACCGGCGTCGCCCTCCCCGGCGTCTGGTGCGTCAACCCCGCGACGGGCGAGCGGATCCCCGTCTGGGTCGCGGACTACGTGCTCATGGGGTACGGCTTCGGCGCCATCATGGCCGTGCCGGCCCACGACGATCGCGACCACGAGTTCGCCGAGAAGTTCGGCATCGCCGTCCGCGAGGTCGTCCGCCCCGCGGACGGGTCGACGCCGAAGGGCTGCTTCTCCGGCGACGGCGTCGCGGTGAACTCCGCGAACGCCGAGGTATCCCTCGACGGCCTGCCCACGGCCGACGCCAAGCGCCGCATCGTCGACTGGCTCGCGGCGAAGGGGATGGGTCGCCGCCGCGTGAACTACAAGCTCCGTGACTGGCTCTTCAGCCGCCAGCGCTACTGGGGCGAGCCCTTCCCCATCGTCTTCGACGAGCAGGGGTTCCACCACCCGCTGCGGGAGGACGCCCTGCCGCTCACCCTGCCGGAGATGGCCGACTACCAGCCGATCGAGAGCGAGGACCCGCAGCCCCTGCTCGCCAAGGCGGCCGACTGGCTGCACACCACCGCCGGCGAGGCCGGCGTCGAGGGGCTCCCGCCCGACGCGAAGGTCACGCGCGAGGCGAACACCATGCCCGGCTGGGCCGGCTCCTGCTGGTACTACCTCCGCTACACCGACCCGAGGAACGCCGAGCGCTTCGCCGGGCGCGGGCCGGAGCGCTACTGGATGCTCACGCCCGAGCCGGGCGTCGATGCCCGCCGGGCCGACGAGCACGGCACCTACCAGCCGCACCTGCACCGCCCGGGCGGGGTCGACCTCTACGTCGGCGGGGCCGAGCACGCCGTGCTCCACCTGCTCTACGCCCGCTTCTGGCACAAGGTCCTCTTCGACTTGGGCGAGGTCTCCACGCCCGAGCCGTTCCAGAAACTCTTCCACCAGGGGCTGATCACCAGCTACGCCTACAGGGCGCCCGACGGCTCGCTCGTGCCGATCGACGAGGTCGAGGAGCGCGACGGCGCCTATCTCCGCACGGCCGACGGCGTCCAGGTCGAGCAGATCACGGCCAAGATGTCCAAGAGCCTCAAGAACGTCGTCAACCCCGGCGACGTCATCGCCGAGTTCGGCGCCGACACCTTCCGCCTCTACGAGATGTACATGGGCCCGCTCGCCGCGAGCACGCCCTGGAACACCAAGGACACCGTCGGCCTCTTCCGCTTCCTCCAGCGGGCCTGGCGCATGGCCGTGGACGAGAACACGGGCGAGCTCACCCTCGCCGGGGCGCCCGACGAGGCGATCGAGCGCCAGCTCCACAAGACCATCAAGAAGGTCGGCGAGGACATCGAGCACCTGAGCTTCAACACCGCGATCGCGGCGATGTTCGAGTTCGTCAACGCGGCCGCGCGCGCGGAGAACCAGCCGGGCCGGCTCACGCACGACCAGCTCGACCGCTTCGCCCGCGTCCTCGCCCCCTTCGCCCCGCACATGGGCGAGGAACTCTGGGCGAAGCTCGGGCACGCCCCGTCCGAGGGCGATTCCATCGCCCTCGCCCCGTGGCCGGGCTACGACGAGGCGATGCTCGTCGAGAGCGAGATCGAGATCCCGGTGCAGATCCTCGGCAAGGTGCGGAGCAAGATCCGCGTGGCCCCCGACGCGTCCGCCGAGCAGCTGGAGGCCGCCGCCCTCGCCGACGAGCGCGTGAAGGAACTCCTCGCCGGCAAGACGGTGCGCAAGGTCGTCGCCGTCCCCGGACGCATGGTCAACATCGTCGCGAACTGACGGCGCGAACTCACGGCGGAAAGTCACCGCGGAGGACACGAGAGGACGATGGAGGCGGAGGCAGGGCGGATGCGCGGGCCGGACGGCGCCCGCCCGACTTCTGCCATCTGCCCCTCGGCTCTCCGCCAACTCCCGGGCGGCTCACCGCCGGGGCACATCCCGCCCGCGCACGCCCCGGGCCGTGTACAGCAGGTAGGCCTGCTCGAACCCGTTCTTCGGGAAGTCGGCCTGCATGTCCTCCCAGGGATTGCCCGAGTTCCCCTCGAACAGGAACGGCCCGACCGGAGTCAGCGCCAGATCGCCGTCGTCCCGCGCCGCGGCCGCGGCGTCGTGGACCTCCGCCATGAAGACGCGCGAGACGCTCCCGTCGACGAAGGCGGTCTGCGGGTCCGCCTCGCGCTGGTTGAAGGTGGGCGAGAGGCCCTCCCTGCGGGGCTGGCCCGTGGGCGGGCGCGTCGTCCGGGAGCGCTTGGAGAAATCCATCCGCTCGAAGAACATCGACTTGTACGCCGGGTAGATCACGTGCCCCGCGTGGTTCCGGGCGATGTCCGGGTGCTGGGGGTTGAGCTGCTTCGACGGGTCGTACACCCGCGGGTGGAACATGAACACCTGGCCGTAGAGGTACGACCCGAACCAGATGGTCCGGAGCGGATCGGTCTCCCCGTCCTGCGATCGGGTGGCGTATTCGCCGAACGCGTCGCGCACGGGCTTGTCCGCCGGGTGGAACTGCACGTCGGACGCCGCCTCCGCGAACGATCCCCCGACCGTGTCGCGGAACGACATGCTGTACCAGTGCACGCTGTAGTTCAGCCCCGCGATGCCGTAGTTCTTCAGGTCGACCGGGCGCATCGCCTCGTCCGGGAACCGCCAGTACGCCCACTGGTACCCGCCCTCTCCGAGCCCCACCATCGGGTACTTCAGCGGGTTCAGGAACTCGTCGCGGTGGTCCGCCTGGTACCCCGCCTGCAGGATCCCCGCCTGCCGCAGGTTCGAGGCGCTCACCGCCGCCTGGGCCGCACGCCGCGCCTTCCCCAGGGCCGGCAGCAGGATCCCGATCAGCAGCGCGATGATCGCGATGACCACCAGCAGCTCGATCAGCGTAAACGCGCGCGGTCCGTTCCCGTGCGTCGGCATACCAAACCCCGTTTCCGCCGCCAGAGGCCCGGGTCAGCGGGAGACCACGTCGCGCCCGCGCACGCCGTTGCGCGTGAACTGGAACACGCCGTCGTACATGCCCTGGTACGGTCCGGAGAACTGCTGCTCCATGTCGCTCCACGGCAGCCCGAGCCCGAGCCGGAACTGCCACAGGGCCACCGGGGTCAGCGACAGGTCGCCGTCCGCCGTGCGGGCCTCGACCATCGCCGCGTAGGTCTCGGGCATGCTCGTGCGGCCCGCGCTGCCGTCGGCGAAGGCGACCTGCGGCGTCGCGCGGGGGTTGTTGAACGTCGGCGAGATGTTGTCGTCGCCGTAGGTCTGCAGCCACTCCCCCTGCTGCGTCACGCCCCGGCGGCGCTTGCTCTGCGAGAAGTCCAGCCGCTCCGCGAAGACGCCCTTGTGCGTCGGGTAGATCACCGAGTCCGCCCGGTTCCGGGCGATCATCGAATCCGCCGAGTTCACGGTGCCGTCCGTCCGCGTGTAGGCCTGCGGAGAGAGCATCATCGCGTGCGAGTAGATGTACGAGCCGAACCAGACCTGCTGGGCGAGATCATCACCCTCGAACCGCCCCTCGTCGCTCGCGAACGCGTCGCGCACCGTTTTGTCGCCCGGGTGGAACTGCACGTCCGAGGTCGCGGCGCTCATGTCCCCGACCAGGTCGCGGAACGACATGGAGTACCAGTTGGCGCAGAACTGGACCCCCGGCTCGCCGAGCATCACCAGCCCGTGCGAGGTCGTGGTGCCCGGGACCGTCCAGTAGAAGCGTGTCAGCCCGCCCTGCGTCGAGAGCTGCGGCGCGCTCGGCGAGAACGGATTCAGCCACGCGTCATCGTTCGCGTGCTGGTAGAGCGCCTGCATCTTCATGAACTGCGACAGGTTCGAGGCGCTCACGGCCGCCTGGGCCGCCTTGCGGGCCTTCCCCAAGGCCGGCA
>CAYXFA010000071.1:0-6021 GCA_964464165.1 uncultured Phycisphaeraceae bacterium | reverse complement strand
CGGAAGAAGAACGTGAGCAGCAGCGTGCGGATGTGGCTGCCGTCCACGTCGGCGTCGGTCATGATGATGACCTTGCCGTAGCGCAGCCGGCTGGCGTCGAAGTCCGCGCCGATGCCGGTGCGCAGGGCGCTGATGAGCGTGCGGATCTCCTCGTTGCCCAGGACCTTGTCGATGCGGGCCCGCTCGATGTTGAGCAGCTTGCCGCGCAAGGGCAGGATCGCCTGCGTGTCCACGTTGCGGCCCTGCGTGGCCGAACCGCCCGCGGAGTCACCCTCGACGATGAACAGCTCGGCCTGGTCCACGTCCTTGGTCTTGCAGTCGCGCAGCTTGTGGGGCATCGAGCCCGAGTCCAGCGCCGTCTTGCGCCGGGTCAGCTCGCGGGCCTTGCGGGCCGCCTCGCGGGCCTGCGCCGCCACGATGCCTTTCAGGCAGAGCCGCTTGGCCTCGGACGGGTGCTCCTCCATCCAGGTGGACAGCGCCTCGCTGACCGCCTGCGACACGAAGCCCTCGATCTCCGGGTTGAGCAGCTTCTCCTTGGGCTGGTTGTTGAAGGTCGGGTCGGGCAGCTTGACGCTGACGACGGCGATCAGGCCCTCGCGCAGGTCCTCGCCGGTCGGGACCGGGTCCTTCTCCTTGATGATCCCCTCGCGCTTGGCGTAGCCGTTGATCGTGCGGGTCAGGGCGACCTTGAAGCCCTGGGCGTGCGTCCCGCCGTCGACGTTGTTGATGTTGTTGGCGAAGGTCATCACCGTTTCGTTGTACCCGTCGTGGTACTGCAGCGCGACCTCGCAGATCAGGTTGTCCTCGGGCACCTCCTTGCGCAGGTACACCGGGCTGGACACCTCGGTCTTGCCGGTCATCAGGTGCTGCACGTACTCAAGCAGGCCGTTCTCGGCGCGGAACACGTCGTGCCTGGGCTTGCCGTCCGCGCCGACCCGCTCGTCGCTGAGCCGGATCGTCACGCCGGGGTTGAGGTACGCCAGCTCGCGCAGGCGCGTCGAGAGCGTGTTGTAGCTGAAGGTGGTGTCCGGGAAGATCGTCGGGTCCGGCCGGAAGGTCACGGTCGTGCCGTTCTTGCGCTCGCTGGACGCCGGGATGGGCCCGACGACCTGGAGCTGGTCGCGCACCAGCCCGCGGGCGAAGGCGATGCGGTACACCGTCCCGTCGCGCCACACCTCGACCTCGGTGAACTCGCTCAGCGCGTTCACGCAGCTCACGCCCACGCCGTGCAGCCCGCCCGAGACCTTGTACGCGCTGCCCTCCTGCTGGAACTTGCCGCCCGCGTGGAGCTTGGTCAGCACGATCTCGACCGCCGGTCGCCCGTTCAGGGCCGGATCCTCGTGGCGCACCGGGTCGACCGGGATGCCGCGCCCGTCGTCGGTCACGCGCACCGAGCCGTCCGCCTGGATGCTCACCGAGACGAACGAGGCGTACCCCGCCATCGCCTCGTCGATCGAGTTGTCCACGACCTCGTACACCATGTGGTGCAGGGCGTTGAGCCCCGTGCCGCCGATGTACATGCCCGGCCGCTTGCGCACCGCCTCCAGCCCCTCGAGGACCTTGATCTGGTCCGAGGTGTACCCGCCGTTGTTGCCCGGCGCCGGCGAACCGATGCCCGTCTGCGACTGCTCTGCCATACGCGTCATCGCCCCGTCCGCGGCCCCGAGGGGCCGTCCGCAATCAGGCGACCGCCCGCCGCTCAAACCCCGAACCAAGGCGGGGCGAATCGCCCCCCACAAGGGGGCCGCGGGCCGTCGAGTATTCTAGGCGGGCGAAGCCCCCGAAACCGCCCCGAGACCGATACACCGGTGACCGCGCACGCCGCCCATCCGACCGCTCCCGAACCCCGCGCCGACGCCCCTCGCGCCGACCCGGACGCGGTGTGCTTCGCCGAGAAGCCGGGCTCGGAGTTCGCCTCCATCCGCCACGCCCGGATCCTCGCGCCGGCCCTCGCGGGGATGATGCCCATGGTCGTCATCGGCGGCGCGTTCCTGCTGTACCTCGTGCTCGCCCACACCGTGGGCGTCCCCCGCGTGGCCGCCGCGGTGGTCAGCGTGCTCGCCGGCGCCGCCGTGTTCCTCCCGGTCGTCGGGCACGCGCGGCGCATCGGACACAACTCGGCCTATTCGCCGTTCTACGCCAACCGCGCGACCGGCGGGCACGCGCGCATCCGCGTGGTCATCCCGCGCCGTCGCCAGTCCGACCGGCTGGGGCGCTGGGCCCTCGCCGCCGCGGGCCTCGAAGACGAGCGGTTCCCCGGTTCCGAGGAGCTCCTGCCCGTGAGCGGCGGTTTCGAGCCCGTGATCGTGCGCCCCTGGCTGGGCGTGAGCCGGGGACGGGGCTACTGGACCACGGCCCTGGGCGTGGGGCTGTGCGCCGCCGCGGTCTTGGTGGGCTTCGCGGTCGTCCGGGGCTCGCTGGCCCATCAGCTCACAACCCTGCGCATCTGGGGTTACGGAGGGCTGATCCTCGGCGCGGCGTTCGGGGCGGCGGAGTTCTGCTTCCCGGCGTACCTCCGCCTCGCCCCCGGGCGTCTGGACCTGTTCCGCTACCGCTTCCTGGGCCGGGGCACGCCCGAGGTCACCAGCCACGACCTGCGGAAGGCCGGCCTGTGCATCAACTTCGGGCCGGCGTTGATCGCGGTCGAACCGCCCCGGGCCCCGGGCACGCCGCCGCCGTCGCTGGTGCTCTCGAAGAAGTGGCCGCACTTCCAGGAGCACCCGCCCGGGCACGCGCCGACGTACTACTGCGTGGCCCTGTGCCGGCAGCGCACCGAGTTCTGCCAGCGTCTGGTGCAGGCGGCCCGCGCGGACGGGCCGACCCCGCCGCTGCCGGAGGACCGACTGGTCGGCTGACCGGTCAGGGCACGATCTCGACGAGGCTGATCCGCTCGGCGAGCAGCTCGAAGACCACCTCGATGTCCTCGTCGCGCAGGCGGACGCAGCCCATCGACATGTTCTTGCCGACGGAGGACGGGTCGATCGTGCCGTGGATCCCGTACCCGGTCACGTTGCGGCTCTCGCCCAGGCCGTCCAGGCCGAGCCAGTACTCGCCGATGGGGTTCTTGGGGTCGTTCGGCTCGTAGCGCTCGCGGGCGTTGCGCGGGTTGACCCAGCCCGGGTTCTCCAGCTTGTTCGCGCTGATGACGAACCGGCCCACCGGCGTGCCGTCGTCCTCGCCCAGCCCCACGTCGAAGCTGCGGATGTAGACCCAGCGGGACGGGTCGCTCGGGGGGCCGTGCCACACGTCCATGCGGAAGTCGCTCTTGTGCACCACCGCGTGGAACGGGCCGCGAACCAGCTTGAGCTTCTGGCCCAGCCGGATCTTCGACGGGTCGGACAGGCCGTTGACCCGCTGGATGAGCTTCCAGTGGGTCGCCAGCTCGCGCCGGTTGGCGATGCGGGACAGCGAGTCGCCCGCCTGCACCTCGTACTCCTCGGTGATGGGGTCGGCGGGGTCCACCACGCGCCCGAACAGCAGGTGGTTGTTCAGCTCGGTCAGCTCACCGCGGACCAGCCCGGCCTCCGACGCGGACAGCCCCGGGCTCTGCAGCACGCGCGAGAGCAGGGCCCGCGCCCCGACCGGGTCGTTCTCCGCGGCCAGGCGCCGGGCCGTTTCGACCTGCATCCGCACGCGGGACGACTCGTTCCCCGGCGCGGGGGTGGTCGGGCGCGCCTGGTTGTCCGTGGAACCGGTGGAGCCTCCGCGTCCGCCGAGGGCCCGGTCCAGCACGCCGCCGGTTTCACCCGCCTGGCGACCCGAAGCGGGCGTTGTGGTGGGGGTGGTCGGAGGGGCCTGGTTGGGCGCGGGCTGGGTCGGCGCGGACTGGGTCGGCGCGTTCCGCCCGGCGTCGGTGGCCAGGACCCGGTCCACCTCGTCGGGGGCGGGCTCGCGCGAGCCCGGAAGCGACCGGGGCGGCGCGTCCACGCCCGGGCCGGTGTTCCGCGGCGGGGTCACGTTCCGAGGGGTTTCCCGCACCACCGGCTCCGCCGGCGCTTCGGACGCCACCGGCGGCACCGCGGGCTCGTCCGTGCGCGTGCCCGTCGGCCGCATCGCGAACCACACGACCACCACCAGCGCCGCGACCACGAGGATCGGCATCGCCGAACGCAGCGGGCTCTTCCGCCTCCGGCGCGTCGACACCGCCGTCGCCCGAACACTTCCCCGCGCCGACTGACTTGGCAGGCTCATCCCGGTACCTCCGTGCCCCGTCCGAACGTCACAAGGCCCGCCTCCGTCACGAGCCCGTCCACCCGCCGATCGTGCGGCCCGAGCGGCACCCGGTCGACGATCTGGGCCGCGAAGCATGCCCCGATCGCGACCATCGACCCGCCGGACGAAAGATCCGCAAGAAAGCGATCATAGAAGCCGCCCCCGCGCCCCAACCGGCCCCCCGCCCGGTCGAACGCCACGCCCGGAACCACGACCAGATCCACCGATTCCGGCGGGACGGCCCGCGCCCCGGGCCCGGGCGAGCGGATCCCGTGCCGGCCCTCGACCAGCTCCGCGCTGGATGCGACCGCGGCCGGTTCCATCCGCTTGGCCGCCCAATCCACCCGGGGCACGCACACCGTCTTGCCCGCGCCGGCGCCCAGCTCGATCAGCCCGTCCAGGTCCGGCTCGGTCGCGTCCGCCGCGTACAGGAGAACGACCCGGGCCCGGGCCCACGCGTCGGAGCCCGCCAGCCACCAGCGCACCGCGTCGGAGGCCGCGTCCCGCTCGGCCGGCGACATCGCGGCCACCCGGGCGCGGACCCCGTCCCGCACCGCCCGTTTCTCCGTGTCGAGGCTCACGCGGGCCCCGCCTCCCGGGCGGACTCGGCGGCCTCTGGCGCGCCGCCGTAGCGCTCGCGCCGGCGTCCGCGGATCTCCTCCAGCCGGGCCCGCATGGCCGCTTCCGCCCCGACGTCCTTCGGCTCGTAGTAGCGTTTTTCGACGCCCAGGTAGTCCTGCCCGGTCACCTGCCCCGCCGCGTCGTGGGAGTACTCGTACCGCTCGTTCCCGACGGTCTTGACCCGCGCTCCCCGGCCCTCGCCCACCGAGACGGGCGAGCTGTTCTTGTCGCGCAGGTACATCGGCACGGGGAGCACGCGACCGTTCTTCACGTCGTCCATCGCTGCGTTGATGGCCATGTACGCCGCGTTGCTCTTGGGGGCCATCGCCAGGTAGCACGCGCACTGGGAGAGCGTGATGCGGGCCTCGGGCATACCGATGCGCTCGACCAGGTCCCACGCCGCCTGCGCCACCATGACGCCGCGGGGGTCGGCGTTGCCCACGTCCTCGCTGGCGAGGATCGCCAGGCGCCGCGCGATGAAGCGTGGGTCCTCCCCCGCGTCGAGCATCCGCGCGATCCAGTACACCGCCGCGTCGGGGTCGCTGCCGCGGACGGACTTGATCATCGCGCTGATCGCGTCGTAATGCCCGTCGTCCCCGTAGACGGCGACCTTCTGCTGGATGGAGTCCTCGGCGACCCGCTCGTCGATGAGAATGGTGGCCCGGCTCGCCGAGCCGGCATTCCTCGATTCCCCGGTGGCCCGGCTCGCCGAGCCGGGCCCGTCCGCCGCCCATTCGTCGCTCCGTCGCTCCGTCGCCCCGTCGCTCCTGCGGAGCGACTCCACCGCCACCTCGAGCGCCCCGAGCGCCCGCCGCCCATCGCCCTCGCTCTTGATCGCCCACACCCGCAGCGCGCCCTCGGTGATCTCGATCGGCAGGTCCTTGTACCCCTTGGGGTGCACGATCGCCCGGCGCACCAGTTCCGCCGTCTCGTCCTCGTTCAGCGGCTCGAGCCGGAACAAGGTCGACCGCGAGATCAGCGCGCTGTTCACGCTGAACAGGGGGTTCTCCGTCGTCGCCCCGATCAGCGTGATCAGCCCCCGCTCCACGTCGCCCAGCAGCACGTCCTGCTGCGCCTTGGTGAACCGGTGGATCTCGTCCAGGAACAGGATGGTCCGCTTGCCCTCGTCGCCCAGCACCCGCTCGGCCTCGTCGATGATCTCGCGGATCCGCTTGACGCCCACGCTCG
>CAYXFA010000070.1:0-6563 GCA_964464165.1 uncultured Phycisphaeraceae bacterium | reverse complement strand
TGGCCAAGCGCACCCGCATGAGCGAGGTGGACTTCGCCGACCTGGTCAGCGAGGGCAACATGGCCCTGCTCCGGGCCGTCGACAAGTTCGACGCCGGCCGCGGCTTCAAGTTCTCCACCTACGCCTGCCGGGCCATCCTCAAGGCGTTCTCGCGCCAGGGGATGAAGCTCTCCAAGTACCGCCAGCGGTTCCCGACCGATTTCGACCCCAAGCTCGAGAAGTCCAACTATCTCGAGACCAAGCGGGCCGACTTCGAGCGTGACGCCGCCGACGAGGTCCGGGAGATCGTCCTGTCCAACCGGGCCGACCTGACCGACGTCGAGCGGACCGTCATCGAGCACCGCTTCGGGCTCGAATCCGGCGGCCTGGAGAAGCCCATGACGCTCGAGCAGGTCGGCCAGATCATCGGCGTGACCAAGGAGCGCGTGCGCCAGATCCAGAACAAGGCCATGGAGAAGATCCGCCTTGAGCTGGAGGCCAACTTCCTGGGCACCCAGCTCGAGGCCGACGAGGCCGAGACCGTCGCGGCCAACTGATCCCGCACCGCCCGCCGCACAAGGCCCGGACCCGTCCGGGCCTTGTTCTTTCCCGGGGTTCTCCCGGTGCGGCCCGCGCCGGGCCGAGCCCCGTTCGGGCGCCCCCCGCCCACGCGGAACCGGCGCGACCGGCGAGGCGAACCTCCGATGCCCGGCCCTTCTGCCGCGCGTACCCTTCCATCCCATTGCGTTCGGGCCGCCGGAGGCCGCCCCCCGCGTCGCCGGCGGAGCCGAGAGGATCATTCCACGATGAGCGTGACCGACACCCCCCAGACCGTCAACAGCACCGGGCACGTCGCCATGGACCTGTCCGTGTTCAAGAAGGACCACGACCCGCACGCCACCCGTTGGGGCGACTTTCTCAAGGCGACGATCAAGTTCAACGGCTCCGACCTGATCATGAAGTCGGGCCAGAAGCCCAAGATCCGCCTCCGCGGCTCGCTCAAGGCCCTCGACGTCGAGCCCGTCTCCGCCGAGGAGTTCTTCCAGATCGCCCAGGCCATCCTCACCCCCCAGCAGATCGAGGACCTCAAGCACTACGGATCGGTCGACTTCGCGTACAACTATGACAAGGACCACCGCTTCCGTGTCAACCTGTTCATGGCCCGCGGCACCATCTCCGTCGCGGCCCGGAACATCACCAGCGAGATCCTCCCGTTCGAGAAGCTGCACCTCCCGCCCATCATGGCGGAGATCGCCATGCAGCCCCAGGGCATCGTGCTGCTCTGCGGCGTGACGGGCTCGGGCAAGTCGACGACCATCGCGTCGATGCTCGATTACATCAACGCCCGCAAGAACATCCACATCCTCACGCTCGAGGACCCGATCGAGTACATCTTCGAGGACAAGAAGGCCGTCATCAACCAGCGCGAGATCGGGCTGGACTGCCTGGACTTCAAGACCGGCCTGCGGGCCCTCGTCCGCGAGAACCCGGACGTGGTGCTGGTCGGCGAGATGCGCGACCAGGAGACCTTCGAGGCCGCCCTCCACGCCGCCGAGACCGGCCACCTGGTCTATGGAACCATCCACGCGTCGAGCACCACGCAGACCTTCAGCCGCATCTACGGCCTCTTCCCGCAGGAGGAGATCGACCAGGTCCGCAAGATCCTGGCCTACCAGATGCGCGCGTTCGTGTACCAGAAGCTCCTGCCGACCCTGCACGAAGACATCTTCCGGATCCCCGCCCTGGAGATCCTGATCAACAACGGCGTGGTGCGCAAGTACATCCTCGACGAGCGCGAGGGCGACCTCCGCGACGTGCTCAACTCGATCGAGGCCCGCCAGGTGGGGATGATCGACTTCAACGACTCGCTCGTCGAGCTGGTGGAGAAGGAGTACATCCACACCCGGGTCGCCCTCGAGGCCTCGCCCAACGTCGACGACCTGCAGATGAAGCTCAAGAAGTTCAAGTGATCCGCACCCGGCGCGCCGGCCACGCCGCCAAGGCGCCGGCCCATCACGCCACGGCCATGAGGACCGCCCGGTGATCGAAACGCTGACCATCACACAGGCATCCCCCACGCTCGGCGTGGGGTTCATGCTCGTCTCGGCCTGGAAGCCGATCCTGCTCTTCGCCCCCTTCATCGCCTGGGCCTGGTTCGTTTCGACGTACCTGGACAAGCAGGCCGCCCGCTTCTTCCTCGGGCGTGAGAAGTGGGCGCTGATCCACATGGTCTTCGCCCTGGCCGCGCTGGCCGCGGTGGCGCTGGTGCCGATCGGCGGGTTCGCCGGTTTCGCCGCCACCCTCCTGATCGTCCTGGCCCTGCTCGCCGGCGACATCGGCCTGTTCGTCGCCATCACCAACCGCGACGAGCGTGTGCCCGAGCACGCCCGCATCTCGATGGACTTCGAGAAGATGCGCGCCGCCCGCGAGGAGAAGGCCAAGGCCAAGCAGCTCGGCAACTCCGAGCTGGTCATCGTCGGCCCGGACAAGATGAAGATCCCCCCGCCCCCCAAGGAGTCGGCGGAGTTCGCCGTGCGCCTCGCTGCGGAGCAGATCGTCGTCAAGGGCCTGTCGATGCACGCCTCGCAGATCGACGTGCTCCCCGCCAACGAGTCGACCTACGCCGCCTCCTACCTCGTCGACGGCGTCCGCCAGGCCGGCGACCCCGTGGCCCGCAACGACGCCATCCAGATCATCGATTTCTGGAAGTCCTGCGCCAAGCTCGACGTGCAGGACCGCCGGCGCAAGCTCCAGGGCCAGGTCTCCATCTCCGGCGACGAGATCAGCGCCACCACGCTCAAGCTCGTCACCAGCGGCGCCGCCACGGGCATGCGCCTCTCCATGATTTTCAACCCCGCCGAGGCCGTCCGCCGCAAGCCCGACGCACTGGGCCTGATCGACCGCCAGTACGAGCTGGTCAAGTCGTGGGCCTCGCAGCCCGGCGGCGTGATCCTGCTCGCAGGCCCCGCCGACTCCGGCCGGACCACGACCTTCTACAGCATCCTCAAGTTCCACGACGCCTACACCTCCAACATCTCCACCATCGAGCCGGAGATCGAGGACGCGATCGAGGGCGTCAAGCAGATCCACTTCGACCCCGCCGCCGACGGGCCGGACTTCGCCACCACCGTGCGGTCCAACCTCCGGCGCGACCCCGACGTCCTCGGCGTGGCTGAACTGCCGGACACCGAGACCGCCGTCAACATCGCCCGCGCCGACCTGGAGCGCAGCCGGGTGTACCTCTCCCTGCGGGCCAACTCCGCCCTCGAGGCCGTCCAGCTCTACGTCAAGACGGTCGGCGACCCCAAGCTGGCCGCCGACGGGCTCAAGGGCGTCATCGCCCACCGCCTGGTCCGCGTGCTGTGCAGCAACTGCAAGGTGGCCTACCCCCCCACCCCCGACATGCTCAAGAAGCTCGGCCTGCCCCCGGACAAGGTCCCCCAGCTGTTCAAGAAGGGCGGCCAGGTCCTCGTCCGCAACAAGCCCGAGATCTGCCCGGTCTGCAACGGCGTGGGCTACATGGGCCAGACCGGCTGCTTCGGCGTCTTCCCCATCGAGGAAGAGGAGAAGGCGCTCATCGCCGAGCAGAACTGGGCCGGCCTGCGCACCGCGATGCGCAAGCGTCAGCTCCCCACGATCCAACAGGCCGCCCTCCGCAAGGCCGTCGAGGGCATGACCAGCATCGAGGAAGTCACCCGCATCACCGCCGAGGCCAAGCCCGCCCCCGCCAAGCCGCGTTCCGCCGGCCCCGCCTGAGCCCTCGGCCACGGTCCCCGCAACCGACCCTCATCCGCCGCCCCCTCCGAAACGCGGCAGGAGACTGACCATGATCTTCAACGTGCTCGTTGTCGGCATCGTCCTGGGCCTGGCCTACGCCTGGATGGTCCGGGGCTTCTTCAGCGCCTTCCTCCACCTGCTCTGCGTGCTCGTCGCGGGGGCGCTGGCCTTCGCCGTCTGGGAGCCCCTGGCCTACGTGCTGATCGGCATGGCCCCCGAGCGCGGCATGTTCGCCTTCCTCGACAGCGCGGCCTGGGGCATCGCCCTGCTGCTGCCCTTCGCGGTCTTCCTCCTCCTGGTCCGCCTCGCCGCGGACAAGGCCGTCCCGTCCAACCTCAAGAACGCCACCGCGGCCGACTACGCCGGCGGCGCGGTCTGCGGGCTGGGCATCGGTGTGCTGACCGCGGGCATCGTCGTCATCGGGGCCCAGGGCCTCCGCCTGCCGACCAACCTCGGCTACCGCCCCGTCTGGTACACCCAGGACCGCGGCGCGGGCGCCGGCAGCCTCGTCTACGCCGACCGCCTCTGGATCCCCGCCGACCGCATCACCGCGGCCGTCTACCAGCACGTTTCCCAGGGCTCCATGTCCTCCGCCGAGCCCCTGGCCAAGTGGCGGCCCGACCTGGGCGCCGACGCCTTCGCCGCCCGGATCACCCCCGGCAACGGCTCGGGCCGCAACGCCATCGACCCCGACGACTTCAAGATCGTCCGGACCTACACCGTCGGCACCCCCGACCGCCCCGCCGCCACCAACGAGCTGCTGGCCATCGCCGGGTCGTCGGCCCCCCAGAAGTACGTGAGCATCGACGCCGAGCCCGTCGCCCGGGGCCACCTGTTCGGCGTGGTCGTCCAGTTCCAGCCCGCGGCCCGCGAGAAGGGCGGCAAGGGCGGCGGCCAGGTCATCGTCTCCAACGGCCAGGCCCAGCTTATCGCCCGCAACAAGACCTCCGGCGAGTCGACGACCATCTTCCCCGTCGCCGTGATCTCCGAGAACTCCCAGGCCGACGGCCGCCTGGGCCGCTGGCGTTTCGACGCCGACGACGTGTACATCAGCTCGGTGGGCGCCCAGTCCCAACCCACGATGGCCTTCGAGTTCGTCGTGCCCGACGGGTACGAGCCGATGGGCATGTACCTCCGCCAGGCCCGCGCGACCGATCTGCCCCAGCCGGTCGCCTTCCAGAACGCCGCGGAGCGTGATCTCCGCGTGGCCTCCGGCGGGATCTTCCGCGGCGACACCCCCTCCCAGCGCGTGGCCCGCAACGACGAGAACGCCGCCACCATCGACGGCGCCTCGATCGGCCGCAACGGCGACCCCGAGGCCGGCGTTGCGGTCACCGCGACCCTCGGCCAGCACGTCTCCAGCCAGACCGCCCGCTCACGCCTGACCCTCAACGCCGACAACCGCATCGCCGACGGCCAGGCCAAGTTCATCACCGAGGAGGTCGGCCAATCCAGCGCGTCGCGCAACATGCGGGTCGACAGCTTCGCCCTGGGCGCCAACCAGACGATGGTGCAGATCGACGTCTCCCCCGACAAGCCCGCGGGCTTCACCTCCGAGGCCGCCCGCCTGGCCCCCACCGACAAGCCGCTCGTGCTGGTCGACGCCAACGGCAACGAGTTCCAGGCCGTCGGCTTCATCTACCGCGACCGCGAGATCTTCGAGGTCCGCTACACCCTGGGCAGCACCCTCTCGGGCATCTCCGACACCCCCCCGGTGTCCACCGCCCGCGACGACCAGCGCCTGATCCTCCTCTTTGTCGTCACCACGGGCACGGAGATCACCCAGTTCGCCGCGGGCGACGTCGTCCTGGCGAACTTCAACCCGCCGCTGCCCGCGCGACGCAACTGACCCTCCCCGCCCCCCCCCCGAGGCGGGCCGCCCGGACGGTCCATTCCAAAAACACCAGCGGCCCCGTCACCAGGACGGGGCCGCTGTCGTTCTGTGAACCGGGCCCGCCGGGGCGGGTCGGTCGTGGATCAGCCGGCCGCGGGGGCCTTCTCGGCGGGGGCGGGCTCGATGAGGTTGCCCTCGGCGTCGAACTGCATCTCCTCGCCGGACTCGGTGTCCAGCTCGCGGTCGGCGACGACCCAGAGCTTGACGTCCGCGCCCAGGTCGGAATCGACCTTGATGTGGATGTCGAAGCTGTCGACCCGCTTGATGGTGCCGGGCAGGCGGACCTCGCGGGGCTTGATGTCGAAGCCGACCTCCTGCAGGGCGTTGGCGATGTCCTGCTGGGTGACCGAGCCGTACAGGTGGCCCTGGTCGTTGCAGGCGCGGACCATGGTCAGCTCCTGGCCGTCCAGACGCTTGATCATCTCCTCACGCTGCTTGCGGAGGGCGGCGAGCTGCTTCTCGGCCTCGGCGCGCTTGTCGGCGAGCTGCTTGACCAGCTCCTCGCTCGGCTGGGTCGCCAGACCGAAGGGGAGCAGATAGTTGCGGGCGTAGCCCAGGCGGACGCGGACGACGTCGCCGACGATGCCCAGGTTGTCCACGGTCTCGGTGAGCAGGAGCTTGACGTGCTTGCTGGCCATGCCGGCCTCCTTCGCTGTCCTCGCCGCGGCCGGTCGGGCCGCGGCCAAGTTGAGGAGCCGCCCCCGGGCGCACGCCCGGGCCCGACGGCCCCAACGGGGTTCCCCCGGCCGGGCCGGGAGAGGGGGAAAGCGTAGGCGCCCCGGGCGGGGGCGCCTACGCGAAGAACGGATCAACAGGCCGCCGTCACCGGCGGGGAACGGTCAGAAGGGGATGTCGTCGTGGTCGATGACCGGCTCGTCCGGGACGGACCCGCGCCCGGCCGGGGCGCCGGACG
>CAYXFA010000069.1:0-7478 GCA_964464165.1 uncultured Phycisphaeraceae bacterium | reverse complement strand
AGGCGGGGAGTCATGCGGGCAGGGTAACCTGGCGCGACGGTGTGTGCGGTCGGGGATGCGCGCAGGTCGCGCATTTGGCGCGCAGGAGTGGATGTTGGGTGGGGTTTGGGGTGGGATGCGCACAGGCGGGACGCCTGTGCCACCGGGCTGCGCGTTCAGCCCTTTGGGCCGACGGAGGGCTGGAGGCCCTCGCTCCGGAGTGAGGACCCGGCCGGGAGTCGGGCCCGCGGGGGGGCGACCTATCATCCCGGTCCATGGCCAGGCCTGTCCATCCCGTCGCGGTGCTGGTGTCGCGGTACAACGAGTCCGTGACGGGGCCGATGTTGGCGGGGGCGGTCGAGGCCTATGCCGAGCGGGGGGGGGATCCGGCCCAGTTGTCGATCGTGGAGGCACCTGGGGCGTACGAGCTGGTGGCGCTCGCGAACGCGGCGGCGGAGCGTCACAAGGCGATCGTGTGCCTGGGGTGCGTGATCCGGGGGGAGACGCCGCACGACGGGCACGTGGCGCGTGCGGTGGCGCACGGGCTGGTGGAGGTGACGGTGCGGACGGGTGTGCCGGTGGCGTTCGGGGTGTTGACGACGCTGGACGCGGCGCAGGCGAAGGCCCGGGCGGGGGGCAAGAAGGGCAACAAGGGGGCGGAGGCGATGCACGCGGCGTTGGACGCGGCCGAGGCGGTCGCGGCGCTGCGTCACGGGGCGATGCCGGTGCGTGCGACGGTGTCGTTGCCGGTGCCGGACAAGGCGGCGGGGCCGGGCGCTCTGCGGGGGGGTTGAGGGTGGCGACGCCGCGTGACATCCGTCGGCTGGCGCTGCTGGCCCTGTACCAGATGGACGCGCTGAAGGGCGAGGACCTCGCCTCGGTGCGTGCGTCGCTGGACGACCTGGACTCGCTGGCGGAGGAGGGCCTGTGTTTCGCCGACGCGGACAAGGCGTTCACGGACGCGGACCGGGACAAGGCGGTGCGGACGGCGCTGGCGGCGTGGAACGCGCGGGCGGAGGCGGACGCGGCGTTCGCCGAGCTGGCCCCCGAGTGGCCGGCGCACCGCATGCCCGCGGTGGACCGGGCGGTGCTGCGCCTGGCGCACCACGAGATGCACGCGGGCAGCGCCGCGCCCAAGGCGGTGGTGAACGAGGCGGTGGAGCTGGCCAAGCAGTTCTCCACGGCGGACTCGCCGGGGTTCGTCAACGCCCTGTTGGACAAGGTGCTCAAGCGCGTGCTCGCCTCGCGCCCGGGCGGCGGGGACGCGTGAGATGGCGTTGTTCCGCGGGGTGGTGGACCGGCTCAAGCGGGGCCTGACGAAGACGCGCGAGGGTCTGGCGGCGTCGATCCGCTCGATCGTGCACGGGCGCACGCTGGACGAAGCGCTCATCAAGGAGATCGAGAAGCGTCTGATCCAGTCGGACGTGGGCGTCAAGGCGACCGGCGAGCTGATCGGATCGATCCGGCGCGACGCCAAGGCGGGCAAGCTGACCCGCGGCGAGCACGTCATCGAGCACCTCAAACGCGAGCTGAAGGCCATGTGGCCCGAGCGGGACCGGGCGCTGAACATGGCGCCGACCGCGCCGACGGTCGTCCTGATGACCGGCGTGAACGGGGTGGGCAAGACGACCTCGATCGCCAAGCTGTGCGCCCAGCTCCGGGGCGAGGGCAAGACCGTGCTGCTCGGGGCGTGCGACACCTTCCGGGCGGGCGCGGTGCGCCAGCTGGAGATCTGGGCCGAGCGTCTGGGCGTGGAGGTCGTCAAGGGACAGCAGGGCGGCGACCCGGCGTCGGTCGCGTTCGACGCGTGCGCGGCGGCGAAGGCCCGCGGCGTGGACGTGCTGATCCTGGACACCGCCGGGCGTCTGCACACGCAGGCCGGGCTGATGGACCAGCTGACCAAGATCCGGCGCGTGGTGGACAAACAGATCCCGGGCGCGCCGCACGAGGTGCTGCTGGTGCTCGACGCGACGAGCGGGCAGAACGCGCTGCGCCAGGCCGAGGAGTTCGGCCGGGCGGCGGGCGTCACGGGCATCTTCCTGAGCAAGCTCGACGGCACGGCCCGCGGCGGCATCGTGGTCTCGGTGCGCCACACGACGGACATCCCCGTCAAGTTCGTCGGGCTCGGCGAGACGCCGGAGGACGTGGAGCCGTTCGACCCCGAGCGGTTCGTCGAGGCGATGTTCGCGGAGTGACGCGCGGCGTGACGGCGTGCTCAGAGGCTCGTGCGCGGCAGCGGGCGGGCCAGGCCGGGGGGGCGTTCGTCGGGGGCGAGCTGGCGGGCCGCGAGGTCGCCGATGGTGCGCACGGCGTCGGCCACGCGGTCGCTCCAGGGCACGGCGCAGTTGAGGCGCAGGAAGTTGCGGTATGACCCGTCGGGGGCGAACAGCGGGCCCGGGGCGAAGGTCACGCCGCGGCGGGTGCAGTCGTCGAGCAGGCGGACGGCGTCGACGCCCTTGGGCATCTCGACCCAGATCACGTGCCCGCCGCGGGGGTGCGTGACGCGGGTCCCCTCGGGGAAGGTGGCGAGCACGCGGTCGGCGAAGCGGGCGACCTGGGTCTGGTATGTGCGGCGCAGGGCGCGGAGGTGGCTGTCGAACCCGCCCCCGTCGAGCATCTCGGCGATGGCCAGCTGCGGGGCCATGGGCGTGGAGACGTTCAGGTCCTGCTTGAGTCGTTTGACGTCCTCCAGGCGGGCCCCGGGCACGCACCAGCCGATGCGCAGGCCCGGGGAGAGCACCTTGCTGAAGGACGAGCAGTAGATCACGGTGGACCCGTCGTCGAAGCCGCGGAGCGCGAGCGGGCGGGCCCCCTCGAAGCCGATCTCGCCGTAGATGTCGTCCTCCAGCACGGGCACGCCGTGGCGCCGGGCGACTTCCACGAGGCGGCGCTTGTGGGCGTCGGGCATGAGCCCGCCGAGCGGGTTGGCGAAGTTGGCGATGACCACGGCGGCGGCGACGCGGTGGGTGCGCACCGCTTCCTCGAAGGCGTCGACGCTGAGCCCGTCGTCGGCCGAGGCGGCCAGGGGCAGCACCCGGAGCCCGCGGGCGCGGAGGGCGTCCAGCAGGCCGTGGTAGGTGGGCGACTCGACGGCGACGGTGTCGCCGCGGTTGGTCAACGCCTGCAGGGCGATGGCGACGGCCTCGGTGGCCCCGTTGGTGACGACGACTTCGTCCGGGGACACGGCGCAGCCGGCGTCGATCATGCGCCGGGCGATGGCGCGGCGGAGTTCCTCGCAGCCGGCGGACGGGCCGTAGAGGGTGAGCGTCTCGGGGCGCTCGCGGTAGATGCGGCCGAGCGTGCGGGTCAGCTGGGCGGTCGGGAGGAGGGTCGGGTCGGGGATGGCCGCCCGGAACTGGACCAGCGCGGGGCTCGGCGGGTCGACGGGCACGCTCCGCATGCGCGGGCTGGTGGCGCCGGGGGCCGTCCTCCGGGTCTGGGGCAGGGCCTGGCGGACGAAGTAGCCGGACTGGGGCCGCGCGCGGATCAGGCCGCGGTCCTCCAGCAGGCGGTAGGCCTCGACCACGGTCGAGGCGCTGACGCCGAACTGCTGCCGGGCGCGCCGGACCGACGGGATGCGCTGCCCGACCGCGAGCGTGCCCGAGCGGATCAACCCCTCGATGCGCTCGGCGACCTGCTCGAACAGGGGCGCGCCGGCGTTGCGGTCCAGCTCGGGACGGGTCGCCTGGGGGTCTGGTTTGGACGGTCGGACCGGCACAGTTGGGGCGGGCGTCGGGCGGTACAGATCCAGGATGGGGAACTGTACCGTTCCACATTGTATGGACGTGTCACTGTTTGGGCGGGCGTGCCGGAGCGATCTTTTGGCGTGCTTTGAGAAAGGGGTGCGCCGTGGAGACGTTGCTGGCCGGTCTGTCGTACGTGGCGGCGGGTGGGTTCCTGCTGGTGAGCTTCGCCGCCGTGGGGGCGTGGTGCGGGTTCAGCGTTAAGCATTGGCGTGCGCCGGGCGCGGGCCGGGGCGCCGGGCGTGGGCTGGACGCGCGGCGGGGCGTGGGGGACGATGGGGCATGCGGCGACGCTGGCGCCCCTGGGGTCGGTTCATCCCGTCGGAACTCGGGCTGGATGCGTCGGAGCGCCGGGCGGTCCTGAAAGACGCGGAAGAGCGGTGGCTGCTGGACCGCCGGAACGGGCTGTGGTGCATCGTCTGGATGCTCGGGGCGATGGGTGGGATGGTCCTGGCGGTCTGGGTGCTGCCCCGATCAGCGCAGTCCGCGGGCGTGGGTGTCGGTGTGATCGGGGGTTGGGCGTTGTTTTCCGAGTGGCGTGCCCGATCCCTGCGCCCGTTCATCTATGCGGCGCTCCGCGGGCGGGGGCACGACGTGTGCCGCGGGTGCGGGTACCTCCGCGGCGGGCTCGGCGCGGACGAGGTGTGCCCGGAGTGCGGGGTGCGGTCGGCGCCGCTGGCGGCACACTGAGCCGGCGCCATCTCGATCCGGCGCGCCGACTTGCGGACGCGGTTCGCCCGTGACCATGCCCCGGTGGCCTCGAGCCCGCGCCCGGCAAGCCGCGTGTCCATCAAATGCTACCTCAAGGAGGACATTGGCCCGACGGCTTTGAACGCCCGGGTCCTGTTTGCGCGGAGCTGATCGTGATGGTCGAGGCGTGATTATCCGCTTCCGGGCCCGCGTGCAACGCGTCGGCCGTGGGGCGGCGACCCGGCGTCGGTCGCGTTCGACGCGTGCGCGGCGGCGAAGGCCCGCGGCGTGGACGTGCTGATCCTGGACACCGCCGGGCGTCTGCACACGCAGGCCGGGCTGATGGACCAGCTGACCAAGATCCGGCGCGTGGTGGACAAGCAGATCCCGGGCGGGCCGCACGAGGTGCTGCTGGTGCTCGACGCGACGAGCGGGCAGAACGCGCTGCGTCAGGCCGAGGAGTTCGGCAAGGCCGCGGGCGTGACGGGCATCTTCCTGAGCAAACTCGACGGCACGGCCCGCGGCGGCATCGTGGTGGCGGTGCGTCACACGACGGACATCCCGGTCAAGTTCGTCGGGCTCGGCGAGACGCCGGAGGATGTCGAGCCGTTTGACCCGGAGCGGTTTGTCGAGGCGATGTTCGCGGAGTGAGGTCATGCTCCCCAGTGACCGACACCTGTTTCCTGCGGAACTGGGTATAACGAGGAAAGAGCGTCGCCATGTCAGCCGCTTGGCGATGGGCAGGTGGATGGCCAGGCCGCGGTCTGTGTTCATCATGATCGGCCTTGGAGCGATTCTCTTTGCGGTGGTGTACTTCACTTCGTCCCACAGCCAAGGCATCGGCGGCTTGATCCCGCCTTGGCTGGACGCGGTGCTGTCTCTTATACTCATCTGGATTTTCTTTTTCGTGCTCTACTTCGCAGCCGATCGCACCGGCTACCGCGGGCTGATCTACGCCGAACTCCGCGACCGGGGTTATGACATCTGCACCAAGTGCGGCTACTTCCGCGTCGGCATCAAGAACGGCGCGTCGTGCCCGGAGTGCGGGATGATGGCCGGACCAAGTCGGTCCGGGTTCTAGGGACTTCTCGTGGGCGTCGAGGGTTCACAGGATCGTTCGGCCTGTTTTGAGGAATCGGCGTTTGTCGCGGCTTGCCGCCGCCCGGTTCCGGACGCATTGACGCCAGCGAAGCGCCAGGCGTTGGGATGATCCATGGAGCCGTGGTCGCACAAAGTCCCTGTCAAAACTCTGTCGCGGCGCCGGGCGAGAGGAAAGTTGAGGCTGGGATGTGGGCGGATCCAGAGTTGCTTTGGAGAGATTTCCTGTCCGGGCGTCAAGCCGACCGACTCGACAACCCATCCACGCCGAACTCAGAGTTCCCGAAGCGAGTCTGTATCAAATCGACGCCATGGTGTTGAGGTGTTTCCGCTGCTGGTGGATGAGGTATCGCAGCACCCGAATCTGATCGGGATGATCGATCTCGGGAGAAACGAACGGCATCGCGAACTCGATGTCGGCGATGAGATCCTCACGAAGCCGGATAAGAACATCCCGAGATTCCCGAGAAAGACTCCGGTCCTGCGAGAGTTTATCGTTAATCCTCACGAGCAGTTCCGTGAGCGATGTAGAAACGGAATACACAAGGCTGCTGGCCTCCGGCAGCTTGGCGGGTTCAGCCGCCGCCGGGTGGGCGGCCGGGATGGCCGAGGCGCCGCCCGGCGAGCCGCAGCCGCACAGCAAGGCGGATGCCGCAATCGCCATGCTCAACAGGAAAACAACCCGGATCTGCGTGCCGACGCTCATGCGCTAGTTTCCCCTGCGGCTGTTCAGCCAGTTCTGGTGAGCGAGGTCCGTGTCGAACTTGGAATAGAACATCTCGATGTCGAGGGGGTCATGGATGCCGTCGCCGTTGATGTCCGCCCACGCATCTTGAGAGGCGAATCCGGAGAGAAAGGCGATCTCGTCCTGGGCGTCCACAACGCCGTTCCGATCAAAGTCGGAAATAGACCTGGGCATGAATGGCTTCAGGAAGGAAGTGCTGATGAATCCTCCTGTATCGATGCTGATTTCATCGGAGGAAAGGCGGGCGATGGGAAGGGAGATGATTCGGGTGTCGCCGAACATGATCGTGTTTGATACAGGATCATTGAAAGAAACACGGCCGGAAAGCCGGAGTTCTCCGTTTCCGTTCGACCAGATCCTGCCGTATGACGATCCCACAGAAGCATCGACCTCGAAGCGGATCTGGGCCTGATGCTCGAAAAGAAGAATGCGACCGCTTTCCACTGTGAACTGATCGCCGGGATCAAACGACCCGTCCCATCGAATCGTAAGCGAAATATCAGCCTGACTGGGGTATGTGATCTCGTCCAGCTCAATAGAGGTCGCCACGATTCCAGAAAGAATGGTACGATGGATCGGCACGATGCCGATCGGGGACTGAATCACGGAGAGACCGGCATTGATCGCATCTTCAGCCGAGAGAGGCTCGTCTGTCTGAGCCGCGGCACCGGTGGATCCGCCGTCGGGAAGGGTGATCGCCAACTGGCCGGAGGCGTTGAGTGTTCCGAGCATCGAAATCCTTGACGGACGGATGAGATCGATCAGCTTGACGATCACATCAGCCAGGTCCCGCAGCCGAGGCGGTAGTGTCTGGAGGAACTCGTCCCATTCCTTTTCGCGTGCTCGTTCCGCTTCAAGATCCCCGCCGATGGCGTCGAGCCGCCATCGCAGCAGTATCCCTCGCATTTCGTCGTACTTCTCGATGGCCTTGTTGATGCACTGCTGATCACCATTGCAGTCCGCGATCGCTTCTCGGCGCCATTCATTAATGGCATCGTTGACGCGTCGCCATTCGTCTCGGATGAGATCTACTCTTTCGTTATGTGTTGCCGGGGCGGAGCAGCCGGCAACGAGGATCGGCGTGGCGCAGGTTCCGGCAATGGCGGCGAGCTTGAGAACCGTTGGCAGTTGAAGCATGGTGCTCCTCTGTGCGTGTTTGGACCCCGTCTGGGGGGGGGGGGGGGGGGGGGGGGGGGGGGGGGGGGGGGGGGGGGGGGGGGGGG
>CAYXFA010000068.1:0-7995 GCA_964464165.1 uncultured Phycisphaeraceae bacterium | reverse complement strand
TTTCGTTCGGGGTGTGGCCCGTTTCAGAGGCGGGGAGATATTAAGGGCCAAGTTCGCGTCGTCAAGCTGCTGGGTGAAGATTCTTCGCATCTGCCCGATCTCCGCGGCACGAACCGACTCCTCCTCAACCAAACCCCTCGAACAGGCGATACAACGGCCGCCGTCTGGTTCACCCAAACAGCGGCCATGGATCCGGAGATCTTTACGGAGCGCGGTTGCGCCCTGGTGTGGGCGCCGGAGCCCCACCGCTTTGGCCGGCCCCTCCACCCTGGCCAACCCCCCCGGCGGAGCCGAGCAGGATGTTCAGCTCGCCGAGTTCGGCCAGGAGCGATGCGATCTCCCGCTGCGGCGACGACGCGTCAGAGGCCGGGGTTCGCACAAGGACGTTCCCGCTGCCATCCATGAAGACGATCTGATGCTCCGGGGCAGCCTCGAGGCCAAGCTGGTTGCGGCCGGCCACAGGAACCGCTGCGACATCGAGCAGGACGATGTCACCCCCCACTTCTCGGGCACTCTCCACCCGACGGATGCCCGCCGGCAGTGCGACGTCTTCGAGGCGGACAGGTTCAGCTTGGTTCCCGCGTCCTTCATTCGCCCCTGCACCGTCCGTCCCACCTCCGCCGGGGCGCCCCGTGGGCGTGGCGCCACCGGCTCCGCCGGCCCCGGCGCCGGGAGCACGCCCCCCGGTGGCCGGGGCCGCGACCTGACGCCAGCGGGCGAGCAGATCGGCGTACGACTCCCGGCTCGCCTGGTCCGGATCGATGAGCACGAGCGTCGGCGGAAGCGTGACTCTATCGCTGGCGGGCTCACCGGCTTCGATCCTCGCGGAGCCCCGGCGGTAGAAGCCGTAGTACATCTCGTAGAGTTCGGTGCTTGCCCAGGGGACGTTGCGCCCGACGCCCCCTTCGCCATCGGAGCCGCCCGTCACAAAGAAGTATCGCCGGGCGCCCACCTGTACGGGCTCTCCCCACTCGGACCAGTCGCTCGCCACGGTGGGCGCGTTGGCGAGTTCCTGCTGCTCCGGCTCCTGGCCGAGGCTCTGACTGCGCCCGAAGTACGGATTATTCAGCACGACCCTGAGGCGGTACCGGTAGGTCGCCCCCGGCTCCACCCCGGCGTCGTGAACCCACAGGGGAACGCGGGGGTTGCCGAGAAGGTTGACGGGCTCCCCCGCGCCGGCCGCGGGGCCGGCACCGCCTCCGGAACCGGCGCGGCCGGGGTTCGACCCCAGCCCCGGAGCTTCGGGGCCGCGGGGCGGGCGGGGCGCGCCGCTTCCGCTGTCACCGGCTTCGGCTTCCTCTTCGGGCGCGGCCCATTGACGGGCAGGATCGAGGAAGGCGGCAGCGCCGTCTTCGAGGCCGAGTTCACGCAGGCGAGCCTGCGCGGCTTCGAGCTGATTTCGGTACTGCTCGAGCTGACGCTGCCGCTGCTCGTTGCCTCGGTCGTCCTGCCCCGAAGTCTGGCCGCCGCCACCCGGCCGTCCGCCGCCGGACCGCCCTCCGGCCCCCGCTCCGCCCGCGCCGGGCGCCTGCCCCCCGGGACCGCTGCGGCTTCCACCGCCTGCCGTGTCCGTGCGCCGCTCGAGTCGCTCGATCTGCGCCTGGAGATCCGCGATGCGGCGTTCGATCTGCCGCGCTTCGCCGATGCGCTGCATGCGGGCGGCGCGCGCCTCCCACTCTCTCGGCGGGAGCCAGGGCAGCCCCGAGATCTGCGGCAGGTAGGCCGGCGAGAGCACCGCCGAGGCCCTCTGGGTCGCGGCCTCGACGATCAGCGGCATCTGCTCCGGCGTCGGCTGGGGCTGGGATGCGAGGGGATCGAACGCGGTCGGCAGAGCGGTCGCCACGGGCTCGGGCTCGCTCCAGGAGCCGTCGGCCCGGAGACGCTGCCGCTCGGCCTGGACGCCGAGGACCGCGATGTTGTTCCGCCACCACTGCGGCGGAACGCCGCGGACCCCGTCGGCTCCGCCCCGCAGCGTTTGCTCGAGGGCGACGCCGTCGAACACGGCCGACGCGGTCACGCCGGCGAGGTCGTACGGCTGCTCGCCGGGAAGGACTTCCGCGAGATCGGGATGCTCGGCCAGGAAGAACGGATCGACGGTGATCCAGTGGCTGTACGCAGCGGCGATCGCGGGGGCGGGAGGCGTGAACCGGGGGAGCGTGTCCGCGATGGGCCCGGCCCCGTCGACGGAGATCCGCGGGCTCTCTCCCCACGCGACCGCGGCGAGCGGAACGCCATCGATCGCCGGGCGTTCGATGGCGTTCCGGAAGCTTTCGGCGAGCGCAACCCTCGGAACCTCGGGCGTCGGAGGCGCCGGGTCCTGGAGGCGAGCCTGCAGACGGCGGGCGTCCTCGGCGATGGCCGTGAACGCGTCCTGCGGCGCGACGCGCTGGTTGGGACCGACTTCGATGTCGCTCCGCCCGGGCAGGAACTGGAACGCGAGCGCGACGACGACAACGAGGAGCACGAGCCCGAGCACGATCTTCTCGGCGTGCCGCTCCAGCGGATGGATGCCTTTGACCCTTGCCATGGTGTGGTGTTCCGAGCGCCCTGCGGGTGCAGGGCGGGGTTGAGCGGTGTGTCAGAACGCGGCGGCCGAGGACTGCGCCGCCTCCGGATCGGTCTCGGGCTCCGGGAGGCCGAGCCGCTCGCGCGTCTGCGGCGGCGCGAACTCGGCGAGCCAGCTCTTGAGCCAGATCGTCTCGAGATCGAGGTCGAGCCGGACGACGTGTTCGTCGCCGTAGAAGTAGCCGGCGGAGAGGTCCTGCCACTCGTCGCGGTCGGAGATCCGAACGCCGGTCACGGTGATGAAGTTGGAGCGGCCGAACGCCTCGATGACGCGGACAAGGTCGTCCGAAGCCACCACGAGCGAGAGGTCGACATCGCGGACGATGTACGGATCCTCCGCTGACGAGGACGACCGCCCGGTGTGCGATGCGTTCTGGGTCGGCGTCTGGGGCTGAGTGCGTCCGTACCCGAAGTCATCTCCCCCCGGATCGGCGACCACGGGCGGCTGGGCATCGATGAGCAGCACACGCTTGATCGGATTGTCCGGCACGCCTCCGGGCAGGCCGGAGCCGGGCGTGTTCGCAAGGGACACGGCGTCGAGGATCATCTCGACCAGCCAGTAATCGAGCTGCCATTCGAACGCCTGGTCCAGGGTGAAGACCGCGCCGACGGAACTCCGGGGGTAGCGGATGCCCTGCCCGAGCGACTCCTGCGGGTCGGCGTAGAAGGAGATCTGCCGGGCGCGCTGCGCGTACGCGGCGATGCGGGCCGCTCGCACGGCGTCGTCGACCGGGTTCTCGGCGCCTCCCTGTCCCGCCTCGGCGCTCTGCTGAGCAACCGCCAGTTCCTGCACGCGGGCCATCGTGGCCTGAACGTCGGCGGGGTCGGGGGGCGAACCGGCGCCCGCCTCCTCGAACAGAGCCCGGTACGCCGGCTCCTGCCCGCGGAAATCGCCGGCGAGCGCTCGGGCCATCTGGATGGTGAGCCGTCGCTCCTGGGCGGGATCGGCAGAAGAAGGAGTCGGGAACAGCCCGTCGACCAGCGGTTCGAACGGGTCGTCGCCGCCGCGGTTGAAGCGGATCGCGTCGTCGAGGACGGCGTCGGCCTGGGACGCCCGCTCCGAGCGGACGCGCTGGAAGAACGTGGTCAGCACGGGGTTCGGCGCAGCCCGGTGCTCGATCGCCTGCTCGCCGGGAAGCAGCGGCGGCACGACGTAGGTGACGGACTCCGCCTGGGTGAGTCGTCGCCGCTCCTCCTCGACCTCCTTCTTCCGATCCTCCAGGATGGTCCGCGTCCAGCCGTTGCTGAAGATCCAGCCGACGGGGAGCAGAACGAGGATCAGCACGCTGCACACGACGATGACGAGGTGGGACTTCACCCACCCCAGGATGGCATTAGCGTTCACGGCTGACCTCCGTCCGTCTCGTCGCCGTTCTCCGGGGCTTCGGCGCCGGCAGCTTCCTGACCCAGAACCACGAAGTACGTGAGGTTGACCCGGGCCGTCGGCGGCGGCGCCTCCTCCGGCGGCTGCAGCGCCCCGAGATTCGTGTCTCCCCGTCCGCCGCCACCGGCGGGCGCCGACAGGCCCGCCCCCCCGTCCGAATCGCCGCTCACGCCGCCCCGGCTCAATCCCCTTCCGCCGCCGGAGCCCACGCTGCCTGCCGCGGATATCGGCGCCCCCCCGCCGCCGCGTCCGCCCGCGGCACGCCCGCCCGCGCCGGGGGTCGATCGCCCGCCGGTCGCCCCGACCGCCTCCACGCGCGTCGGCGGGTCGGCCGGCACGATGCGGTACGGCACGCCATCGCGGCGTTCGTTCTGGCGCAGCCACGCCTCGATCGTGTCGAGGACCAGGCCCTGCGGGTCGGCCGCGGTCGTCTCGAGCGTCGCCGTCACCCGGATGCGTTCCTGGTCCGCGATCGCCATCTCGTTCGGGTCGGTGATGCCGGAGGCGGCCCCGCCGCGCCCGGCGGCGTACGGGTCGCTCGCGGTGTCCTCGGCGGAGGGCTGCCCGGGCTTGTACTCCGTCGCGTAGCTGACGACGCTGAAGACCGGGCCCGGGGCCGCCGAACCCGCTCGCTGGCGGGCGTCGGCGAGCATCAGGCCGAGATCGTTCACGAGGTAGGCGTACAGCTCGCGGCCCTTGGTCAGCGAGGCGAGGCGGGCCGCGTCGGTGTCGGCGCCCTCGGCCGAGAGGACGCCGGCGGCCTCGGCCTCGGCCTTCTGCCGCTGCGCCTCGCGGGCCACGGTCGCGATGATCGGGTCGGGCGTCGCGCCCTGGATCTGCGTCTGGGTGAGCAGCGGGCCGACGAACATCAGGCCCGCCCCGGCCGCGGCGACGCCCGCGGCGACGCCGAACCAGGGGGCCTTGCGCCGCCAGATCGCCTCGCGGACGACCGGCACCGGCATCAGGTTCGGGCGCAGCGGGGCGATGTCGAGGCCCTGCAGCGCCAGCCCGTAGGCCGTCGCCAGGTTGAGGCTCGCCTCCTGGAACTCGCCGGCGCGGGGCCCGTCGACCGAGAGCTTCTTGAACTGCTCGAGGCGGTAGACCTCCATCTGGAGCTGCTGCTTGAGGTACTTGCGCAGCCCCGGGAGGCGGAAGGTCGAGCCGAGCCCGATGAGCCGCTCGAGCTTCGCCTCGGGGTGGATCGACCCGTAGTACCCGATCGAGCGCTGCACCTCCTGCACGAGGTCGCTGAAGACCGGGCGCATCGCCTGGAAGACCTGCCGGGCGTGCTTGGTGCTCTCGCTGTCGCGCTTGACGCGCTCGGCCTTGGGGTACGTCACCTTGAAGGCCTGCACCACCGCGTCCGTGAACTGGTGCCCGCCGATCGGGAACGTGCGGACCCAGACGCGCCCCGCGTCGGCGACGATCATGTCCGTCGCCGTGGTGCCGATGTCCAGGATGATCGTCCCGGCCGTGCGCTCCGTGAAGTCCAGGTCGTAGGCGACGGCGTTGTACGCGGAGATCGGGCTCAGCGTCGCGATGTCGGGCGTGATGCCGACGTCGCCGAGCTGCGCCAGACGCTCCATGATCCGCTGCCGCGTCACCGCGAAGATCCCGACCTCCACCTCCGGGCTGTCCGGGCTGATGAAGGTCTGGAAGTCCCACTCGACCTCCTCGAGCGGGAAGGGGATCTGCTGCACGGCCTCGAACTTCACGATGTCCGGCACGCGCTTGGCCTCCACCGGCGGCAGCTTCGCGAAGCGCGCGAAGCCCTGGTGCCCCGGGATGGAGATCGCGATCTGCGCCTTGGACAGGTCCACCTGGCTCGCCAGGGTGCCGAGCGAGACCCGCAGCGCGTCCGAGACGTCCAGGTCCGGCGTGCTCAGCACCTGCGGGTGCGGGATGATGGCGAAGTCGAGGACGTTGATGCCGTCCCCCTCCGCCTCGAGCTTGAGGGCCTTGATCGCGGCGGCGCCGATCTCGATGCCCCAGCAGACGTTCGATGCTGCCATGAGGGATCTCCGTGACGCTCCGGCGCCCCGCCTCGCGGCGGACGCCGGGGTCCAGATGTCGGGTTCCGGCGCCCCTGCGAGCGCCGAACCGCCACAAGCTACGGGATCGCGTCCCGGCGTGCTCCCCCGCGCCGCCCGCTTGTGACGTTCCGGTGACAAACGCGGGCCCGGCGACGCCGAACCACACGCCGGTCCGCCCCGGCACGCGCACGCGAAACCGGGCCGCGGGAACCGCGCGGCGGTCAGGCCGGGTCGTTGTCCAGGTCGCGTTTCTCCAGCGCCTCGCAGGCGAGGCTGCCGATCACGGCCAGCACCCCCACCGCCGCCAGGATCCACAGCCGGTCGGCCGGCACCCGGAGCGGGAGCCAGTGCGCGGGCGTGCAGTAGGCGACGGCGTGGTATCCGGCGACGAGCAGCACGGAGCCGAGCGTGTACCGGGTCGCGGGCGTCCAGCCGCCGGCCGGGCGTTCGGAGGCGCCGGTCCGCGCCCCGCGCATCACCCAGAACCCCGCGACGACGACCAGCAGCCCCCCCACCGCTCCGGCCGCGTGCCATGCGCTCAGCATCCGCCCCGAGGCTAGGTTCGGGGTACGGGCGGGTCCATGTCGCGGATCGGGCAACGGCCGCGCTCGCGCACCCGCGAGCGGCGGCCCGAGGTTTCGGAACGGATCAGCGCATGACCATGGCGACGGAGCTGACCATCCCCGCCCCCTGCTGGTCCACGGCCGCCATGTAGTTCAGCAGCTCCACGCTCTCGGGCTCGACGACCTGGAGGGTGGCGACGAGGTTCCCGATCGAGCACCACCGGGTCGGGTTCTGCTGCCAGGCCATGGACCCGACGAGTTCCTCGGGGCGGTTCTCCACGACCATCTTGAGCATCTCCTGGTCGTGGCGGACCGTCCCCTCGCGGAACTCCTTGGCGTCGGGCTCGTCGCCGAGGAGCTTGCGCTGGTCCCCGAACGCGGGCCCGACGTGGCTCAGGTCGGTGGAGGCGACGACGAGCGTCCGCCCCGGCAGGTCGGCGATGGCGGCCTTGAGCGCCGCCACGAACGGCTCGAGCGCCACGCCGTTGCCGTCGTAGCTCTCGCCGTTGTTGACGGACGGGTCGTGCACCAGCACCCCCAGGACAGGGCAGGGATTGCCGGCGTCGTCCGCGCCGATGCAGTGCTGGATCCACGGGACGTGCAGCTCGATCGAGTGCTCACGCTCGTGGTCGAAGCGGTGCTCGAGGAGCTTCTCGCCGAGGTCGGCCCCGAGGTGCTCGCGGAGCTTGCCGAGCAGGTCGGTCGCGCAGGGCACGATGCCCAGGGGCGTCTCGTATCCCTTGTTGCAGGCGACGACGCCGGTGGACTCCCCGAAATGGTTGGTCCCGAGGACGACGATCCGGTCCGGACGGTCGGCGACGCGGAGGCGTCCGTAGACGTGGGCGTAGTTCAGCCAGCCGCGGGGGTAGTCCAGGTGCGGGGCGACGACGGCCTTGGGCAGCTCGTCGAACGCGGGCTTCTCCGCGTTCTTGAGGGCCTCGTCGATCCACTTGTCGAACTGCTCGCGGAGCTTGCGCGGCCCGTGCTCGGCCTTCTGGTCCTCGGTCGTCTCCTTGCCGAACTCCTGGACGACGAGGATGTCCGCGAACTGGGCGGTGGCGCCGGGAGGCAGGTTCTCGGAGGCGTCGAAGTCGGCCCGCATCTTGTCGCGCATCTGGCGGAAGACGGGGCCCTCGATCAGCCCGGCGTCGTCGAGCTGGGCGACGAGCTGCTGCATGAACTCGGTGGTGAGCCCGCGGCCGACCTCGCTGACGATCTGGTCGAGCGCCTTGGTCCCGTCCATGCGCGGGAGGATCATCTGCACGGCGGGCTGGGTCACCACCACCTTTGGGGAGATCTGCTGAGCATCGGCGATCCCGAGCATGACGCCGCGCTGCCCCTGCTGGTTCTGGACGGGCATGGGGAAGCCGCGGACGCGGCGGAGCTTGGGGCGGACCATGTGCTCGGCCGTGGGGTCGAACTTCGGAGCACCGCCGGGGGCGGGGGTCGG
>CAYXFA010000067.1:0-8320 GCA_964464165.1 uncultured Phycisphaeraceae bacterium | reverse complement strand
CTGGGGCTGGGGCTTGACGCGACCGCGGCGGGGCTGCTGTTCGTGCTGGTGGTTTGCGTTCTTGCCGCGTGCATCGGCGCCCTGGTGCTGTGGCGCACGCGGGCCGGGCTGCTCCTTGCCGGCGGGTTCTTCGTGTGCGGCGCCGCCTACGCGGTCCTTCTCCAGACACGCGGCTGGACCGGCTCGTGCGGGTGCGGCGTCGCGACAGTCGCGGATTCCTCAAACCCGCTCATCCGTCATGCGTACCAGAACGCGGCGTGCGCCGCGCTCTGCCTGTTCCTCGGATTTCGGGCCAAGCCCGAAGGAGATATCAGTCATGGCGAAACGCAACTCAAAGCTTGATCTGATAGCGGCGGTGCTGCTGGTGGGAACGGTCACGACGATGGTGGTGGCGCAGGTCTTACCGCCGCCCGTACCCGTTCAGCAGCCGTGTCCCGGCGGCGTTTTCACTTTCCCTGATGGGACCACGGTGCCTTACGATGCGATGTGGTGCCCTTGGGACAAGCGCTGTGCCGTGGCTGGTACCTTCGTTGCCCCGAACTTCTACTTCGTTCAGCCTTACTGTGCACCCGCGCCCGTCTAAAGCACCATGAACCGCGAGCATCTCAAACTTGCCTTGCTTGTCCTAGGGATCGCGGTGATGGTCGTTTTCGCGGGGGTGCGTGTGTGGCCCCATGTGCAGGCACGAGGCCCAGCGGAACAGTTCCCCGGACAGCGCGAACTGGAACGGACCGTCAAGAACGCGGTCGTGCCGACCTATGACGACGAATCGCTCGCGGCGGGCGTGGAAGACCTCAGGGGCCGCGCGGACGGAACGGTCCGCGCGGCCCTGCTCGGGTTGGCTGATTCCATGCGTCCGTCCGGGACCGACGCGGCCGCTATCGCCAAGGTCTTCGCCGAGTTTCTCATCCTCAACCGGTCCGGCACCGAACAGGACGCCATCGCGTCCTACCGACGCCGCGGCGACCCGCTGCCACCGCAACTCGCCAACGAGAATCCCGAGCACCGGGCCGTCAGTTGGGCGCAATCTACCGCGTGGGCCCGGCACGGGCCGATCGATCCTGCGCTGCTGCGCGCGGAGGTCGCATACTTCAAGGGCGAGCGCGTCAAGCCGCGACGGGACGGATGGGCCCTGGACCAGCGTCGTGCGTTCCGCACCGGCGGGCATCCGTGGAACGCGGACCACCGGTACACCATCTACGAGATCATCATCCCGGCGCGGGTCCCGAATCTCGACGGCCGGTCCGAGCACGACGCCGAGGTGTGCGTATTGATCGCCAACGACGGTCCCGGGGGGCGCTGGAGCGTGCTGGAGACGGCCATCGCCGGCCTGCCGCCGGGGAAGATGTGCGTTCCCCCGCTGCCGTGAGGAAGCCAGTCATGAGGCACCGAGTGCACAAAGGTTTCACGCTCGTTGAGGTACTGGTCTCGATCGGGGTCGTCGCGCTGCTGATCGGAATCCTCGTCCCGGCGCTCGCCAAGTCGATGGACAAGTCGAAGGAGTTGGGGAGTTCGGTCAAGCTGCGATCGCTCGGCCAAGTGTTCGAGATGTACGCGGGTCGCTCGGACGGAATGTACCCGGCACCGGTTCCGGGCAAGATATACACGACCTATGCGCCTGACGCAGGAACCACGATCTCTCACTGGCAGGCAGCGTATCAGTGGCATTGGCTGCTGAGCGAGACGCACCCGTGGTGGGAATACCAGAGCATGTACCTCGCGCCGGGCGCGCAACGCGACGACACGACCGGGCCGGTCGTCACCCTGCCTTCCCCGTCGTTCGATTACTCGGCATCGTTTCTCGGCCATCCCTCCATCTGGAGCGGCCGGGAGATCGGTCCGGACGAGTGGCCCCGGCTTGAGCGCGGCGTGACGCAGTCGATGGTGCGCTTCCCGGCCAGCAAGGGCATGATGTGGGACGTCGAGATGCCATACCTGCGCACGCCAAAGCGGCACGACGACCTGCTCAACCTGCGCGAGAAAACACCGGTGCTCTTCGCCGACCAGCACGTTGCGAGCCGCGTCCCGGCGGAAGCCACGCCGGCCGTGTTCAACCTGGCGCCCTTCGCGTCCAAGCCCGTGCAGAACATCCACAACACGCCCGACGGGGTGTTCGGGATGGACTACTGAGGAAGGGAGCGGGGGGGTACGCGGAGCCCGCCGGGGACGGGTTCTCCCGTCTCAGCCCCGCGTCGGGGCGGCGTCGGGCTGCAACGCCCCGCTCCGCCACGCCTCGACCGCGGCCCGCACCTCGTCCGGCGTGCGGGCGGCGCGGACGGCCTCCTTGAGGGGCTTGCAGTGGCCGCCGTTGATGGACTTGCCGAGCCACGAGATCTTCTGGCGGATGACGTGCATGGCGTGGTGCTCGCCGCGGAACTCGATCATGCGGTCGAAGTAGGCGAGGACGGTGTCGAGGCGGTGGGAGTCGGAGGGGGAGGCATGAAGCACGAGGCGCCGGGCACCCGGTGCGGGAGCTTCCTGGGTTCCTCGTGCCTGATGCCCAGTGCCTCGTGCCTTCTCGCGCCTGCTGCCTGATGCCTCCCGCTGCGTCCCCCACGCCTCCGCGAAGATCCACGGGTTGGCGAAAGAACCGCGGCCGATCATGACCCCGGCGCAGCCGGTTTCGGCCATCATGTCCAGCACGTCGCGGGGCTCGCGGACGTCGCCGTTGCCGACGACGGGCACGCCGCCGGAGGGCGTGCCGTCGTAGCGGCCGGTGGCCTCCCCCACCGCCTCGACGACGCGTCGGATGCCCTCGCGCCGGCACTCGCCCTTGAACTTCTGCTCGGTGGTGCGGCCGTGGACGGTGATGAGCGCCGCGCCGCGTTCGCAGAGGCCGACCGCGAGCTCGCAGGCCACGCCGGCCTCGTAGGCGGCCTCGTCCCAGCCCAGCCTCATCTTGGCGGTCAGAGGGATCTGGTCGGGCAGCGCGGCGCGGACCGCCTCGAAGATTCTGAAGGTGTTGGGCAGGTTGCACATGAGCCTGCTGCCGCCGTCCTTCTTGCAGACCTTGTCGACGGGGCAGCCCATGTTGATGTCCACCACCGTCGCCCCGTGGTCGGCGCACCACCGCGCGCCGTCGGCGAGGATCTCCGGGTCCGAGCCGTAGAGCTGCATGCCGATGGGTTGGTCGAGGTCGTGGGTGCGGGCGAGGTCGTAGGAGGTCTCGGAGGAGCAAAGCAGGCCCTGGGGGCTGAGCAGGTCGGTGCAGGCCAGGCCGACCCCGCCGCAGGCGCGGACGGTCAGCCGCCAGGCCAGCTCGCACCAGCCCGCGATGGGGGCCAGGAGCAGGTTGGTCTCCAGGGCGACGGGCCCGGCCGGGGCGCGGAGGATAAGGGGGGTGGCGAGCACGGGGGATTGTACGGAAATCCCACGGACGCCGGGGCTTGCCGCTCAGACCCGCGCCCGGAGGGCGTGGGCGAGCCATTCCAGCGTCATCACGGTGAAGGTGGCCAGGAGCAGCGTCGGCCAGAGTTCGCGTCGGCCCAAGGCGTCGGCGGCGGCGCCGGGGGCGGCCTCGCGCCCGAACGCGCCGGGGGGGCCGACGGGGATCGCGCTCTCGCCGGCGTCGAGCATGGAAACGGCCACGGTGGGGTTCGCGGCGCCAGCGAGGCTGTAGACCCCGGCCCGGGGGAGGGGGCCGAGCACGGCGCTCCCGTCGGCCGCGGGGGCGGCGGCCTCGGCCGGGCCGGCGGCCCGCACGCGGTCGGCGGCGGCCCGGACCTCGACGGGCTGGGCGGTGGTGTGGACGAGGCCCTCGCCCCGCACGCCGGGCACGAGGCGTTCGAAGCAGGCGGCGACGAAGATGGGCAGGGCGACGTCGACCGACCAGTTGGAGCGGTTGATCGCGAAGGCGGTGCGGACGTGACGCACGCCCGCGCCCACGCCCTCGATGATGGCCGGGCCGTCGGCGGCCTCGGCGAGCACCGCGACGCCGGGGGTGGAGGCGTCCGGGAGGGGCACGGCGCGTTCGAAGGCGAGCGTCGCGAGGCTGACCTCGCGGAGCACGGGGTGGGCGCGGTCCCAGGCGACGACGCGGCGGCGTGCGGGGTCGGGCTCCGCCTCGGGGTCGGGGAGCGGGCCGGGCGGCCAGGCGCTGGCGAAGCCGAGGGAGGGCACCCGGGGCAGGGCGCGGGGCGTGACGCGGTCGTACACGGCCAGGTCCGCCCCGGCGAGGGCGTCGAGCTCGTTGGGGCCGTGGACGGAGACGGCGCCGGGGGCGAGCACGCCGAGCACATCGAGCAGGAACGACGAGGGCCGGGCGTCGGGCGCGAAGACGACGGTGCGGGGCGGGGCGGGGTCGGGCAGGTCGGCCCAGGCGCGGTCGTCGGCTTCGAGCACGCCCCCGCCGCGTTCGATGGAGGCTTCGACGCGGGCGGGGCCGGGGGCGGCGATGGACACGGTGCGCGTCACGGAGCCGGGGCGGTCGTCTTCGGCGGTGGGGATCTCGATCGGCGTGACCGTCGCGGGGCCTTGGCCGCCGGAGATGCGCACCACCACGCCCACGGGGCGCCGGGCGTTGGACACCAGGCGCATGAACACACGGGCGGTGGCGGGGTCGGCGGGGTCGCGGGTGGCGATGAGGGCGGCGATGCCGGCGTTCTCGCCGGGGGTTTCCGCGGCGGGCACGATGCGCCCGGACCAGCCGGCGAAGGTCTCGGGGGTCAGGTCGCCGGCGTCGGTGAAGACCCAGAGGGTGGGCTCGTCGGCGCGGTCGGCGTCCTCCTCGCCCGCGCGGTCGCGGAGGGCGGCGAGCATGGTGCGGAGGGCGGCGGCGTCGAGGGGCTGGTCGGTGGGCGTGACGGAGCGCACGCCGGCGAGGGCCGCGTCGAGCGAGCGTGTCGGGGCGACGACCATGCGGGTTTCCAGAGCGGCACGCACGACGGCGATCTCGGGCAGCCCGGCCCCGCGCCGGAGGGACTCCAGCCGCTCGGCGGCGAGGGCCTTGGCCCGGTCGAGCCGGGTGGCGCCCGCCGCGTCCGCGTCCCGGGCGTTCATGGAGGCCGAGGCGTCGATCACCACGATGAGCCGGCCGGGGATGCGGTCGGCCGAGCCCGCGACGGGGCGGGCGATGGCGCCGGCGAGGAGCAGCACCGCCAGGGCCTGGAGCAGGAGCATCGGCGTGGGGCGCGGGGCACGGAAGGGCACGTTGACCTCGAGGTCGCGTGCGGCGTCACGCCAGAGCAGGGTCGAGGAGACGCGCAGGGGCCGACGCCGGAGCTTGAGGGCGTGGAGGATCAGCAGGGCCCCCAGCCCCAGCGAGCCCGCCAGCAGGCCGGCGAACGGCGCGAGGAAGGTCACGCCCGCCACCCCTCGGGCGGGGGCGGGGGCGAGCCGACGCCCGCGTGCTCACGGTTGGGGGTGAGCGGCGGGCGGTACTTCTTGCAGATCACGTAGATCTCGCGGGAGACGTCGCGGGTGGCGTCGGGCTTGAAGGGCTTGGCCTCGACGAAGCAGCCCTTGCAGCGCTTGACGAGCTCGGGCGTGCCGCCGCCCTCGAGGACCTTCATGACGCAGGAGCCGCCCTTGCGGAGGAGGACGGGGAGGCGGTCGACGATGGCCTGGCAGAGCCGGGCGGAGAGGAAGTCGTCGCCGTGGCCGGAGGTGTCCGGGGCCATGTCGCTGAAGACCGCGTCGAAGAGCCTGCCGTCCTCGCCGATCAGCTCGGCGGGGTCGGCGGCGGTGAAGTCGCCGACCATGGTGCGGACGCGGTCGGGCATGGGGTGGGTGACGGGCTTGAGGTCGATGCCGACGACCCGGCCCTTCTCCCCCACTCTTTCGGCGAGGACCTGCAGCCACGAGCCGGGCGCGCAGCCGAGGTCGAGGACCTTGCCGGCGCGGGGGATGACCCGGCGGCGGTCGTCGATCTCCATGAGCTTGTAGGCCGAGCGGGCGAGGTAGCCCTCCCGCTTGGCCTGCTTGAAGTAGCGGTCGTGGAGCACGCGGCGGGCCATGGGCCAAGTGTAGATGAGCGGGCGTGCGGGCCGGGGGGACCGCGACGCGCGTGGGGGCGCGGGGCTTTCTACACTCCCCGCCGTGTACCAGGCGTTGCTGACCCGCAAATATCTCACGAGCAAGATCATGCCGCTGCTCGCGATGGCGGCGGTGATGCTCTCGGTGGCGACGATCCTGATCACCTGGTCGGTGATGGGCGGGTTCCTCAAGACGCTGCTGACGAGCGGGCGGGCGATGATCGGGGACGCCTACGTGGCGTGGCCGAACGTGGGGTTCGCCCACTACGAGGACCTGATCGCCCGGCTGGAGGCCCACCCGGACGTGGAGGCCGCGGCGCCGGTGATCGAGACCTACGGCATGGTGCAACTGCCCGACGACCGGGTGGAGCTGATCCAGATCAAGGGCGTCGAGCCGGAGAGCTACGACCGGGTGACCGGGTTCGCGGGCACGCTGTGGTGGAAGCCTCTGGACCGGCCGACGCGCAAGGACAAGACGGGGTCGGACGTGCGGCTGGACCCCCGCCACAGGGAATCGCTGGCGGTCTTCGAAGCGCAAGGGCGCACGATGACCCGCGTCGATCCGGGCACCGGGAACGCCGTGCCGGCGGGGCTGCTGGGGATCGAGGTGACGGGGCTGAACCGCCGGACGGCGGCGGGCGTGTACGTGCCGGAGAACCCGCTGCGCCGGACGACCTCGGGCGGGTACGACTTCGTGGACGGGTTCATGCCTCGGAACGGGGCGGTGGGGATCACGCTGCTGAGCCTGGACTCCACGGGCCGGCCGACGGACCCGATCTCGCGGTCGCTGCCGATCGCCAACGAGTTCCAGACGGGCATCTACGAGGTGGACTCGGGCACGCTGATCGCCCCGCTGGGGCTGATCCAGACCATGCTGCGGATGAACGAGGCCCGGCGCCTCGACCCGGACGCGGGCGAGCCCGACCCGTTCGGCTACGAGCTCGACCCGCGGACGGGCGAGCTGGTCCCGGCGGCGACGGCGGCGACGCTGGTCGAGCCGGCGCGGGTGACGACCGTGCTGATCCGCGGGCGGGCGGGCGTGACGCCCGAGAAGGTCGCGCTGGCGGCGATGGACGTGTACGAGGGCTTCGCGGCCGACCACCCGGGGGCGGTGCCGGACGAGCTGTCCATCGTGATCAACACCTGGGAGAGCCGCAACCGGACCATGATCGAGGCGGTCAAGAAGGAGACCGGCCTTGTGCTGTCGGTGTTCGGCGTGATCTGCTTCACGACCGTGTTCCTGGTGCTGGCGATCTTCTGGTCGATGGTCAGCGAGAAGACCAAGGACATCGGCATCCTGCGGGCGCTGGGGGCGAGCACGGGGGGCGTGGCGTGGCTGTGGCTGCGTTACGGGGCGGCGATCGGCGTGGTGGGCGCGACGCTGGGGCTGGTCGCCGGCTGGCTGATCGTGACAAACATCAACGCGATCCACGACTGGCTGGGGGAGACCTTCGGCTTCATGATCTGGGACCCGCGGGTGTACTACTTCGTGGAGATCCCGCGGGAGGTCGACCCGGGCAAGGCGGCGATCGTCTTCGTAGTGGGCGTGATGACGTGCGTGCTGGGGGCGTTGATCCCGGCGCTGCGTAGCGCGTGGATGGACCCGGTCAGGGCGTTGAGGTTCGAGTGAGCGGAACCACGGACAGCACGGGGCTGCTGCGCGTCGAGGGGCTGCGCAAGACCTACCGCCTGGGGCGCGTGCCGGTGCCGGTGCTGCACGGCGTGGACCTGTCGCTGCGCGCGGGCGAGTGGGTGGCGATCCTGGGGGCGTCGGGCTCCGGCAAGTCGACGCTGCTGCACCTGGCGGGCGGGCTGGACCGGCCGGACCGGGCCCGCGACGGGGCGGGGCCGGCGCGGATCGTCTTCGACGGGCGCGAGGTCACGGCGATGGGCCGGGCCGAGCTGGACCGCTACCGGGCCCGCGAGGTGGGCTTCGTGTTCCAGTTCTACCACCTGCTGCCCGAGCTGAGCGTGCTGCAGAACGTGACGGTCGGCTCGATGATCCGGCACGGGCGGCTGGGGTACGTCAAGCACCGGCGCCGGGCCGAGGGGCGGGCGACCGAGCTGCTCACGGCGTTCGGGCTGGGCCACCGGCTCAAGCACCGGCCGGCGGAGCTGTCCGGGGGCGAGCGCCAGCGGGTGGCCATCGCCCGGGCCCTGGTCAACGAGCCCCGCCTGCTGCTGGCCGACGAGCCGACGGGCAACCTGGACCGCGCCACGGGCGAGGCCATCCTGGATACACTGGCAGACCTGCGGGCCCGAGCCGGGCTGACCATGCTGATGGTCACCCACGACGAGCGGGTGGCCGAGCGGGCCGATCGGGTGGTTCACCTGGGCGCCGGACGGGT
>CAYXFA010000066.1:0-9005 GCA_964464165.1 uncultured Phycisphaeraceae bacterium | reverse complement strand
CCCCCTACCATCACCCCGCCCGGGCAAGGACGCCCACGGAGAGCCGGCACCATGCAGACCCTCGCGTACGCCAACCCCGCCCCCTATCTGCCCATCTTCCTCATGATCCTGGGCGCCATCGGCTTCGGCGTGCTCAACATCGTCGGCTCGATGGTCCTGGGCCCGCGCCGGGACGGCGAACGCAAGGGCCAGACCTACGAGTCCGGCATGACCCCCGTGGGCACCGCCCGCAAACGCTTCAACGTGCGTTTCTACCTCATCGCCATGGTCTTCCTCGTCTTCGACGTGGAAGTCGTCTTCCTCTACCCCTGGGCCGCCACCTTCACCCAGCTCGACCCCGGCTCCGAGCAAAGCCTCGTCTGGCTCGGCCGCATCCTCTTCTTCCTCCTCACGACCGTCGTGGCGTACGTCTACGGCTTCCGCAAGGGTGTCTTCCGCTTCGACTGACCCCCCCTCCCCGCATCCGGCCCGGTTGAATCCGACGCCGGCCCCGCCGCGTACAGCACAACCGACGATGCACGCCGCCCGACCCACCAGACCCGACGGGACGACCCCGCGCCGGGCCGGCCCGGGTGCCCGCCTCGTCGCCGCGCTCGTTGCGCTCGGCTGCCTGACAGTCCTCGCCGTGGCCGCCTGGCTCGTGCCGGCCGCCGCGGGCCACGGGACGCACACCAGCATCGGCCTCCCACCCTGTTCCTGGGCCGTCTGGTTCGGAAAGCCCTGCCTGACCTGCGGCATGACCACCGCCTTCGCCCACGCGGGCGAGGGCCGCTGGGACGCAGCCCTGGTCGTCCAGCCGGCGGGCGCCGCCCTCGCCCTGGCGACCGCGACCGCCTTCTGGTTCGCCGCCCACGCCGCCCTGACGGGCAGCCGGATCGGGCCCATGATCGCCCCGCTGCTGCGGCCGCGGGCCGTCACCCTCGGCGTCGGGGCGCTCCTCGCCGCCTGGGTCTATAAGATCCTCACCTGGAACGGTTTCTGACTCGCACGGAAGGGACCCCATGACCCGCACCACCACCCTCCGCCTCCTCGCCGCGGCCGCCCTGACGCTCGCGGCGGCGGCCCTTCCCGGCTGCTTCATCCCCGCCGCCATCGGCGGCATGGCCGAGTCCTACCACCGCACCGGCAAAAGCAAGTTCCAGGCCGAGTACACCGGCCTGGCCGGCAAGTCCTTCGCCGTCGTCGCCACCGGCAGCCGCATGATGGAGGCCGACCACCCCGGCCTGACCGCCCGGCTCATCCAGCGCATCAACGACCGCCTCATCCTCAACGCCAACCCCGCCTACGCCATCCCCAGCGGCGACCTGCTCACCGTCCTTTACAACACCCCCCAGTGGCCCGCCATGACCCGCGGCGAGGTCGCCGAGATGCTCGGCGTCGAACGCCTCGTCGTCGTCGAGATCATCGAGTACTCCCTCCACGAGCCCGGCAACCAGTACGTCTGGGACGGCGTCGCCGCCGTGCTCGTCCAGGTCTTCGAAGCCGACTCCGGCCTGCCGGACGACCCCGTCTACGAAAAGACCATCCGCATCACCTTCCCCGACCAGAAGGGCTTCCTGCGGACCGACATCCCCGAGGCCGCCGTCACCAGCGAACTGTCCAACCGCGTCGTCAACCGCGTCGCCTGGCTGTTCTACGACCACGAGGAACCCAACGCCATCCCGTACTGAGCCACCGACCGCAGCGGAGCCGCCCATGCGAACGCCCCCCATCACCAGCCGCCTCGCCGCCGCGGCCGCCGCCCTGACCGCCTGCGTCGCGGTCCCCGGCTGCAACGTCGTCGCCCCCATCGCCTACGCCGTCCACGGCCCGGGCAACGTCGAACCCCTCTACACGCTCGATCCCAACCAGACCGTCGTCTACTTCATCGACGACCCGTCGAGCAAGATCGCCCAACGCCGGCTCCGCTACACCATGGCGGACGTCGCCTCGCGCACCCTGCTCGAAAAGAAGGTCGTCGCCGACGTGCTCGACTCCCGCACCATCCTCAACGCCGCGTCCAAGGAACGCCACGGCGAGCGGATGAGCATCAGCGAGCTGGGCCAGGCCGTCGGGGCCGACGTGGTGGTCTACGCCGTGGTCACCAACTTCTCCCACGCCGCCGAGGGCAACACCTTCATCCCCAGCACCTCGATGCGCGTCAAGGTTATCGACGTGGCGCGCGCCGAGCGCGTCTGGCCCGCCTCGGAGGCCGGCTACCTCGTCGAGGTCCGCCTGCCCCAGCGCCCCAGCACCACCGGACGCAGCGCCGGACGCATGGAGACCGAGAACGCCCTCGCCGAGAAAGCCGGCCTCGCCCTCGCCCAGCTCTTCTACAAGCACGAAATCACGGATTCCGCCACCCGCCGGTGATGCACGAAAGAACCCACACCCTGCACGTCGTCGCGGCGCCCGCGATCGCCCGCCCCGTCTCCCGGGACGTCGGGCGGCTCGCGCCGGTGCTGCTCCTCGCCCACGCCCTCCGTGAGGGCCACTGCCCGGCCGGGCCCGTCCTGCTCGTCGGGCCGGACGGCGCCGCCCGGGCCGCCGCCGCCTGCGGCCTCGAGCACACCGCCTCGCTCACCCTCCCCCTGGGCGAGCCCCTGCTCGGACGCCGCGCCCTCCGCCGACGCGCCCGCGGCCTCAACCGCCTCATCTGCTGGTCCGACGAGCTGGCCCCCCTCGTCCGCCGCGCCGCCCACGAGGTCCACCTCGTCTCGACCGACCCCGCGCGCTGCCCCGCACCGGCCCGGCACTTCGCCCGGATCACCACCCTGACCGACCACGACGCCGCCGCGTGGCGCGCCCGCGGCGCCGCCCCGGTCCGCGCGGACGCCTGGATCGACGAGATCCGCCACGCCCCGCCCGCACTGCCCCGCACCGACCTGCGCCGCCGGCTCGCCATCCCCGACGAGCAGATCCTGATCGCCGCCCTGCGCGACCGCCCCGCCGACACCGACGCCCGGGCCCTCGCGTTCCTGCTCAGCGTCCTCCACACCACCGGCTACCCGGTCTGCGCCGTCACCCCGACCGTCGCGGCCAACATCGCCGTCGCACGCCGCCACCTGGTCGCACTCGTCCGCCGCTACCGCCTGCTCCTCACCGAGCATCCCCTCCCGGCCCTGCTCCACGAGATCGACCTGGCCGTCGTGCCCGAGGGCCCCCCCACCGGCGCCTCCATGATCCTCCAGGCCGCCGCCGAGGCCCGGGGCTGCCGCGTCATCCGCCTGACCGACCGCGGCAAGGCCGGCCTGCGCAGCGCCCCCGGCGCCGCCGCCCCCCTGCTCGACGTCCTCGAATCCATCATCCAGGAACGCGGCCGCCACCACAGGCCCGAGCCCGCCCACGCGTCATGACCGCCCGACCGGACACCACCGGCGTCCTCTTCGTCTGCCTGGGCAACATCTGCCGCAGCCCCCTGGCCGAGGGCGTCTTCATCCACCTCGCCCGCCGGCGCGGCGTGCTGGACCGGTTCCGAATCGATTCCTGCGGCACGGGCGGGTGGCACTGCGGCGAAGGCGCCGACCCGCGCTCCATCGCCGTGGCCGCCAAGCACGGCATCGAGCTGCCCTCGATCGCCCGCCAGTTCGACCCCCGCCGCGACCCGGCCGACTTCGACTGGATCATCGCCATGGACCGCCAGAACCGGCGCAACCTCCTCAAGGCCGGCGCCCCGGAACCCAAGATCCGCCTGATGATGTCCTTCCACCCCGACCCGCCGACCGACGAGGTCCCCGACCCCTACTACGGCGGCCCGGACGGCTTCGACAAGGTCTTCGAGATGGTCCGCGTCGCGTGCGAGGGAATGCTCAGGGAGCTGGGTCACTGATCCCTGCCGCGAGGTCGACGATCTTCCGGGCAACGGCCCGATCCAACGCCCGGTCCTCGCGCCTCAGGCCCATGAGTTCGTGCTTGATCCTGTGCAGCCGATCGGCCACGGCCTCAACGTCCCCGCGCATCGCAAAGCGGAGCAAACCCGGCGCGTACGAGCTGTACTCGTCCCACGCCCGGGGATTATCGCGAACGCCGACCGGGTCCCATTCATGCAAAAGGATCTCGTCGACCTTGCCGACGAGATCCCGCATGCGCTGGTCGTAGGGCTTCGCCCGCTCCATCTCACAGATCGAGCATCAGCCGGGTCGGGTCCTCGATCGCGTTCTTGATCGACACCAGGAACTGCACCGCCTCGGCCCCGTCCACGATGCGGTGGTCGTAACTGAGCGCCAGGTACATCATCGGGCGCAGCGCGATCTGGCCGGACTTCTCGGGGTATTCCACCGGCCGGTTCTTGATGCCGTGCATCCCGAGGATCGCCGACTGCGGCGGGTTGAGGATCGGGGTGGACATCAGGCTGCCGAAGACGCCGCCGTTGGTGATGGTGAAGGTGCCCCCGGTCATCTCGCTCAGCTCGAGCGTGCCGGCCTTGGCCCGGGCCCCGAAGTCCTTGATGCCCTCTTCGATCTCGGCGAAGCTCAGCGTCTCGCAGTTGCGCAGCACCGGCACCACCAGCCCCTTGGGCCCGGCCACCGCGATGGCGATGTCCTGGTAGTCGTGGTGCTCGATGGCCGGCTTGCCGTCCTCGCCGGCCGTGATGTAGGCGTTGATGAGGGGGTACTTCCGCAGCGCCTGCGTGGCGGCCTTGACGAAGAAGGACATGAAGCCCAGGCCGATGCCGTGCTTCTTCTCGAAGTCGTCCTTGAACTGCTTGCGCAGCGCCATCACCGCGCCCATGTCGACCTCGTTGAAGGTCGTCAGCATGGCCGCCGTCTGCTGGGCCTCGACCAGGCGCGAGGCGATGCGCTGGCGGAGGGGCGTCATCTTCTCAAGCCGCACGCCGCGCGAGCCCGGCGCGGGGGCGCTCTTCGCGGGGCCCGCCGGCGCGGGAGCGGCGGCCGCCGCCTGCCCGTTGCGGCGCGTCTGGATGTACGCCAGCACGTCCTGCTCGCGGATGCGCCCCGCGGCCCCCGTGCCCGAGATCACGCCCAGGTCCACGTGGTTGTCCTCGGCCAGCTTGCGCGCCAGCGGCGTCGCCTTGGCCTCGGACTTGGACGCCCCGCCGTGCCCACCGGCGGACGCCGCGGGGGCCGCAGCGCCGGGGGCCGGCGCCGGCGTCGCGTCAGCGGGTTTCGCCGGCGCGCTGGGGGGCGCCGAGGTCGCCGTGCCGCCCTCGGAACGCGCCGCCGAGCCCGGCTCGGTCGCCTCCGGCGGCGGGGCCTCGTCGATCGTCCCGACGACCGCGCCCACCTCGACCTCGTCGCCCGCGGCGGCCGCCTGGCGCACCACGCCCGACGCCGGGGCGGGCACCTCCATCGTCACCTTGTCCGTTTCGAGCTCCAGCACGGTCTGGTCGCGCTCGACGTACTGCCCGTCCTTGACCGACCAGGCGGCGATCACGCCCGAGGTGACCGATTCGCCGACGTTGGGGATGACGATCTGAGTGGCCATGGATCCGCCTTGTCCTCTTACGCCCCCGCCGCGGCGACCTGCCGCTGGCCGGGCTGCTGCTCGGGCTTGGGCCCGATCGCCTTGCTGATGATCGCTTCCTGCTCGTACTTGTGCTGGTGCTTGGAGCCCGTCGCCGGCGAGCCCGAGCTCGGCCGCCCGATGTACACCGGGGACGGGATGCCCAGCTCGGTCTCCAGCCGGTTCGCCACGAACAGGTACGCCGCGGAGTTGTACGGCTCCTCCTGCACGTAGGCCAGCTCCGCGTCCTTCGGGTAGCCCGCCAGGATCTCGCGCAGCATCTCCGTGTGGAACGGGTACACCTGCTCGACCCGGACCAACGCCACGTCGTCACGCCCGATGGCCCGCCGACGCTCGTCCAGCTCCCAGTAGATCTTGCCGCAGCACAGCATCACGCGGCGCACCCGCGACCGGTCCCCGCCCGACACGAACATCGGGTCGTCCAGGAACTCGCGGAACCCGCCCTGCAGCAGCTCGGACACCGGGCTCGTCGGAACCCGCAGCATGCTCTTGGGCGTCATCACCACCAGCGGCTTGCGGAAGTTCCGCTTCACCTGCCGGCGGAACATGTGGAAGCACTGCGCCGCCGTCGTGGGGTACAGCACCTGCATGTTGTTGTTGCCGCACAGCTTCAGGAACCGCTCCATCCGCGCCGACGAGTGCTCCGGGCCCGCGCCCTCGTACCCGTGCGGCAGCAGCAGCACCAGCCCCGACCACCGCTCCCACTTCGTCTCCGCCGACGCCACGAACTGGTCGATCACGACCTGCGCGCCGTTCACGAAGTCGCCGAACTGCCCCTCCCAGCACACCAGCATGGTCGGGTCGGCCAGCGAGTAGCCGTAGTCGAACGCCATCACGCCGTACTCGCTCAGCGGCGAGTCGTACACGCAGAACCGGCCCTGGCGCGGGCGCCCGTCCGACCCCGGCCGCCCGGGCGGGTGGTCCGTCCCCTCGTCCCCGACCTCGCGGATGTTGTTCAGGGGCGTGTAGGCCTCGCCCGTCTCGAAGTCGCGCACCACCGCGTGCCGGTGGCTGAACGTCCCGCGACGGCAGTCCTGCCCGCTCAGGCGGATCGAGTGGCCCTCCAGCAGCAGCGTGCCGAACGCGAGCTGCTCGGCGTCCGCGTAGCTGATCATCTCCGCGTCGGCCAGCGCCGCCCGGTCCTGGAACAGCTTGCGCAGCTTCGGGTTCAGCCGGAAGCCCTCCGGCACCCGCCCGATCGCCGCCGACACCTCGCGGACGGCCTCGATCGACACCGCCGTGTTCACGGGGTCGAAGCTCCACCGCCCCGTCAGCCCCGACCACCGCGCGCTGCCCGGGTCGATCGTCGGGTCGTTCGGCGTCGTCTTGGCCGCGCGCTGCGCCTTCTCCAGCGCCTCGTCCAGGCGGCTCTGGATCGACAGCCGGTCGGCCTCGTTGATCACGCCCTCGCGCTGCAGCTTGTCGGCGTACACCTCGAGCACCGACGGCTTGTTCTTGATGTGCGCGGCCATCAGCGGCTGCGTGAAGCTCGCCTCGTCCTGCTCGTTGTGCCCGTACTTGCGGAAGCACACCAGGTCGATGAACACGTCCCGCCGGAACGTCTGCCGGAACTCCATCGCCATCTGCGCCGCCGCCACCACCGCCTCCGGGTCGTCCCCGTTGACGTGGAAGATCGGCGCCTCGATCGCCTTGCCGATGTCCGTGCAGTACCGGCTCGACCGCGCGTCCGCCGGCAGCGTCGTGAAACCGATCTGGTTGTTCACGACGATGTGAACCGTCCCGCCGGTCGTGTAGCCCTCCAGCTGCGAGTAGTTCAGGACCTCCTGCACCACCCCCTGCCCGGCCACCGCCGCGTCGCCGTGGATCAGCACCGGGATCACCCGGCGCCGCTCCGTGTCCCCGCGCAGCCGCTGCTTGGCGCGGCAGCGGCCCTCCACGACGCCGTTGACCGCCTCCAGGTGCGACGGGTTGCTCGCCATCGCCAGCCGGATCGTCCGCCCGTCCGCCAGCCGGCGCGTCCCCGAGTACCCGCGGTGGTACTTCACGTCGCCGCCGCCGTCCGCGAAGCCCTCCGTCCAGTTCTCCTCGAACTCCGTGAAGATCTGCTCGTAGGTCTTGCCCAGGACGTTGTTCAACACGTTCAGACGCCCGCGGTGCGCCATCCCGAGCACCATCTCCTCGGCGTCCAGGTCCGCCGCCGCCGTCACAAGCCGCTGCAGCAGCGGGATCAGCGACTCGGCCCCCTCCAGGCTGAACCGCTTGTCGCCCGGGTAGCGCTTCTGCAGGAACCGCTCGAACGTCTCCGACCGTGTCAACTGCTCGAGGATCTCGATCCGGTCCCGGTCCGACAGCGCCACCCGGCCGCCCGTCGTCTCGTACCGCTCGATCAGCCACGCCCGCTGGGCCATGTCCGAGACGTGCATGAACTCCACGCCGATCGAGCCGCAGTACATCTTCTCGATGTGGTCGATCAGCTCGCGCACCGTCACCGCCGACGGCAGGCCCATCCCCGTCCCGTCGACGACCTGGCTCAGCTCGCGCTCGCCGATGTTGTGGTACGCCAGGTCCAGCGCCTCCGGACGCGCCCGCTCCCGACCGAACGGGTCGATCTTGGCGCACAGGTGCCCCTGGTCCCGGTACGCGCCGATCAGGTCGTCCACCACCGCCTCGAACGGCGACTGCCGCCCCGCCGGACGCCCGACCGTCGGCATGATCCGGATCGGCGCCGACAGGTCCGCCCACACCGGCACGCCCCCGCCCTCGGGCATCGGCACGGCCCTGGCGGCACCCGCACCGGACCCGAACAAGCGGAGCTCGCCCGCCTGGGCCAGCTCGAACCCTTGGAAAAACGCCCGCATCTCGGCCGGAACCGAGTCCCGATCCTCCAGGTACAGCCGGTACTGCTGCTCCAGGTAGTCGGCGCTCCACTGATTGACGGCGGGGACAACGGGTCGAGGCGCGGCGCTCATGGCACTCCCCAGCGACCCACGGCACGGGCGCTACCGCGCCCCGAACCGGGGATTCTACCGGATCTCACAAAAAGGGCACGGCGCCCTTCGTCAAACTCTAGTCCTCACTATCGACCACGGGCGGCCCCGCTCAACCGAAACACGCCCCGACAGGCGCCTTTCTCAAGGACACCCGCTTTCGTAACGCCCCGGCCGAGCCCCCCGCCCGCGGCCCGGGCCCACCCGGGTCCCCGGACTGTCCCCCCGGACCGCCCCAGGCCCCGCCCCGTCAGCCGAAGCGGCCCGTCACGTACTGCTCGGTCTCGGGCAGCGCCGGGGCCTGGAAGATGCTGGCCGTCGGCCCGTACTCCACCAGCCGGCCCAGATACATGAACGCCGTGTACCGGCTCACCCGGGCCGCAGTTGACCAAGCGACCGAAAGCAAGACCTGGTCACTCAACACCGAGGTGTACCTGCCTGACACGTCGCCGAACGAGGTCGCCTCGCCCGTGAGCGGGCGCGTCGAAGCGACCTGGGCTGCGGGGGTCGTGATTGAGACGGAACAAGGTTGGCGTTTCGTGGTGAGCGGCCTCGCGCCCAAGGTGGCGGCGGGTGGCCTGGTCGAAGTGGGCC
>CAYXFA010000065.1:0-9876 GCA_964464165.1 uncultured Phycisphaeraceae bacterium | reverse complement strand
CGGTTGTGGGGGGGGGGGGGGGGTTTCACCCCCCGGGGGGGGGGGGGGGGGGGGGGGGGCCCACCCCCCCCCCCGGGGGGGGGGGGGGCCCGGGGGGGGGGGGGGGGGGGGGGGGGGGGGTGGTCGCGGTCGACGACCTCGATCTCCGCCGGCTGGACGGGCGGGTGGGCGCGGAACTGGGCGCCGACGAGGCCGGCGTACCAGGGCCAGTCGTACTCGGTGTCCGCCGCGGCGTGGATCCCGACGAAGCCGTTGCCGGCGCGGATGAACCGCTCCATCGCGTCCTGCTGGTCGTCGCCGAGCACGTCGCCGGTCGTGTTGAGGAACACGACGACACGGAAGGGGGCGAGGCCCTCGTCCGTGAAAACGGCGGGGTCCTCGGTGCGGACGGCGGTGAAGCCGTGTTCGGCGCCGAGCTCGGCCAGCGCGGCCGCGCCCGCCCCGATCGAGTCGTGGCGGAACCCGGCGGTGCGGGTGTAGACCAGCACGCCGAAGGGTTCCGGCGCGGCGGGCGGCCGGCTCGCGCAGGCGGACGCGAGGAGCGCGACGAGCGCGAGGAGGGTGCGGGTCATGGCTGCCGGGGGGTCCGCTTACTGCCTCTGCAGCGCATCGCGGATCTGGCGGAGCAGCAGCACGTCCTCGGGCGTTTCGGGCGGCGGGGCCGGGGCCTCGACCACCTCCTTCTCGAAGCGCTTGCGGGCGGAGTTGATCATCTTGACCATCATGAAGATCACGAAGGCCAAGATCAGGAAGTTGATCAGCACCGTGATGAAGCTGCCGTAGGCAAGCACCGGGCCGAACGAGCGGGCCGCTTCCAGCGACAGTGGCTGGCCGGTCTCCGCCACCTTGGCGGCGATGGCGTCCGCGGTGGAGGGCTTGAGCGGGACGTAGAGGTTGCTGAAGTCCCGTTCGCCGGCGATGCCGACGATGGGCATGATGACGTCCTTGATGAGCGACTGGACGATGCCTCCGAAGGCGCCGCCGATGATGATGCCCACGGCCATGTCGACCATGTTGCCCTTGAGGGCGAACTCGCGGAACTCCTTGATCAGGCCCATGCGTTCCTCCTCGCGTCCGGGCGCTGGCCCGGTCCGCGCAGCATATCACACGGAGCGGCGTTGCCAACCCCGTCCGGGTAGAGTTGGGTCCGGAGGTGCGTGATGCCGACCTACGAGTACCGGTGCCCCGCGAACGGGCGGACCGTCGAAGTCTCCCATCCGATGGCCGATTCGGTGAAGACCTGGGGCGATCTGTGCGCCCGCGCGGGCATCGACCCGGGGGACACGGCGCCCGGCGAGCCTGTTGAGAAAGCCGTCACCCTGGGGTTCGTGCGCAGCGGGAAATCGGGCCCCGGGCCCGCCGGCCCGTGCGGCGCGGGCTGCGGGTGCCACCCGCACTGATCGGGGTCCGTTCGTACGCGTCGGCCCGCGGCGTGGCGCGGGGGCTACACCCCCGCGCCGGCCTTGGCCCCGTCCATCACGCGCTCGGCGTAGCTGTTCATCGCGTCGCGGAGCTGTTCGAAGGACTCGAGCACGTACAGCACCGGCTGGTAGTGGTCGATCTCGAAGGGCGTGTTGATGATGCGGTCGAGGTTGAACGGGCGGCGTTCGACCCGGCCGGAGGTGTCGCTCGGGGCCAGCTCGACGCCCTTGGGCGGCTCGGGCGCGGTCAGGCAGTGGTGGGCCTCGCCGTGCGAGGAGATCAGGCCCGAGCCGTAGATCTTCAGGCGTCCCTCCTCGCGGATCAGCCCGAACTCGACGGTGAACCAGAAGAGCCGGGCGAGCGGCTCGGTGTGCTCGGGCCCGGCGGCGAGCGCGGCCTGGCCGTAGGTCTGCAGGAACTCGGCGAAGACCGGGTCGGCGTGCAGGGGCACGTGGCCGAACACGTCGTGGAAGATGTCCGGCTCGGGCAGGTAGTCCATCTTGTCGCGCGGGCGGATGACGATGGTGGTGGGGAACTCGCGCCGGGCCAGGCAGGCGAAGAAGGCCTTGGCGGGCAGGTAGCCCGGCACGGCGCGGCTCTGCCAGCCGGTCAGGGGGCGCAGGTACTCGTTGATGCCCTTGACGGTCTCGCCCGGGCGGGTCGGGTGCGGGGCCTGGCCGAAGAGCAGGGGCACGCGGTCGGGCTGCAGGCGGATGGCCTTGAGCCCGTTGATGAAGGTGTTGGACGCCTGCTCGGCGAGTTTCTCCCACCGGCGCTCGTAGAGCAGGCCCCACACGGCGTGGTTCTCTTCCGTGTAGCGGTCGTAGTGCTGCTCGACGTAGAAGGCCCGGGTGTCGATGGCGTCCCCGGGCATGTCGGCGGCCGCGTCCGCGGCGGCCTGGGCCCGCTGGAACTCGTCGCCGTCGATGATGTTGTTGTAGCCGATGTCCTCGCGCATGGTTCCCTCCGGTCGCGTGGATCCTACGGGGCCGGGCGTGGCGGCGGCCCGAAACACGCCCACGCGGTGGGCTCGTCGATGGATTGCCCGGGAGAAACCGCCCCGTCGGGGGGTGTATTCGCCCGGCGCCGGTGCACCGCGGCCCGGATCGAGTCCTCGGGGTCGGCCCGCACGATGGGCACGTCCGAGCCGAAGACGACGCCCGCGCCCGGCTCCAGGCCCGAGGCGAGCAGGTCGCGGATGGGCAGCACGCGGTCGAGGCGGTCGGGCACGGCCCGGCGCAGGGCCTCGACGTCCGCCAGCAGGTGGCAGGGCTGGAGCGAGGCGGTGACGCCGAGGCGGGCGAAGCGGGGCACGTCGGCCGGGTCGATCAGCTCGGCGTGCTCGACGCGGAAGCCCGGCGTGCCGGGGCGGACGGTCTCGACCGCGTCCAGCACGGCGCGGACGGCGGCGTCGCCGATGGCGTGGGCGGCCAGCGGCAGGCCGAGGGCGTCGACGCGCCGGACGGCGTCGGCGATCTCGGCCAGGGTCATCATGGGCATGCCGTGGGCCAGGCCGGGCGGCGCGTCGGCGTAGGGATGGAGCATCCAGGCGGTGCGGGAGTTGAGGGTGCCGTCGGTAAAGACCTTGCCGCCGGCGAGGGCGACGCGGCCGGTCTCCCAGCCCCGGCGGGTCGCGTGGAGGTGGTCGAGGTCGTCGAGCAGGGCGTAGAGCCGGACGCGGACTGGCAGGTCGCCGGCGCGGTCGAGGGCGGCCAGGGCATCGCCGAGCCAGGGCTGGGCCTTCATATCGTGGACCTCGGCGTAGCCGAGAGCGGCGAGGTGGTTGGCCGCGGCGCGGAGGAGGGCGGGACGCTCGGCGGGCGCGGGCTCGGGCACGGCGTTCCACAGGGCGAGGGCGGCGTGCTCGAGCAGCACGCCGGTGGGGCGGCCGTCGGCGTCGAGGACGACGCGCCCGCGATCGAAGGCGGAGGCGGGCGTGATGCCGGCGCGGCGGAGGGCCCCGGTGCTGGCGGCGAGGGCGTGGTAATCGAAGCACCAGGCGCAGAGCGGGCGGCCGCCCGCGGCGTGGTCGAGGTCGTCCGCGTCCGGCCAGCGCGGGTCGGGCCAGGCGTCGGGGCGTGCGCCGTGGGCGAGGACCCAGGTGCCCGGCGGGAGGGCGCGGGCGGCGGCGGCGAGGCGGTCGAGCGCGTCCTCGCGCGAGGTTGCGTCGCTCAGGTCCGTCATGGCCAGCGACCGGCCGAGCTGGAGCAGGTGGGCGTGGCCTTCCACCAGCCCCTTCGGGCGGGCGGGCGTCATCGGGCGTTCTCGATCAGCGCCTCGATCACGCGCCGGGCCTCGTCGGGGTCCTCGCACGGGGCGGGCAGGTCGATGCGGACGATGCCGAAGCGGGCGCGGACGTCGACGCCGAGGCGGTCGACTCCGACGCCGACGGGGGCCTCGGGCTCGACGCCGGCCATCAGGCCGCAGAGGGCGCGCAGGGCGTCTGGGTCGGCGTTGAGGCGTTTGCAGAGCTCGGGCTCGACGTCGGCGAGCGGGTTGACCAGGCCGAGGCGTTCGCCGTCGACGACCTCCCCGGAGCGGAGCTTGATGGCGTCGACGCGGGCGCGGGCCCAGCGTGCGGGGCGTGCGTCGGGGTGGTAGGCGAGGTGGCGGTCCGTCCAGCGGTCCTCGTCGGCGGGGCGGTGCTCGACCAGGAGGGTGGCCTCGGCGTCGAAGGTGTCGTCGGGCAGGCAGAGGACGAGCTCGGAGGCGTCGAGGACGGCGGGTTCGGCCCCGATGACCAGCTCGCCGGTGTGGCCGTCGATGACGAAGCGGCACTGGATGGGCGTCGAATCGGCCAGGGCGACGCACCGGGCGTGGCGGCGGAGGGTTCTCGCGGCCTCGTCGTGGATGGCGGTCATGGCTGATTGTGGGCGTGCGGGGGGTCGGGGTCAAAAAAGGAACCGGGGTCGGACGTCCGACCCCGGTGCGTTTGCGATCTGGATGGCCGGGCCGAACGACACGCCCGGCGTGCTTGGGCCCGGTCGGGGGCGGGTTTGGCCCGCCCGGTTGGGCTTACTTCTTGACGGCGCGGCGGGTGGCCTTCTTGGCGGTCTTCTTGGCGGCCTTCTTGCGAGTGGCCTTCTTGGCGGTCTTCTTGGCGGCCTTCTTGGTGGTCTTCTTGGCGGCCTTCTTGGCGGTCTTCTTGGCGGCCTTCTTGCGAGTGGCCTTCTTGGCGGTCTTCTTCGCGGCCTTCTTGGCGGCCTTCTTGCGGGTGGCTTTCTTCGCCATGGTGAACTCCTCGTTCGGTTGGTCCGGCCCGACCGGGCCGGCGCTCGCTATGCGAGCAAGTGTGGTCCATCGCAAACGCTTGTCAACTGCGTCCGGTCATCATCGTCGCGCCGAACGCACCTTCTTGAGCAAAGTGCGCGGTCCTTGCGCACCTACTCGGGTCAACATACACCAAGTTCGCGCGCTTCGCACAAGTCGGTTCCATCGCGCGGCGCGGTCCGTCGCGTGAAGCGCGTCTCATGGACGGGCGCGCGGCGCCGCGCGACGGACCCGACGGAGCGCGGCGCTGGGCGTCTGCGCGGAGCCATGACTTGCTCCGAGCGCGATCGACGCACGCCGGTCACGGGCGGCCCGCGCGCGGCGCGTCGCGTCGTGCGCGGCGTGGAGGGGGAAGATGGCTCATCGTGGCAACGGGTTCTCTGTCGGAGCCTGATCGCTGCACGATCGCGGAAGATCGGTGCGCGTTCGTTGCGCGTTCAGGGGTGTCCTGTCAGCCCGTAAAGGCGCGCGGGCGCGTGCGTAGACTCGTCGCATGAACCATAACGCCGCCCCGGACCCCGCCGTCACCACACCCCAACGCGCCGCCACGCTGGCCTGCGGCATGCCCCTGGCGTGCGAGCGCGTCGACGGCGCGCGGTCCGTCTCGGTGTGCCTCTCGCTGCCCGCCGGGGCCGCTCACGACCCCGAGAAACTTTGTGGAATTTCTTCCGTCGCGAGCGAGCTGATCCTCCGCGGCGCGGGTTCGATGGACTCCCGGGCGATGGCGGACGCCTTCGACCGGGCGGGCGCGCTGCGGTCGGCCGAGCCGTCCATCCGGCGCATGACCGTCAGCGCGACGACCACGGGGGACCGGCTGGTCGAGGTGCTCGGGCTGCTCGCCGAGATGGTGCTCCGCCCGCGGTTCGACGAGGCGTCGGTCGAGCCGGCGAAGGCGTTGGCGCTGCAGTCGCTCGAGTCGCTCAAGGACGACCCGCAGGAGCGCGCGGTCCTCGCGGCGCGGCGCCGCCACCTGCCCGCGCCGTTCAACCGGTCCACCTACGGCGATGAGCCCGGAATCCGGGCGATTTCGCGCGACGCGGTCGCGGCGTGGTGGGCGGCGCACGCCGTGCCCAACGGATCGGTGATGGCCATCGCCGGCGACGTGGACCCCGACGCGGCCCGTGCCGCGCTGGACGGCCTGCTCGGAGACTGGTCGGGGCGGTGCGACGAGCCGGCGATCGCGGGCGAGCCGCCCCGCGGGTACGCGCACGAGCGGGACGAATCGAACCAGGTCCAGATCGTCGTGGTGCAGGACGGGCCCGCGGCGGGCCACCCGGACGCCGACCTGGAGCGTCTGGCGGTGGCGGTGCTCTCTGGCGGGATGTCGGGGCGGCTTTTCACCCAGGTGCGCGAGGTGCGCGGGCTGTGCTACGCGGTCCACGCGTCGTACCGGGCCGACAAGGACCGCGGGGTGGTGTCCAGCTACGTGGGGACCACCCCCGAGCGGGCGGCCGAGTCGCTCAAGGTGCTCCGCGAGCAGCTCGACCAGATCAACTCCGGCGACGTGACCGAGGACGAGTTCCGCCGGGCCCAAATCGGCATCCGCTCCCGCCTGGTCTTCGCCGGCGAGTCGACCGGGGCCCGCGCCTCGGCGGTGGCCGGCGACCTGTTCACCCTCGGGCGGGTGCGGACGCTGGAGGAGCGGCTGGACGCGATCGCGTCGATCACGCTGGATGAGCTGAACGCGTACCTCCGCCGTCGTGACCCGGGGACGGCCACCGTGCAAACGCTCGGGCCCGCGCCGCTCGCCTGACCCGTCGGGACGGCTCGGGCGCCCGCGCGGTCGCTGGGGCGGGGGCGTCGGCTCTACACTCCGGGCCCATGCCCGCCCGTCTGGCACGCATCCTGACCGAGCACGCGTTGCTGGCGTTCATGCTGGCGGTCCTGGGCGCCTTCCTTCTATACCCCATCGGGCTGACCGTGCGGGGCGGCTTCGCGACCGACCCGGCGACCGGGCGGGGCTTCACGCTGGACCACATCGCGATGGTCTTTCGCGACCCGCGTCTGACCGGCGGCCTGCTCAACGCGCTGCGCCTTGCGGTGGGGACGACCCTGCTGTGCATCCTCATCGCCCTGCCCCTGGCGGTGCTGAGCGCCAACTACCGCTTCCCCTTCAAGCGATCGCTGAACGCGGCGATCCTCGTGCCGCTGATCCTCCCTCCGTTCGTGGGGGCGCTGGGCCTGCGGGCGCTGCTGGGCCGGTCGGGCTCGCTCAACGCCCTGCTGGGGACGGACTTCGACCTGCTGGGTGCCAACAAGTTCTGGGGCGTGGTGCTGGTCCAGGCCCTGCACCTGTACCCCATCATCTATCTGAACGCCACGGCCTCCCTGGCCAACCTGGACCCCGCGCTGAACGAGTCGGCGGAGAACCTCGGGGCGGGCCCCTGGCGCCGGTTCTTCCGGATCACCCTGCCTCTGATCCGGCCCGGCCTGTTCGCCGGTGCGACGATCGTGTTCATCTGGGCGTTCACGGAGCTGGGCACGCCCCTGATGTTCGACTACTACCAGGTCACCTCGGTCCAGATCTTCTCCGGGCTGAAGGAGGTCCAGAACAACGCCGAGCCCTACGCCCTGACGGTGGTCATGCTGACCGTGGCGGTGCTGTGCTACGTGCTGGGCAAGGCGGTCTTCGGGCGGCGGGGGTACGCGATGTACGCCAAGGCGTCGCGGGCGGGGGAGGAGATCCGCCTCGGCCCGGTCGCGGGCTGGCTGGCGGCGGGCGGGTTCGGCCTGGTGACGCTCGCGGCGGTGCTGCCGCACGTGGGCGTGGTGCTGACCTCGCTGGCCCAGCCGGGCTCGTGGTACCGGACGGCCCTGCCCGGGGCGTTCACCGTGTCGCACTTCGAGCAGGCGCTGGCGACAGAAGAGTCTTTCGGCTCGATCCGCAACTCGCTGGTCCTGTCGCTGTCCGCCATGGTGCTCAACATGGTGCTCGGGGTGATGGTGGGGTACCTCCTGGTCCGGACGCGGGTGGCCGGGCGGGCCCTGCTCGACGCCCTGTGCATGCTGCCCCTGGCCGTGCCGGGGCTGGTCATGGCCTTCGGGTACGTGGCGATGACCCTCCGCTGGCCGTTCGGGCCGGGCATGCCGCTCGACGGCACGGCCTTTGACCTGGACGTGCTCGGGGCGGCGGCCAACCCGTTCCCCCTGCTGATCATCGCCTACGCGATCCGGCGCCTGCCGTACATCGTGCGGTCGACGGTGGCGGGCCTGGAGCAGACCTCGGGCGAGCTGGAGGAGGCCGCGGTGAACCTGGGGGCCGGCCGCCTGACGGCCGTGCGCAAGGTCATCATCCCGCTGATCATGGCCAACCTGATCGCGGGCGGGCTGCTGGTGTTCAGCTTCTCGATGCTCGAGGTGTCGGACTCGCTGATCCTGGCCCAGAAGTCCGAGCACTTCCCGATCACCAAGATGATCTACGAGCTGTCCAACCGGCTCGGCGACGGCATCTTCGTGGCCAGCGCGATGGGCGCGTGGGGCATGGCCCTGCTGGCGGTGACGCTGGTCGGGGCTTCCGTGATGATGGGCAAGAAGCTCGGGTCGATCTTCCGTGTCTAGCAGCGGCGAGCCGAGCCCGGCCGTTTTCGTCCGCCTGGCGGAGGCCCGGGACATGGGGCCCATCGCCGGCCTGCTCAACGACCAGATCCTGCACGGCCGGGCCCACTTCGGCGTGGCGACCGAGCCGCCGGAGGTGGTCGAGTCGCAGTGGCGGGCCAACCGCGACCGCTACCCGTGGCTCGTCGCGGAGGGCGCGTCCGGCGGGTTCCTCGGCTTCGCCCGCGCCCACCCCTGGAAGACGCGCGAGGCCTACGACTGGACCGTCGAGAGCGCGATCTACCTCGCCCCGGAGGCCCGCGGGCGCGGCGTTGGGCGCACCCTGTACCGCCGCCTGTTCGGGACGCTCCGCGACCAGGGCTTCGTGGTCGTCATCGCTGGCATGACCGTGCCCAACCCCGCCTCCCAACGCCTGCACGAGTCCATGGGCATGACCGTCGTCGGCGAGATCAGCCCCGCGGGCTACAAGCTCGGCCGGTGGGCGGCGGTGCGGTATTACCAGCTGGTGCTGCGGGAGCTCGGCGAGGAGGAACACCCGGGGGCGCTCCGCCGCGTCGCCGAGGTGTGGACGGCGTGACGGTTCGCGGTCGTCGCGCGGGCGGGGTTACCATCCCCGGATGAACCCCCACCGACCCACCATCGCGATCTCCATGGGCGACCCCGGGGGCATCGGGCCCGAGGTGCTCGTGCGGGCGCTGGCGGACCGGCAACTGCGCTCGTCGGCCCGCTTCGCGGTGCACGGGTCGTCCGGCGCGATGCACCGGGCGGCGGACGCGGCCCGGGTCGAGCCCTACTGGTGGCGGGTCGATGCCCGGTCGAGCCTGGGCGGCACCGTCGCGGCCCACGACGTGGTGCTCTTCGACACCGACCCCGAGCTGATCGAGGAGGGCGGGGAGGCGGCGTTCGAGGCCCGGCCCACCCGCCTCGGCGGCATGCTGAGCTTCCGCTGGGTCGAGGCGGCCATCGCCGACGCCCAGCGTGCCGCGGGCGACCCCCGCCGGGCCGACGCGGTCGTGACGGGCCCGATCAGCAAGGAGGCCTGGTCGATGGCCGGCAAGGGGCGCTGGCCGGGCCACACGGAGCTGTTCGCCGAGCGGTTCCGCAGCCGGCGCTTCGCGATGATGTTCGTGGGCGAGCGTTTGCGCGTGGTGCTGGCGACGGTCCACGTGCCGCTGACGGAGGTGCGGGCCGCGCTGACGATCGGCGCGGTGCACACGGCGATCGACCTGGGCGACGAGGCGTGCAAGCGGCTTGGGTTCCGGCGTCCGCGCATCGGCGTGGCGGGCCTGAACCCGCACGCGGGCGAGGGCGGCCTGCTGGGCGACGAGGAGAAACGCATCGTCACGCCCGCGATCGAGCTGGCCGTGCGCCAGGGCGTGGACGCCCAGGGCCCGTTCCCGGGCGACACCATCTTCAACATGGCCCTGCAGGGCCGGTTCGACCTGGTGGTGGCGATGTACCACGATCAGGGGCTGATCCCGGTCAAACTGCTCGAGCGCGACCTGGCCGTCAATACGACGCTGGGCCTGCCGGTCGTCCGCACCAGCCCGGACCACGGCACGGCCTACGACATCGCGGGGACGGGCAGGGCGGACCCGGGGTCGATGGCCAGCGCGATCCGGCTGGCGG
>CAYXFA010000064.1:0-10346 GCA_964464165.1 uncultured Phycisphaeraceae bacterium | reverse complement strand
GGTAACCATGGCTACTCCTCGTCTCGGGTCAGCCCGAAGCGTCGGGCGATCGCTTCGCTGCCCGGCAGCACCACGCGGGCGGATGCCTCGCGGATCAGGTCGTTCATGTCGGGCGTCTCGTCGGCTTCCGCCTCGGCGAGTTCGCGCCGGAGCCGGGCGATCCGGTCGCCCCTACTCTCACTCACGGGTGTTCCTTCCTGTCTGTTCCTGGGCCCACTCGATCACCGCCGCCTCGACGGGGGCGGGCCAGGCCGTCCTGCCGCGGGCCGCGTCCATGGCCCGGTGCAGCTCGGCCAGCAGGGCCCCCGCCCGCTCCGCGGCCGCCGGGGTGCGTGGGTCGGGCGTCCCTTCGATGAACACGGACAGCTCGTACACCCGGCCGTCGGCCTGGACCATCGAGTTGTTGCCGTCCCGCGTGCCCACCAGGGGCGGCACGCAGACGCCCGCCGCCAGGCAGGCCAGCAGCAGCTCGTGCGTGAAGGCGACCAGCTCCGGCGCGTCCACGCCCCGGGCCCGGCGTTTGAGCAGCAGGGCGCCCCGGGCGCAGTCGACGACGGCCTTCGGGCTGGCTGGCGTGCCGAGCGCCGCCTCGCGCACGGCGCGGACCTCGCCCAGCTCGTACCGGCCGAGCACCGCGTCGATCTCACGCGGCGTGAACCGCTCGCGTTCGCCCGACCCGGCCGGGGTGGTCGAGGGGGTGGGGGGGGTAGGGGGGTTGCTGGCACTCAACGCGAACCCTCCGCGCTCACTCGGCGTTCTGCACCTGCTCCTTGATGCGGTCGATGGCCCCCTTGATCTCCACGATCAGGCGGCTCATCTCGGCGTCCGGGCTCTTGCTGGCGATGGTGTTCGCTTCGCGCAGGAGTTCCTGGCTGAGGAAGTCCATCGTCCGGCCCAGCGGGCGTTCCTCCTCGCTGAGCAGCAGGTCGCGGAAGTGCTTGAGGTGCTCGCCCAGCCGGGCCAGCTCCTCGGCGATGTCCGTCTTCTCGGCGTACACCGCGATCTCACGCACCAGCACGCCGGGGTCGGTCAGCACGTCCGCGTCGCCGAGCAGGCCTTCCATCCGGGCCTTGAGCCGGCGCTCGTACTCGACCACGACGCGCGGGGCGATCTCGGTCAGGCGGGCCAGACGCTCGCCGATGAACGACAGGTGCCCGAGCAGGTCTTCCCGCAGCGCCACGCCCTCGCGGGTGCGCATCTGGACCATGTGGGCCACGGCCAGCTCGACCAGGGGCCGGATCGCGCGCCGGGCCTGGTGGAGCCGCTGCTCCTCGTCGCCCGGCGGCTGGAGCACGCCGGGCAGCGTGACCAGGTCGGCCAGGTTCAGGCTCGAAACCTCCACGCCCACCGCCGCCGCGATCTGCTCGGCGTACCGCCGGAGCGCCGCCGCGTTGACGGTGTGGGCCGCGGCCTCGCCGGATTCCGAGCAGGTCACGGTCAGCGTGACCGACCCGCGGGACACCGCCGCCCGGATCATCTGTTCGAGCTCGGGCTCGAGCGAGGCCAAACGCTCGGGCACTCGGATGGTCGTCTTCAGGAACTTGTTGTTCACCGAACGGATCTCGACCCCGAACGCCAGCCCCCCCTCGTGGCTGCTCGCGTCGCCGAAGCCGGTCATGCTGCGAATCAAGCACACCTCCCGGAACCGGTCCGGTCATGGGTCCGCGGGCCGACGCCCAAAGAACGGGGGGAACGGGACGGCGGCGTCCCGTCCGCGGGTCGGACCGCGTTGCAGTGTATCGCGCCCGGCGCGGCGGCTCAGAACGGGGCTTCGCCGGTCTCGGCGGTCGCCGGGTCCGGGTCGTCCCCGGTCGGCTCGTCCGCGCCCGGTTCGGCGGGCGTCTCGGGGCCGGTGTTGGCCGGAGGGGTGGCGTCGCGGGGGATGTCGCCGCGGTCGAGGGGCGGCAGGCCGGTGTCGCCGGCGTCCTCCAGCGGGGGCAGCGTCTCGCCCGAGGGCTGCTCCTCGCCGGGCGCGACCAGCGCGGGGTTCGGATCCGCTCGGCTGGTGTCCGGGCGGGCGATGAAGTTCAGGCCGACGGCGACGAACAGGTAGACCACGAACACCGAGACGGTGCCCCAGGTGAGCACGTCCCCGGTCTTGGTGCCGAAGGCGGTCTGGCCGGCCCCCTGGCCCGCCCCGCCCGCGCCGAACGCCCCGCTCAGACCGCCGCCCTGCGGCCGCTGGATCAGCACGATGAGGATCATCGAGACGCAGACCAGCAGGAAAAAGACCACCAGCAGGTTGGTCACTATCGGGTTGAGCGCCAGGGTCAGCACGGGGTCGGCTCCTCGTCCGCGGGGGCCCGCCGGGTTGATAAACCCGACCGGGCGGGATGTTAGGCGCTGCCCGCCCGGGCCCCGTCCGACGCGGCCCGCACGATGGCGCCGAAGTCCGCCGCCTTCAGGCTCGCTCCGCCGATCAGCCCGCCGTCCACGTCGGGCATGGCCAGCAGGGCCGCGGCGTTGTCGGGCTTCATCGACCCGCCGTAGATGATGCGGACCGACTTGGCGGCTTCCTGGCCGAACAGTTGGGAAAGCACGGCCCGGACGTTCGCGTGGGCGGCCTGGGCGTCCTCCGGGGTGGCCGTCCGGCCGGTCCCGATGGCCCAGACCGGCTCGTAGGCGATCACGACCCCTGCCAGGGCCTCCGGGGGGACCGAGGCCAGCCCCAGGCGGAGCTGCTTCTCGTTGACCTCGTCCGTCCGGCCCCCCTCGCGCTGCTCCAGAGTCTCGCCGATGCAGAGGACCGCGGTCATGCCCGCCCCGAGCACCGCGAGCACCTTGCGGTTCACGGACCGGTCGTCCTCCCCGATGACGTGGCGGCGTTCGGAGTGGCCGGCGAGCACCGCCCCGACGCCGCAGTCGCGGAGCATGGCCAGGGAGACCTCGCCGGTGAAGGCCCCGTCGGGCTGGTGGTACGCGTCCTGGGCCCCGAGCACGACGCCGCTGCCGCGCAGCTCGTCGCCGACCGGGAGCAGGTAGGGGAAGGGCGGGAACACCGCGACCTCGACGTCGCCCGGCAAGCGCCCGACCGCCGACGCGACCTGCGCCGCCAGGGCGGTGGCCGAGACGCGATCGGTGTTCATCTTCCAGTTCCCGCCAACAAAGGGCTTGCGAAAAGCGGCGTTCATGGGCAAACTCCCTGTCTCGGACGCCGCGCGGCGTCCGGACTTATCGGACCGCGTGGGGTTCGGACAATCTGACTTTAGCCTTCCGTCCCCGCGCCACCGGTTCACTCGTGCGGAGCCGTCATGATCAGTGCGCCACATCAGACTTACGACGCGGACATCGTCATTATCGGAGGCGGGCCGGCCGGCTCGACCGTTGCGTCATACATCCGGAAGTTCGCGCCGGAGCTCTCGGTCCTCGTCCTGGAGAAGGAGAAGTTCCCGCGCGAGCACATCGGCGAGTCGCAGCTTCCCGGCATCAGCGCGATCCTGCACGAGATCGGCGTGTGGGACAAGGTCGAGGCTGCCAACTTCCCCATCAAGCTGGGCGCCTCGTACACCTGGGGCCGCAACGCCGACCTGTGGGACTTCGACTTCTACCCCGCGGAGGAGTTCGTCGACGAGCCGCGTCCCGCGCAGTACAAGGGCCAGCGCCTGCTCACGGCGTTCCAGGTGGAGCGCGACCGGTACGACGACATCCTGCTCCGGCACAGCGAGTCGCTGGGCGCGACGGTGCGTGAGGAGACCCACGTCCGCGAGGTGCTCCGCGACGGGGACCGCGTCACCGGCCTGCGCCTGGACGACGGCTCGGTCGTCACCGGGCGGCACTACGTCGACGCCTCCGGGCACGTCGGCATCCTCCGGCGCGGGATGGGCGTGGAGTCCGACGCGCCGGACGACCTGAAGAACGTGGCGTTCTGGGACTACTGGGACAACGCCGAGTGGGCCGTGACGATCGGCGTGGGGGGCACGCGCGTGCAGGTCCGCTCGCTGCCCTACGGCTGGATCTGGTTCATCCCCGTCAGCCCCAGCAGGGCCTCCGTGGGGCTGGTCTGCCCCAGCGAGTACTACAAGTCCACGGGCCTGACGCCCGCCGAGGTGTACCACAAGGCCATCAACGAGCAGGCCGACATCCGGCACCTGCTCCGCGACGCCCGGAGCGTCGGGGGCAAGGTCTACACCACGAAGAACTGGTCCCAGCTCTCCGATCGGCTCTACGGCGAGAACTGGTGGATCTGCGGCGAGGCGGCCGGCTTCGCCGACCCCATCCTCGCCGCCGGGATGACCCTGGCGCACGGCTCGGCCCGCGACCTGGCCTGCACGATCATGGAGATCGAGCGCGGCGCCGAGGACGCGGCGTGGCTGCGGTCCTGGTACGACGAGAAAAGCCGGCGCAACATCGACCAGCACATCCGCTTCGCCAAGTACTGGTACGCCGCCAACGCCTGCTTCACAGACCTGCAGGACTACTGCAGGACCATCGCGAAGGACGCGGGGCTGCGCCTGACGCCCCAGCAGGCCTGGCGCTGGCTGGCGCAGGGCGGGTTCGCCACGGAGAACATCCACTCGGTCGGCTTCGGGTCGTTCGACTTCGGCTCGGCCAAGGGCGTCATCGAGCGGCTCAGCGGCGGCAAGGCCAAGTTCGTCATCTCCCAGTACAACGAGTTCCATCTCAACCTCAACAACGCCACCGAGATCCTGCTCGGCAACGCCCGGGAGGGACGGGTCGATCGCGTTCCCTGCTACCGCCGGGCCGACGCCACGCTGCCCAACGTGGGCGACTGGAAGGTCATGATCGACCTGCTCAGGACCGAGAGCGACCTGAAGACCATCTACGAGCGGCTCCTGCGTTACGCCTCGGCGCTGCCGCCGGCCGAGCGCTCGCTCGCCGTCTTCCGCCACCTCCAGGTCCTCGAGGCCATGGTGGCCGAGGGCTGGGTGCTGTGCAAACTCAACAAGAAACGGCCGACGATGAGCCTCGAGCTGGGCGGGCGCATCATCCGCGACACGGAGGAGGCCCGCAAGGCGCTGGAGAACGCCAAGGGCACCATCTCCTTCAACCTCCCCGAGGTCGCCCCGAGCTGATCCGGGCCGGTCCCGAGCACGAAAAGAGCCCGGGCCGGGCCCGGGCTCTTTGCTTTGGACAGCGGGCGGCGCTCAGGCCTTCGGCCCGGCGGCGCGGACGGCCTCGGGCATCTCGAACTTGGCGTCGTTCTCGCGGAACAGCCGGGCGAGCTTGGCGGCCTGGGCGTCGTACGCGGCCTTGTCCTTCCAGGTGTTGCGCGGGTCGAGCACCTCGTCGGGCACGCCAGCGATGGCGGTGGGCATGTGCAGCCCGAAGACCGGGTGCTCGCGGGTCGGCACGGTGTCCAGGGCGCCGGACAGGATGGCCGAGACCATCGCGCGGGTGTACTTGAGGCTGAAGCGGCTGCCCGTGCCGTACGGCCCGCCGGTCCAGCCGGTGTTGAGCAGCCACACCTTCGCGCCGTACTTGCCGATGCGCTCGCTGAGCATCTGGGCGTACTCGCCGGCCCGGCGCGGCATGAAGGGGGCGCCGAAGCAGGAGGAGAAGTTCGGCTGCGGCTCGGTCACGCCGGCCTCGGTGCCGGCCAGCTTGCTGGTGTAGCCGTTGATGAAGTAATACATCGCCTGCTCGGGGGTCAGGCGGCTGATGGGCGGCATCACGCCGAAGGCGTCGGCGGTCAGGAACACCACGTGCTTGGGGTGGCCCGCCACGCTGGGGATCTGGGCGCCCGGGATGTAGTCCACCGGGTAGGTCACGCGGGTGTTCTCGGTGACCGAGGTGTCCTCGTAGTCCGGCACGCGGGTGGCCGGGTCGATGTTGGTGTTCTCGAGGACGGACCCGAAGCGGATCGCGTCCCAGATCTGCGGCTCCTTCTCGCGGGTCAGGCCGACGACCTTGGCGTAGCAGCCGCCCTCGAAGTTGAACACGCCGTTGGGGCCCCAGCCGTGCTCGTCGTCGCCGACGAGGGCGCGGTCGGGGTCGGCGGACAGGGTGGTCTTGCCCGTGCCGGACAGGCCGAAGAACAGGGCCACGTTGGAGGGGTCGTTCTTGGCCACGTTGCACGAGCAGTGCATCGGGAACACGCCCTGCTCGGGCATGTCGAAGTTCATGGCGTAGAAGATGCCCTTCTTCATCTCGCCGGCGTACTCGGTGCCGAGGATGACCACGATCTTCTTCTCGAGCGACTGGGCGATGAGGATCGGGCTCTTCAGGCCCAGCTCCGCCTGCTCCTCGGCCGTCAGCTTGTGCGTGCCGGCGTTGATGACCGTCCAGTCGTGCGTCCACGAGCCGTCGCCCGCGTCGGAGGCCGAGCCGGGCTTGATGAACAGGGTCTCGGCGAACAGCGCGTGCCAGGCGAGGTGCGTGACGACGCGCACGCCGAGCCGGTGGCGCACGTCCGCGCCCGCGAAGCCCTCGAACACGAACACCTCGTCCTGGGCGTTGAGGTGCTCGGTCGCGATGCGGTGGGCGATCTCGAACTGCTCGGGCGTGATCGGCTGGTTGACCTTGCCCCAGTCGATCTTGGCGTGGATGGCGGGGGTGTCCTCGAGGTGCTTGTCCTTCGGGCTGCGCCCGGTGCGGTCGCCGGTGAACACGCACACCGCGCCGTTGGACGCCAGGCGGCCCTCGCCGCGCGCCAGCACGCGCTCGACCAGCTCGGCCGTGGCCAGGTTCCGGTGCGCACGCCCCGCGGACAGGTTCAGGCCTTCCACACTCAAAGCTCCCATGGCAACTCCTCGGACCACCGGCGCGCGAGCGACCGGGCGGAAACGGCCGCGCCCGCCCGGGCGGGGAGCCCACGCCCCCGGCCGGACCGACGCTGTAACAGGGAAGGATGCTAGCCGACCGCCCGGGATTTTCCGACCCCGAGCCGGCCCGCCGCCCCAATTCCCCCCGCCCCCGGTCGCGGCCCCACGCCCGGCGCTTGGCCCCCACCCGGGCCCCGGCTACACTTGGCGCTCGCGTCGCCCCGCGCGACGCCTCGGTGGCCGTAGCTCAGTTGGTCAGAGCACCTGGTTGTGGTCCAGGGGGTCGCGGGTTCAAATCCCGTCGGTCACCCTCCGAAACGAAAGCCCGGGCGTCCGCCCGGGTTTTTTCGTGCCCCGCGCCGTTGCGAACCAAGGCAAGTGCTTTCACGCCAGAGCCCGCGTCAGGGACGCCATCGCCCGGGCCCCGTAGCCCCCGCCGAACAACGCGGCGTGCACCGCCAGCGGGAACGCTTGGTAGGCGTGGATGCGCCGCTCCCGGAACCCCGGGCGGATCGGCATGGCCCGCTCGTACGCGTCCCAGAACCCCGCGGACACGCCGCCCATCAGGTCGATGAAGGCCAGCTCGAACTCCCGGTCGGCCCATTGGGTGGAGGGGTCGATCAGCGCCGCGGGCGTGCCGTTCTTCCAGAGCACGTTGCCGGCCCACAGGTCGCCGTGGATCAGCGAGGCGGGCCCGGGCGGGCCGAGCAACTCGTCCAGGCGCCGGCCGAACTCGTCCAGCCGGCGCATGAACCCGCCCGGCAGGGCGCCGCGGGCCGCCGCGAGTTCGCACACCGGCAGCAGTCGGCGTTCGAAGTAGAAGCGGTTCCAGTCCGCGTGGCGCCCGTTGGCCAGCCGGATCGGCCCGATGCGCGTGTCCGTGTCGAAGCCGTACGCGGGGGCCGTCACCGCGTGGAGCGCGGCGACGATCTCGCCCAGGCGCCGGTAGCCCCCCTCCGACCCGCCCCCGGCGTGGTCGACAAACTCCATCGCGAGGACGTGCTCGCCGGCCGCCTCCACCCGGGGCGTCGGCGCGTGCGCCGACAACGCGGCGAGCATGCCCGCCTCCAGGTCCAGGGCGGGCTCGTCGCCCGTCTCGACCTTGACCGCCAGGTCCCGCCCGTCCGCCAGACGCACGCGGTACACCTCGGCGATGCAGCCCCCGCTCAGCGGCGACATCGACGCGACTGGGGAGCCGAGCAGGTCCTCGATGAGCGATCGCGGGTCCACCGGGCGGAGGATAGTGGGGGGCCGGCGGTCCGAGCGGTCACGCCGCGGCTTTGCCCGCGGCGGCGCAGCCGAGGCGCACGTCGCGGAGCAGCTCCTCGAAGGTGCTCAGGTCGTCGCTCTCGGCGGCGCGTTCGCTCAGACGCTCGGCCATCGTCGCCACGCCGTTCATGCCCACCATCAGCGACATGCCCGCGATGCGACGGCACGTGCCGAACAGGCCGACGCGGTCGCGCCGTTCCGCCTGGGCTTCCAGCGCGGCGCCCAGCTTGCCCAGCTCCGAGCACAGCGACACCAGCGTGGCGCGGTCGACGCGGGAGCGGGTCATGTCGAGCTGGCGCGGGTCCCAGCCGCACAGCATGAACTCCCCCAGGACGCGGAGCAGCCCGTCGCGCGTCAGGGGCGAGCCCGCCAGGGCGTCGGCGCCGCAGGCCCGCATCATCGAGCGTGTCACCGCGTCCGGCGGGTCGCCGAAGAGCACCACCGGGCGCGTGTAGCCCCGCGTGCGCAGGCGTTTGACCACCTCCGGCCCGGGCCGGTCCTGGAGGTTTACGTCCACGAGCATGATCTCGGGGTCGTCGCCCGCCGCGCCCAGCGCTTCGTCGCAGGAGCCCACGAAGCGGAAGCGCATGCTGGACTCAAGAAGGAACTCGTTGATCGCCAGCCGGTCGGCCTCCGACGCGGTGACGAACACCGCGCTGCCGCTGAGGCGGTGGGGGGGCACACGCTCGAAGCTGGGCATCACGCCGGTCACGTCGCCCACGAAGTAGTCCGACAGCGTGATCTCCTCGTCGAACTTCACGCCAATCTCGTGGACCACGCCGCCCCGGTGCTCGACCCGGACCACCTCGCCCCGGACGCCCGGGGCGGCGCCGTCCGACCGCGGCAGGTGCACCGAGACCCGCGAGCCGGGGTACATGAAGCTCGAATGCAGCAGCCCGACCCCGCCGCGGGACAGGTTGCGGCAGGCCAGGGTCAGCTCCCGGCCGCCGTGCCCGTCCTCCAGCACCACCCGTACCAGGGGGTTCAGGAAGGGGATCCGGGTGTGGACCCGCTGGGGGTCCACCGCGCCGTCGCCCGACCGCTCGTCGAGCTTGCTGAGCAGGAACTCGTACGCCTGCCCGCCCACCCCGAGGGTGTTCCGATCCGCCGGGCGCCCCGCGCCCCGCACGCCCCTGCCTTGACGAAGCTCCGGCAACGCCCACCTCCGCCCCCACGAGCGACGGCAACATCGGGCGGGCGTTGGTGTTTTTTCGCACAGATACGCCCGCAACAGGGGGCGACGGCGTTTATGGGACGCCACAACCCGTCCGGGCGGGGGGAACGCCGGTGCTCCGCGCCCCCGCGGGAGCCACGCTCACACGTCGAGGTTCTTGACCTCGAGCGCGTGGTCCTCGATGAACTTGCGCCGGGGCTCGACCTGCTCGCCCATGAGCAGGCTGAACAGGCTGTCCGCCTCGCCCGCCTGCTCCCAGCGGACCCGCATGAGCACGCGGGCCTCCGGGTCCATGGTGGTCTCCCAGAGCTGGATGGCGTCCATCTCGCCCAGACCCTTGAAGCGTTTGACCTCCATGCCGCGGCGCCCGATCTCGTGCAGGGCCCCGAGGATGGCCGGCAGGTTGGCCGCCTCGACCACGCGGGTGTCCGCGGCGGCCGGGGCCGGCTCCTCGCCCGGGCCATCGGCGTCCTCCGGGCGGTCCGCCTCGGCCTTGGCGCCGGACTTCTTCTCGGTCTCCCAGGCGAACTTGGCGGGCAGCACCTCGCCGGTCACGCTCTCCTCGCGGACGAGGGCGTAGTCGTCGATCGAGAGGCCCAGCTCGGCCAGCTCGGAGAAGATGACCTCCAGCTCCCGGTTCTCGTGCAGCTCGCGCACGGTGGCGGGCTCGTTGTCGGAGGTCGCCTCGCCGTCCTCGACGAGCTTCCACCCGCGGCGTTCGACGATCTCGTGCGCCTCGCGCTCGGACCATGCGTACTCGCCCGTCGACCGTGTGTTGACGCGGTGCGTGGGCAGGCGGCCGTCACGCCGCGAGGCGAGCAGGTCCACGAAACGCACGCCGCGGCGCTCGGCGATCTCGGACAGCTCGTTGAGCCGTCCCAGCAGGCGCACGACCTTGAGGGCGTCCGCGCCGGAGATCCGGCGGACGACGGCGGGCTCGCGCCCGGGCTCGGCGTTCTCGATGTCGCGCACGAGCAGGACCGACCCCTCCAGGCCCAGCTCGGTGAGCACCTCGGAGAGGCGACGCTCGTTGATCACGTAGCGCGACTTGCGCCCCTTGATGATCTGGTACAGCGGCGGCTGGGCGATGTACACGTGCCCGCGCCGGATCAGGTCGGGCATCTGCCGGAAGAAGAACGTGAGCAGCAGCGTGCGGATGTGGCTGCCGTCCACGTCGGCGT
>CAYXFA010000063.1:0-10531 GCA_964464165.1 uncultured Phycisphaeraceae bacterium | reverse complement strand
GAGTCGCCCGTGTGCACGCCCATGGCGTCGATGTTCTCGATGCCGCAGACGATGACGCAGTTGTCCTTCTTGTCGCGGACGACCTCGAGCTCGTACTCCTTCCAGCCGATCAGCGACTTGTCGACCTGGACCTGCCCGATCATGCTGGCCCGCAGGCCGCGGGTGACCAGCTCCTGGAACTCGGCCCGGTTGTACGCGATGCCGCCGCCCCAGCCGCCGAGCGTGAAGGCCGGGCGGATGATGGCCGGCAGGCCGATCTGGGCGACGAACTCCTCGGCCTCGGCCAGCGTCTGGACCGTGCGGCTCTCGGGGGTCGCCAGCCCGGCCCGGGCGCAGACGTCGGCGAACGCCTTGCGGTCCTCGGCGCGGTGGATGACCGCCCGGTCCGCCCCGATCATCTCGATCCCGTGCTCCTGGAAAACCCCCTGGTCCCACAGCTCGCAGGCGCAGTTCAGGGCCGTCTGGCCGCCGAGCGTTGGCAGCACCGCGTCGATGGGGCTGCCCAGTTCCTTTTCCTTCTCGATGATCTTGCGGACCGTCTCCGGCGTGATCGGCTCGACGTAGGTCCGGTCGGCGAAGGCCGGGTCCGTCATGATCGTCGCGGGGTTCGAGTTGATGAGCACCACCCGGTACCCCTCGTCCCGCAACGACTTGCAAGCCTGCGTGCCAGAGTAGTCGAACTCGCAACCCTGCCCGATGACGATCGGGCCCGACCCGATCAGCAGGATCGTGTGGATGTCCTCGCGTTTCGGCATCGGCGCCCCTTCCGTCGGCTCGGCCCGTCGCCCGCGCCCGGGCCGCGGCAGCCGGGGTGCAAACTCGGGAAGCGTATGCCGGAGCGTCCGAAAAGACAGCGCTCGGGCGTGACGACCGCGCCGCCCGCCCGGCCCGCCCGCGCGGGGTCCGCCCGGGTCCGACGGGCGTTTTTCGATCCGCCCGACCCGCCCCCGAACCCGGGCTTCGGCCGGTTCGTACCATCCCGGCCAACGGGGCGGACCCCCTCCGGCCGATCTCTCCCTCGCAGCCCCGTACGCCACGACTCAGGAGCATCCCCCATGTGCGGCATCGTCGCCTACCTCGGTCACAAGCCCGCCGTCCCGCTCCTGCTCGAGGGCCTCAAGCGCCTGGAGTACCGCGGCTACGACTCGGCCGGCATCGCCACCCTCTCCGAGGACGGCCTGCGGATCGTCAAAGCCGTCGGCCGCGTGGCCAACGTCGAGCAACGCATCGAGGAGATCGGCGGCCTGCCCGGCACCCAGGGCCTCGCCCACACCCGCTGGGCCACTCACGGCGGCGTGACCGAGGCCAACGCCCACCCCCACCGGGACGACCGCAACGGCATCTGCCTGGTCCACAACGGCATCATCGAGAACTACGCCACCATCCGCCGCCTGCTGGAGGACAAGGGCCACACCTTCGTGTCCGAGACCGACACCGAGGTGCTCGCCTGCCTGATCGGGGAGCTGTTCGACCCCGCCGCGGGCATGGACCTGGAGAAGGCCGTCCAGGCCGCGCTGCGTGAGGTCACCGGGGCGTACTCGATCGCCGTGATGTGCGAGAAGGAGCCGGGCGTGCTGGTGTGCGCCCGCAAGGGCTCGCCCCTGCTCGTCGGCGTGGGCAACGGCGAGTACGTGGTCGCCTCGGACGGCTCGGCCATCATCGCCCACACCGCCCAGGCCGTCACGCTGGACGACTACAACGTCTGCCGCATCACCCGCGACGGCTTCCGCACCTCGACGATCGACAACATCGAGCTCTCGCCGAAGGTCATGCAGCTGGAGACCGAGCTTGACGAGATCGAGCTGGGCGCTTTCGACCACTACATGCGCAAGGAGATCTTCGAGCAGCCCAAGGCCCTGCGCACCACCATGCGCGGCCGGCTCGACGAGAAGGAGGGCCGCGTGGTCCTGGGCGGCCTGATGGCCCTGGCCCCCCAGCTGGTCAAGTCCAAGCGCGTCATCCTCGCGGCCCAGGGCACGGCCCTGCACGCCGCCATGATCGGCGAGTACCTGCTGGAGGACCTGGCCAAGATCCCCGCCGAGGTCGAGTACGCCAGCGAGTTCCGCTACCGCAACCCCATCATCGAGGAGGGCACGGTCGTCGTCGCCGTCTCGCAGTCCGGCGAGACCGCCGACACCCGCGCCGCCCTGCAGGAGGCCCGCGACCGCGGCGCCCTCTCGCTGGGCGTGATCAACGTGGTCGGCTCGACCATCGCCCGCGAGACCCACGCCGGCGTGTACTGCCGCGTGGGCCCGGAGATCGGCGTGGCCTCCACCAAGGCCTTCACCGGCCAGGTGGCGGTGCTGACCATGATCGCCCTGTTCATGGCCCGGCGCCGGTTCATGTCGCCCGAGGCCTCCGCCCGCCTGATGAACGAGCTCGCCCAGGTGCCCGACAAGATCGAGCGCTGCCTCGCGTCGGACGCCCAGATCCGCCGCGTCGCCGAGAAGTACGTGCACCGAGAGAACTGGCTCTTCCTCGGACGCGGGTACAACTACCCGACCGCCCTGGAGGGCGCCCTGAAGCTCAAGGAAATCTCCTACATCCACGCCGAGGGCATGCCCGCGGCGGAGATGAAGCACGGCCCCATCGCCCTCATCGACGAGGGCATGCCCGTCGTCTTCATCGCCAACAAGGGCAACCAGTACGACAAGGTCATGTCCAACATCGCCGAGGTCCGCGCCCGCGGCGGCCACGTGATCGCCGTCGCCACCGAGGGCGACCACGAGATCCGCCACTACGCCGAGGACGTGCTCTACGTGCCAGACGTGCCCGAGTGCCTCAGCCCCATGCTCACCGTCGTGCCCCTCCAGCTCCTGGCCTACCACGCCGCCGTCCTCCGCGGCCACGACGTCGACAAGCCCCGCAACCTCGCCAAGTCCGTCACGGTCGAATAAACCGGCGGGACTCCACGCCCGGGGCGCACGGCCCGGAACCCGCCGGTTCCCGCTATGCTGCCCCAGTGGCCACCGCACCCCGCAACCGCGTCGGACGCCTGGCACGCCGGGCCGTTCTGACGGGGTCGGTCTGCCTCACGAGCGCCCTGATAGCGATCTGGATCTTCGCCCAGTTCCGCACGCCCACCTTCCTCCGGACCGCGTTCCACCACCCACCGACCGGCTCGGCCCGGACGGTCAGCATGCTGCACGGGTGGGCCCCGGGGCTGGTCGTGGGCCACCTCCGGGACGACCTCTACTTTCCAGTGCCGACCGCCCGGCCGGACCCGCAGCGTCCCTACTCCCATTTCGCGATCATCCCTTCCGCCACGCGACCCGGCCCCGGGCAGATACTGGTCCCGGACCGTGTGCGCTTCCTGGGTTTCAGGCTGGGCCACCAGCGCACCGTGACGGCGCCCGTCAACACCGAGCCCACGCGCGTCGGCGTTCGCACCATCGTGGTCGTGCCGTGGTGGCTGCTCACCACGCTGGCGGCGACGCCCGCCGCCGTCCGTGCCCTACGCCACGCCCTCACCCGCCCCGCTCGCCGTCGCGTCCAGGGCCTGTGTCCCCGCTGCGCCTATGACCTGGCCGGGCTCACGCCCGGGCCGTGCCCCGAATGCGGGCTGCCGAGCGTTCCACCCCCGCGGTAAGCAACCGAACTGTGGAGTTCCACGGGCCAGTCCGGTTATGCTGCCCTTGTGCCACGCCGCCGCACCGTTCTGCCCCTGAAAGCCGCTCGCGCGGCGGTTGTGCTGCTTTGCGTCGCTCTGCCGCTGACCGGCGCGGTGCTGTGTCTCGCATCCCAGCAGCGCACGCTCTGGGCCGTGCACGCGAGCACCCCGTCCGTGTCGGGGCGTACGGACCAGCGGTTCATCTCCGTCTCGGTCCGCGCCCGCGGCGTGGTCTTCGATCAGACCCGGATCATCGGTGTCGGCCCCAACGCCGCCCGTCCGTCGAGCATCAACGCTCGCTCGCTCCCCGAGCGCCAGCCCGGTTGGGCGGGAGACCTGACGGCGCCCGGCGACCTGCGGTTCAACGTGCTCGGCGTCGCCTCCCGCGGCGGCGTGAGCGGGAACTTCCGTATGGCCGGTTCCGCGATCGTGCCGAGCGCCGTCCCGAGCGAGCAGCGGGACCTCCTCTACCTCCCGTGGTGGCTGCTCCTCGGCGTGGTCGCCGCCCCCGGGCTGTGGATGCTCCACCGGTCGGTGATCCGCCCCGCCCGGCGCCGGGCCAGGGGCCGCTGCCCGCGCTGCGCCTACGACCTGGCCGGGCTCACGCCCGGGCCGTGCCCCGAATGCGGGAGGTGAGCCCGGGGCCGGTGCGGAGGAAAGAACAGAATGCGCATTCCCTTCTGAGCGGTACGCCGGCCCCGTCGAACCCCAGGAGTTCGCCATGTCATTCGCCCGCGACTACGAGAAGGCCCGCATGCGGGCGTCCATGGGCATCCCCGCCTCCCGCATGCCCCGGACCATGGCCGAGGCGATGGGCCAGGCCCAGGGCGAGGCCGAACGCCGCCGGGCCAGGCAGACCCACGCCCCCGCCGGAGAACCCACCGGGGGCGGCTTCCTCGTCTTCCTGGTGTTCGGTGTCCTGGCGGTCGGGCTGATCGCCGGGATCGCGCTCTCGCCGCTGCTGTTCTCCGCGATAGCGGTCGTCGGCCTGTTCCTGGTCGGGCGGGTGAAGCGCGTGCTGGGCGTGGCCACCTCGGTGTACGTCGGGGTGCTCCTGGGCGTCCTGCTGGGGTCCATCGAGCTGCTGATGAGGGGCAGCCGGGTCAACCTGTTCAACCTGGCCACCATCATGATGCTGGGGGGCATGCTCGGGGCCCTCTGGATCCCCATCGCCGTGATCCGCCGGCGCTGACAACCCGTCCCGGTCCCCGGAATCTCCCTCAAGCGGCCCCCCGGCCCGCCCGATGCTTCTCGGACCGGCCCCGGGTGGGGCTGGCGCGGGAGGAACGGTTATGACGGCAGTCCGGGTCATGAATCTACCCATCCAGCGTTCCCGGCGTGTGGTTGAGGTGCTCCCGCCCGTCGAGCGATCGACCGACAGGCTGCTCTTCCGCCCGCTGGCGTTCTCCGACCAGGCCCGGGTGCTCGCCGCGGTCCGCCACAGCCGGGAGGCCCTGGAAACCCGCATCCCGCTCAACCGCCCCGGCGAGAGCGACGACGCGATGTTCGACCGCTGGGTCCGCTCCGCCGCCGAGACCGAGCGCGACCGCACCGCCTGGCGCCGGGCCGCCTTCCTGCCCGGCGGCGCTTTCGTGGGCCTGTTCAACCTCATCCGCATCGAGTTCGGGTTCGAGAGCGTCTGCGAGGCCAACTGGTGGGTGGACCGGCGGTTCACCGGCCGCGGCTACGCGACCGAGGGCGTCACCGCCCTGGCCGAGCACGCCCTGAGCGACCGCCCGCTCGGGCTCGGCCTGGACCGCATCGGCGCCATGATCCAGCCCGCCAACGGTGCGAGCGCCCGCGTCGCCGAGAAGGCTGGCTTCCGCCCGACGGGGCGCGTCGAGGTGCTGCCGGTCGGCGGGGCCGAACGCCGTCATCTCGTCTACGAGCGTCGCGCCGCGCCCACCGGCTGAACCCGGCTCAGGGTTCTTCGGCGTCCGGCTCCGCGTCGGGCCCGCCCAGGTCCGCGTCCGGCGAGGCGTCGTCCGGCACGGCCGGGTAATCCGCGCCCACCGAAGCGTCGGTCTCCGAACCCGCCTGGAGCATCCCGGCGGGCGGGTCGAACCGCCCGTCCGGGCGCACGCGGAGCTGCCCCGTCGTCAGCAGGTACTGCAGGATCGCGTTGCGCAGGTCCGTGATGGCCTGGTCGCGGGCGTTCTCCGCCTCGAGCAACGCGTCCTCGCGGTCGAGCACCGACTGCGGGTCCGCGTCGTCGCGCAGCGAGAGGTCCTTCAGGCCCTTCTCGTTGATCTTGATCTGCTCTTCCGCGAGCTGCAGCTGGAACCGCGCCAGGTCGATCGCCCGCACCGCGCGGCGGGCCTCGATCACGATCGAGTCGCGGAACTCCGCGTACGACCGCCGCTCCCGCTCCAGCCGGACCTGCGCCTGGCGCAGGCTCAGCCGCTCGATCCGCCGGTCCAGCGGCAGGCTGAACGTCGCGCCCACCGAGTACCGGGTCGAGCCGCCGTCCAGCCCCAGCCCGTCCTGGTCCGCGTCCGGGTCGGTGGGCACCGTGACGCTCGCGTTGAGGTCCAGGTCGGGCAGGAGGTTGTTGCGCGCGTTGGCCACCGCCCGCTCGGCGTCGATCAGCCGGTCACGCCGGTTCTGCAGGTCCAGCCGGTACGTCAGGGCCAGCGACGCGGCGTCCGCCGGCGAGAGCAGCGGCTCGCGCAGGCTCAGCCCCGGCTCGCCGAGCACCACCCGCTCCGTGGGGTCTAACCCCAGGCGAAGCTTGAACCGCTCGAGTTGCAGGATGAACTGCTCGCGCAGGTTCGCGAGCTGCGCCTCGGACTGCTTGACGGCGTTGGCCGTGATCTCGTTCTGGAACGGGTTGAGCCGCCCGGCCCGCACCTTCGCCGCGGTTTCCGACTCGCGCCGGCGCGTCGATTCGAGCTGCCGGCGCTGGTTGGCGATCCTCGACCGCGTTTCCAGCAGCGAGAAGTAGTCCGACGCGATCGACACCAGCAGCTCCCGCCGGAACCGCTCGTACTCCCGCGCCGCGTACACCGTCTCCCGCTCGGCCTGCAGCAGGCTCTCCCGCGCCGCGCGCCCCGCCCCGCGCAGCAGCGGGATGTCCGCCGTGAGGATCAGCTCGCTCGACGAGGTGTACGCGTTCGTGCTCTCGTTGACCAGTTCCTGGGCCGCGCGCGTCACCCACCGCGCCTCGACCGCGCCGCCGTACGGCAGGCGCTGGCTCACTCGAAGGGAGTTGATCACCGACAACGCCGCGTCGAAGGTCCCGTGGTCCCCCGCGCCCGCGGCGATCACCGAGGTGTCGTTGAACAGCCGCGGGCTCCACAGGTGACGCTCGATCAGCAGCGAGATCACCGTGAGGATGAAGTTCTCCTCCGCCTGGCGGTGCTCGCGCCCGCTGGTCGCCGCCAGCCCGAACACCGTGTCCAGGTCCAGCAGCCGCGCGTCCTCCGTCGCCTCGGTCGCGTCGTCGGCGTACCGGTCGAGCAGCGTGGCCACGTTCCGGGCCTCGTCCGCCGGCTCGAACCGCAGCGCGGACACGGGCGGGTTCACCGTCGCAGGCTGGGGGTTGTACCAGTCCGAGCGGTCCCCTTGGGGGCCCGGCTCGAACGGGCGCGGCGCCACCGCGCCCCCGCCCATCGCGTCCACCCGCTCGCGGATCACCCGGTCCGTCGCGCGGTCGATGCGGTCAAGCCCCCCCGAGCATCCACCAACCAGAACCCACGCGCCCGCCGCCCCCAGCGCCGCCCCGCGGCGCCATTTCACCGGATTCCCCAACTTTCTCTCCACGCGCCCGGCCGGCTGTTGGGCGGGGGTATGACACCGGCCCGCCGCGCGCGTAAGTCTTGATAGAATCATGCTTTGGCGTTTCTCGCAATCAAGGGTGTCCGTCCGACGACGCAGGGCCGAAGTCTACCGTCTCCGGCGGTCGTCGTTGCGATCCACGCCGCGGCCTCCTACCGTCTGTGTCCGCGATCCCCAACGGGTTTGGGCGTCCCGAGCACGACGACCGGCCCGCAGACTTTGCCCCCGGCCTCCCATCCTTCCGATGCCGGGCCAACCGGAGCCTTTCTGCATGCCCGCGGTCACCTTTGACGGCAAGACCCTCTCCATCGACGGCCGGCGCATCTGGATCGTATCCGGATCACTCCACTTCCAGCGGTTCCCGCGCGACACCTGGGCCGAACGCATCCATGCCGCACGGCTCGCGGGCCTGAACACCATCGAGACCCCCGTTTTCTGGAACCGCGTCGAGCCCCGCCCCGGCGCCTTCGACTTCAAGGGCGACAACGACGTCCGCCACTTCCTCACCCTCGTGAAGGAAGCCGGCATGCACGCCATCCTCCGCCCCGGCCCCTTCGTCGGCGCCGGCTGGGACCTCGGCGGCCTGCCCTCCTGGCTGCTCAACGTCGAGAACGTCAAGCTCCGCGGCCCGAGCCAGCCCTTCCTCGAGGCCACCGGCCGCTACTTCACCGCCCTCTCCAAGCAGGTCCGCGACCTCCAGGCCTCCTCGCCCGGCGGCGGGCCCATCGTCCTCATCCAGAACGAGTCGCACTGGACCTGCGACCACCACGACGCCGCCGGCGCCTACCTCGGCGAGCTGGCCCGCTACCTGCGCGAGGCCGGCCTGACCGTCCCCCGCATCAACGCCAACAACCTTTGGCAGGGCGTCGAGGGCGAGATCGACGGCTGGACCGGCGAGGGCGAGATGTTCGCCATCCTGCGCCAGCTCGGCGCCGTCCGCCCCGACCAGCCCCGCATCGTCGTCGACTTCGGGCCCGTCCGCCGGCCCCGCTTCGGCGAAAACGCCCCGGACCCGATCGACCCCTGGGCCCTCCAGCGCCACCTCGGCGAGATCCTCGCCAGCGCGGGCCAGTTCAACCTCTCCAACTTCTCCAGCGGCACCGCGCCCGGCTTCTGGGCCGGCCAGTCGCCCCGCGGCGAGCATACCATGCTCGCCCCCACCCAGGACCTCGCCGCCGCCATCGACGAGCACGGCCGGCCCACCGCGGTCTACCCCGCCGTCCGACGGATCGCGTCGTTCGCGTCCTCCTTCGCGCGCGTCTTCGCCAACCACACCGCCGACACGCCCCCGATCGTCATCGACCCCGCCCCGCGCGAGGACGCCATCTCGGCCCGCACCATCACGCACCTCCGCGGCTCGCAGGGCTCGGTGCTCTTTATCTTCTCGCCGCCCAAGTCCAAGCCCGGCGTGCTGCCCCTGCTGCTGGCCGACGGCTCGTCCCTGCCGGTGCCGCTGGGCGCCCAGCAGGTCCACTGGTGCCTGCTCGACACCCACCTGACCGGGCGCGCCCACCTCGACTACACCACGCTCTGCCCGCTGTTCTTCGCGGGCACGACCCTCGTCGTCTTCGGCCCCGCCGGCGCCATCGGCGCCGTGTCGATCAACGGCACGCCCGTCGAGGTCGAGGTCCCCAAGGGGCGCCGCCCCGTCACCATCAAGATCGACGAGATCACCGTCGCCGTCGTCCCCGAGGACCTCGCCGACCAGACCTTCCACCACGCGGGCGCCGTGTACGTCGGCGTGGCCGGCCTGACCCCCGCCTTCGAGCCCCTGCCCGGCGCTTCCAAGACCCACACGGAGATCGCCCCCGACGGCACGGTCTCCACCGTCAACACCAAGACGCCCGCCGACGCCCCACCGGCGCGCCTGCCCGCCATCACGCTCGAAACCTGGGAGGCCGCGCCCGCCACGGCCCACGCCGACGGGTCCTCCCCGCGCTACGCCCAGATCAACGGCCCGGCCGAGCTGCCCGCCCTCGGCGTGCCGCAGGGCTACGGCTGGTACCGCGTCAACCTCCGCGCGGGCGCCACGCGCCGCATCAAGGCCGCCGCCCCCGAGATGGCCGACCGCGCCCAGCTCTTCCTGGACGCCGAGCCCGTCGGCGTCCTCGGCGCCGGCCCGGGCGCCCAGAGCCAGGTGCCCCTGTCCCTCAAGAAGGGCGCCCACACCCTGACCATCCTCGCGGACAACATGGGCTACCCCTCCGGCGGCTCGCTCATGCACTACCGCAAGGGCCTGTACGGCCACCTCGTCGAGGCCGCCCCCTTCCGCACGCCCAAGCCCAGGCTCGTCACGTCCGAGCCCTTCAACCTGCTCGCCTGGCGCACGCCCCTTTTCCGCGTCCGCGAGGGCGACACCACGCACCCGTCACGCATCGCCTGGTCCTTCACCCACCGCAAGCACTCGCCGCTGGTGATCGCCCTGCCCCCGCTCCCCGCCCGGGCCGTGGTCTTCCTCAACGCCGAGCCGATCGACTTCATCGACGCCCTGCAGGCCCGCACGCTCGTCCTCTCCACCGAGCAGCTCCGCCGCGGCAACAACGAGCTCGAGCTCGCCCTCCACACCGACGAGGGCGAGGGCCCCGCCGCGGACGCGCGCATCGAGGAGGCCCTCGCCGCCTGCGCCGGCGTCAAGTTCGTCGAGGCCGCGTCCCAGGCCACCGACAAGGGCGACTGGGCCTTCGCCAAGTGGGAGGCCCCGGGCGAGAACGAGTTCGAGGAAGTCGCCAAGAGCAACCTCGGCAAGTTCAACCTGCCCTGCTGGTGGCGCACCTTCTTCAACGCCCCCGCCGACCGCGTCGCCCTCTCCCTCGACCTCGCCGGCATGACCAAGGGCGTCGTCTTCCTCAACGGCCACAACCTCGGGCGCTACTTCGTCCAGACCGGCGACGGCAAGAAGGTCCCGCCCCAGCTCTGCATGGCCCTGCCCCGCCCCTACCTCAAGGAAAAGGCCAACGAGCTGCTCATCTTCGACGAGCACGGCGGCAACCCCGCCCGCGTCAAGATGATCGTCGCCTGACCCCGCGGGCTCAACCTCCGGTCGGCCTCCGCCCCCGGTGGCACAGGCGTCCCGCCTGTGCGCATCCCACCCAACATCCACCCCTGCGCGCCAAATGCGCGACCTGCGCCCACCCGTCTTGCACC
>CAYXFA010000062.1:0-11084 GCA_964464165.1 uncultured Phycisphaeraceae bacterium | reverse complement strand
CGCCCAGGCCGCCGACAAGCCCGCGCCCGCCGGCATGGCCGAGCCCATGGCCCGGATCTTCCTGCGGCTCGCGCCCATCCTCCGCAACCAGCCCGGCCCGTCCAAACGCGACTTCATCGAGCAGGTCGCCGCCATGGCCACCGAGCCCGCCGACCGCGTCCGCGTCGCCATCCTCGCCGGTGAATACCTCGGCCCCGAGGCCGCCCTCGAACGCACCGCCGCCGTCCGGAACGACCGCGCCGCCCAATCCGACGACCCGGAAGCCCCCGACCCCATCGCCGCCGAGCTCGACGCCGTTGACATCATCTACACCGACGGCCCCCACGCCCTCGACCCCGCCGTCCGCGACCAGTTCGCCGTCCGCTACGGCAAGATCGGGGCCTACGCCCTTTCCCGCGGCGAACCGGAGGCCGAACGCGAAGCCATCATCGGCGGGCCCTGGCCCGTCATCATGCTCGCCCTCGGCTTCCTCGCCCTCGCGGGCGGCGCGGGCCTCATCGGGACCTGCGTGCTCGTCTGGGGCATCGTCTGGTACGCCAACCCGCGCACCCGGATGCGCTGCCCGCGCCCCCTCCCCGGCGGCTCGATCATGCTCGAGACCTACGCCCTCTTCGTCGGGTGCTTCGCCGCCCTGGTCATCGGCTCGGGCCTGGTCCAGGCGCACGCGCCCAGCGCCGTCGCCGAGGCCGCCGGGGCGCTCCAGCTGCCGCTGCAGTGGTTCCTGATGCTCACCGTCCTCTGGCCGCTCGTCCGAGGCATGGACCCGCGCCGCTGGCGCCACGCCGTCGGGCTCACCCGGGGCGACGGCGTCGCACGCGAGATCGGCTGCGGCGTGCTGGCCTACCTCGCCTGCGTGCCGCTCTACTTCCTCGGCGTCGTCATCACGCTCGTCCTGGTCGCCCTCTGGGAAATGATCAACCCGGGCCCCACCGACGCGCCCGTCCCCAACAAACCCATCGTCGAACTGGTCGGCACGGGCAACCTCTGGATCATCGTCCTCGTGTTCGCCCTGGCCACCGTCTGGGCCCCGATCACCGAGGAGCTGATCTTCCGCGGCGCCCTCTTCCGCCACCTCCGCGCCCGCACGCACTGGGCGCCCGCTGCCCTGCTCTCCGCGTGCCTGTTCGCCTACATGCACTCCTACGGCCCGCTGCTGGTCGCGCCGCTGATCGCCCTGGGTTTCATGTTCGCCTTCATGCGCGAGTGGCGCGGCTCGATCATCGCCCCCATGACCGCCCACTTCCTGCACAACTTCACCCTGATCACACTCATGATCATCGCATTCCAGATCATCGGCTGAGCCCCAGACGACAAGCCGCGCCCATTCCAACAAGCCGCGACTGCAAGGGAGCGGCCGAGCGACGCACACACACGTTCGCAGTCCGCAATCCACCGCGAGCGCTCATTCGCTTCCTCCGGATTTATGCAGGAACCGCACCGCCCTCACCGTATCCAAAGAAACCCCGTGGAGCGCACATCGCGGCTTGTCGCTGATCGCTTCCATAGCGAGCGCCATCTGGCGCTCGCGGCCGCTCCCTGGCAGTCGCGGCTTGTCGGGACCGCGTCATCACGCCGTCGCGTTCTGACCCGTCACCCGCTTGAGCGCCCGGTTGGCGATCGAGCCGATGATCCCCAGCACCACCAGCGTCAGCACGATGCCGCCCACGACCATCCACCGCGGCCGCTCCGCGCTGGACCAATCGGTGATCTGGCTGCCCACGAACACCGCCGCGAAGGTCCGCGGCGCCATGCCCAGCGCCGTGCCCAGCACATACACCCGCTTGGGCACGCCCGACGAGGCCAGCACCAGGTTCATCAGCGCGAACGGCGAGTTCGGCGGCACGCGCACCAGCGTCACGATCAACAACGCCCTGGCGAATCCCGACCCGATCAGCGCGTCCCGCACCACCCGCGCCTTGAGGTTCCGCCCGATCTCCTTCTCCACCCGCTCCTTGGCGAAGGCCCGGGCGATCAGATAGCCCACCATGGACGCCCCGACGAACCCGACCCAGGCCGCCCCGAACCCCACTTCAACCCCGAACGCGAAGCCCGCCAGGATGGCCTGCGAATAGGTCGGCAGGAAGCCACAGCCGGCCGAGACAATGAAGATCAGCACATAGGTCGCCACGCCCAGCGCCAGGCGCATCGGCCCCGCCTCGGCCTCCCCCCGGAGAAACTCCGAGATCGGCCCCATGTTGAACAGAACAAGGAACCCCCCCATCGCGGGCAGCACCGCCCACACCACCCCCAGCCACGCCGCCGGGCCAAGGCGGCTGAACACCGCGCCCAGTGAACTGTCCGGGGTCAGCTCTGGTCGGTCGACAGAAGGTTTTACATTCGGCTCGTACTCCACGACCCATGATACGCGCCGGTTATGCGACCGGACATAGGAATCACGCAGCGCTGATGGTCAATCTCCACCGCCTGGGGGAGAAGACAAACAAGTGAACGAGCACGACTCCTGTTTGGTTGACGCATTACAGCTATAGCTCACCGATCCAACACGGTTCGGATCGCAGGTAGACTTCGCAAGATTCGCACATGCCTGCGCATTCGACGGACAACCAGCTTGACGCCCAGGCTCCCGATCCCGAGTGTCGAACATGGCGGAGAAGATGGCGAGCACCTGAGCATCCGAAAGCCGCAAAGTATCCTCCGGCGCGTGCCAGACTTCCAGCGTACCCGCGATTTCTGGGCTGCGCGATGTCCAAGCTACAACATCCCGAGCGATTTCCTTGCGCTGAAGCAAAATGGCTGGATCTGACGCGATCGAGAGCGCGTGCGAGTCTCCCAGAGGCACCACCACGCCCTCCTCAACGGGCATCTGGAAGTCAAACCGTGCATCGTACGCGTACTCTTCGCCGGTCTTGCCCTTCGCCCATACGCGTCCAGCCAGCGAGACATTCATCTCGGTACGCTCGGTCGTGGGGAGAATCCAGACCGTCAAATCTCCCTCCCAAGTGGGACCATCCAAGCGAAGAATAGTCAGGTTGGTGTCGAGCGGTCGGTCTCCGCTGACCAGATGCGTCCTGACATTGTGCGGAATAGACAAAGATGATGTTGCTGCTGCGAATTGCCCGGACGTCAGTAGCACGGACAGAATCGACAAGGTCATCATGTGTGGTACTCCTGTGTGAGATGAAGAGCAGGCTTTGTCAAGCTAGCAGAGAATTCCCTCAGATTCAACCATCATTTTGCGTATTTGTTCGTTTTTTTTTTGGTGGGCGGAGTATCCACCGGTTCCGAAGCATTCTCAGCACTATCCTTGGGTATCCTTGCTCCCCGGCTGTCGGGCGGCGACATTTCCGTCTGTTCCGTCGGCGTGACAGCGCCGCCCGGAGGATTGACCGATGATCCCCAAGCCCCCGCCCCGTGAGGGCGCGCTCGGATTTCTCTACTTCCCGCCCTTCCGCGTGCAGGGCTTCTCCGTCGCCGGCGAGGCGACCACCATCACCATCCCCGAGATGGACGTGACCTTCGACATGGGCTTCTGCCCGCGCATGTCGCTGGCCTCGCGCTTCTGCGCCGTCACCCACGGCCACATGGACCACGTCGGCGGCCTCGCCTACTGGTGCTCCCAGCGGAACTTCCAGGGCATGGGCCCCGGCACCATCGTCTGCGACGCCCGCATCGAGCGGGACGTCCGCGCCATGATGGACGGCTTCTGCGCCCTCGAACGCCAGAAAACCCCCTACGAGATTGTCGCCCTGGAGGACGGCCAGGAGATCGAGATCAAGAACAACATCGCCCTGCGCTGCTTCCACGTCGAGCACACCTGCCCGGCGGTCGGCTACGCCATCATCGAGAAGCGCACCAAGCTCAAGGACGAGTTCGTCGGCCTGCCCCAGGAGAAGCTCCGCGAGCTCAAGGCCGGCGGCACGGAGATCGTGCGCCACCTGGAAGTCCCCCAGATCGCGTACACCGGGGACACCCTGCCCGGCCCCCACCTGCTGCACGACTTCGTGCGTCGGGCCCGGATCATCATCTCCGAGTGCACCTTCTTCGACAACGACCACCGCGCCCGGGCCCGCACGGGCATGCACATGCACGTGAGCGACGTGGCCGAGTGGCTGCGCGTGTGCGAGTGCGAGCACATGGTGCTCGTCCACGTCTCGCGGCGCACCCACCTGGGCCAGGCGATCCGCCAGCTCGCCGACGCCGCGGGCCCGGACCTGGCCGCGAAAGTCCATTTCCTGATGGACCTGCGCGCCAACAAGCTGCGCTACGACCAGCAAGAGCAGGAGGCACAAGCGCTTGCGCGCTGAGGCGTTCTCCGCGTCGCGCTCGTTGTGGAAAACTGTTGACAGGCACGCCGGGGCGGCGGTAGCCTTGACCCGTTGGGGACCACCGCTCGTCGGCCCGCGCCGCAAAGGCCGGGCGGGCGGGCGAGCGGTCCGCGAGGGCGGCAAATCATCACCCGGGCAGGCCCCCGCCTGCCCGCACTGACCAAGAGCGTTCACCACGATGTCCGACCACGATCAACGGGTCTGGGAAGCTGTCTTGTCGCACCTCCGGGCCGAGCACCCCGCCGTCTCCCGCGCGTGGTTCGCCGACCTGCACCCCCTGGGCATCGCCGGCGGCGCCTTCGGCGTGCGCGTCGCCACACCCCACCACCTCGATTACCTCCGACGCACCTGCCTGGAAGCCTTCAACGACGCCGTGCGCACCGTCACCGGCCAGCTCGTGGCCGTACGCTTCCTCGGGCGCAACGACGAGTGGGCCGGCGCCGCGGCCCGCAACCACACCCCCCGCGAAAACGGGAGCGCGCCGGCCCCCGCCCCCGCCGCGGCCCCGGTCGCCCACCCCGTCTCCGAGCGCGAACGCCTCGGCGGGGCCGACGCCCTGCCCATCAACCCCGACTATTCCTTCGAGAACTTCGTCCCCGGCCCCAACAACCGCATGGCCCACGCCGCGGCCCGGGCCGTCGCGGACAAGCCGGGCCTGGCGTACAACCCCCTGTTCATCCACGGCGGCGTGGGCCTGGGCAAAACCCACCTGCTCCAGGCGGTGTGCATCTCCGTCCTCGAAACCAACCCCAACGCCCGCATCCACTACGTCTCATGCGACGGCTTCATGACCCAGTTCATGAACGCCGTGCAGTCCGGGCGCATGGTCGAGTTCCGCCACGCCTTCCGCGACGTGGACATGCTCGTCATCGACGACATCCACTTCCTCGCCAAGCGCGACCGCACCCAGGAGGAGTTCTTCCACACCTTCAACTCCCTCTACCAGGACAAGAAGCAGATCATCCTGTCCTCCGACGCGCCCCCGGACGAGATCCCCGACCTCGAGGAGCGCCTCGTCTCCCGGTTCAGCTGGGGCCTGGTCTGCAAGGTCGAGAAGCCCGGCTACGAGACCCGGGTCGAGATCCTCAAGCGCAAGGCCCACATGTTCGGGATGGAGATCACCGACCAGATCGCCGGCGAGATCGCCCAGCACATCGACACCAACATCCGGGAGCTGGAGGGCGCCATCCGCCACCTGCAGCTCGCCGCGGCGGTGGCCAAACGCCCCATCGACCTCGCCCTGGCCCGCGAATCGCTCGGCAACATCCTGCCGCAGGCCCGCGACACCGCCCCGAGCATCGAGCAGATCATCCACGAGGTGGTCACCTACTACCAGATCAAGCGGACCGAGGTGCTGGGCAAGCGCAAGCTCCGCTCGGTCGCCCTGCCCCGCCAGGTGGGCATGTACATCGCCCGCGAGCACACCGGCCACTCCCTGGAGGAGATCGGGGCCCACTTCGGGGGCCGGGACCACACCACGGTCATGCACGCCGTCAAAAAAATCGCCAGCGCCCGCGCCACCGAGCCCGACGTGGAACGGGCCCTGACCGTGATCGTCCAGCGCCTCAAGGGCCAGTGACCCGGCCCCGGACCGTCCCCCGATCCGGCCCGCGCTAACCGACAGATCCTTGTGAAAAAGGTGTGGATAAGCGCTCGGCGCAGGTCGGTTGTGAACCGTTGCGCGGGGCTCCCGCGCCGTGCCGACAGCGCCCCGCAACCCCCCAGCCGAGCGCCTCGGACAGGGACCGACAGCCAGGTGACAGGTTTTTCATACGCCGTTCATGTTGGCAAAGTCCTGCAAACAAGCGGCTTATGACCAGCCCAACCCGCTTGCCCCCATTCCCGACAGCGTTGTTCTCATGGTCATCGGATCTTCTTCTCTCTTTTTGATGAGAAGGGGAGCGTCCGAGAAGCCTGGCGATCGGGGTGGTTGCGGGGACCACCCCGAAAACCGCGCCCGCGTTGTGGACAATCAGTGTTGACAAGCCGGGCACCAGCAGGTGGAGCGCTGGGCGAGAACACGCCCGGCGATCGCCCCGCCGCAGACCGGGCAGGGCATTCCCGCCCGGGCGTAGACCCGGTGCCCCGACGCCGCGTTCCCGGCCGAGCCGTCCGGGCGCCGGTAGTCCCGCAGGGTCGACCCCCCGGCCTCGACCGCCCGGTCCAGCACCCGGCGGACGGCGGCGGCCAGGCGGGCCCACTCCTGGCCCGACAGCGACGAGCAGGCCCGCGTGGGGGCGATGCGTGCCTCGAACAGCGATTCGTCGGCGTAGATGTTCCCGATGCCCGCCACGGCACGCTGGTCCAGCAGGGCGGCCTTCACGGCCCTCTGGGAGGCGCCCAGCGCCGAGGCCAGTTGCGGGCCGGTCACGCCCAGCGCGTCCGGGCCGAGCTCCGCCCAGCGTGCCGCGAGCTCGCCGGGTGAATCCAGGAGCCAGACACCCCCGAACCGGCGGGGGTCGCGGAAGACCACCCGGCGCCCGTCGGCCAGCGTCCAGACCAGGTGGGTGTGCGCCCCGGGCGGCCCGGCGTCGGGCCCGAGCACGAGCACCCGGCCGGACATGCCCAGGTGCAGGAGCACCACCCGGCCCTTGGCGCCGACCAGCGCCAGCTGCTTGCCCCGCCGGTCGGTGGCCCCGACGCGGTCCCCGACCAGGAGGTCCGCGGCGTCGAGACGCCCGCGCCGTTCGCCGTGGCGGTCGCGCACGACGTCCCGGCGGTGTACGCGGCAATCGCTCACGGGCACGCCGACGATCGCCGCCAGGCCGCGGCGGACGGACTCGACTTCGGGCAGTTCGGGCATGGCGCAAGGCCGCACGGGCCGATGGATGGTACGGCCGGGCCACCCGGCCGACCGGAGAACCCATGCGCATCGGCGAGCGACCCATCGGACCCGACCACCCGCCCTACGTGATCGCCGAGATCGGCGTGAACCACGACGGCGAGGTGTCGCGCGCGCTGGAACTGACCGACGCCGCGGCCGACGCCGGGGCGGACGCGGTCAAACTCCAGTACTTCGAGACCGACCGGCTGATGAGCCGGGCGGCCAAACTCGCCGCGTACCAGAAGGCGGCCGGCGAGACCGACCCGGTCGCGATGCTGCGCCGGCTGGAACTGACGCTCGACGAGATGGCGCAGGTGGTCGAGCGGGCGCACGCCCGGGGCATCCACGCGATCGTGACGGTGTTCAGCACGGAGCTGGTCGGGCCCGCGGAGACGCTGGCGTGGGACGCGTACAAGACGGCGAGCCCGGACATCGTGAACTTTCCACTCTTGGCGGCACTGGTGGCGACCGGAAAGCCATTGATTGTCAGCACCGGAGCGAGCACCCGGCAGGAAACCCAGGACGCGTTCTACGGGCCGTTGGAAGTTCGGGCAGCGCAGCTCGCGATGCTGCAGTGTGTCAGTTCGTACCCGACTCCGAGGGCGCAGGCTGCCATCGCTGGTCTGCTGCAACTTCCATCCGATCTGATCCACAGCGGCGGAGTTTTCGGGTACAGCGACCACACGCCGGACCTGGACACCGGCGCGCTCGCGGTGCGGATCGGCGCGGCGGTGCTGGAGAAGCACCTGACGCACAGCCGCTCGGCCATGGGGCCGGACCACGCGGCGTCGCTGGAGCCCGCCGGGTTCGCCGAGTACGCCCGCCTTGCCCGGGCGGCGCAGCGCGAGGCCGTCGGCCCGGGCGGAGCGCCCGCGCTGATGCTCGCTTCCGACCCCGCGTACGGGCCGCCGGAGAAGGCCGTGCTCGACTGCGAGCGCGACGTCCGCACCGTCTCGCGGCAGTCCGTCGTCAGCGTCGGCCCGATCGCGGCCGGCACGACCATCACCCGCGAGCACCTGACCGTCAAGCGGCCGGGGACGGGGATCCCGGCGTGCCGGCTGGACGAGGTGGTCGGGCGCGTGGCGGTGCGCGACGTCGAGGGCGACGTGCCGATCGTGGAGGCGGACCTGCGCTAGGTTGGGAAGAGAACGGAGGGCGGGAAGCCCTCCGCTCCGGTTCTCACATGCGTTCGACGAACTCGGCGATGAGGCGGGCGCCGAAGCCGGTGGGGCCGGGGACGAACGGGCCCTTGTCCCTCTCGGTGGCGTGGGTGCCGGCGATGTCGAGGTGGGCCCAGGGGATGTTCTTGTCCACGAAATACGACAGGAAGGCCGCGCCCTGGATGGGGTGCGCCTCGCGGACCGGGGCGCTGTTGACGACGTCGGCGATGGGCGACTTCATCATGGCGCGGTATTCCTCGTGGTGGGGCAGGCGCCAGACGCGCTCGCCCGAGGCGTCCGCCGCGGCGTCGAGCTTGGCGCGGAGCTCGTCGTCGTCGCACCACATGCCCGCGTAGACCGAGCCGAGGGCGATCACCACGCCGCCGGTGAGGGTGGCGAGGTCGACGATGCAGGCGGGGTTCTCCTTCTCGCAGGCCCAGCAGAGGCCGTCGGCGAGGACGAGGCGGCCCTCGGCGTCGGTGTTGGTGACCTCGACGGTGACGCCGTTGCGGAAGGTCAGCACGTCGTCGGGCCGGTAGGCCTCGTCGGACACCGAGTTCTCGGCGCACATGAGCAGGGCGACGACGGGGAAGTTGGGCCGGATGGTGGTGGCGATGGCGTGCATGGCGCCGAAGACGGCGCAGCCGCCGTCCTTGTCGCGCTTCATGCCCTTCATGCCGTTGTTGACCTTGAGCGACAGGCCGCCGGAGTCGTAGGTCATCGTCTTGCCGACGAGAACCACCGGCGGCTTGGACCGGCCGCGGGCGGGGGTGTACTCGAGCCGGATCATGCAGGGCGCGTTCTCGCTGGCCTTGCCGACGTTGATGAGGCCCTCGAAGCGCTGCTCCTCGAGCTGGCGGCCCTGGAAGACGGTGCACTTCAGGCCGTCCTTGCGGGCCATCTTCTTGGCTTCCGCGGCGAGCCAGGCGGGGGTGGCGACGTTCGGCGGGGTCTGGGAGAGGGTGCGCGCGATGTTGGCGCCCTCCGCCAGGCCCAGGCCGCGGTCGATGCCGGCGCGGAAGGCCGCGTCCTCGCAGTGGAGGCTCAGACGGGCGCGCTCCTTGGGCGTGGTGCCGCTGCCGCGGAGGCTCTCGTAGTTCCAGGCGATGAGCCCGAAGCCCTCGCCGACCGCCGAGCCGCAGGCGTGCGCCTCGGCCTTGGCGGACTTGGGCAGGCGGGACAGGGCGTGGTGGACGGCCAGCTCGGCGGAGTCGGCCTTGGCGCGGGCGAGGGCGCGGCCGACCGCGGCGGCGGCGTTGCGCAGCACGCCGGGGCGGAAGGCGTCCTTCTCGCCCAGGCCGACGACCAGGATGCGCTCGGGGCCCTTGGTCGGGAAGGCCTCGACGACCACGCCGGCCTCGCCGGTGGCCTCGGGCCGCTCCGCGGCGAGGGCGGCCACGCCGGTGGGATCGAGCTTGCGCGAGGCGGGGTCGAGCTTCTCGCCCTTGAAGTGCGCCAGGACGAGCACGCGGGCCCGGCCCCGGGTTGCGGTGCGGACGGATTCGAACATGCGGTGGCCTCCCCGGGGCGCGGTCATGCGCCTGAAGTGTTCATTTTTGGGATGATACCGGAACAATACGGGTGCCGGTTGCGTCCCGGTGCTCGCTGAGCCCCGTTCGTTCTAGGCGGCGTTCCGGGTTTCGTCGCGGGGGAGGGCGTCGTCCATGTGGGCGATCGACCAGCGGACGAGGTCCCGGATGGTGACGATGCCGATGCAGCGCCCGCCCGCGTCGAGGACGGGCAGGCAGGAGACGCGGCGGTCGAGCATGACGCGGGCGGCGGCCCGGAGGGAGGTGGCCCGGCGTGCCGCCATGAGCGGGCGGGACATGACCTGGTGGGCGCGGCGCTGGAGGCTGGCCAGGTCGGCCGGGCGTTCGGCCATCTTCCCCACGAAGGGCGAGACGGTGGCCAGCAGGTCCCGGTCGGAAAGCACCCCGACGGCCCGGCCCTGCGGATCGACGACGACGAGGTGGTGGAAACGGCGCTCGTCGAAGATGGCCCGGACGGTTTCCATCGTCGCATCCATGGGGATGGTGACGGGCGGCGTGGTCATGATGTCGGCGACGGTCTGGGCCATGGCTCGTCGGTGGTATCGGCGGTCGGGGGTGACCGCTACACTCGCGCCGTGGGCGCCGTGCCGCACATGGGGAACGAGGACCGGCCGTTCGGGCCGGACGCGGTGTGGGCGCCGTGGCGCCAGGCGTATCTGGATTCCCTCGGGTCCGAGAACGCGCCCGGCGCGGCCCCCCGGGCGGAGGACGGGCCGGGTTTTCTCGCGGCGTACTGGGCCAGCCCCGAGCGCGACGCCGAGAACCACGTGGTGCTGCGCACGGACGCGGGCATGATCCTGCTGAACAAGTACCCGTACGCGAACGGGCACCTGCTGGTGGCGCTCGGCGAGGCGCGGCCGTCGCTGCTGGATTACGACCCGGGCCAGCGTGCGGCGTTGTGGGGGCTGGTGGAGCGCGCGATGGAGCTGATGCAGCGCGTGCTCGAGCCCCAGGGCGTGAACGTGGGCATCAACCAGGGCCGTGCGGCGGGCGCGGGCGTGCCGGGCCACCTTCACGCGCACCTCGTGCCCCGGTGGGGCGGGGACACGAACTTCATGACCGCGGTGGGCGGCGTGCGGGTCATCCCGGGCGCGCTGCGGGCGATGTGGGAGCGGTACCGGATGGCGGTCGAGGCCTCCCCGCGTGGCGTGTGAAGAAGTACGCAGAAGCCGCGGAGATCACGCGGAGGACGCGGAGGGGATGGGGGCGAAAATCGCCCGACCTACCACCCCTGCGCGCCGTTTCGTGGACCTACGCCCCTTCC
>CAYXFA010000061.1:9749-11178 GCA_964464165.1 uncultured Phycisphaeraceae bacterium | reverse complement strand
ACAACGTGAACCTCATGGCGTCCAACCTGACCAACCAGGTGCGCAACATCGCCGCCGTGACGACCGCCGTCGCCAACGGCAACCTGGCCAAGAAGATCACGGTCGACGTCAAGGGCGAGATCCTGGAACTCAAGGACACTATCAACACCATGGTGGACCAGCTCAACGCCTTCGCCAACGAGGTCAGCCGCGTGGCGCGCGAGGTGGGCACCGAGGGCAAGCTGGGCGGGCAGGCCCAGGTCAAGGGGGTGGCCGGGACCTGGAAGGACCTGACGGACAACGTGAATCTCATGGCCTCCAACCTCACCGAGCAGGTCCGCGGCATCGCCCGCGTCGTGACCGGCGTGGCCAGCGGCGACCTGCGCCAGAAGCTGCACCTGCAGGCCAAAGGCGAGATCGCGGCCCTGGCCGACACCATCAACGGCATGATCGACACGCTGGCCACCTTCGCCGACCAGGTGACCAGCGTAGCCCGCGAGGTGGGCGTCGAGGGCAAGCTCGGCGGTCAGGCGAGCGTGCCCGGCGCCGCGGGCTTCTGGAAGGCGCTGACCGACAACGTCAACCAGCTCGCCGAGAACCTGACCACCCAGGTGCGTGCCATCGCCGAGGTGGCCACCGCCGTGACCAAGGGCGACCTGACCAGGTCGATCCGCGTCGACGCCCGGGGCGAGGTGGCCGCCCTGAAGGACAACATCAACGAGATGATCAACAACCTGCGTGAGACCACGCAGAAGAGCTCGGACCAGGACTGGCTCAAGACCAACCTCGCCCGCTTCACCCGCATGCTGCAGGGCCAGCGCGACCTGATCCCGGTATCCAGGCTGATCCTCTCCGAACTCGCCCCGCTCGTCGGCGCCCACCAGGGGGCCTTCTACATCATGGACCCCGCGCCGGAGGCCCCGGTCCTCCGCATGCTCGCCGGCTACGCCTGCGGCGAGGACCAGCCCGCCCGGGAGGTGCGCCTCGGCGAGGGACTGGTCGGACAGTGCGCCCGGGAGGGCAAGCGCATCGTCCTCGAGGACGCCTCGGGCAAATACCTGACCATCAAGTCCGGTCTCGGGGCGTCGGAACCGTCGAGCATCATCATCCTGCCGGTGCTCTTCGAGGGCCACGTCAAAGCTGTGATCGAGCTGGCCTCCCTGGACGGCTTCAACGCCATGCACGAGATGTTCCTCGACCAGCTCACCGAGTCGATCGGGATCGTCATCAACACGATCGAGGCGAACATGCGGACCGAGGAACTGCTCAAGCAGTCCCAGTCCCTGGCGGGCGAGCTGCAGAGCCGGCAGGAGGAGCTCCAGCAGACCAACGCCCAGCTCGAGGAGAAAGCCCGCCTGCTGGCCGACCAGAAGTCCGAGGTCGAGCAGAAGAACCGGGAGGTCGAGCAGGCCAAGGTGGCCCTGGAGGAGAAGGCCACCCAGCTCGCCCT
>CAYXFA010000061.1:0-9739 GCA_964464165.1 uncultured Phycisphaeraceae bacterium | reverse complement strand
GTCCGAGTTCCTAGCCAACATGTCCCACGAGCTGCGGACGCCGCTCATCTCGCTGCTGATCCTCGCCCACCAGCTCGCCGAGAACCCCGAGGGCAACCTGAGCACCAAGCAGGTGCAGTTCGCCCGCACCATCCACGGGGCGGGCACCGACCTGATGGGCCTGATCAACGACATCCTCGACCTGTCCAAGATCGAATCCGGCACCGTGACCATCGAGATCGACGAGGTCCTCTTCGCCGACCTCCGCGAGTTCGTCGACCGCACCTTCCGCCACGTGGCCGAGGACAAGCGGCTGGCCTTCGAGATCGAGATCGCCGAGGACCTGCCGTTCCTCCTGGCGACCGATTCCAAACGCCTCCGCCAGGTCATCAAGAACCTGCTGTCCAACGCGTTCAAGTTCACTGATCAGGGCCGGGTGGCCCTGCGCATCCAGCGGGTCGAATCGGGCTGGAGCCCGGACCATCCATTCCTAGGCGCGGCCACATCCGTGATCGCCATCTCGGTCGAGGACACCGGCATCGGCATCCCGGCCGAGAAGCAGCGGCTGATTTTCGAGGCCTTCCAGCAGGCCGACGGCTCGACCGCCCGCAAGTACGGGGGCACCGGCTTGGGCCTGTCGATCAGCCGCGAGATCGCGCGGCTCCTCGGCGGCGAGCTGACGCTCCATAGCCGGCCCCGGAAGGGCTCCACCTTCACCCTGTACATCCCCGACGAGCACCCCTCGCTGGGCGCCCGGTCGCGGGGCCCGGTCAGGACAGCGGACGCGCTCCGCGCCCTCATCGACCCCCTGCCGGTGGTGCCCGGGGCGTCCATGGAGCTGGTCGACGACCTGGCCAACATCACGCCCGAGGACCGGGTGCTGCTCATCATCGAGAACGAGATCAACTTCGCCCGCATCCTGCTCGACATGGCCCGGGACGCCGGGCTCAAGGCGGTCGTGGCCTCCCGCGGCGAGGCGGCCATCGCTCTGGCGAGACGCCTAGCCCCGGTCGCGATCACCCTGGACCTGCGCCTGCCGGACATGAGCGGATCCCAGGTGCTCACGGCCCTCAAGAACGACCCGGACCTGCAGACCATCCCGGTGCACGTCATCTCGGGCGTGACCGACGGGCACGACCGGATCCTGGACCTGGGCGCGGCGTCCTACTGGCTCAAACCGGTGGATTCGCAGGCGATCCGGCAGCTCATGTCCCAGTTCCTTGTGCGGGGCAGCCGCCGTTTGCTCGTGCTCGGCAGCCCGTACCCCGACGACCAGGCCCTGCGCGAGGCCGCGGGCCGGTCCGGGGCGACGGTCGTGGGATGCGACGGGCCCGAGGACGCGATCGTTGAAGCCGAGACCGGGGGGGCCGAGGTTGTCGTGCTGCCGCTCGACCCGCCCGGCATGCCGGCCACCGAGTTCGTGCGCAAGCTGGCGAGTATGCCCCACGCCGCGGAGACGACGGTGATCGTCTGCGCGGACGGGGCTTTCCCCAAACGCCGGGAAGCCGCGATCCGCAAGGCCGCGGGCCCGGTCCGGGTACGCTGCGTCGACGGACCCGAAGGCCTGCGGAGCGGCATCGAGGCCCTGGCGCGATCGGCGGTGCTGGTGCCCCCGGCGGGACGCGGCCTCCGTCGCAAGCCCGCCGCGGCGGACCTGGAGACGCTCGGCGGCAAGCGGGTGCTGGTCGTTGACGACGACGTGCGAAACATCTTCGCGCTGACCAGCCTGCTCGAGCGGTACGGGATCGAGGTTCTGTACGCCGACAACGGCCGGGCCGCCATCTCGATGCTCCGTACGACGCCGGAAATAGACATCGTGCTGATGGACATCATGATGCCCGGCATGGACGGTTTCCAGGCCACGCGCGAGATCCGGACCCTGGAGCGGTTCCGCCACCTGCCCATCATCGCGTTGACGGCCCGCGCCATGAAGGGTGACCGCGAGAAGTGCATCGAAGCGGGCGCTTCGGATTACGTCCCCAAGCCGGTGGCGCCCGACCACCTGCTGTCCGTTCTCTGCGAATGGGCCAAGCAGCGGCCGACCGCGACGACCGAGCCGGAGCCGACCAGTGTCTGATTCCCCCGCAACGCCCGGGACCGACGCGCCGACCGACAGGGACCCCGTCGACATCCTTGTGGTCGACGACAACCCGTCGAAACTGCTCGCGATCGAGACCGCCCTGACCCCCTTGGGCGAGAACATCGTCCGCGCCCAGTCCGGCGCCGAGGCCCTGCGCCACCTCCTGTCGCGCGACTTCGCCACCGTCATCCTCGACGTGAACATGCCCGACCTGGACGGGTTCGAGACCGCCCGGATGATCCGGTCGCGCCGACGCTCCGCCGCCACGCCCATCATCTTCATCTCCGCCGTCAACATGGACGAGCCCGACGTGCAGCGGGGCTACTCGCTCGGCGCGGTCGACTACATCTGCGCCCCGCTGATCCCGGAGGTCCTCCGCGCCAAGGTCGCGGTCTTCGTCGAGCTGCACCGCAAGTCCGAGGAGGCCCGCATCCACGCCGAGCGGCTCCAGCAGCGGACCCGCGAGCTGGAGCGCAGTCAGCAGGAGCTGCGCCTTTCCGAGCGCATGGCGTCCGTGGGCACGCTGTGCGCGGGCCTCGGGCACGACATGGGCAACCTGCTCCTGCCCTTGAGCGTCTGGATCGACGCGGTCGCCCCGGACGACCTGCCCCCCGACCTCAGGGAGGGCATGGGCCAGCTTCGCACCTGCGTGCAGTACCTGCGCAAGCTCGCCGCCGGGCTGCGCCTGGTCTCCCTCGACCCGTCGCACGAATCGGCCGGGTCGCGCGTCCTGCTGGAAGAGTGGGTCGGGGAAGTCGGGCCGATCCTGCGCAACACCCTGCCCTCGCGCGTCAAGATGGAGATCGACGTCCCGCCGGCCTTGCCGCACGTGGCGATCGCCCCCCACCGCCTGGCCCAGGTGGTCTTCAACCTGGTCCAGAACGCCGGCGAGGCCTTCCAGGACCGGCCCGAGGGCGTCGTCCGGCTCTGGGCCGAGCCCGCGGGCGACGGCGTCCGCATCGGCGTCAGCGACAACGGCCGCGGCATGCCGCCCGAGGTCCTCGAACGCTGCACGGACCCGTTTTTCACGACCAAGACGCGCGGGCTGTCCACCGGGCTGGGGCTCTCGCTCGTGCACGGCATCTTGCAGAGCGCCCAGGCCCGGCTGGAGATCGAGTCCGCGCCGGACCGGGGCACCACATTCTCCTTCATCCTCCCCCCCGCCGTCGACCGGCCCGTCGTGGACGCCTGGGCACTCCTCACGCTCACCGAGCCGCGCCAGCGGGCGATCGCCTCGGCCATCCTGTCCTCCTGCGGCTTCGACATCCTGCCCGAGCCCGCGGACGACGACCCCCGGCCCGCGGTCTGGATCGCCGGGCGTGAGGACGACCTTGAAGCCCGGGCCCAGCGGTTCACCAGCGGGCCCGGACGCCGCCGGGTGCTCGTGGTCACCGAGCAGCCCATCGACTCTCCCACCGCCCGGCGGGTCTCGCTGGCGGGCCCGACCGGCATCGCCTCGGCCCTGCGCCGCTTCCTGGCCGAGACCACCGAGCCCGCGAAACCCGCGCCCAGCCCCTGCCTCCAGCCCTCCAAATAGCCCCGCACGATCCGACCGTCTCGCGTCCCGGCGCCGGCGCGTCGCGGTGGTTTCCTAGAATCTCTCCGCAACCCGTCTGACTTCCCGACCCACGCGACCCCGTTCATGGCCAAAAAGAAGCCCAAATCCGACGCACCGACCTTCGAGAACCGACGCGCGCGCCACGAATACTTCATCGAGGACACGCTCGAAACGGGGATCGTGCTGACGGGGTCGGAGGTCAAGGCCATCCGGGACGGACGGTGCTCCATCGCCGAGGGCTACGTCACGATCGAGCAGATGCCCAAGCTGCGGATGGTCCTGCACCAGACCGACATCGGGGCCTACCAGCCCTCGGGGGCGCTCAACCACATGCCCAAGCGGGACCGGGTGCTCCTGGCCCACAAGCGGGAGCTGCTCAAGCTGGCCCGGCAGGTCGAGCAGAAGGGCGTCACGCTGGTGCCCCTGAAGCTCTACTTCAAGAACGGGATGGCCAAGGTCCTCGTCGGACTCGCCCGGGGCAAGCAGTCCCACGACAAGCGCCACGCCATCGCCGAGCGGGACGTCCAGCGCGACCTGCAGCGGGTGATGGCCCGCAAGGTCATGCACTGACCGGGCTTACAGGATCGGCGCCAGGAGCTGGGCCGCGTTGTCGGCCAGGCGGCTGAAGAAGCGGCGGCCGTCCCAGTTCCCGTCGTCCAGGGCCACCGAGTTGGCCAGGTACCGCTGCTGGATGTACCGCATCTGCTCGGCGATCGCCTCGTCGTGGACAAAGATCGATAGCTCGAAGTTGATCCACAGGGACCGGCGGTCCATGTTGGCCGAGCCCAGCAGGGCCAGGCGGCGGTCGATCACCGCCGTCTTGGAGTGCAGCAACCCGCCCCGGAACAGGCGGACCCGGACGCCCGAGCGGAGCAGGTCGTCGTAGTACGACCGGGAGGCGTGGTTGACCAGGAGCGAATCGACCACCTCCGGCACGATCAGGGTCGTCTCGACGCCCCGGCGCCCGGCGGTCGTCAGGGCGGTCATCATGGTGTCGTCGGGCACGAAGTAGGGCGTGGAGATCACCAGCTCCTTGCGGGCCGAGTACATGGACTGGAGCAGGACCCGCCGGAGCTCGTCGGGGTTGTCCCCGGGCCCGGAGGAGATGATCTGGACGACGCTGTCGCCGACGGGCTCCGGCGAGCGGGGGCGCTCGGTCTCCAGGCGGTCGTCGGGGGATTCGGCGGACCAGTCCATGGCGAAGAGCAGGTCCAGGGCGTAGGCCGCGGGGCCGCGGACGCGGGCCATGACGTCCACCCAGGGGCCCACGCCGGCGGACCGCTTGAACACGGCCGGGTCGGCGAGGTTCATGCTGCCGGTCATGGCGACCCGGCCGTCGAAGACGGCCAGCTTGCGGTGGTTGCGCAGGTCGACCCGGGCCACCCAGGCCCGGGCCAGGCGGACCGGGAGGGCCTCGCGGATCTCGACCCCGGCCCGGCGCAGGTCTTCCGCCCAGGGGCTCGTGAAGAACGGGCGGGACCCGACCGCGTCGGCCAGGATCCGGATGTGGACCCCGCGCCGGGCTGCGGCAACCAGGGCCTGGGTCACCAGGTCGGTCCGGCCGCCGGGGAAGTAGATGTAGAAAAGGAGACTGATCGTGTTCTTCGCCTGGGAGATTTCCTCCAGCAGGGCGGGGAAGAACGCGTCGGCGTCGTCGAGGAGGTCGACGGCGTTGCCGCGGAGGGAGGGGATGGGGCTGGAGGCCCGGGCGAGGCGGTTGAGGGGGGCGAGGAAGGGGCGGAGCTCGGGGTTCTCCTCCGCGGCGAAGGGTTCGAGGGCCTCGAACCGGGGCGCGGCGGCCTGGGCCAGGGCGTTCATGCGCTTGGCGCGGTGGCGGGAGAACCAGGACTCGCCGACCAGGACATAGAGGACGACGCCGAGGATCGGGATCCAGGCGAGGACGGCCAGCCAGGCGAGGCTGACGCCCTGGGTGCGGCGTTTGGAGATGACCCGGAGGGCCACCGCGAAGACCAGCAACCAGTGCACCAGGAACAGCACGCTCGGGATGAACGCGGACCAGGGCGGCACGGCGTGAGCATACCGGGGGCGCGGGGGGCGAGGGACGCTCAGCGCGTAACGGAAGAGGGCCGCTTCCTGACGGGCGCGGCTTGTCAGGCCGGGTCAGATGCCGGTGGACTTGATGGTCTGGGCCAGGCGGAGCTTGGTGCGGGCCGCGTTCTTCTCGTGGACGAGGCGGTCCTGGGCGGCCAGGCGGTCCGGGGTGTCGGCGGGGATGGTGCGGGCCTCGGCGGCGGCCAGTTCGGCGCGGGCGTCCTGCTCGATGAGCCGCTCGGCGGGGACGGCCTTCTCGGCGAGGATGGTCAACTCGCCGTCGCCCATCTTGAGGAAGCCCTGGTCGATGAAGAAGTGGCGGGACCCGGCCTTGGCGCCGGGGAAGTCCAGGCGGAGTTCGCCCATGCCCAGGCGGGCGACGAGGGGGGCCCGGCCGGGCTGGAAGCCCATCAGGCCGTCCCAGGCGGGGACGGAGGCGTAGACGACCTCGTCGGAGAGCAGTTCGGCGTCGGGGGTGACCAGGCGGCAGCGGAAGGTGTCGGGCATGGGGGGGTCCTCTGGGATGGTCGGGGGATTGTAGGCTGGGGAGCGTGACGCCCGGACCCGGCGGGAGGTGTCAATCAGAGGTCGTTCAGGTCCACGCGGCCGACCCAGGTGCGCCAGGCAGTCAGGCCCTGGTACTGGCCGTGGCCCCAGAAGACGCCGGGATCGGTCGGATCCGGCTCCACGGTGAACTAATCACCCCAGCGCAGTGCGGTGGGGGGTACAGCCGATGATTTCCAGATACCCGAGTTGAGGACGGTGCCGCTCGTATCGTCACGCTGCGCCCGATAGACATCAGCTCATTCGGCGATGAACGGGGCATAGATGAGAACGGCACGCTGACCATTCGGGCCCCCTCCATCGACCGCGATTCCCGGGAAAGCCGTAGCGACTTTCGGGCCGACAGTCTGTGATCCAAGGGAAGCCGACACGTACGGGCACTGTGCCGTTGCGAACTGCACAACAGTACAGAACACCCCCACTAGGAATGCTTTCATTGCCGTCTCCTGCGCGTGAGAAGGAGCGATCCGCAACCAAGAACCAGAAGACTGCTCGGGTTGGGTACGACGCCAGCCACTCGGAAGCCGATGAGCCCTAGATCCGGAGCCGTGCCGCCAAGCGCACCGATCCGGTCTTGTGATGGCGGCGAGGCGCTTCCGCCGTTCCACCTTGAGCCTGCCATGAAACGGCCAGAGTTCGATGCGTTCATGTCCTCCAGCATCTCGCGCTCCCCCCCGCTCCCGTCGAACAGTCCCCACGGGCTCATCGCCGCGTAGCTGCCCACATCCAGGTGAAACTGCGTCCCCGAGTTGCTCGTCCCGCCGTTGCCCGGCAGGTCGTAGATCGCCGGGCTGTCCGACCCGTTGTGGTACAGCCAATACCCGCCCTCGCCGCCGTTCTTTTCGGGATCCCAGTACATCCCCTTCGTCCACTCGCTGATGTTGGGCAGCCAGAAGGTCGAGCCCGGGTTGCGCACGGCCTGGTCGGTCAGTTGGTTCGTGTCCGGGTCGCGCCCGAAGGTGCTGGTGTTGTAGACTCCCGTCTCGAAATCCGACGCGTCGTTGCCCTTGGCGTTGTGCAGCCAGTTGGTGTACCGGGCCGCCATGCGCCAGGTGACCGCCGCCGCCCGGTTTTCCATTCCTGTGCCGATTGTAAACTGGTCGGTGCCCAGGTCGTGGTAGATCTACGCCCCGGTCAGGGCCGTGGAATAGCTGCCGTCATAGTGAGGCCGATAGGCGTTGAGAAAGTCCAGGTACTGCGCGTTGGTTACCTCCGTTGTGGCCATCCGGTAGGTGTAGTCCACGCGCCCCGGCTGGTTGAAGTATGGAACCCCGTTCGAGTTGTAAAACCCTGGGGCCTCGGCCTGCGTCGCGGCGCGGTTGCCGGGATCGCCGATGGTCGCCCATTGGAAGTCGTAGTCCGGGGGGCCGGCGAGGGCGGTTGCGGACAGGGCGGCGGGGATGAGGGCGAAGAATGCGCAGGGGCGTGGCGCCACGGGTGACCTCCCGTGGCAGCCTACTGCATTGGGGGATTGACGCAAGGGGAGTTGGAAGATTTGGGCGGGCCGGAGGCTGGAGTTTTGGCAGCCCCGCTCGGACGGGGGCTGCAAGCCCCCGCTCCAAAGACGGGGGAGGATCTTTCAGGAGAGGGTGGCCATGTCGATGACGAAGCGGTATTTGACGTCGCTTTTGAGCATGCGCTCGTAAGCCTCGTTGATCTTGGCCATGGGGATGATCTCGACGTCGCTGGTGATGTTGTGGCTGCCGCAGAAGTCGAGCATCTCCTGGGTCTCGGGGATGCCGCCGATGAGGGAGCCGGCGATGCGGCGGCGTCCGAAGATCAGCGGGAAGACCTGGGGGGAGGGGTGCGGGTTCTCGGGGACGCCGAGGAGGCAGAGGGTGGCGTCGACGCGGAGGAGGTTGGTGTAGGCGTCGAGGTTGTGGCTGGCGGCGACGGTATCGAGGATGAAGTCGAAGGTGCCTGCGTGGGCGCTCATGGCGGCGGCGTCCTTCGAGATCACGACCTCGTCGGCACCCAGGCGGCGGGCGTCCTCGGCCTTGCCGGGCGAGGTGGTGAACAGGACGGTCTCGCAGCCGAAGGCGTGGGCGAACTTCAGGCCCATGTGGCCGAGGCCGCCCAGGCCGACGATGCCGACCTTCTTGGGCGTGCCGTCGGGGCGGGGCTCGTGGGTTTTCCAGTGGCGGAGGGGCGACCAGGTGGTGATGCCGGCGCAGAGGAGAGGGGCGGCGCCGGCGGGGTCGAGGTTCTCGGGAACGCGGAGGGTAAAGTGCTCGTCGACGGTGATCGACTTGGCGTAGCCGCCGTAGGTCATGCGCCCGGGGAAGTGCGGGTCGGGGCTGTTGTAGGTGAAGGTGGCCGGGCCGGTGCAGAACTGCTCGTGGCCGTCGCGGCAGTGCTCGCAGGCGCGGCAGGAGTCGACCATGCAGCCGGTGGCGGCGAGGTCGCCGGGCTTGAAGCGGGTGACCTTGTCCCCCACTTTCGTCACGCGGCCGATGATCTCGTGGCCGGGAACGACGGGGAAGGTGACGCCCGGCCATTCGGCGCGGGCGGTGTGGAGGTCGGAATGGCACACGCCGCAGAAGAGGATCTCGAACTGGACGTCCGTGGGCCCGGGCTCGCGCCGCTCGATGGTGAACGGGGCGAGGGGGGTGGTTGCGGACTGGGCGGCGTAGGCGGGCGTGGTGGGCATGGGGAGTTGTAGGCGGGTGGGGCGGGAAAGAAGACGGGGGGCTGGGAGGCCCCCCGCTCGGGTCGTATTGGTGAGGTCGGGGGCTGGAAGCCTCCCCGCTCCGGGGAGGGGGGCCGGCCGGAAGTCGGCCTACGGGGTTACTTGTTGTCGTCCTTGACCTCGTATTCGGCGTCGATGACGTCGTCGCCGGCGGGGGACTGGGCGGCCTGGGACGCGGTCTGCTCGTAGATGGCCTTGCCGAGCTCCATGGAGGCGTTCTCGAGTTCCTTGAGGGCGGCCTCGATGGGTTCGCGGGTGGCGGACTCGTCCTTGAGCTTGGACTCCAGGTTGGAGACGGCGCTCTCGATGCGGGAGCGGACGTCGGGGGTGACCTTGGCGCCGTGCTCGTCGAGGCTCTTGCGAGTCGCGGCGATGACCGCGTCGGCCCGGTTCTTGAGGTCGACGAGTTCGCGGCGCTTCTTGTCCTCGGCGGCGTGGGCCTCGGCGTCGGCCTTCATGCGCTCGATCTCCTCGGAGCTGAGCCCGCCGGAGTTCTCGATGCGGATGTCAGCCTTCTTGCCGGTGCCCTTGTCGGTGGCCGTGACCTGGAGGATGCCGTTGGCGTCCAGGGCGAACTCGACCTCGATCTGCGGCATGCCGCGGGGCGCCGGCGGGATGCCGGTCAGTTCGAACATGCCCAGGGTGCGGTTGTCGCGGGCGAACTCGCGCTCGCCCTGGAGGACGCGGATCAGGACGGTGGTCTGGTTGTCCGAGGCCGTGGAGAAGGTTTCCTTGCGGCTGGTCGGGATGGTGGTGTTCTTCTCGATGAGCTTGGTCATGACGCCGCCCATGGTCTCGACGCCCAGGCTGAGCGGGG
>CAYXFA010000060.1:0-11366 GCA_964464165.1 uncultured Phycisphaeraceae bacterium | reverse complement strand
CATGAAGCCGGAATCGCTAGTAATCGGAGATCAGCTACGCTCCGGTGAATACGTTCCTGAGCCTTGTACACACCGCCCGTCACGTCATGGGAGTTGGCAGCGCCCGAAGTCACCCTATCTCAAGGGTGCCTACGGCGAGGCTGATGACTGGGACGAAGTCGTAACAAGGTAGCCGTAGGAGAACCTGCGGCTGGATCACCTCCTTTCTAAGGGATCTCCTTAGACTCGCCTCGTCCGCCCGGTCGCGAAGAACGGACGGACACGCGGAGCGATCCGCAGCGAGTACAAGTGAGCGCACTCTCGCCCGTCAGCATTCTCTGCATTCTCTAGAGATGCAGGGACGACGGATAACCCCGCGGCAACGCGGAGTGAAGCATGGACCCAACTGTTCAACTGCCACGGGAGCGATCCCCTGGTCGAAGAACCACGAACGAACCCGCTCAAGAGAGCGGGTTTTTTTTTCGTGCGCCCGGCGCACTCCCCCACCGCTCCGGTCGGGTCAGGGGCCGTCCGGCCCGGGCGCCGGGGCGGCGGGGATCCGCTTCTCCCAGACCATCTCGTCCAGCTTCCCCTGGTTTGGAACGACCCGCACCGGGACGTCCCTGAACCACAGGGTCACCTCGGCGACCTCGTCGATGCGCGGGTCGTGCTCCGCCGCGCCGGGGTCGGTGCGGAACACTACATCCACCGCGCCGCGAGCGGCGAGCCGGCGCAGGAGCGCCAGTCGCTCGTCCGCCCCGGTCGTTGGCACGCGGACGCTGAGCCTGAAGCCGTGCGGCTCCTCGCCGGCGGGGTTCCGGATCTCGCCGAGCTCCAGTTCACCGGATTCGTGCGCGATGAAGACCCGCCCCGCGACCGCTCTGGGCCGGTGCTCGAAATGGATTTCCAGCTCGCCGATCTGCCCTCCCGGGGAGATCTCGTCCTCGTCCGGGAAGAAGAGGGAAAGCGGCGTGACGCTAGCCTGCTCGCGGATGATCTCGGCGGCGGTGGGATCGGGCACGGCCCGGACGACCGGCTCGCCGGGGGGAAGGACGCGGACGGTCGCCTCGTGCATGACCGGGTCGATCGGGATGGTCCGGCCGTCGTCGCCGTGCAGCGTGAGGCGGGTTTCGACGTAGACCCGGACGGTCTCGGCCCGGGGCCGGTCACGCGGGAGCCTGACGCTCGTCTGCAGGTCGCCGAGGTCGCCGAACCCGGTGCGGTGGAAGATGAGCGGCCCACGCATCCCGGACCCGGTATCCCGGGAAGGCCTTCCGTCCCCGACCACGCCCGTGCGGCTGACGACGAGGCTGTAGCTCATGTCCGTGCGCACGTCGGTGGTGGAAACCCCGATGCGCCCTCGCGGCCAGCGAAGAGCGTAGCCCACGCTGTCGGAGTCGTGGGCTATGCGGTCCCGGAAACGCACGCTGGTGGCGAACAGGTGGGAGAGGAACCGGCGGGATTCCTCCTCGGTCATGCGGTTCTGGACGAAGGCCTGCACCAGGATGTCGCCCCAGCGGGGATCCCACGGGGTGGCGGTGTCGTCCTGGTGGGCGAGGCCGCGCCGGATCAGGACCTTCCAGTGCTGGTCGGACAAGGGCACGGCCCGCGTGGTGCGGGCGGCGGCCTCGGTCAGGGCTTCGGACACGCCGAGACGCTGGAGCAGGAGCACCTGGGCGTCCGTGGCTTTCGAGATCGCCGCGATGGCGCCGGTCACGGAGGAGAACGCCACCACGCCCGCGCCGGCGAAGAGGAGCAGGGAGAGGGCCAGCAACGGCCTGGACAGACGCCGGATCCGTGTGATGGTCGAGCCGCGAGCTCCGAGATCGGCGCCGCACTCCGGGCACGCGCCGGGGTGGGTCAGGCCGGCGAGGTCGAAGCGGCAGCGCCGGCAGAAACGGCCGCGGGCGACGACGCGGCCGCGGATGGACAACGCGAGGAGCGCGGCGGCGGCGATGAGCAGGACGGCTCCGAGGATCGCCATGGGTCAGACCTCCGGGTCGGTGATGGGCCGGCCGATGGTCTCGCCCGGCGCGGGGTCGGTGCTGAAAGACGGAGCGGGGGGCGGCGTGTCGGTCACCGGGACGGACTCGAAACGCAGCGGGACGCCAAGGATCTCGCGGATCACGCGGTCCTGCTCGGCGTGGGCGGGCACGGGGCGGAGCTCGACGGTGACGGACCCCGCCTCGAGCCAGGATTGCAGCATGGCCTCGTCGATCTCGGCGGACGGGTCGTAATCCCAGGAGATGGTCTTCGAGCCCATGTACAGGCCGGCCCGGGCCGTGACGGCACAGATGGGGGTCTCCCGCCCGTCGTGGATGACGACGAGGTCACCGGCAAGCCCGACCGGGAGCCGGCTCGTCATGAGGTTGGATTTCGCGAGCTCCACGCCGTCCCGGTCCACGTACCGCTTGCCGCGTGGGGGCAGGTAGATGGGGGCGAGCCGCACGTGCGCGTTGGCGGTGAACGAGGCGACGACCTCGGGGTCTGTGTTGGTCCGGACCAGCACGGATTCGGCCGGCAGGACGCGGACGGCTCCCTCGTCGGTTTGCGTCCACGCGGCGACGGTGATCCCGGACCTGGCCCGCACGGCGATGGTGTACTCGACAAAGAGCGTCAGGTCGGCGCCCGGATCCACGGCCGACCAGTCAAGGCCGTTGAGGGGAACGCGGACCTGGGGGGACGTGGATGATCGGCCGGATCCTGCCGGGATAGACAGCGTCCCGCCCCATTCCGAGTTGAGCACGGTCACGCGGGCCGGCGAACGGGCGCCCGCGCGCCTGATGGTGATCCAGACACTCAGGCGATCACCGCCCTTGCTGGCGGATGGGACGGCGTTGAGCGCGGCGACGCGGTCGGAGGTGTAGCAGTTCACCTCGACACCGGCGGCCGCTGCGCCGTGGCGGATCGCTTCCGGAAACGCGGTCGAGGTCGCCAGCGCGGCCCGGACGAAGGCCGTCGCCTGCTTGTCGGTGAGCCGGTCGAGCGACAACGCGACGGAAAGCACCTCGCCGTGACGCGCGTCCCAGGCGCGGCTTTCGTCGGCCTGCAGAGCCAACGCTTCCTCGATCAGGGCCTCCCATACCGCGTCGGGGAGCCGGTCCGGCGGCATCAGCCGGTTGGTCACGATCTCGGTGAAGGCCGCGTCGGCGCCCAGCGCATGGAGCGTCAGCACGACGCGGTCCGGCAGGGCGGCGAAGAGCCGGGCGGTGTTGTCGGTCGCGGCGACCGCGGTCACCGAGATCCCGGCGACCAAAAGGACCGCGGCCAGCGCGAGCCCGAGCCGGCTGGCCCGGCGCAGGCGCGGGCGGACGGATCCGGGCCTCGCCAGGTCCCGCCCGCACTCCGGGCAGGTGGCCGGGTCGGTCAGACCGGCGAGGTCGAAGCGGCAGCGCCGGCAGAAGCGGCCCCGCGCGACAACGCGGCCGCGGAGGGCCAGAACGCCGGTGGCGAGGGCGAGCAGCAGGAGGATGAGGCCGATCGGGAGCAAATCGGTTTCCTGGGACTTGGGGAGCGTGTCAGTCGTCCGCGGCGTCGGCGGGGGCCGGGCGCCCGGTGGTGTGCAGGGGGTGCCGGAGGCTGCTCTGGACTTCGCGGGGCACGGGCTGGTCGGTCACCGGGACGTTCTCGAACCGCAGCGGGACGCCGAGGATCCCGGTCATGCCCGGGGTGCGCTCGGCGTGTCGCGGGTCGGGGCGGATCTCGATGGTGACCGACCCCGCCTCCAGCCAGGCGGCGAGGGTGGCCTGGTCGATGGCTTCCGGGTCCGGGGCCAGGGAGCCGGACGTGATCATGTAACCGGGCTGCGCGGACCAGGTCACCCAGCCCAGCGGCGTCCCGCCGCCGCCGTGGATGAGAACCACGCGGCCGGAGACGCCTACGGGCAGGTCGTGGAGGATCCAAGTGAGAACGGAATCTTGAACGGTCGGCCCGGGGCGGATCTCGATGGGCCCGACCCGGGCGTGGTCCTGCTCGCGGAAGGCGGCGATGAGCGACGCGTCGGCGCGGGCGGCCACGAGCTCGGCCTCCGGCGGGAGCACGCGGACGGTGCGGCGGTGCGCGTGCGCGACCTGAGGGTACTGCTTGGGCTCGTTGTCGAGCCGGAAGAGGCCGTTCTCGGCGTGGATCGTGAACACCAGCTCGTCGCCGGGGCGGATGGCTTTCCAATCGAGGGTGAGCTCAACCCGCGACGAAATGGACCCGGTGCCTCGTCCCCCGTCGGGCCCGGGGATGGAAAAGCCGGTCAGCCCCGAGACGTTGGTCTGGATGGTGTGCGCGGGGTCATCGATCGTGATGCGGACGATGCCGTGTTGCGACATGAGCTTACCGTTCCCGTCCGACAGGACCCACACGGGGGTGAGGGCCGCCAAGCGGTCGGGCTCGGTGGTGGTCATCCGGATCACCATGTCCGTAGCGCCGTGGCGGATGGAGTCCGGGATCTCGATCGTGCTCTGGGTGTGCGAGGTGAGCATGCGGACGACCTGGTCCTCCGTGAGGCGGCCGGAGCCCAGGGCCACGGCCAGCACCTCGCCGTAACGCGGGTCCCAGGGCTGGGAGGCGTCGGCCTGCAGGGCGAGGGCCCGGTCGATCAGCGTGTCCCAGTGCGCGTCCGCGAGGGGCTTGGTGCGCATGAGCCGGTTCTCGGCGAGGTCGGTCAACGCGGCGTCCACCCCGAGGTCCGCGAGGAACATGACCGCCCCGTCCGGCAGCGCGGCCATGACCCGGGCGGTGTTGTTGGTCGCGGCGATGCCGCTCACGCCGGCCCCGATCAGCGTGAGCAACGCCGCGGCCGCGACGCCCGCCCGGCTGGCCCGGCGCAGGCTCGGGCGGGTCGCGCCGGGCCGGGCGAGGTCGCGCCCGCACTCGGGGCAGGCGGCGGGGTCGGTCAGGCCGGCCAGGTCGAACCGGCAGCGCCGGCAGAAGCGGCCCCGGGCGACGACGCGGCCGCGGAGGGCGAGGAGGAAGGCGAACACGCCGAGGGCGAGGAGCGTCAGGCCGATGGGCTGCATGGACGCAGTGTACTGGGTTTTTCGCCTCAGGGTTCGTGCGGAGCGGGGTGAACCCTCTCCGCGGGCACGCCGGGCGGGGACGGCTGGTCGACCGTGTACGGCACGTTCATGACGACGGGCGCTCTTTGGCGCACGGGGACCCCGGAGAAACGGACGCTGAGGTCCAGGACGGAGCCGAGGCGGGGATGCGGGATGGCGGCGTCGGGGTCGCTGTGCAGGATGACGTCCACGCTGCGCTGCCGACGCAAAACCTCCCAGAACGCGAGGGCGCCGTTCGCGTCGTCGGAGTTCCATGCCGTGCGGAGCGGGATGCTCTGCGGCCCCGCGGCCGTCGGGTGAATGAGCTTCGGAACGGCGTACGGATTCAAGCCCCAATAGGCCGTGTTGAACATGAACGAGCCTTCCGCGGTCACGATCTCGACGGCCCCCACGGCCGGGTGAGCGGCCGGTGTTTCCAGCCAAAGGTAAAGCGTTGCAACCTGATCGGAGCTGCTCGCGATCCTGTCGCCTCGCTTGCGCGGCGCTTCGACGTCCAGTCTGAGGGCGTTGAGCCCGCCGACCAGCTCCTCGATGGCGTCCTCGTCTTGAATCACCGTGATGACCGGCTCGCCCGGGCCGGCGAAGCGTGTCTCCCACCGCTCGGTGACCGTCCATTGCGCGATCACCACCCCGAGCCGTTCGATCGTGACCTCCGCCTGCAGCACGATCTCCCAAGGGTGGGTCGCGTCACGCGGGGGGAGCGGCAGACGTCCGGCCATCATGTGCCCGTGGCCCCACGGGGCCCATGACGCGGTCGAGTCGAACAGGTGCGTATCCGCCGGCCGGCCGTCGATGGTGATCCCGGTCAGCCGCACCCGGCGTGTGGCCGTATCGGCGGCCCGTTTCAACGCGGCCTCGACGGTCTGCGATCGGTTCTGACGCCGGAGCCGGGCGGGGCCGGCGGTCTCCGGCGGACGCCCCTTGACGTGAAACCCGTAGGACTGCCACGGGTCTCCCGGCCGGACGACCGATCGAGTTTCGAACTCGGCCCTTTGAGCGTCGCGGACATAGCGGACGGCCTGGGCGGGGGTCATGCGCCCGGCGTCGAACGCGACGAGCAGGGCGTCCGCCGTCGCGCCGTGCAGCGGGCGCGTGGGGTCGGCCTGAAAATCGAGGAGCGCGTCGATAAGCCTGGATTCGGCCTTCGGGCTCAGGCTGGCCGCGACGACGCGGTCGGCGGACTCCTCCAAGGCTCGCTCGTTGCCCCCTGCGGCGAGGACGACCACCGCCCGGTCGGGAATCAGGCGGTACACGTCGGCGCCCGTCATCAACAAGGCCGGCCGGATCAGCGGCCAGACGCCGACGAGGCAGAAGGCGAGGAGCAGCAACGCCGTGGCCGCGATCCGCTTACGCGGGCGACGGAGGGGGCCGGGTTCGAGCGGGCCCTGCCATGCGCACTCCGGGCAGGTCGCGGCCTCGCCGGCCCGGCCGCCGGGTTCGTAGCCGCACCGCGCACAGCAGGGGTTCCCGCCGGCCCGCCGGGCCCGGCACACGGTCAGGAACAGCAGCAGGCACAGGGCGACGCCGTGCAGCGCGACGATGGACGTCCAGAAAAGTGGCATGGGGCCCCCACGGTTCCGGGCAGGATACCGCGCGGGGCGGGACGGGGCGCACAATGTTTCGCGGCCCGCGGGGGCTCAGGCGGACGGCGGGGTTTCCGCGTCGCGGGGCTGGCGGCGCTTGGCGTGGCGGACGATCTCGCCGGTCTCGAGGTAGACGATGTCCTCGGCGATGTTGCAGATCAGGTCGCCGACGCGTTCGAGTTCGCGGGCGGCGCGGTACATCAGCATGCCGACGCCGGCGCTGGCGGGGTCGTTCTCGATCAGCTCGCGGATCTCCTCGAAGGCGCGCTTGTCGAGCTGGTCGATGGCCTTGTCCTTGGCCCGGATCTGGCGGGCGGCCTCCACGTCGGAGTTGACCACGGCGCGGAGGAGCTCCTCGCAGACGACCGGGATGCGGTCGCCCATCTCGCGCAGGGCGGTGGGCCAGGCGGGCGGCGGGGGCTGGAGCTTGAGGCAGATCTTGCTCAGGGACGAGGCGTGGTCGGCCACGCGCTCGATGTCCTGGTTGACCTTCAGGCAGAAGGCGATCTGGCGCATGTCGTGGCCGAAGGGCCGTTCGAGCGTGAGCAGGCGCAGGCACTCCTGCTCGATGGCGACCTCCTCGCGGTCGATGTGGTCGTCGCCGGAGCGGACCTTGCGGGCCAGGTCGTGGTCGAGTTCCCACAGCCCGGCGACGGCCGAGACGAGCAGGTCGATGGCCATGGAGGCCTCGCGGACCAGGCGGCGGCGCAGGGCCGCGAGCTCGGCGTCGAACTTGGCGTGCGCGGTCAGGCGGGGCCGGGGCGCGGGGCTCTGCTCGGGCGGGTTGGGTTCGAACATTCCCATCTTGTGCCATCCTTGGCGGGTCCGGACCGCGATTCGTCGGGTGACGGGACGCCTTGCGGGATCTTAACCCCCGGCGTCGCTGCCCGCCGCCCCGGCATGGGTGGGTTGCCCGGGGCGGTCGAGGGCCCGGACGAGGGCCTTGGCGAGCCCGATCGGGTCCTTGAGCAGTTTGGGCGGCGGGCGGAGGTAGATCTCGGCGAGCGCCCTGCCGCCGGCGCTGCGGGCGTTGGTCTGGGCGAGGTCCGGGGCGACGGTGCGGACGGATCCGATCCCGGCCGCTCCGAGCGCCGCGGCGAGCGGGGCGGGGTCGGCGGTCATGAACACGGCGTCCTCGCCCCGGGTCGAGAGGGCGCGGACCCCCCACCGCTGCGCGGCGGCGCGGAGGCGGGCGATCAGGGCGAGGCGCTTGGCGGGGGGGGGCGGGTCGCCGTAGGCCGAGACGAGGTCCCGCTCGACCGCGTCGACCTCGGCGGGCGTGCCGGCCGAGGCCAGGCGGCGGTAGGCCTCCAGGCGACGCTGGTCGGAGGGGATGTAGGGCTTGGGCAGCAGGCCGTAGAGCCCGATGTCCACGGCGGTGTGGGCGACGGGGCCCTCGTCGGTGGCGTTGGTGAGCTGGTGGACCGCGTTGTCCAGCAGGCGGCAGAACATCTCGTAGCCCACGGCGGCGATGTGGCCGGACTGCTCGGCCCCGAGCAGGTTGCCCGCCCCGCGGATCTCCAGGTCTCGCATGGCGATCTTGAAGCCCGCGCCGAGCATGGCGTACTCCTCGATGGCCTTGAGGCGCTTCTGGGCGACCTCCTTGACGGTTCGGTCGGCGGGGAGGAGCAGGTAGCAGTAGGCCCGGTGGTGGCTGCGTCCGACGCGGCCGCGGAGCTGGTGGAGCTCGGCCAGGCCGAAGCGGTCGGCGTCGTCGATGATCATGGTGTTGGCGGTCGGGATGTCGATGCCGGCCTCGATGATGGTGGTCGAGACCAGCACGTCGGCCTCGCGGCGCATGAACGCGAGCATGACCTCTTCGAGCTCGCGGGGCTCCATCTGGCCGTGGCCGGCGACGACGCGGGCGTCGGGGACGAGCGCCTTGACCCTGGCGGCGACGGACTGCAGGTCGTGGACGCGGTTGTGCACGTAGAAGACCTGGCCCTCGCGGGCGAGCTCGCGCCGGATGGCGGCGGCGATGCGCTTCTCGTTGTACGGGATGACCTCGGTGACCACCGCGCGGCGGTCGACGGGCGGGGTGGTGAGGCTGGAGATGTCGCGCAGGCCGAGCATGGACATGTGCAGGGTGCGCGGGATCGGGGTGGCCGAGAGCGTCATCACGTCCACGGTCATGCGCAGCTGGAGCAGGGCCTCCTTGTGCTCGACGCCGAAGCGCTGCTCCTCGTCGATGATGACCAGGCCGAGGTCGGCGAACTTCACGTCCTTGCTCAGCAGGCGGTGCGTGCCGATGACCACGTCGACCGCGCCCTTGCGCAGGTCGCGGAGCGTGTCGGTGATCGCGTGGGCGGTCTTGAACCGGGAGAGCGACTCGACGCGGAAGGGGTAGTCCGCGAAGCGGGCCCGGAAGGTGCGTTCGTGCTGCTCGGCGAGCACGGTGGTCGGCACGAGGACGGCGACCTGCTTGCCGAACTCGCAGGCCTGGAACGCGGCCCGGATGGCCACCTCCGTCTTGCCGAAGCCCACGTCGCCGCAGACGAGCCGGTCCATCGGGCGGGGGCGGCTCATGTCCTTCTTGATCTCGATGAGTGCGGCGACCTGGTCCTCGGTCTCCTCGTAGGGGAACTCGGCCTCGAACTCGAGCTGCCAGGGGGTGTCCTGGGGGTAGGCGATGCCGGGCATGTGCTCGCGGGCGGCGCGGACGCGGAGCAGCTCGCCGGCGAGGTCGCGGACGGACTCGGCGACGCGCTCTTTCTGGCCCTTCCACTTGCGCCCGCCGATGGTGGAGAGCTGCGGCTTGCCGCGGAAGCCGCCGACGTACTTCTGGACGAGGTCGATCTGGGAGCAGGGCACGTGGAGGCGGCTCTTGCCGGCGAACTCCAGCGTGAGGTACTCCTCCATGGGGCGTTCGTCGGATTTCTTGCTCGACGGGTGCGTGGGCGTCTTGGCGCGGTCCTTCGTGCCGCCGGCGGGGAGGACGGCCAGGCCGGTGAACAGGGCGATGCCGTGGTCGGCGTGGACGACGTAGTCGCCCTCGGCGATGTCCAGGAAGGTGTCCATCGCCCGGCCCGCGCGGATCCTGGCGACGCGCCGGCGCACGGACGAGCGGTGGAGCAGCTCGCCGGAGGGGACGACGGCGGTGCGCGGCGGGCCGGGCTCGCCGTCGTGCAACGGCTCCTCGCCCCAGACCATGCCGCGGCGGATGTCGAGCACGCGGCGTTCGACGTCGGCGCCGGGGGCGTGCAGCGAGATGAGCTCGCCCAGCCGGGCGGACTCGGCGTCTGACGAGCACGCGAGCACGACCCGCGCCGTCGCGGCCAGCTCGGCCAGCTCCCGCACGGCCCGGCCGGCGTCCTTGTCGAACGCCGGCACGGGGGAGACGGGCAGGCTGATCCGCACGTCCGCGGCGGCGGCCGAGGTGGAGAACTGGTTGAGCTCGGCCAGCGCGTGCGTGCGGTCGGACAGCGCCTTGAGCACGGCCGGGGGCGGGTAGACCGTGCGCCCGTCGGAGACGCGCTCGAAGTAGCCGCGGGCCTGTTCGACGACCTCGAAGGTCTCGGCGAGGACGGCCACCGATTCGGCCGGCGCGTAGTCCAGCACGGAGGTGTCGTCGCGCGACTCGGCCAGCGCGGTCTGCCCGGCGGCGGCGAGCGTGCATTTCTCCAGGGCGCGGTCCGAGCCCATCGTCTCCAGGTCGAACTCGCGGAGGGAATCGACCTCGTCGCCGAAGAAGTCCATGCGGACCGGGGCGGGCGGGCCGGATTCGCCGGACACGGGCGAGAAGACGTCGAGGATGCCGCCGCGGACGGCGAACTGGCCGGGGTCTTCGACGGTCTCGACGCGGTCGTAGCCGGCCTGGACGAGCCAGTCGATCAGGCCGGACAGGCCGGGGGCGTCGCCGCGGTGGACGGTGCGAACCAGGGCGTCCAGCCGCTGCGGGGACGGCGCGGGCTGCATCAGGGAGGCGACCGGGATCACCAGGACGCGCGGCGCGTGGCCGTCGCGCAGGCGGCGCAGCACGGCGGCCCGCTGGGCGAAGAGCTCGGCGGAGACGCCGGTCTCGCCGGGGGCCAGCTCCAGGGCGGGGACGATGGTGGCCGCGCCGGGTTCGAGGGCGTTGACCTCGCCGGCGACGTCCTCGGCCTCGTCGGTGTGGGCGCAGGCGACGATGACGGTGCGGGAGATGATCCGGGCGACGGCCAGGGCCGTGAACGAGACGGACGGCCCGACGTTGCCGGACGCGACGACGCGTCGCCCGGCGCGCAGGGCTTCGGCCAGCGCGCGCACCGGTGCGTCCCGCTCCGCGATTTTCGCCAGGTCGGTCATGCGTTTCGGCGGGCCCGGGGGCCGTGTTGGGGGATTGTTGGCGCGCCGGGTTCCGGGCCGGGTCACTCCGCGACGGCGTGGGCCCGCACGGCGGCGACGGTGCGCGGGCCGATGCCCTTGACGCGGTCGAGCGCATCGACCGACTCGAACGGGCCGTTGGCGGCGCGGTCTTCCACGATGCGCGCGGCGAGTTTGGGGCCGATGCGGGGGAGCAGTTCCAGCTCGGCGGCGCTGGCGGTGTTCAGGTTCAGGCGCGACGCGACGAGGGCGGGCGCGGGCCCGTCGGCGGGGGCGCGGTTGGCCGAGACCGCCAGCGCTCCCAGCGACGCCAGGGCGATCGCCGCCGCGGCGGCCAGGCGCGTCACGCGGGACGGGCCGGGGCCGGGTTGGGCGGGGGATGGGGGCATGGCGGCTGGTGGCGTGGCCCGCCGGTTCAGGCGGTGGGCTGGGCGGCCGGGGCGGGGGCGAGGAG
>CAYXFA010000059.1:0-11612 GCA_964464165.1 uncultured Phycisphaeraceae bacterium | reverse complement strand
TGACCGAGCCCAACAACCAACCCGCCCCCAACGCCCTCGACGCCGAAACCCTCGCCGAGATCGAGGCCGCCATGGACGACCTCGCCGAGGCCGGCGCCGCACACCGAGCCCCCATCCGGGGCCCGCGCGAGGTCCGAGGCGGGCGCGAGCACCTCACCGGCACCGTCGTCTCCGTCGGCAGCGACGTGTTCGTCGAGTTCGGCCCCAAGGAGCTCGGCGTCGTCGAGATGTCGCAGTGGAAAGAGGGCCAGGACAAGCCCGCCGTCGGCGACCGCCTCGAGGTCATCGTCCAGCGCTACGAGCCCACCGAGTCGCTCTTCATCTGCGCCCTGCCCGGCGCGGTCCAGAAGGCCGACTGGGAGATGCTCGAGGTCGGCCAGATCGTCGAGGCCCGCGTCACCGGCGTGAACAAGGGCGGCCTGGAGCTCGAAGTCGCCAACCACCGCGCCTTCATGCCCGCCTCCCAGGTCGACCTCAACCGCATCCCCGACCTCTCCGTGTTCGTCGGCGAGAAGCTCACCTGCCAGGTCCAGAAGCTCGACCGCCGCGGCGGGGGCAACATCGTCCTCTCACGCCGCGAGATCCTCCAGGCCGAGCGCGCCAAGGCCGCCGAGTCCCTCCGCGCCGCCCTCAAGGAAGGCGATACCGTCGAGGGCACCGTCCGCAAAATCATGGACTTCGGCGCCTTCGTCGACCTCGGCGGCGTCGACGGCCTCATCCACCTCAACGACCTCAGCCACGACCGCGTCAACCACGGCGCCAAGTCCGTCGCCAAGTTCGTCTCCGAGGGCCAGAAGGTCACCGTCCAGGTCCTCAAGATCGACTGGGACAACAACCGCATCTCCCTCGGCCTCAAGCAGCTCCAGGCCGATCCCTTCGCCGCCGCCAAGGAGGAGATCGTCGAGGGCGCCGTCCTCACCGGCAAGGTCACCAGCATCACCGAGTTCGGCTGCTTCGTCGAGGTCGCCCCCGGCGTCGAGGGCCTCGTCCACATCTCCGAGATCGACTTCAAACGCATCAACAAGGTCGAGGACGCCGTCCAGAAGGGCGAGGTCGTCCAGGTCAAGGTCCTCAAGCTCGACCCCGAGACCCGCAAGATCTCCCTCTCCATCAAGCAGACCAAGGAACGCCCCGCCGACGCCGGCGGACCGGGCGGGCCGGGCCGCGGCCGCGGCAAGGGACGCGGCGACCGCGACGACCGCGACCCCTCCGAAATCCTCAAAGAAACCCCGCAACTTCGGCGCATGCGCGAGCAGGCCAAACTCCGCGAGAAGCAGGACGCCAAAAAATCCAAGGGCTCCGGCGGCCTCGGCGACGCCGGCGGCCTCGGCCTCGGCCTGGGCGACCTGAAACTCTGACGCCCCGCCCGGCGCTCCAACCCGCTCCCCGAACCCCAGCGCCCGCGACCCCGTCGCGGGCGCTTTGTCTGTTACCATGACCGCCTTGCGCCCGATCCCGACCAGACCGACGCCCCTGACGCCGGACCAGGCCCGCCGCCTCCGCGTGGCGGACACCCTGATGCTCGCCGCCACCGCGGCCCTGGTCCCCGCCCACCTGGCGCTCACGCTCGGCACGCTCCCGCGCTGGATCGTCCTGCCCGTCGGACTCGCGCTCTACGCCCCCGGCCTGGTGCGCACGCGCCGCCTCCGCACGGAACTCGGGCTGACGCGTCAAGACCCGCTGATCCCGCCGTACCCCGCCGTCGTACGCCACTGCCTGGCGACCGCGGCCCCCTCCGTCACCGGCGGCGTGATCATGTACGACCTCCTGATCGGCGACGGGCCCGACGCCTTCATGCTCTGCTTCCTGCTGGGCGTCGGACCCGCCATCGCCCTGTGGTGGGCGTCCCAGATCAGCTTCGTGCCCACGCCGCCCTCCTGCCCGGCCTGCGGGTATGCGCTCAGCGGCCTCGCCTACCCCCTGACCTGCCCCGAGTGCGCGGCCCCGGTCGCGTCCGAGCGCGAGGCGCTGACCTGCCGCCGCGTGCATGCACGCCGCTTCCGCGCCGCCGCCGTGGCGTGCGTGCTCCTGCCGATGGCCTTCGCCACGACGCTGCTCTTTAGACCCGGGATCGTCACCGCCCGCCTCCCCCGCCCCGCGCGCATGGCCCTCGCCGCCTCCGACACCGCCGCCTTTCACAGCCTTCTTGGCGACCTCACCCCGGACGAGCGTGCCCGCCTGGCCGACCGGCTGCTCGCGGCACGCCCCCGGTCCGACCAATGGGAGTTGACCGACCAGCTCGAATGGCTCGGCGCGGAACTCGCCGCCGGGCGCCTTTCCTCCGAGCAGGCCGACCGCTTCGCGTCCGACGGCTGGCGCTTCGAGATCGCCTCGGACCAGGCCGGCCGCGTCGGCCGGCCCATGACGATCGGCATCATCGGCGAGACGCCCATGTTCTCGGATTTCACCGCCACGCTCTGGTACCTCACCCGCGGCATCGAGATCGACGGCCGCCTCTTCGAGATCCCCCCCCAGCCACGCCGCAAAGCGTCCTTGGCCACCCCGGCCACTCGGCTGGCGGAGGCCGCGCCCCTCCTCCCCGTCGTCTCCTACACGCCCCAACGCCCCGGCACGGTGTACGTCACGGCGGAGATCCTCGCCTTCAGCGTCCCCGGGATCGCCCCGCCTTCCGCCAGATGGGACCCGGATGAAGGTTGGAAGATCGAGCCCCCGCCGCTGACGGCCCACTCATTCCAGGCGGAAGCCGCGCTCACCATCTCGGAATGAACCGCGCGCGCCCCGCCCTGTGAAGCCCGGTTTCATCCCCGCCTCACCCACACGTCAACCCCGCGCGGTCCGATCTCCGTGAACGGAGACGCCCATGCCCCGACGCAACCCCCACGACGTCCGCCCCGACCCACGCCGCACGCACCACGACTCACGCGAGCCCGATTCCGATCGCGACCCGCCCTTCCCCCGCGACCGCTTCGACCGCGCGTACGACCACCCCGCCGGCTACGACCCCGAGCCCGACGGCCGCGCCGCCCGGCGCGAGCAGTCCAACCGCGAGCACGCCGGACGCGAGGGATCCACCGGCCACCACGACAGCGCCACCTGGGACCGCCCGTCCCGGGGCCTCCCGCCCGGGTTCGACCGTCACTACGACACCTACGAGACCCGCCCCAACCCCCAGGGCGCCTACGACGAACCCGATTTCCTCCTCAACGAACGCGGCGTCTACGACGAGCCCGGCTACAGCGTCGACGAGCCCTACGAGCAGGGCTTCGACTCCACCGGCGCCCGGCACAACGCACGCGACGACGCCCGCGGCTACATGCAGTCCGGCTGGGGCAACGAGCCCCGCGGCCAGAGCATCTACGACCGCGCCGGCTACGGCCCCGCCTCCGAGGACCAGCCCGTCCACCGCGAGAACCCCAACGCCTACCGCCCCGCCCCCTACGCCCCGCCGCCCGGCGAACGCGGCGGCGACCCCGAGAACCAGTACGGCCGCGTCTTCGGCGAGCAGCGCCCCAACCTCCCCCACCACCCCGAACGCCGTTTCGCACGCGACGACCACCGCATCCGCCACGAGATCCTCGAACGCATGCGCTTCGATCCCACCCTCGACGACGACCGCATCCACGTCACCGTCAAGGGCCGCCACGCGGTCCTCCGCGGCGTCGTCGACCGCCCCCGCGACCGCGCCCACGCCGAGGAAGTCGCCAACGCCGTCTACGGCCTGCGCGACGTGGACAACCAGCTCCGCGTCAACCGCCCCCTCTACCGCCCCGGCCGGCGCTGAGGCGCGCCGCACCCCCGATCCGGGCCCGCCCCGCCGGAGCTCTCCGAGAACGCCCGATCTTCCCGGTGAACGCCGATTCACCGGGCGTTCACCGCCCGCTCAGCGCGCCGTCGTCCAATGTGCTCAGTCGACGCACATCCGCGTCACACCTCGCACCACCCACTCCAAAGGACGGAGAAAAAGCCATGCGGCACGAACAGCGATCCTTCGACAACCGCCACCACGCCGACCGCGGCTACTCGGACAACCCCGGCCAGCGCCGCGGCTACGACGACTGGGGCGACCGCGACAGCTCCCGCTACCAGGACCGCGGCGCCGAGCGCGGCACCGAGCAGTCCGGCTACGGCTCCGGCGGGTACCGCGCCTACCAGGGCCGGGGCCAGCAGCGCCCCAACTGGGACAACGACTACGACGACGCCGGCTACGGCCGCTCCTCCGAGCGCTCCGGCTGGGGCCAGCACGACGCGGACGACGCCGGACGCGGGCGCACCGGCTACGGCTCACGCGCCCAGTCCGGCCGCTACGACCAGGACGATGACTCCGGCCGCTCCGGCTACCGCGGCGGCTACCAAGGCGGCCAGGGCGACCACAGCGGCTGGGGCCAGTCCGGCTATGGCCAGTCCGGCCAGTCGGGCTACGGCCAGTCCAGCTACGGACAATCCGGGTACGGCGGACAGTCCGGTTACGGCCAGTCCGGCCAGAACTGGGGCCAGTCCGGCGGCTACGGCTCCCAGAGCGGCTACGGCCAATCCGGCTACGGCCAGCCGAACCAGGGTTACGCTCAGTCGAGCCAGAGCTACGGCCAGTCCGGCTACTCCGGCTCCGGCCAGACCGGCTCCGAGGGCGGCGGCTGGGGCTACGGCGGACAGTCCGGCAGCCAGGGCTGGGGCCAGTCCAACCACGGCCAGAGCGCCGGCCCCATGACCAGCGGCTACAGCAGCGGCATGTCCGGCGGCAACACCGGCGGCTATCAGGGCGGCTCCGGCTACACCGGCCAGTACGGCGCCGGCGGCCAGAGCGGCTACGGCGCCCAGACCGGCTGGGGCCAGCAGTCGGGCTGGGGCCAGCACGGCCAATCCGGCTACGGCCAGTCCGGCCAGGGCAACCTCAGCCACTTCGGCGGCCAGCAGACCGGCTACGGCCAGCTCCAGAGCCACATGCACCAGGGCCAGTCGGGTTACGGCCAGTCCGGCCAGTCCGGCTACGGCCACGGCGGCTACGGCTACGGCCCCGCCGGCCAGGGCCAGAGCTCCGGCGGCAGCTACGGCCAGGGCTACGGCCAGTCCGGATACGGCCAGACCGGCCGCGACACCAGCCACTGGGGCGGGTACGCCGGCGGCTACGGCCAGTCCGGCCAGGGCGTCTCCGGCTCCTCGGGCTACGGCTCCTCCGGCTACGGCTCGTCGGGCTACGGCTCGTCGGGCTACTCGTCCGGCTCCAGCGCCGGCTCAACCGGCATGATGGGCGGCGGCGCGACCTTCACCCAGGGCACCCGCGCCGGACGCGGCCCCAAGGGCTACAGCCGCTCCGACGACCGCCTGCAGGAGGAGATCGCCGAGCGCCTCATGTTCGACCCCCAGGTCGACGCCTCCGAGGTCGAGGTCACGGTCAAGAACGGCGAGGCCACCCTCTCCGGCACCGTCGAATCCCGCCAGGAGAAGTACCGCATCGAGGAAATCGTCGACGACGTCCTCGGCATCAAGGACTGCACCAACAACATCCGGGTGACGAAGCAGCGTCAGTCCGGAAGCCAAAGCCAGAGCCAGCCGGGCTCGAACCAGTCCGGCCAGTCCGCCACGGCCCAGTCCGGCCAGACCAGCAAGCCCGGCCAGAACGCGTCCTCGGACAGCGAGACCTCGGCCTCGCGCCGCTCGTCGACCGGCACGCGCTGACCAGACCACGCATCCCCCGCTCGCGGCCCGTCGGGAAACCGGCGGGCCGCTTCTTTGCGCTCACGCCGCGGACGCCGCCACCTCGCCCCGAGCCACCAGCGTCGGCAGGTGCCGGGCCATCGCGTCCAGCACCGCCCGGCGCGACCAGCCCCGACGCGCCGCGTCCAGGTCCGCCACCATCGCCTCCACCGCCTCGAACCGCGGCGGCGACCCGTCGTCCAGCCGGCGCACGCCCGGGTGCGCCGTCATCCGCAGCGCCTCCGCGTCGTAGGCCAGCTCCTCGTGCAGCTTCTCGCCCGGGCGCATCCCGCTGAGCACGATCGCGATCGACCCCGGCCCCGCCGCCCCGCGCGGGTCGACCACCGGCTCGAAGCCGCACGCCCGCACGAACCGCTTGGCCAGCGTCAGCACCGGCACGGGCTCGCCCATGTCCAGCACGAACACCTCGCCCGCGCGCCCCTCGCGCCCCGCCATCGCCCCCGCCTGCAGCACCAGCGTGGCCGCCTCGGGGATCGTCATGAAGTAGCGCGTCATCCGCTCGTCGGTCACCGTCACCGGGCCGCCCCGCGCCACCTGCTCGGCCCAGATCGTCAGCACCGACCCGTTCGACCCCAGCACGTTGCCGAAACGCACCATGCTCATCCGCGTCGACACCCGCGGCGCCAGCGCCTGCACGTACCACTCCGCCATCCGCTTCGTCGCGCCCATCACCGACGCCGGGTTCACCGCCTTGTCCGTCGAGATCAGCACGAACCGCTCCACACCCGCCGCCGCCGACGCGTCCGCGATCGACTTCGTCCCGAACAGGTTGTTCGTCACCGCGTGCGCAGGGTGGTCCTCCATCAGCGGTACGTGCTTGTGCGCCGCCGCGTGGAACACCGCCCGCGGCCGCCACCGCTCCAGGTGCGCCAGCGTCCGCTCCGCGTCCACCACGTCGTGCAGCAGCGCCGTCCGCGCCACGCCCGGGCAGGTCTCCGCGAGCTGCCGGTCGATCTCGAACAGCGCGTTCTCGCTCCGCTCCATCAGCACGATCCGCTCCGGCCCGAACCGCGCGATCCGACGCACCAGCTCCGACCCGATCGAACCCCCCGCGCCCGTCACCAGCACCACGCCGCCACGCACCACCGAGCCCACAAGGTGCTCGTCGATCTCGTGCGGCGTGCGCCCCACCAGCCCCGCCAGGTCGATCCCCTCGCACCGCGTCACCGACCCCGCCACCTCAGGCCCCGACTCGATCTGCTCGTCCAGCGGCCGCACCACCCGCTCGGCCACCCCCTCGGCCCGCAGCTGCCGGCTGATCTCCGCCGCCCACCCCCGGTGCCGCCCCGGCAACGTCACGATCGCCCGACGCACCCCCCGCTGCCGGCAGATCAACCCCACCGTGTGTACCGACCCCAACACCGGCAACGCCCCGCCACGCCCCTCCCCGTCCAGCGTCACCATCCCGTCGATGACCGGCGGCTCCGGCAGCGTCCCCAACGCCGCCGCCAGGGCAGCGCACGACTGGGCTGTTCCAATCAGAACTGTACGGGTCTGGGCGGGGCTCATGCCGGGGATATCGGCCTTTCACGGGAGACGAGATTCGAGCGGCCCCTGCGAAATCGATTTTTTCGATTGTTGCATTTATTTCGAATAGACGATAGGATGACCCTGTTGACCCTTCGGAGAACACCATGGTCCAACTCGTTCCACAGGTCGTGTCCCCGAGTGCGGGCGAAGCGGCGCTGGCCCGCGAGTCCGGGCGGCGCCTCGCCGGTGTGAAAGGCCGCAAGATCAGCGTTGTGGCCGCCGGGAACGGCGACGCCACCCCCATCGAACTGCCCGCCGCCGCCGTCGAACTCCTGTTGAAGGTTCTGACCGAGATGGGCGCGGGCAACGCCGTCACGCTCATCCCGGTGCACGCCGAACTGACCACGCAGCAGGCCGCCGAGTTGCTCGGGGTTTCCCGCCCGTTCCTGATCAAACTGCTGGACGCCGGGGCGATCCCGTACCGACGCGTCGGCACGCACCGCCGTATCCTGTTCAGCGACCTCGTCGCCTACCGCGAACACGCCAAGCGCGAGCAGGACGCGGCCCGCGATGAACTGGCCGCGGAAGCCCAGCGTCTGGGGCTGGGCTATTGACCTCCGGCTTCCCCGCTTTATACGACACGTGCGTCCTCTTCCCGGCCGCGCTCCGCGACCTGCTGCTCGAACTGGCGGGTACCGGCCTCTTCCGCGCCCGATGGACCGACGCCATCCACGAGGAATGGATGGGCGCCGTCCTGCGCCAACGCCCCGACCTCCAGCGCACGCAACTCGAACGAACCCGCGGCCTGATGGACAACACCGTGCTGGACTGCCTGGTCACCGGCTACGAAAGCCTGATCGAGGGCTTGGCGCTTCCGGATCCGGACGACCGCCACGTCCTCGCCGCCGCCATCACGGCGGGCGCTCAAGTGATCGTGACTTTCAACGGCAAGGACTTCCCGCCCGACGCCCTCGCCCCCTTCGGCGTCGAAGCCCAGCACCCCGACGAGTTCGTCACCGACCTGATCGACCTGTCCCCCGGGTTGGTCGCCAAGTCTTTGCAGCGGCAACGGGCCCGCCTCAAGAACCCCCCACTCACGAGCGCCCAACTGCTCGATCATCTCGCCGGCCTCGGCCTGACGGAGACCGCCGCCCGGATGGCGGAGTTCGAACCACTCATTTGAGCGCACGCCGGACCGCAACCAACGGTTCAACCTCACCCCACCGTCCCCCACACCACACCCCCGGCGATCAGCAGAACCCCCGCCAGCACCCTCCACACCGACCGCCGGTCCCGCCCCAGCACGATCCCCCACCGCCGGTCCAGGTCGGCCCCGCACTCAGGGCACAACCCCCGATACCACCGCGGCGTCGTCACCAAATACCCGCAGCATGCGCACCGCTCCTCGTCCCCCACACGCCGCCGCAGCCCCGTCAGCACCAGCCACACGCCGAAATACGCCGCCGCCATCATTCCAGCGAGCCGCACCGACAGCGGCAGCAGGATCGCCAGCATTCCCGCCGCCATCGCCACCCACGGGACCCCGTCGGCGCGGAACCGCCGCGGCTGCGGCGCCGGCGGCATCCGCGGCGTTCGCGGCCACCATCGCACCAACCGGGGCCACAACCACCAGAACCCGAGCAACAGGCCAGCGATGAGGGTCAATGGCACAAAGAGCCGGCCGAACAGCCCGATCAGCCCGGGGGCGGAACCCACCCCGGCCCGGAAGGTCACGCCGACCACCAAGCCCGCGATGACCACGTACTTCCCAAGCATCACCGCCGTGAAGCCGGCCACATCGCACACGCCACGCTCCGACCGCCGCCGCGCATCCGCCGCCGCCCACGACGCCATCGGCCCACGCCACATCAGGAATCGCGGAAACGCACGCCGCGGCGAAACCGGAGGCCGATTCACGCACACCACCCCCCCACGGAACGCACGACGCCCCGTTCACAGACAAGCCCGCCAGTCCTCGCACGCTCATCCATCGGCCCCGACCCGCGTCTCCGCCACAAACTCCGCCGTGTGCAGCGGCTCCGGCTCGATCGTCCACGACCCGTCGGCGTGCCAGGTGACCGTCGGGTTCTTCGGACCCGCGTACAGGGCCGTCACGATCCGGGCCCGCACCCGGACCGGCCCCGGCCCCGGCACGAAGGTCAGGCCCGCGTACCCGGCGCCCGGCCCCGTGTTCGTGCCGGCCCGCTCGGCGTGCGCGTCCCGCGCCGCCCACCCGGCGCTCAGGTTGAAGGTGTCCCGCGCCCGCCCGTCCCGCGCGGCCGGCGCTCCGCCGTCGATCTCGAACCCCGAGAAGAAATACAGAAGCGTCAGGCTGTTCGGATCCACCAGCGGCGGGTCGCCGGCCAGGGACAGCTGGACCGCCACCCGGGGATCCCCGCGCGACAGGATGCGCAGCTCGAAACACTCCATGACAAACCGCTCGACCACCCCCGGCGGCATGCGCCCCGCCGCGATCTCGGCGGACAGCCAATCGCTCCGGTCGGTCATCGCCCACCGGTCGTGCCGCCGCCGGGCGTCGAGCACCCGCTCGGCCAGGCGGACCCGCTCCGCATCGCTCAACGAATCCAGGTCGAGCGCAGCGAACGCGGTGCGCTCCGTCGCCGCCAGCCGGCGATGCACCGGCCCGGGCAGCAAGCGGTACACCGCCGCCGGGCTCATCAGCATGATCCCGATGAACAGCCCGCCCAGCACGCACAGACCCACGCCCAGGAACGCCATCCCCGGCCGCCGCTCCGGCACGCGCTCCGCGCCCCCGTCGTCGCACGCGTTGATCACCGTCGCGCACTCCGGGCACCGCCCGGGCAGGACGAGCCCCGCCAGCGGATAGTCGCACCCGGGGCACACGGGCTCGCCGGGGCGCGAACCGAACAGCCCGCACCCCAACGCCGCCATCCCGGCCAGAACCAGCGGCCCGCCGACGAGCGCCGCGTACGCCGCCCCGGGAAACATCGGGTGCGCGCAGATCGCCAGAAACACCCCCGCGCCCGGCAGGACCACCCACAGAATCTCATAGAACGACAACGGGTGCGGCAGCACGCCCCGCGTCCCCCCCGCCAGCCCGTACGACCGCACACGCCACCATTCGACCCCGCGAATGACCACGAAGAACGCGCACGCAACCCCCGACCGCGCTCCCACACCCGCGCTCAAGTGGAACAGCACCCAGACGGCCAGGTACATCAACGCCGTCAGCACACCGAGCAGCCAGAACACCCGCCGCGTCCGCGCCAGGACCGACGGGTCGGTCACCGCCACCGGCCGGGGCGGACCCCACTTGGCGACCCCGGCGCCGGCCTCCCCGCCCCCGCGAGCGCCAAGGTGGCGTTTCCAGTTCCGGTTCAGATCCTCCCGGTTGTCCAGCCGCCCGCACTCCGGGCACACCCCCGTCGTTTCATCAACCGTGGCGTACCCGCAGTTGAGGCAGCCGCCCGGGCGCAGCATGACGCGGCGGACGCCCCGCACCATCCACAGCGGCAGCCCACACCCCGCGACCACCCCGGGCCCGCCCGTCATCAACACCGCGAACAGCGGACGCCGCGCGACAGCCATCATGTCCAGCTTCGGGACCAGCCACATCAAACCGACCATGTACGCCACGAGCAGCACATACCCGGCCACCACGACCGCGCCGCGCCACGCCAGCACGCGCGGCAGGCCGAACACCACCGCCGGCGGATGCTCTGAACCGTCCTTCCCCATGCGGCCCATGGTACCGCAACCGCCGACCGCCGCCCCCCGCCGGCTCACACCCCCCCGAACACCGCGTTCACCAGCCGCTCCGCGTCCGCGTCCTCCCCCACCCGATCCACCGCCGCCCGCACCTTCCGCTCCGCGTCCGGCCGCGTCTCGCCCAGCGCCATCAACGCCGCCAGCGCCTCCTCCGCCGCCGCGGGCAGCCCCCCCGCCTTATGCACCGCCGCCGCCCCCGGCCCCGCGTCCATCGCGGCCTCGGTCGCGAACCGGTCCACCTTGCCGCTCAGCTCCGCGATCACCGTCTCCGCCAGCCGCTTGCCGATCTCCGGCAAGCGCGTCAGCGACTTCGCGTCCTTCGCGACGATCCACGCCGCGATCACCCCCGGCTCCTCCGCCAGCGCCCGCAGCGCACGCCGCGCCCCCAGCCCCTTCACCGAAGTGAACAGCTCGAAAAACTCCCGCTCCTCCGGCGTCGCGAACCCGATCACCCGCGGCGAGAAACTCGCCCCCTGGTTGTGACTCTCCAGGTCCACCCGCGTGTGCAGCGTGACCCGCCCCCCCGCACGCCCCCCCAACCGGTCCACCAGGTACCGAGGCGCCTCCACCCGGAACGCGAAGTCCCCCACCGTCACGGTCAACCCGTCCCCAACGGACTCCAGCGTGCCGGTCAAACGAGTGAGCATGCGAGAGGATAGGAGAGAGCCATCAGCCATCAGCCATCAGCCATCAGCCATCAGCCATCAGCCATCAGCCAT
>CAYXFA010000058.1:0-11873 GCA_964464165.1 uncultured Phycisphaeraceae bacterium | reverse complement strand
GCAACAACACGCCTGTCTTCTTCGTGCGCGACCCATTCAAGTTCGCCAACTTCATCCACACCCAGAAGCGCCACCCCAAGACCAACCTGCGCGACCAGGACATGCAGTGGGACTTCTGGAGCCAGTGCCCCGAGAGCCTCCACCAGGTCACCATCCTCTTCTCCGACCGCGGCATCCCCGCCTCGCTGCGCACCATGCACGGCTTCGGCAGCCACACCTTCAGCCTGATCAACGCCCAGGGCGAGCGCGTGTGGTGCAAGTTCCACTTCAAGTCCAACCAGGGCATCCAGAACTGGTCGGACGAGCACGCGGCCGCCGTCATCGGCGCCGACCGCGAGAGCCACCAGCGCGACCTGTTCGAGGCCATCGAACGCGGCGAGTTCCCCAGCTGGACGCTCAAGATCCAGGTCATGACCCAGGCCCAGGCCGACGAGTGGTCCGCCCGCACCGGCTGGAACCCCTTCGACCTGACCAAGGTCTGGCCGCACGCCGACTTCCCGCTCATCGAGGTCGGCCGCCTCGAGCTGAACCGCAACCCCGAGAACTACCACGCCGAGGTCGAACAGGCCACCTTCAAGCCCTCCGCCCTCGTGCCCGGCATCGGCCCCAGCCCGGACAAGATGCTCCAGGCCCGCCTGATGTCCTACGCCGACACCCACCTGTACCGCGTGGGCGTCAACCACCACCAGATCCCGGTCAACCGCCCCCGCTGCCCCGTCATGCACTACATGCGCGACGGCGTCGGCGCCACCGCCGAGACCTACGGCGGGGCCCCCAACTACTGGCCCAACACCCTCGCAGGCGCCCCCATGCCCGACGAGCGCTTCCACGACCCCGCTTGGAACCTCGGTCAGGCCGTCGTCGACCGCTACGACTCGACCGTCGACCACGACGACTACACCCAGGCCGGCAACCTCTACCGGATGTTCGACGACGCCCACCGCGACCGCCTGGCCACCCGCATCGCGGCCAACCTCGGCCAGGCCCGCAAGGAAGTGCAGATGCGACAGCTCTGCCACTTCTTCCGGGCCGACGAGGACTACGGGCGACGGGTCGCCCAGAAGCTCGGCCTCGACCCCGAGGCACTGATGGCCGGCCAGGGCGCGTGCGCGGGCGCCCCCTGAACAGGGGTGAAATACCGAGGCGATCCGGGCGATTCCTTGTCGGTCCCGATCCTCTAGAGAAAGGAACCGACGTGCTCATCGCCAGTCTGCTTCTCGGCGCGGGCGTGGCGGGCGTTCCTCTGGACCGCCCGCCCGCCGACGCCGCCCCGGTGTCCCGGATCGTCGCCGCGTTGGTCCAGCGCGAGCCCGGCGCGATCGTCACCGCGATCGAGTTCGACGACAACGCCTGGGAGGCCGACGCCCGGCTCAGCGACGCGTGGTGGACCATCGACCTGAGCCCCAAGGACGGGGCCGAGGTCCGCCGCCGCAAGACCGACGCCGCCGACGAGCTGCCCCCCCAGAACGCCAAGCCCCTCGCCGAGGTCCTGGCCGCCCTCGAATCCGAGGGGGTCGGGGTGATCGAGGAGGTCGAGTTTGACGACGGCCTCTGGGACGTCGAAGCCCGCAAGAACGGGCGGAAGACCACCGTGAAAGTCGACCCGGTGACCGGGAAACGGGTCTGACCGGACAGCGATACCCAGGTTTGATATCGCGATCCCGTGGCCCGGAACACCTCCTTCGTCCTCGGCGACCATGTCGACGCCCTCGTGCCCGCCCAGGTCGCGTCCGGCCGCTGCGCGTGAGCCCCTCGGATGAGATTGAGTCTCAACAACCCGTGACTTTTCCGGACGGCCGGCCAATCATCACGCGGGCCGGGTCGCCATGACCCCGCCCGGACCCGGCCATGCCCAACACCACCCCGACCGCCATCGACGCCCCCCCGATCTCCAGCAGCCGCGTGAAGCGGTACGGCCTGGCCAGCGCCGGGGTGGCCTGCGTGGGGATGGGCGGCATCGGGACGGTCGTCCCCGGCCTGCCGACCACGGTCTTCCTGCTGATGGCCACCTGGTGCTTCGCCCGCTCCTGCCCCTGGCTGACCGACCGGCTGGTGCGGAACAGGTTCTTCAGCCCCTTCGCGTGCTACCTCGTCCCGGGGGTGGTCATGCCCCGCCGGGCCAAGATCATCTCGATCGCGATGATGTGGGCCGCGATCACCGTCTCCTGCGCGGTGCTGCTCCGCAGCGAAGCCCCGGTCTGGGTCCCCGGCGTCGTGGTCCTCTCCGGCGTGGCGGGCACCTGGTTCATCGCCCGCCAGGGCCGCAAGATCCGCAGGGCCGCCCTGGGGTCCGCCCCGCAGCCCGGCGCCGCCCGCGTCCTGCGTCACCCCGTGGGGCGCCAGCAGCGCGAGCACAAGCCCCCCGCCGCGGCGTCCTCGGGCCAGCCCACCGGCGCCTGACCGGCCCGACCAAGCCAGCCCGACCAGAAAGAGACGACGCCCGTCCGTGACGGGCGTCGCCGTTTTCGGGGGGAACCCGGGACGCGGTCAGCGCCGACGCCGCAGCCCCGCGCCCACGCCGAGGACCAACACCGCGCCCGCGCCGGGCGTCGGGACGAACCGGCCGGGGTTCGCGAGGTCGCCGTTGAGCGAGTAATACGAACCGAACGCGTCCCCCTCCTCGGACAGCACCCAGCCGAACACGTCGTCCGCCCCGAGGGAGTGGGCCAGCGGGTTGCCGGACACGTTCTGCGTCCGGATGGAGCCGGGCAGGTTCTGGTCGCCGAAGGTCAGCCGGTCGACCAGCACGCCGGAGGCGTCGAACAGGTTGATCTGGTCGTTGCGGCCCAGGTTGTTCGTGTACTCGCCGATGATCCGCACGCCCGCGTCCAGCCCCCAGGCGGCCCGGAACAGGTCCGCGCCGATCTCGGTGAGGATGACGCTCTCGCCGGCGCCGATCACACCGAAGCCGGACAGGTCGAACACGCCCGGCAGCGCGCTGTCGTCGTCGAAGGACCACCCGGTCATGTCGATGGCCGTGTCGCCCAGGTTGGTGAACTCGATGAACTCGCCGTCGACGCCCGAGTACATGAACTCCGTGATCCGGACCTGGGCCGAGCCGACGGTGGCCGCGGCGGCCACGAGGCCGGCCGCCCAAACGATGCTGCGCATGGTGTGCTCCTCTCTGGTCGAACCGTGCCCGCCCGGACGCCGCCGAAAGCACGGCGAGCGACGCGGGCGAACCTCCCCGGGCAACATACCCCGCAGTCCGGGAAATGCCCGTGAAGAGGGCAATAAGTCGCGCCCGGGCCGCGCCGTTCGGCGTTCACGGTCCGATCACCCGCCGCCTACCGTCCCGCCATGACGCGTGAGGTCAACTTCGACGGTCTTATCGGGCCTACCCACAACTACGCCGGGCTGAGCCCGGGCAACGTGGCCAGCGCCAACAACGCGGGCGGCGCGTCCAACCCGCGGGCGGCCGCCCTGCAGGGCCTGGCCAAGATGCGCTTCATGGCCGGCCTCGGGCTCGAGCAGGCCGTGCTGCCCCCGCTGCAGCGCCCCGACCTGGGCATGCTGCGCGGGCTTGGCTTCACCGGCACGGACGAGCGGGTGCTCCGCGAGGCGTGGGAGGCCGACGCCACGCTGGTCGCCGCCGCGTGGAGCGCCTCGGCGATGTGGGCCGCCAACGCCGCCACCGTGTCCCCGTCGGCGGACACCGCGGACGGGCGCGTCCACCTCACGCCGGCCAATCTCGTGAGCAACTTCCACCGCTCGCTGGAGACCGCGACGACCACCGCCGTCCTCCGGCGCGTGTTCGCGGACGCCGACCGCTTCGTGGTCCACGAACCGCTGCCCAGCCAGGCGCGGTTCTCCGACGAGGGCGCGGCCAACCACGTCCGTTTCGCCCCCGACCACGGGGCCCCGGGCGTCGAGCTGTTCGTCTACGGCGTGGAGTCGCAGGACCCCGCGCTGACCCGCCGGCGCTACCCCACCCGCCAGACCCGGGCCGCCTCCGAGGCCATCGCCCGGCGCCACCGCCTGGACCCCGCCCGCGTCGTCTTCGCCCGCCAACACCCCGACGCCATCGACGCAGGCGTGTTCCACAACGACGTGATCTCGACGGGCAACGGGCGGGTCTTCTTCTACCACGAGCAGGCCTTCGCGACCTCCCGGTCGCTCATCACCGACGTGTCGGCCCCCCTGGGCGAGCCGCTGATCTGCATCGAGGCCAAGGGAACGGACTTCACGATCGACGACGCGGTGTCCAGCTACGTGTTCAACTCCCAGCTCGTCACCCTGCCGGACGGCTCGATGATGCTGGTCGCCCCGCTGGAGACCCGCGAGAACCCGCGCGTGGCGGCGTTCGTCGACGCCATGATCGCCGACGGCTCCAACCCCGTTTCCAGGGCGGCCTACCTCGACGTGCGCGAATCGATGCGCAACGGCGGCGGCCCGGCCTGCCTCCGCCTGCGCGTGCCGCTGAACGAGCGGGAGCTCGCGGCGGTCCACCCGGGCGTGCGCTTCACGCCGGAGCTGGACGCGCGCCTGGTGGCCTGGGTCGAGCGCCACTACCCCGACCGGATCACGCCCGACGACCTGATCGACCCCGCCCTCGCCCGCCGGTGCCTGGACGCGCTGGACGAGCTGACGGGCATCCTCGGCCTGCCGGGGATCTACCCGTTCCAGGCGTGAGCCGCCCGGGAAAGCCCGGCCCATGGGTCCAGTGTCCCGGTTCGGCTGAACACCGGGGGTCGGGTCGGACGATGTAAACCGGCCCGGGTCCGAAAATCCCCGGGCTTTCGCCGACCCCAGACGCGGAGACCCCCGAGCCATGGCGCACGACCAAGACATCCCGACAGCCGAGCAGAGCCTGAGGCCCGAGCCCGGCGAACGCCTGGCCCGGCCCTTCCAGCGGTTCGCCCAGCTCTCCAGCGCGGGCGGGCTGGTGCTGTTGGCCATGACCGTGCTGGCCATGCTGTGGGCCAACTCGCCGTTCGCCGAGTCCTACGAGCGGGTCTTCCACGACACCCAGCTGGCCATCACGGTCGAGCACCACCCCCACCACGAGGCCGGGCACGAGCCATCGCCCGACGCCATCGAGGCGGTGGTCGAGACCGGCCGGGCCGACGACGCCGCGGTCCCAACGGCGGACCTGGCGGACGGGCCCCACGAGGGCGAGGGCGGCCTGCAGGGCACGGACCCCCACGCCGAGCCCCACTTCTTCATCGGCCACGGCCTGGCGCACTGGATCAACGACCTGCTGATGGCCGTGTTCTTCCTGGTGGTGGGGCTCGAGATCAAGCGGGAGATCCTGGTGGGCGAGCTGGCCTCGCCGCGCCGGGCGGCCCTGCCCATCTTCGCCGCCCTGGGCGGGATGATCGGCCCGGCCCTGATCTTCACGGCCTTCAACTGGGGCAACAAGGCCGCCATGCCCGGCTGGGGCGTGCCGATGGCCACCGACATCGCCTTCGCGGTCGGCGTGCTCGCCATGCTCGGCAACAGGGTGCCCAACTCGCTGAAGGTCTTCCTGCTCAGCCTGGCCATCGTGGACGACCTGGGCGCGCTGGTGGTGATCGCGGTGTTCTACACCGACTCGCCGAACTTCGCCTTCCTGGGCTACGCCGGGGTGATCGTCGCGGTGCTCATGGTGCTCAACCTGCTCCGCGTGCGCTGGATCACGCTGTACCTGCTGCTGGGCCTGCCCCTGTGGTACTGCGTCTACCGCTCCGGCGTCCACGCCACCATCTCGGGCGTGCTGCTGGCGATGACCATCCCTGCCCACGCCCGCGTGGACGCCGTCAACTTCTCGTACTCGATGCGCCGGGCCCTGGACATCTTCGACAACGCCGAGGACCACGGGGGCACGGACGTCAAGACCAACTCCACCCGCCGGGCCGCGGCGTTCGCCATGATGAAGAACGCCCGCTTCGTCCTGACCCCGCTGCACCGCGTGGAGACCGCGCTCCACCCGTGGGCGGCGTTCTTCATCATCCCCGTGTTCGCGCTGGCCAACGCGGGCATCCCGGTCCACGGCGGCATCGGCGACGCCGTGTCGGGCTCGGTCTCCCTGGGCGTGATCGCCGGCCTGGTCGTGGGCAAGCCCCTGGGCATCACCCTGGCCTCGCTGCTGGCCGTCAAGATCGGGCTCGCCGCCCTGCCCCGGGGCGTGTCGTGGCGTCACGTCGCCGGCGCGGGCATGCTCGGCGGCATCGGCTTCACGATGGCGATCTTCATCGCCAACCTGGCCTACGCCAAGGACCCGTACAACCTCGAGCACGCCAAGCTGGCCATCCTCGCGGGCTCGGCGATCTCCGCGGTGCTCGGCGCGGTGACCCTGATGACCTGCAAGTCCAAGCCCGAGCCGGAGCCCGATTCGCTCGGCCCGGCCGTCGGCGGGCACTGAGCCCGGGCCGGACAACCCGCCTGATGTAAAGTAAGGAGGGCGCCGCGCGGCGCCCTCCTTTTCATACGGCTCCATCCTGTTGGCCCGCCGATCGGCCAGGTCAGATCTCGGGCATCGCCGTGCCCGCGGCGGACTCGAACACCGCGTTCTCCACCATGTACAGGCCGAGCAGCCAGCCGGACACGATGTACGGGTCCACCTTGAAGACCCCCTCGACCTGGCCGAAGCCGGTCGGGGAGTTGCCCATGGCCTGGGCGCGGGCGAGCTTCACCTCGATGGCGTCGTAGGGCGTCGGCGGCACGCCGAGGCAGCAGCCGTCCCACGGGTTCTGCATCACCAGCAGCTCGTCGGTGGTCTGGGACACGACGGGCAGCAGCGTGTTGCCCTCGATCCGCACGTGCTTGCCGTTGATCGCGTTCAGCCAGGCGGGCAGCTCGGCCTGGCCCTGGCGCGGGTTGTACGCCCGCTGCACGGAGCGGAGCACCTCCCAGTCCAGCACGAACGGACGGGCCGGGGTGCCCGCGCCCGGGATCACGCCCACGCCCTCGATCGTCAGCGACCCGTCCGGACGCACCTCGAAGGCGGGCCCGGCCGGCGCGGGGGCCGCGGGGGCCGAAGCGGCCTCGGCCGACGCGGCCTGCGACGCCGCACGGGTCGCGGCGAGCGCGGCCTCCATCATGGGGTCCCCCGCCGGGGCGGTCTCGGCGGCGGCGATCCGGGGTTCGGGCTCGGGCTCCGGGTCGGCGGCGGGTTCGGGAGCGGGCGCCCGCTCGGCTGCGTCCGCGATCAGGCCGAGCAGGGCGTCCAGGGAGAAGGCCGGATCCGGCGCGGGGGCTTCCTGGGGCGGGGCCTCGGCCAGCACGGGCGCGGCGGGGGTTTCGGCCGGTTCCGGCAGGCCCGCCGGCTCGGGAGCGGTCACGGGTGCGGGCTCCGGCAGGGCGGCCACGGCCTGGGGGTGCGTCGCCCCCGGCGGGAGGTCTCCGGGCTCGGCCGAGGGAACGGAGGGCTCGGCCGGGGCCGACGCGTCGGCGGCCGGGGCGGGCGTGTCGATCACGGGCGGGGGGGCCGACCTAGCGGGCCGGGCCGGGGGTTCGGCGGCGGGCCGGGCGGAAACCTGGGTGATCCTCCCGGACTCCCGGGAAACCCGCAGGGTGAACAGGCCGCCGGTCAGCAGGGCCAGCAGGGCGATGAACGACCAGAAATAGCGCATCGAAACCTCCGCCCAATGGGTACCCGCGCGGGGCGGGGAATGTTCCGCGTCAGCCGATCGGACGCAACTGCCGCACCACCGGCGTGCGGTAGGCCAGCACGGCGGGGGCGATGCCCGCGAGCATGGACAGGCCCACCGTGGCCAGGACCATCGCCAGGTACCCGTCGAGCGGGAGCCGGGGGCGGACGACCAGGCCCAGGCGAGCTTCGAGCAAACCGGAGACGACCAGGCCGCCCACGACGCCCAGCAGCACGCCGACGGCGCCGCCCATGAGGCCGATGGCCGCGGACTCGGTCAGGACCAGGTTGAACACCCGCCAGCGGCTGGCGCCCAGCACGCGCAGGACGGCGACCTGGCGCCGGCGCTGCTCCATCGAGTTGTACAGCGCGAGCATGATGGACACGCCCGACGAGACGAACACCGCCGCGGCCATGGCGACCAGCAACTGGTCGACGCTGGAGACGATGGCGAAGAGGCCGCGCACCGTGTCCGCGGGCTGGGCCACGGTCCAGTTGGGGTCGCGGCGCAGGGCGCTGAGGATCTGGGTGAGGGCCGCGGTGCGCTGGCCGAGGCTGGCGTAGACGCCGGTGATCTTGCGGTCCGCGTCGGTCACGTCGTCCGGCGTGGTCACGACGCCCGACCCAAGCTCGGTCACCCGGCGGTCGTGGGCGTGCATGGTCCACGAGCCGGCCAGGTCGGTGAACACGGCCCGGTCGTGCGGCGAGCCGGTCGGGCGGAGCACCCCCACCACCGTGAAGTCGAACTCGGTGTGGGCGTGGGCTCCCTCTTGGCGCGGGGCCCCGTGGAACAGGTTGATGACCGCGCCGGTGCGCAGGCCGGTGCGGCGGGCCGCGTCGGCCCCCAGCACGACCTCGAAGGGGGCCTCGAACCAGCGACCGGCGGCCAGCTCGAACGGCTCGCCGGCCGCGGGCTGGAAGTCTGTAAAGAAGGCTTGCGTCGTGGCCATGACGGGCAGCCCGCGGTACGAGTCGCCGAACGCCGTGGGGACGGCCCAAGCGAAGGGGTACGCGTCGCGGAGCGCCTCGTAGTCGGCCCAGGGGATGTCGTTGCCGGGCGCGTCGGCGTAGAACATGCTGTTCAGCACGCTCGCCAGGGCGCCGGGCTCGCGGGTGATGAGCATCTGGGCGTTGCCCGTGCCGCGCTCGAACGCCGCACGGCCCGAGGCCTTCATCGAGAGCAGCAGCGTCATGAGCGCCACCGCGACGGCGACGGACGCGACCGTCACCCCGGTCGAGAACAGCCGGCCGCCCATCGAACGCCGCACGATCGCCCAGTCGGTCATCGCCATGTCAGACCCCGGCCCCCGCGGGCTCGCCCGCCAGCGCGTCCAGCGTCTCGCGCCGGTCGAAACGCCCGACCAGCGATGGGTCGTGCGTGACGCACAGCAGCGCGGCCCCGTTCTCCCGGCACGCACGCTGGAGCAGTTCGATCGCCGCGCCCGCGTTCTCCGGGTCCAGGCTGGCGGTCGGCTCGTCGGCGAGCACCAGCGTCGGGCGGCACGCCAGCGCCCGCGCCACCGCGACGCGTTGCTGTTGGCCCACGCTCAACTCCCCCGCCGGCGCGTGCGTCCGCTCGATCCCCAGCCCAGCGAGCAGGTCCGCCGCGCGAGCGCGGTGCGACTCCCGCGGGAGGTCGGAGAACATCAACGCGGCCAGCACGTTCTCCATCGCCGAGAAGCCGTGGAGCAGGTGGAAGGTCTGGAAAACCATGCCGATGCGCCGCCCGCGGAAGCGGTCCCGGGCCGAGCCCTTGAGCGAACCCATCGGCGTGCCCGCGACGAGCACCTCGCCGCGGTCCGGCTCCATGAGCCCGGCGATCAGGTGCAGCAGGGTGCTCTTGCCCCTGCCCGAGGATCCGGTCAGGACGGCCTGCTCGCCCGCGGCCAGGTCCAGGCGGTTCACCCGGACCGTCGGGGACGCCGCCCCGGGGTACGAGAAGACCAGATCGCGGACGCTCAGGGCGGATTCCTGGGTTGCGGGGCCGGCGGAGGGGCCGGCTTTCTGGGGCGATCGACTCACTTCTGCACCCTTCCCACCAGTGAACTCGACTCAGCCCGAGAGCCTCCCGATACACCAAAGACCCCAGAGGACGCGATCATATGCCCGCCGCACCGATCCCCCCCAACGAGCCCGAGCGCCTCGCGTCGGTGCGTCGGCTCGGGGACTTGTCGCACGCGGGCCGCGCGGGCGAGGCGGTGACCGGCATCCTCCGCGACCATTTCCGCGGCCGTGCCTACGTCAACGTGATCGGGGAAAACCGCCAGTACCCCTTCCTGAGCGATCCGGAAGGCCCCATGTCGTGCCCGCGCTCCGAGGCGTTCTGCGCCTACGTCGTGGCCAACGCGGGGCCGGTGATCGTGCCCGACGCCGCACGGGACGAACGCTTCGCGGACCACCCCCGCGTGCGTTCCGGGGAGATCGGCTTCTACTACGGCACGCCGGTGTACACGCCGGAGGGCCACGTGGCGGGCGCGCTGTGCGTGCAGGGCCCGGGCCCGCGCACGCCCACCGAGCCCGAGATCGACCTGCTCCGGCGGCTCGGCGAGCTGGTCAGCGAGCAGCTCCGCGTGGCGCGACGCTTCGCCGAGACCGAGCGCCACTTCCGCAGCCGCGAGAACCTGCTCCGCCAGCTCATCGCCAGCACGCCCGCGTCGGTGGCGATGTTCGACACCGAGATGCGCTACATCGCGGCGTCCGACCGCTGGGTGCAACGCTGGACCGGCGGCAACAGGAACGTCGCGGGGCGCTCGCACTACGACGACCTCATGCGCGTGCCCGCGGCGTGGATCGACGAGCACAGGCGCTGCCTGGCGGGCGAGACCCGGTCGGCCACCGAGGACCACGTCGTCTGGCCCAACGGCGAGGCGAGCTACATCAACTGGCGGCTCGTGCCCTGGTACGCCGAGCCCGGCGTCATCGGCGGCGTCATCGTCTTCTCCGAGGACGTGACCGCCTCCGTCCGCGCCCGCAAGGAGCTGGAGACCTCCAACAACCGCCTGCGCCTCGCGGTCGAGTCGGCCCGGGCCGGGATGTGGGAGTGGGACGTGGCGGCGGGCAAGGTCCACCGCGACGTGATGTGGTGGGAGGTCCACGGCTTCGAGCCCGGCGCGGTGGGCGAGAACGTCGAGGACTCCTGGCAGCTCGTCCAGGCCGACGACCGCGAGCGGATGCGCCGGGCCAGCGAGGACCTGATGGCGGGCCGGATCGAGCGGATGGTGTGCGAGTCGCGCTTCCGCGACGGCGCGGGGCGCTGGGTGTGGTTCGAGACGCACTCGATCGTGTCCGCCCGCGACGAGAACGGCAAGGTCACCCGCATCGTGGGCCTGAACCTGCGCATCGACGAGCGCAAGCAGCTCGAACTGCAGCGCATCCGCCAGACCGAGGACCTCGCCGCGGCCAAGTCCGCGCTCGAGGAGCAGGCAGAGCACCTCCTGACCGCCACCCGGGAAGCCGGCGAAGCGCGGGAGGCCGCCATCGCCGCGAGCCGGGCCAAGTCGCGCTTCCTGGCCAACATGAGCCACGAGATCCGCACGCCCGTGGCCGCGATGCTCGGCTTCGCCGACGTGCTCGACGACGAGGGCGCGACCCCGGACGCCCGGGCGGAGGCCGTCGCCGCCATCCGGCGCAACGGGGCGCACCTGCTCACGCTCATCGACGAGATCCTCGACCTCTCGCGGGTCGAGGCGGGCAAGATGCGCGTCGAGGCGGTGCGCTGCGACCTGCACGCCGTCTCACGCGACTCGCTGGGGCTGGTCGAGGACTTCGCCCGGCGCAAGGGGCTCGCGCTCGCCTTCCACGCGGACCCGTCCCTGCCCGAGCACGCCGACACCGACCCCACGCGCCTGCGCCAGGTCCTCACCAACCTGCTCAACAACGCCGTCAAGTTCACCGACCGCGGCGGGGTTTCGCTCCACGCCTCGGCTCAGGGCGGGCGCATCGTCTTCGAGGTCCACGACACCGGCATCGGCATGGACGCGGAGACCGCGGCCCGCGTCTTCCTGCCGTTCGAGCAGGCCGACGCCTCCAGCACCCGGCGCCACGGCGGGTCCGGGCTGGGCCTGTCGATCAGCTCGCACCTGGCCGCCATGCTCGGCGGCGAGCTGGCCGTGGTGCGCTCCGAGCCCGGACGCGGCACGGTCATGCGCCTGACCATCGACCCCGGGCGGGCCTCCGCCGCGCCGGCCCACCGCGCCGAGCGCCCGGCCCCCGCCGCCCCCGCCGCGCCGCCCGGCCCCCCGCCGGACCTGACCGGGGCCCGCATCCTGCTGGCCGAGGACGGCCCGGACAACCAGCGTCTGCT
>CAYXFA010000057.1:0-12751 GCA_964464165.1 uncultured Phycisphaeraceae bacterium | reverse complement strand
GTGCGAGTGCGGCGCCCTGCACCCCGGCTACGCTCGGCTTCCGGTCGACATGGACTTGGCCGTCGAACCGCCGGGCTTTTTTGTTTCCAGCCCAGCTGGTAGACGGCGTATCCAGTAGAGTGATGCATTACTTCGTCAATAATTGCACGACGTGCGGCAAATACGGAATGGTATTTGTCATCCTCCTGCGCGATGGAACGCTTGCGGCGGAGTGCGATGAGTGTTATCTCAGATACGACCGTCCCGAGGACATCGGAATGATCGGCAAGGGGACGTACGATGCCCCTCACAGCGACACATTGCGGACTGCCACCTGGGACGAGATCGTGCGGGCCGGGTGGGACCGCTACCCGTGGGAGGCCGTGCCGTTCCATCACTACTGGAGTCGGTCCGGTCAGCCTGCCACGGCGGACGATTCCGCATCGGACGAAGCCGAGTGAGCAATCATCCTCGCATGCACGCCGAAGTGGGGCGCCAGCCAGGTCACCCAACGTCCGGCCCCCGACGTCAGCTGACCAAGCCGGATGGACCGGGCAGAGGGGCCATTGTGGAGGCAACAATTGGCGCTGAACGCGCGGCTGGCAGACGTTGGACCTATAGGGAGAGGCGTTCGTGAGACTGGATAAACCGACTCACTACTACTGGATCGGTTCAAGGGTGGTCAACGATCCGAACTTCTTCGGGATTCAGGATCCGGATTGGTACAACCGTGCCGTCGCGGCGGGGATGGAATGCGAATGCGGAGCGCTGAACCCGTTGCACGCCAACCTGGCTGTAGACATGGACATCGTGATGGAGCCGCCGGGTTTTCTGGTGCCGGCCCGGCTGGCCGCCGTCATGCGCACGGATTTCTACGAGTTGCTGCGCCCATACTTGCTGGACAGCATTATCGGAAAGACGTACCTGGTCTGGGAGGATGAGGATGGCGAGGTCGAGCGAGAGCTCTATCCGGATGCGGTCACTTGCTACACGCACCCGGACGCGACCTGTTCGCATCGAGGCGCCAGGTCGAGCTGGTACGTGTACTGCCGAATGTGCGGGAACTATAAACGTGGGCTGGCGAGGTCGCCCAGGTACTTTTTGCGTCGTGACACGTACGGAAGACATGTCATCCAGAGCCGGCACGGCGACATCTTTGTGTCGTCATCCTTGTACGAGCACCTGGATCTGATGAATGTCTACCCCAACTTGGAGGTTGAAATGTTTGGGCTGCGAGACGATCCCATTGACGGGCTCGTCGTGCCGGGCGACGAGGCGTGGGATCCAAGCAAACTCCCCGCAGACGATATTATTGAATGATTTTGGTGTATTGACGGCGGCTTGTGCGCTACCGGTTCCCCAGCCCATTCGCTTGCTTACTGGATAGTGTTGCGAGCACGTCGGACTGGATCCGCGAGCACCAGCTCGCCGGCCTCGTCGTCCGACACCTGCTGGACCGACCCGGCCTCGATGAGGCCGTCAGAGGAGGACGGCTTCCAAGATACCTCGACCCCGGTTGTGCGCACGCCAGCCAGAGTTGCGTTGATAACGCCTATCACTGGCATTTCTACGACGCGCTCGCTGAGGACGTTGGCTTCTCCGACGCCCATCAAAGGTGGGTGCGGGAGGATGCCCGAGAGCCGTGAGCGATCGCCGATGGACGAGTAGGCAGACCGAGCACTGCCGCGCGATCTCCGCCCGGGTCTCCGTGGAGGACTCTCATCGTGGGCCGGTGATCATCCGGGGGCATCCCCCACTTCACGGCGCGGAATAACCGCGCCCCGGCGCCCGTTGGCCCTGCGGACCCGACCCACGAACCCGCCGATGCCCCGCACCGTCACCGTGCCGTATTCCCTGCTCGACCTGGCGCCGATCCTGCCGGGTTCGACCGCCGCAGACAGCTTCCGCGCCTCGGTCGATCTCGCCCGCCACGCGGAGCGCTGGGGGTACCGGCGCTTCTGGCTGGCCGAGCACCACAACATCCCGGGGATCGCCAGCGCCGCCACGGCGGTGCTGATCGGGCACGTGGCGGGCGCGACCGAACGCATCCGCGTGGGCGCGGGCGGGATCATGCTGCCCAACCACGCGCCCCTGGTCATCGCCGAGCAGTTCGGCACGCTGGAATCCCTGTACCCCGGGCGGATCGACCTCGGCCTGGGCCGGGCGCCCGGGGGCGACGCGGCGACGGTGCGCGCCCTGCGACGCACCCTCGCCGGGGCGGACTCGTTCCCGCACGACGTGCTGGAGCTGCAGGCCTATTTCCGCCCCGCCGAGCCGGGCCAGCCCGTGCGGGCCATCCCGGGCGAGGGGCTGCGCGTGCCGCTGTACCTGCTCGGGTCGAGCCTATTCAGCGCCCAGCTCGCGGCCGAGCTGGGCCTGCCCTTCGCCTTCGCCTCGCACTTCGCGCCCGACCACCTGCACGACGCGCTGGAGGTCTATCGGCGCACTTTCCGCCCGTCGGAAACGCTCGACAAGCCCTACGCCATCGTGGGCGTCAACCTGGTCGCCGCGGACACCGACGCCGAGGCCCGCCGCCTGTTCACCACGCTCCAGCAGACCTTCCTCAACCTGCTCCGCGGCAGACGGACCGGCGTGCCCCCGCCCGTCGACGACATCGAGGCCCTGTGGAACCCGGTCGAAAAAGCCCACGTGCAGCGCATGCTCCGCTGTTCGCTCGTGGGCTCACGGGACACCGTCCGCGACGGGCTGCGCACGCTGCTGGCCGAGACGCGGGCGGACGAGGTCATCGCCACGGCCCAGGTCCACGACCACGCGGCGCGGCTGCGCTCGTTCGAGATCGGCGCGGAGGTTTTCGCAGCGGGCTGAGGCTCAGGCGTCCACCGTCGCGGACTCGGCCGTCTCGAGGCACCGGTCGATGCGGGCGAGCACGCCATCGCGACCGAGGATGGCCAGTGTCTGGCCCAGGGGCGGCGAGACGCTCGTGCCCGTCACCGCGACGCGCAGGGGCTGGGCGACCTTGCCCATGCCCAGCCCGCTGGACTCGGCGAACGAGGACACCGCCGCCTCCACCGCGTCGGGCGTGAAGGGCTGGACGGCGCCGATGACCGGCTTGAGCTCCCGGAGCGTCTCCAGGCCGCGCCGGTCGCCCTTGATGAGCACCTTGTGCATGGCCTTGCCGTCGAAGGCCACCGCGTCGTCCGCGACCAGGGCGAAGCCGACCACCGAGCGCCCGTCGCGGAGCGTCTTGCACCGGGGCCGGACCGCCGGGGCGAGCATGCGCATGTCCGCCGCGGAGAAACGCTCCGCGAGCGCCGGGTCGAAACGCTCGGCCCACGCCCGCCAAACCTCCGCGAAGGCGTCGTCGTCCATCGCCGCCAGGTCCGCGGCGCTGAAGGCCAGCAGCTTTTGCCGGTCGAACTTCGCCGGAGTCCGGCCCAGGCCGGACAGGTCGAAGTGCTCGGCGAGGTAGGCCGCGTCGAACCGCTCCAGGTCGGTGCCGTCGGGGTTCTTGGTCTTGGGGTTCCAGCCGAGCAGGGCGAGGAAGTTGACGAGCGTGCCGGGAAGGTAGCCCGCGGCCTCGAAGTCCTCGGCGTCGATCTCGGGCAGGTCGATGCCCAGGGCCGCCGCGAGCTCGTTGAGCCGGTCGGAATCGAGCTGGCGGGCCTTGTCCTCCAGCCACCCGGCGAACTCGGCGGGGTCGATGGTCGGCGCCGGCGGGGTTTCAAGACCGGCCGCACGCACCGCGGCCTTGGCGGCCTTGTCCTTGTCGCGCTTGGACATCTTCGAGCCGTCGGGGTTGAAGATCAGCGGCATGTGGGCGTACACCGGCGTCTCGAAGCCCAGCGCCCGCTGCAGCGCCACGTGGCGGGGCGTGTTGATGAGATGCTCCTGCCCGCGGAGCACGTGGGTCACGCCCATCGCGTGGTCGTCGACGACCACGGCGAAGTGGTAGGTCGGGAAGCCGTCCCGCTTGCGGATAATGAAGTCGTCCAGCTCGTCCGGGCCGACCGTCACGTCGCCGAGAACCTGGTCGTGGACCGTGATCGGCGCGTCCGGCATGCGGAAGCGGACCACGTGCGACTCGCCGGCGTCCATCCGGGCGATCCGCTCGGCCTGGGGGATGGCCAGGGCCGACCGGTCGTACTTGTACCCCGTCTTGGCGGCGATGGCCTCCTGACGCTTGGCCTCGAGCTCCTCCGGGCTCTCGAAAGCCGGGTAGGCCAGCCCAGCCTCGATCAAACGGCGCATGTGGCGGTTGTACTCGTCCAGCCGCTCGGACTGGTAGTACGAGCCGACGCCCTCCTGGGCCCCGCCCAGCGTGAGCCCGTCCGGGGCCTGGTGCTCCGGGCCGTAGTCCCAATCGATGCCGAGCCACGCCAGCGCACGCAGGATGCCGCGGGTGGCGGCGTCGGAGGAGCGGCGCTGGTCGGTGTCCTCGATGCGCAGGACGAACTTGCCGCCGTGACGCCGGGCGAATGCCCAGTTGAACAGGGCCGTGCGGGCCCCGCCGACGTGGAGGCGGCCAGTCGGGGAGGGGGCAAACCGGGTCACGACAGGGCGTTGGGACATCGTGGCGGATGATAGAGGCCGCCCGTGCGCGGGGGCGACGCGCCGGGGCCGGCCCCCGGATCGGGCTTTTTCCCTTTGCGCCCGCGCGGATCGCTGTTAGGATGACCGATCCGCCCGCTCCGCCGCGGGGCGGGCGGGCATCCCGCGTCCGGGCGTCGAGCCCGACCAGCCTGGCCGGGGCCGACGCCCTCTGAAAGGAGGGCCGCCGACATGGCCACCGTACGAGACCCCGCCGACATCCGCAACATCGCCCTGGTTGGTCAGACCGGTTCCGGCAAGACCACCCTCACCGAGCGGTTGCTGTTGTTGACGGGGGTCATCCAGCGGATGGGTTCGGTGGCCGAGGGGACCACCGTTTCGGATTGGACGGACGAGGAGAAGCAGCACAAGCACTCCCTGCGGACCTCCCTGCTGCACCTGGAGCACGAGGGCCACACCATCAACCTGATCGACGCTCCGGGCCTGGCGGACTTCGCCGGCCACGCCATCGCCGTGCTGCCCGCGGTGGAGACGGTCGCGGTGGTGGTCGACGGCGCCCGCGGCGTGGAGCCGATGACGCGCCGGATGATGTCGATCGCCCGGGACCGCAACCTGCCGCGGATGATCATCGTGAACAAGATCGACGACCCGCAGGCGGACCTGGAGACGCTGGTCGAGACGCTGCGGGAGACCTTCGGGCCGGAGTGCCTGCCGATCAACCTGCCCACGCCGGACCGGTCGGGGGTGGTGTCGGTGTTCGACGAGGAGGGTGCGGGGGAGACCCTCTTCGGCTCGGAGCCCGAGGCGCACCGCGCGATCGTCGAGCAGATCGTCGAGATGCGCGACGAGCTGATGAACCAATACCTGGAGGAGGGCGGGGACGGGAACCTGGACAAACGCCAGCTCCACGACGCGTTCGAGGCGGCCCTGCGCGACGCCCACCTGGTGCCGATCGCCTTCGTCAGCGCCCAGACCGGGGCCGGCTGCGAGGCCCTGCTGCACGTGATGGCCTCCCTGCTGCCCAGCCCGCCCGAGGGCAACCCCCGGCCCTTCGTGCGACGCGGCGAGGACGGCGCCGAGACCGAGTTCCGGGCGGACCCCGACCCGTCCAAGCCGGTGATCGCCCACGTGTTCAAGGTCACCACGGACCCGTTCGTTGGCAAGCTCGGCGTGTTCCGCGTCCACCAGGGCACGGTGCGGTCGCGCAGCGAGCTGCTCATCGGCGACCAGAAGAAGCCGGTCCGGATCGGCCACCTGATCAAACGCCAGGGCAAGGACAGCCGTGAGGTCGAGGCCCTGGGCCCGGGCGACATCGGGGCCATCGCCAAGGTCGACGAGGTCCACTTCGACGCCGTGCTGCACGAGGGCCACGAGCTGGACGGGCTCTCCCTGCGCCCGCTGCCCATGCCCGAGCCCATGTACGGCCTGGCGATCGAGCTGAAGAACCACGCGGACGAGACGAAGTTCTCGAACGCGGCTCACAAGATCCTCGCGGAGGACCCCTCGCTCCGCCTGGACCGGATCGCGGCGACCCGCCAGACCGTCCTGCGCGGCCTCGGGGAGCTGCACCTGCGCGTGGTTGTCGGCAAGTTCAAGGAGCAGTACGGCATCGAGCTGGTCACCGCCCCGCCCCGGATCGCGTACAAGGAGACGATCACCGCGCCGGCGGAGGGCCACCACCGGCACAAGAAGCAGACCGGCGGCGCCGGCCAGTTCGGCGAGGTCTACCTTCGCGTCGTGCCCCTGCCGCCCGATCACGAGACAGGCTTCGAGTTCGTCAACGCCACCGTGGGCGGCACGATCCCGCGTCAGTTCATGCCCGCGATCGAGAAGGGGGTGCGCAGCGTGCTGGCGGGCGGCGCGGTCGCGGGCTACCCGATGAAGGGCATCCGCGTGGAGGTGTACGACGGCAAGTACCACGCCGTCGATTCCAAGGAGGTCGCGTTCGTCACCGCCGGCAAGCGGGCCTTCATCGACGCCGTCCGAAAGGCCCGCCCGGTGCTCCTGGAGCCGTACGTCACGCTGGAGGTCACCGTCCCCGCGGCCAACATGGGCGACGTCGCGGGCGACCTGTCCACGAAGCGCGGGCGGGTGCAGGACACCCGGATGCTCCCGGGCGACATGTGCACGGTCGTGGCCCAGGCGCCGCTGAGCGAGCTGCAGAACTTCTCGACGCAGCTCAAGAGCATGACCGCCGGCGCGGGCAGCTTCACCATGGAGTACTCGCACGACGAGAACACCCCCCCGCACGTCCAGCAGCAGGTGATCGCCGAGTTCACCGGGCACGACGACGACGAGGACTGACGCCGGCGTGGCGTGGGACGGGCCGGCGGGCGTCCGGATAACCGGGCGTCCGCCGGGCTTGGTGGGGGGAAAGGGCGGCAGGCGGCGAGGATGTCCGCAAGGCTTCCACATCCCGCTTGCACCGGGCCGTCGCGCGGTATCATGGGCCCCGGCGGCGCGAGCCCGCCGCATCCCGCCGCGTGCGACGCGGGCAGCCCCGAGGTCCGATGGAACGCATTTCGTCGATCCCGTTCCCCGTGAGCATGGCCGCCCGGGCCTACGGCGCCCCCGCCCCGCGGGGCGGGAACGCCGCCCAGATCACGCGCACCGAGCCGCTGGCCCGCATCGGCCGACCCGCCGAGCCGCGGCCCGCCTCCGACCCGAGCCGCCTGGTCGCCGCCCGGGTGGACGCGATCGACCTGGCCCGCGACGTGGCCGCGGTCCCCGGCCGGCCCACCGGCCCCGGCCTGCCGATGTATCGCCACCCCGCCGACCTGAACGGCGCGGCGACCGCGATCGCGCTGGGTCGATCCCTGGACGTGAAGGGCTGAAGCCATGGGCGGTTTGCCGGAGCCGGGGGCGCTGGCGCCGCTGTTCCGGCTCGACCCCGGCACGGTCTACCTCAACCACGGCTCGTTCGGCGCCTGCCCCAAGCCGGTCGCCGAGGCCCAGGCCCGCCTGCGCGACCGGATGGAGGCGGACGCCGTCCGCTTCTTCGTGTTCGACATGTGGGAACTGATGGACCGGGCCCGCGCGGCCCTCTCCCCGATCGTCGGCGCCCCGCCGGACGGGCTCGTGTTCGTGCCCAACGCGACCACCGGCGTCACGACCGTCCTCCACAACCTACGGCTCGGCCCGGGCGACGAGATCCTCGTCACGGGCAACGAGTACACCGCCTGCGTCAACAACTGCAAGGCCGCCGCGGCGCGGGCCGGCGCGACCGTGGTGACCGCCCCCATGCCGTGGCCCATGCCCGGCCCGGACGCGGTGATCGACGCGGTGCTCGCCCACGCCGGGCCGCGGACGCGTCTGGCCCTCGTGTCGCTGATGACCAGCGCCACCGGGCTCCGCCTGCCGATCGAACGCCTGATCCCCGCGCTGCGGGACCGCGGCGTGCCCACCCTGCTCGACGCGGCGCACGGGCCCGGGTGCGTCCCGATGGACCTGTCGGCATGGGCCCCGGACTGGGCGACGGGCAACTGCCACAAATGGCTGTTCGCGCCGAAGGGGGCCGCCTTCCTTTACGTCGCCGAGCACCGGCGCGCCGGGTTCCGGCCGCTGGTCCTCTCCAACGACGCGGAACGCCTGGAGGAGGCATCGGCCCGCACCGACCGTCCCGCGTGGCAGCACGAGTTCGACTACACGGGAACGGACGACCTGACCGCACGCATGGCCATCGCCGACGCGGCGGCGTTCCTGAACACCGCCGTGCCCGGCGGCCGGGAAGCCCTGATGAGCGCCAACCGGGCGATGGCCCTGGCCGGGCGTGACGTCGTGTGCGCCCGGCTCGGCATCGAGCCCTCCGCGCCGGACGGCATGATCGGGCCGATGTGCTCGCTCCGGCTGCCCTCGGGCGAGGATCCGTTCGCGCTGGGCCGGCGCTTGTACGAGCGTCACCGCATCCAGATCCCGGTGTGGGCCGGGCCGGGCGGCGGGTCGCTGATCACCCGACTCAGCGCCCAGGTGTACAACAGCCCGGCCCAGTACGCCTACCTCGCCGAAGCGTTGGCCGCCGAACTGCGGCCCTAACCCGGCGTCCGCCACACCCGCAGGTCGACCGCGTCCCCCGTCGAGTAGTTCAGCCCCGACGCCCCGCCGAGCAGGGCCGAGCCCGCCGGCGCTTCCCGGTCCGCGGGCAGGACCAGGACACCCCCCGGGTTCGCCACGCTCCAGGCGTCGGCCCGGCCGGGCGGGAGCCGCACAAGCCGCCCGCGCGTGGCGAACACCAGGCTGTCCTCGTGGTACCCCACCGCGCCAACGGGAACGTCTTCCGGAACCGACGCAAGAATCGCCGCGAGCCGGTCGGTCACCCACAGACGCTCGCACCGCGGCAGGAGCACGCCGATCAGCACCACGCTCAGCACGACCATCGCCCCGACCGCGGGCGGGTACGCCCCGATGGCCAGCGTCGCGCCCCGGCGGGCGCCGAGCACGACGAGCACCCCGGCGGCGAGGGCCCCCAGCACCGCAACGGAGAGCGCCGATCCCACGCCCAGCCCGGCGACCGCGATCGGGAGCCCCGCGCTCAGGGCCAGCCCGACGACCGCCCACACCACCAGGCACGCCCGCGGCGGGATGCGCCGCCCGGGCGCCGGCGCCCGGGCCAACCCCAACGCGGCGTGCGCCGTGAGCAGGGCGATCGGCGGGTACAGCGGCAGGGTGTAGTGCGGCAGCTTCGTCGCCGCGACCTCGAACACGAGCCAGGCCGGCAAAATCCAGCACAAAAGGAAGAGCGTCGGCTCGTCCGCCACGGCCCGGGCCCGCCACCGCGCCAGGCGCGACGGGCCCGCCGGGAAAACCAGCGTTCCCCGGATCGACCGCGTCAGGGCGTACCAGGTCAGGAGTGATCCCGGCCAGAACAGCGCGGCCAGCAGCACCAGGTGGTACCCCGGCGGCCCCCGGTGCCCCTCGCGCGCCTCCACCGCGCGGCCGAGCACCTCGTCCATCCAGACCGAGCCGAGCACGTCCCACCCGACGACCCCCGCCGCGGCGATCGGCCAAGGGGCCAGCACGGCCCCAAGCACCGCCAGCCCGATCATCGGCCGCGTGCGCCCGAGCCACCCCCAGTCGCGGGCGATCCATGAAAAGACCCCGGCCCCGAGCGTCACGACCAAGGGCGTGATCGGCCCCTTGGCGAGCACCCCGGCGCCCACCGACACCCAGAACACGACGGCCCACCGCACGCCGACGCCGGGGCCACCCGTCCGCAGCCGGAACAGGGCCAACATCGCGCCGGTCGTCGCGGCGAGCACCAGCTGGTCCGCGCGGGCCTGGTGCGCATCCCAGACCACCATGGGGCACACCCCGAGCAGGACCGCCCCCCACCAGCCGGCCTTCGGCCGGCCCATCGCCACGCCGAGGCGCCAGGTGAACAGGCACGCCGCCACCGCCGCCAGCACCGAGGGCGCCCGGTAGTGCCAGACGCGATCGGCCTGTGGATTACCCCAGGTGAGGATGCCGGCCGACGCCGCCTGCGCCCAGTACGCCAGCGGCGGCTTGGCCAGGCGCGGGCGATCCCCGAGCATGGGCACCGCCCAGGACCCGGCGTGGGCCCCGCCCGTCAGCACGCCGTCCTCGCGTCGGATCGGCCGCCGGTCGCCCGCTCCCGGACCCAGCACCACGGATTCGAGCATCTGGCGGCTCGCCTGGGCGAAACGGGCCTCGTCCCGATCGACCACCGGAAGAGAGAACAGCCCCGGGACATAGACTGCGAGGAGGACCGCCAGGAGCCCGGCCAGCGCGCGGCCGGTCGGGGTGCGGCCGGGGTCGGGCCGGGTGTGATCGGTTGGGTGGACGCTCATGGCCGGTGAACCCCGTTTCGACCCCGACTCTACAGGCCGGACGACCCGGCGGTGGATTCCGGGGCTGTTGGGGCTCGCGCTGCTCGCCTTGCCGCTGGATGGACGCGTCGCGGCGTGGGCGGGCGGGCTGAGCCGGCGGGGCGATTTCTGGCGGGAGCTCGACGCCCTGCAGCAGTACGGCCAGGGGGTCTCGCTGGCGCTGGCGGCGGTGCTGGTCTGGCAGTTGGACCCGCCCAAGCGGGGGCGTCTGGCGGACCTCGCCGCCGGGGTGGCCACGACGTGGGTGGCCGTGTTCGGGCTGAAACTGCTCACGGGACGCCCGCGCCCCCGGACGGGCCGGGCTTACGGCTTCGTCTGGCCCTGGGACCGATGGGAGAGCGCCTCCGGGTCCCGTCACGCCTGGGAGTTCTGGGCCGGGGCGGACGCGGAGGTCTGGTCCATGCCGTCGAGCCACGCGGCGATGGCGGCGGTGCTGAGCCTGTTCCTGGCCCGGACCTACCCCGGTCTGCGCGGGCTGGCGGTGGTGATGGCCGTCCTGGTGTGCTGCGGACGGGTGGCCTTCGGGGCCCATTACCCGTCCGACGTGCTGGTCGGGGCGGCGGTGGGCTGGGGCATCGGCTCGGGCGCCCTGCGGGGGCGCTGGGGGGCCCGGGCGGCGGGCGCGGTCTTCCGCCGACGCCGGGGAAAGGCCCGGGCGGAGGGGCCGGGGCGGCTCGAAACCGACGGCGCCGGCGAGCGCGACGGCGGACAGGCGGCGTAGACCGGCGTATGCTTGGACCCGCCCGGTCGATGGCCGGGGCGTGGAGAGGTGGCAGAGCGGTTGAATGCGCCGGATTCGAAATCCGGTTGGGCCTCCGGGTCCACGGGGGTTCGAATCCCCCCCTCTCCGTTCGCGAAAGGCCCCGCGTCTGCGGGGCCTTGTTCTTTTTGATGGGTTCAACTGGTCGCGGCAGGGCCGGGGTCGGCGCCGATGCGGGCGGCCATGGTGGCCGCCATCCGTGCCGCGTATTCCTTGAGGGGGCCCCGGGCGTCCGAGCGGACGACCTCGTCGACGGTGCGGCGCCAGAGCTCCAGCCAGCGCGGGAAGTGCTCGGCCCGGATCTCGGGGATCGCCCGGTGGACCTCCAGCGGCCGGCCCGCGTACCGGCCGGTGCGGTAGACCACGGCGGACCAGAAGTCTCGCATGGTGCGGAGGTGGCGGTCCCAGTCCTGGACTCGGCGTTCGAAGACCGGCCCGATCTGGGGGTCCAGGCGGGCGATCTCGTAGAACCGGTCGACCACCGCGCCGATCTCCCGCTCCCGCTCGTCCCGCGGTTCGGGCCGGTTCTGGCCTGCGATCGGAAGACCGTGCGCCATGGCTTGCTCCAAAGCCGGATTCTAGCTTCACCGGGACCGCGGGGGTACGTATCGGCGGAAGCGCTGCACTTGTATCCCTCAATGACATGTACGGGCACGCGACCTCGGGCGGCACCCCTCATACGTGGACAGATGGATGTTCCATAGCGTCGCCCCGGCGAGCCGTACCCTGAGGATGGCTTCCCGGGCCAGCTCGTCGAGCATCATCGCCGAGTGTGACCACTGGGCGCGGAAAATGATGGGGCCTGGGAGGACACGCGACGGATCAATGATGTGAAAAGCCGGCCATCATGATATCGAGTCCTCTCTCAGGGCCCCCCGGTCATCAAGGCAATCCACGGCCTTCAGGGTGACCATCAAGAAATAGCCGCAGTTTGCATTACTTCGATGGCTTGAGCGTGTCTTCGCCGCGGCTGCGATCTCTGCCGTCAAACCTAGATATGGCGGCGGGGCGGGAGCTGTCCCGGCCTTTCGCGTGCAGACCGCCGGGATACCCAGCTTCACGAGCGTGGCGTCGCGGGTCGGACCACGCCCGTCACTCGATCACGCCGTCGGCCGACACCGTACTCGGGTTCCATTCCGGATCACCCGGCAGGGCGAGCCCATCAATAGGCTCATCACGGAGCCCGATCTTTTCGACCTCCAGATCGTCATAGGTATTCATCAGATCTAAATACTCATACAAAGCAGAAGAAATAAAAATGCTACCGTGTCGGTTTTGGAGTACATGCCTCCCGTATGTGTCTCCGCGTATAAAATATTTCGGACGCTTGGCATTGGCGTCCCGAAAGTTGCCGCACGTGCGGCAGTATATATACCAGCTCGTCCTTGCGCCTCGGTATGAGCACGTCGCCTGCGGATGCGTATAACATGTTACCGCATCTGGGTAAAGCTCTCGCTCGATCTCGCCGTAAGCATTTTCCCACACGAGATATGTTTTACCGATGATGCTGTCTTTCAAGTATGGGCGCAGCAACTCGTAAAACTCGGTTCGCATCACGGTAGCCAGCCGGGCTGGAATCAAAAAGCCCGGCGGTTCGACGGCCAGGTCCATGTCGACCGGAAGCCGAGCGTAGCCGGGGTGCAGGGCGCCGCACTCGCAC
>CAYXFA010000056.1:0-13852 GCA_964464165.1 uncultured Phycisphaeraceae bacterium | reverse complement strand
CTCGCCGTAGGTCCGCGCGACGAAGGCGCGGGCGGCGTTGATCGCCTCCGGCGCGACGTGCGTCGAGTCGGTACGCATGTAGGTGATCAGACCGACCGGCCCCTCGCCGGGGATGTTCACGCCCTCGTACAGGGACTGCGCCGCCCGCATCGTCCGCTGAGCGCCGAAGCCCAGCCGGCGCGACCCCCCCGGCGGCAGCGTCGAGGTGATGAACGGCGGCGCGGGGCGCACCTTGGCCCGCTTGGTCTCCACCGACTCGACCGCGTACGGCGTGCCCGGGTCGCACACGCCCTCGACCGTGCGCACCCAGCGGGCAGGGCCCCGCCCCGCCTTGTCCGCCCGCGCCGTCACCTTGACCTCGCGCAGGCCGCACGCCCCCGCGACCTTCGCCACCCCGCCGGTCAGGTCGTGGGCGTGCTGGTCGGCGAAGGCAGACGCCACGCGCTCCAGCCGCTCGGCCACCGCGTCCGCCGACATGACCTTCGGCTCGGGCACGACCTTCGCGCTGACCACCGTGGGCTCGAACTTCGCCCCGTCGAACTCGATCAGCTCCGCGCGGACGGCGTTCTCACGCCCAAGCCACGCGTTCTGGCTCTTGAGCGTCGGGCCGTTGCCCTTCTCGTCCACGGCCCCCAGGAACGACCGCCACGCCGGGCCCAGCTTCCCCGCCGCGGCGCGGTCCAGCGAGAAGTACCCGCTGATGCTCCACGTCTCGTCCGGAACGAACGCCCGGATCTCCCGCTCACGCTCGACGATCAGACGCACCGCCACCGACTGCACCCGACCGGCCGACAGGCCGCGGGCCACCTTCTTCCACAGCAGCGGCGAGACCTGGTAGCCCACGATGCGGTCCAGGATGCGCCGCGCCTGCTGCGCGTTCACGCGGTCCTCGTCGATGGGGTGCGGGTTCGCGAACGCCCGCTCGATCTCCGCCTTCGTGATCGCCGGGAAGATCACCCGCCGGGCGTCCTTCGAAGGGATGCCCAGCTCCTGCGCCAGGTGCCACGCGATCGCCTCACCCTCGCGGTCCAAGTCGGTCGCGAACCAGACCTGGCCGCCCGTGCTCATCGCGTCCTTCGCGGCACGCTTCAGGTCCTTGATGACGCCTTCCTTGCCCTTCAGGATCTCGTACGAGGGCTGGAAACGCTTCTCCAGGTCCACGCCGGGAACCGGGGACTTGTCGCCCTTGGGGTTCTTGGCCGGCAGGTCGCGCACGTGCCCGACCGAGGCCAGCACCACGTACTTGTCCCCCAGGTACTTGTTGATCGTCCGGGCCTTGGCCGGCGACTCGACGATCACAAGGTCCCGGCCCTTCGCCTGGCCCGCTGTATAGGTTTGCTTGCCGCCCCCCCCGCCGGCACGACCCCGACGCGCGGGCGCCCCGTCGGCCCCGGACGCGCCACGACCGGCCGCCTTGGTGGAGGTCTTCTTCGTCGTCCGCTTGGTCGTCTTTTTGGCCATGAGGGGTTCCGCCCGCGGCCTTCTGGGCCCGGGGTCCGGGTGGACAGGGAAGACGGATTCCCCGCCCGAGTCAAGCCGGGACCGGCCCGGTCACGGGCTCAACACCCCTCCTGGGGTGTTGCAAACATCTGATCCACAACGATTTGCGCAATATCACCCACGGCCCGATCCGCCGCCGGGATCCACAGCCCCCCCGGACGGGCCCGCAGGCGCGCCAGCCAGGTCCGCTGGTTCTTGCCCAGGCGCCGGGTGTCGATCTTGATCCGCTCGACCGCCTCGTCCAGCCCGCACCGGCCCTCGAAATGGGGGATGAGCTGCTTGTACCCGATCGCCTCCCGCGCCTGCGCTCCGAGCCGCCCGGACGCCCACAGCCCCCGGGCCTCCTCCACCAGCCCCGCCCCCACCATCCCCCGCACGCGCGCGTTGATCCGCCGGTTGATCGCCTCGGCCGGCCAGTCCAGCCCGACCAGCAGCGCCTCCGGCCGCGCGGGCCGCTCCGCGTCCCACTGCGCCTGCAGCACGCTGATCGGCGTGCCCGTCTGGCGGAAGACCTCCAGCGCCCGGACCGTCCGGCGCTCGTCCGCCGGGTGGATGCGCCCCGCCGCGACGGGATCGACCCGGGCCAGCTCCGCCCGGCGCTCCGCCCGCGTCATCGCCCGCACCGCCGCCGCGACCTCCGGCGCGGTGGGCGGGGCCTCGAACAGCCCGTCGAGGAACGCCTTGACGTACAGGTTGGTCCCCCCCACCACGACCGGCACGACGCCCCGGGCCCGGAGCCCGGCCACCAGCGGGTCCGCCCGGCCCAGCCAATCATGCACTGTGAACCGCTCGGTCGGCTCGACCAGGTCGATCAGGTGGTGCGGCACGCCCCGGCGCTCCGCCGCCGTCGGCTTGGCCGTCCCGACGTCCATGCCCCGGTAGATCTGGAACGCGTCGGCGGTGACGACCTCCGCGTGGATGCCCCGCTCCCGCAGCGCCAGGGCGATGGCGACGGCCAACGCGGTCTTGCCGCCGGCGGTGGGGCCCGCGATGACGGGGTAGATCGACAAAAGCACGACTCCCTCCGGCTCCGGATCGGTGAGCCCCGGAGGGACTCGCATGTGATGCCGCGGGCGGCGCGCAGCGCCCACGAAAACGGGGGTCACCCATGATCCTTGCCTCGGAGAGGCAGGGGGACGGCGCTCCGTCTTCAAGCGGCGGGCTCCGCCACCCTACCGATCGTCGCCCCGTCCGCTCCGCACCGGAGGGCAGGAACCCGACGCTCGCACGATGCGCAAGCCGGATATCAGGCAGCCCGCCCCCGCCGCAAAGCACACCCAATGCACGAAGCCGGGTATCGCCGGCAACTCATGGGCGTACAACGCGATGTTCGAACCCGGACGACCGTGGCCGGCCTCAAACCGCTCAGCAAAACCCATGGCGAAGAGGGTGTTGGCCTCGCGGACCATCGCATGGATGGGCGCCACCAGAAAGAGCGCGACCGCCCCGAGAACCAGCACCGCCACGATCGGGCCTTTCTTCATGGGCCATCTTATGCATTGACCGTGCGGCGTTTCGTATCCGCCGCTCCCGCCTAAACTTCCGGCTATGCCAGTCCCCCGGATCGCCATCGTCGGCCGCCCCAACGTGGGCAAGAGCTCCCTCCTCAACCTCATCGCCCACGAGCGGATCGCCATCGTCGACCCCACCCCGGGCGTCACGCGGGACCGGGTCAGCGTCGTCGTCGACCTCCAGGCCCCCGACGGCCAGGGCCCCGACAAGCCCGCCGAGCTGACCGACACCGGCGGCTTCGGCGTCTACGTCGCCGAGGGCGGCCGCTTCAACGAGGTCGGCGCCGACCTCGGCAGCCTCAACAAGGACATCGAGTTCCAGATCGCCGAGGCCGTCAGCAACGCCGACCTCATCCTCTTCGCCATCGACGTCCAGGCCGGCATCACCCCCCAGGACGAGGTCATCGCCCGCATGCTCCGCGAGCAGAAGCTCGGCCGACGCGACGGCAAGGGCGAGCTCACCCCCGTCCGCGTCGTCGGCACCAAGTGCGACGGACCCAAGTGGGAGGCCCACGGCTACGAGCTCGCCGCCCTCGGCTTCGGCGAGCCCCTCCTCATCAGCTCCACCTCCAAGTACTTCCGCCGCGACTTCCTCGACCAGCTCTACGAGATGGTCCCCCTCGCCGAGGACGGCCACGAGCCCGAGGCCGACCTCAAGGTCGCCATCGTCGGCAAGCGCAACGCCGGCAAGAGCACCCTCATCAACGCGCTCGCCGGCGAGCCCCGCGTCATCGTCTCCGAGATCGCCGGCACCACCCGCGACGCCATCGACGTGCGCTTCGAGTACGACGGACGCAGCGTCGTCGCCATCGACACCGCCGGCCTCCGCCGCAAAAAGTCCTTCCAGGACCAGATCGAGTGGTACGCCCTCGACCGCGCCCAGCGCGCCATCGAGCGCTGCGACGTGGTCCTCCTGCTCCTCGACGCTTCCGAGCCCATCTCCCAGGTCGACGAGCACCTCGCCCAGATGATCGTCAAGAGCTGGAAGCCCGTCGTGATCGTGGTCAACAAGTGGGACCTCGCCGCCGGACGCAAGGACCCCAAGGGCCGCCTCGTCACCCCCGCCATGTACGAGGAGTACATCCGGCGGGAGCTCAAGGGCCTGTCCTTCGCCCCCATCGCCATCATGAGCGCCAAGGAGGGCGCCAACGTCCGCGAGACCATGGAGGTCGCCTTCGAGCTCAAGCAGCAGGCCTCCACCCGCGTCGGAACCGGCCAGCTCAACCGCATCGTCCGCTCCGTGGTCGAGGGCCGCATCCCCACCAACAAGCACGGCGCCGAGGCGCGCGTCTACTTCGCCAGCCAGGTCAAGACCTACCCCCCCACCATCGTCCTGGTCGTCAACGACCCCGACCGCTTCACGCAGAACTACGAGCGATTCATGATGAACCGCCTCCGCGAGGAGCTGCCCTACGACGAGGTGCCCATCCGCCTCATCCTCCGCGCCAAGAGCCGCGTCGAGAAACGCGCCGCCCAGGGCAAGGGCGGCCTCCACGAGCCGGACCCCGTCACCGGCGAGTTCGACGCCGAGCTGCCCGCCGACCGCATCGACACCGCCGCCCTCCTGGCCGACCTGCCCGACGACGCCAGCGCCTACTTCGACGACTAAAGAACCGGCCCGGGCGCTCACCCGGGCCGGCCGTTCTTCAGACCTTCTCCTCCGTCAGGCCTCCGCCCCCGTCGAGGTCGGCGCCGGCCCCTCGTGCTCCACGACCTTCCCGAGCGCACCGGGAAGCTCCACGCCCGCCTGCCGGGCCAGCTCATGCACCTGCGGCAGCGAGCCGATCATCCCCGCCAGGAAGTCCGCCGTCGCCGACCGGGCCCCGCCCGCACCCTTCGACTCGACCGACCCGCCCCGCCCGGAATCCCAGACGGTGATCTTGTCGATCTTCAGGTTGCTGATCGCCTTGACCTGCTCGGCCACCAGCTGCGGCAGCTGCTCGATCAGCAGCAGGGTCGGCGCCACCTGCGGGTTCTCGGCGCACGCCTCCACCAGCTTGCGGTAGCCCTCCGCCTTCGCCTCCAGCACCTGCTGGATGCCCTTCGCCTCGGCCTCGTACCGCGCCAGGACGGCGTCGGCGTGGCCCCGGGCCTCGCGCCGCTCGCGCTCGGCCTTCGCCTCGGCCTCGATCTCGACGCGCTGCTTCTCGATCTCCTCGGGCGCCAGCTGCTCCTTGGCCAGCCTGGCCAGCTCCTCCTCACGCTGCGCGAGGAAGATCTTCTGACGCGCCTCCGCCTCCGCCACGTCCGCCCGGCGACGCGCCTCGGCCCGGACCTGCGCGAGCTGGGCGTTCGACTCGGCCACCTTGGCCGCGCTCGTGTTCTCGCCCTCGACCGCCACCGCCTCGGCGCTGGCCACCTGCACGCGCTGCTCCTGCTCGGCCCGCTTCTTGGCCGCGACCGTCTCCGCCAGACGCTCGGCCGCCGCGATCTCCTGGTCGCGCTTGGACTCCACCTCGCCCTTGACGGCCTCGGCCTCCAGCCGCGCCACCTCCACGCGACGCAACTGCTCGGCCGCCTTCTGCCCCTGCTCGGCCTTCGCCTTCTCCTGCGACACGCGCACGTTCCGCTCGCGCACCGCGGCGGCCTCGCCCACGGCGCCCTCGCGCTCCTGCTCGGCCACCTCGACCTTGGCCCGGTTGATCGCCTCGGCCGCGGCCCGCTGGCCGATGGCCACGATGTAGCCCGACTCGTCCGTGATGTCGCGGATGTTGACGTTGATCAGCTCCAGGCCGACCTTGTTGATCTCCTGCGTCACGTTCTCGTTGATCAGGCTCATGAACTTCTCGCGGTCCGTGTTGATCTCCTCGATCGACAGGGTCGCGATCACCAGACGCAGCTGGCCCAGGATGATGTCCTGCGCCTGCTCGCGGATCTGCTGCGCGTTCAGCCCGAGCAGACGCTCCGCCGCGTTGGCCATCAGCACCGGGCTCTTCGAGATGCCCACCGTGAACGTCGACGGCACGTTCACGCGGATGTTGTTCAGCGACAGCGCCCCCTCCAGCGGGATGTCGATCGACAACGGCTCCAGCGACATGTAGCCGTAGTCCTGGATGATCGGCCACACGAACTTGCCGCCGCCGTGGTAGCACTTGGCCGAGCGGTCGCCCGAGCGGCCCCAGATCACCAGGATCCGGTTGGACGGGCACCGCCTGTACCGCGAGGCGAAGAACACCAGCAGCACCGTGAGCAGGAACAGCACCACCACGACGCCGACGACGAGGAACACCCCGAACGAACCCGACGAGGACTGGCTGAGCGTTGCGATCATCCCATCTCCTGTGAACGTGCGAATCGGTCCCACCTCTAGAAACGCCGGAAGGGTCACGCCGGCTCCACCGTCACCGCGCCCGCCGCGGCGTCCGCCCTGGTCACGCGCACCCGGGCGTGCATCCGGATCGGCTCCGCGCCGTCCTGCATCGCGGGCAGCTCGTGCTGCGCGCCGTTGATCACCAGCGTCACCCGCCCCGTCCCGGCGCCGCCCGGCGGCACCAGCACGCTGACGGACGCCTCCAGCCCGACGGCCTCCTCCAGACGCACGTTCGCGTCCGACTGCAGGCCCATCAGCGCCGCCGTCAGGCGGACCATCATCCACGCCACGCCGAAGCCGGCCGCCGCGCCGACCACCGCCGACGCGGTGAAGCCCAGCTCCAGCAGACGCAGCGCGCCCAGGCCCAGCCACCCGAAGCCCACGAAAAACGCGGCCACGGTCTGCAGGCTCAGCCACTTGGCCTCCGCCCCGGGGTCGTCGAACTCCGCGTCCAGGTCGCCGCCGATCTCGCCCATCACGAGCTGGATCAGCAGAAAACCGGTGCCGAGCAGGGCCGGCGCGGTGAACCACGGCGCGGCCCCGCCGAACAGCGTGTCGAACACGATCCACCTCCTTCCGAGCGCACCGTACCCGGCGGGCCGCATGGTACCGCGGGGCGGGTCCGCCGTGCGCCTCGATGTGCGGGAAGTTCCCCGGGCCCCACGACGGGCCCGCCGCCCGATCCTTGGGGGACGACCCCCGAGGGTTTCACGCCAGGCCCGCCGCCGCCCGAACCCCGGCCCGGTTAGGCTCCCGACATGCCCCCACCGACCCCACGCCGCGCCCTGCCCGCGCTCCTCGCCGCGGGCCTCCTCTCCGCCTGCGCCACCACCGGCCCACGCACCGCGGAGCCCGCGCCCACCCCGGAGCCCCCGCACCACCCCGCCCTCGCGCCCTTCGCCCATCTCGCCGGGGTCTGGCGGGCGCCCGCCGGCCGCGGCTTCATCGAAGAAGCCTGGCTGCCGCCCGCCGGCGACAACGCGCTCGGCGTGCTCCGCTGGGTCAGCGCCGACGGCCCGGTCCGCATGCTCGAACTGTTCACGCTCACGCCGGAAGGGCCCGGGCCGGACGCGCCCGTGCGCCTCCGCCTCCGCCACTTCGACGCCGCCATGACGCCCTGGGCGCCCGAAGCCGGCGGCCCGATCGAGCTGATCGCCGACGCCCCCGACCCCGCCCGGCTGTCATTCACCCCCGCGCTCAACCCGGGCGACCTCGCCGGGATGGTCTACGACCTCTCCGAGCCGGGACGCCTCACCGTCACCCTCCGTTTCGAGGGCGGGCGGGAGCCGGTCGTGATCCGGTTCGAGCGGGCCGCTCAGGCCGCCTGGCCGTAATCCTCGCCGAAGTCCTCGAACTCGTCCTGCCCGGGCGGGTCGAACGCGCCCCACTTGTGCTTGGGCAGGTGCCGGTGGTGTACCCGGATGACCCGCTCGAGCTGGGCCGTGAACAGCTCGCCCACGATCCGTGCCGTACGAACCTGCTCCTCGCTGAACGCCCGGCCCGTGTCCCGGAACAGCGCCAGCACCGCCAGGCACTCCTCGTCACGCCGGCACGAGTGGACCAGCAGCGTGCGCCCCTCCATCCAGTGCGCGTCCGGCCCGAGCCAGCACCGCATCTCCGGCTCGCCGGCCAGGGCGTGCATGCCCTCCCGGTCCTGGAACGCCGGCGCCAGCGAGTCCGCCAGGTGATCGAGCATCACCTCCGCGTGCTCCCGGGGCACGTCGTGGTTCACGTACGCGCCCAGCGAGAACTCGCCCCCGCTCGACGGCAGGAAGATGGCCGCGTTGGTCGGCCCGAGCCGCGCCAGGGCGTACTCCAGCGTCGTCCGCAGCAGGCCCTCGATCTCCAGCTCCTGCCGCAGCAGCGCCCCAAGCTCACCCGTGATCCGAACGTCCGTCAACTGCTCGGACATGTCCCGGTAGGCCTCGACCAGGTCGTTGCACAGCTCGCCCACCTGGCCCGAGACCTGCTGCCGCGCCCCGTTGAGCGTGTGGCACAGCTTCTTGAGCCGCTCGACCCGCTGGTCGCGCCGGCGGTTGCGCTCGGCCCGGCGGGCCGCCGCCTCGATCCGGCGCAGCACCTCGCCCGTGCGGGTGCGCGGGCTGATCAGGTCGCACGCCCCCGCCCGCATCGCGCGCACCGCGTCGTCGGCGCTGGGGGACTCGATGATGACCACGCCGGACAGCCCCGCGTTGTCCACGGCCAGCCGCTCCAGCACCGTCAGGCCGTCCTCGCCCGGCAGGTCGCGGTCGATGATCGCAAGGTCGCACCCCGCCTGGCCGGCCAGCGAGGAAGCCTCCTCGCCGACCCGCGCGAAGCGCACCGACTCGACCCGCCCGGCCAGCATCTCGCCCAGACGCCGACGCAGGGACGCGCGGGCGCTGACCACCAGCACGCGGACCGGGATCTCGGTCCGGTTGTCGTGCCGCGGGGTCGCCTTGTCCATGACTCTCGCTCCGTTCTTCTTCTGTCTACGCGGCCCGCTGTTGGGCCCTCGGTTCGGGCAGGACGACCTCGGCGTACGCCCCGCCGATGTCGCCCGGGTTGTTGGCGATCTCGATCCGACCGCCCATCAGCTCGACGAGGCTCCGCGCCCTCGCCAGCCCGAGCCCCGCCCGCCGGCCCGCGGGCTGCTCGGAAAAAAACGGGTCGAACGCGTGGTTGAGCGCCTTGGAGCTCAGCCCCGGGCCGCGGTCCATGACCCGGACCTTGAGTCGGTCCGTAAACGGCTCGGATTCAATCGAAATGTGCACCTCGGCCCCCGGCCGCGCCAGCATCGCGTTGGCGATCGGCTCGCACAACGCCCGCGCCGCCAGCTCCGGGTCCAGACGCATCGAGGGATTCACCCCGTCCCCGTTGATCCGCACCCGCGTCCGGGCCGCCGCACCCGTCAGCGACCCACGCGCCCGGTCGATCGCGTCGCGCAGCACCAGCATCGGGTCGCACTCCGACACCCGGGGCTGCGGCGGGTTCGACAGCAGGTGCAGCGAGGTGATCATGTCCGACACCTGCCGCGCCGCCTCCGCGATCGCGTCCGCGTCCTCCGCCTGCTTCGGGGTGCTCGCCTTCTCCCGGATCAGCTGCGCCCGGCCCCGGATCACCGTCAGCGGGTTGTTCAGCTCGTGGGCCGCCCCCGCCGCCATCTGGCCCAGACGCACCAGCGACTCCTTGGACGCCAGCTCCGCCTGCGTCGCGCCCAGCGTCCGGTTCGCCTGCGACAGCTCCTCCCCCAGCGTCCGAGCCGCCTCCGCGCGCGCCGCCGCCTCCAACGCCCACGCCCACAGGTCCGTCACCGGGCCCAAAGCGTCCGGGTCCGTCGTCAGCCGCGGCACCGGGGCCAGCACCAGGCACGACGCCCCGGGCGTCTCCCCCCGCACCCCCGCCCCCACCAGCGCGGGCGTGCCCGCCTCACGCAGGTGGTCCAGCAACCGGGCCAACCACCCCAGCTCGCTGGCGATCAGCACCTGCGACGCGTGCGCGTTCGCCAAATCCGCCGGCCGCCGGATGTGCGCCCCGTCCGGCGGGTGGTCCACCCGCCGCCCCTTCTCCGCCGGCCCCGACGCCCCCACCAGCGACAGGATCCAGTCCGCCCCCTCCCGCGTCTGCCACACCACCGCCACCCGGCCCACGCCCATCAGCGCGCACGCCGACCGCCCGATGGCCCCCACCACGTCCACCGGCGCGTCCTCCGACCGGACCTCCGACCGGAACGCGTCGATCGCCGCGATCACCGCCCGGTCGTGCTCCGACCGGCGCGTCACCTCGCGCAGGCGGGCGGCCAGCTCGTTGCTCTTCCGCGACGCCGCGGCGGCCGACCACGCCACCGGGTCCCCCCCGCTGCCCCCGCCCAGCCCCAGCGCCCGCGCGCTCTCGCGCACCAGGTCCAGCATCCCCCGCGCCGAGCCGTCCGGCGCGCCCGGGTCGATCCCCAGCGCCCGGCACAGGCCCGCCTCGTCCGCCCCGGGCCCGAACTCCCCCGCCCAGCCCAGATGACGCCGCCGCGCCCAGGCCTTGGCCAAGGACACCAGCATCGCCAGGCGCCGGTCGGCCGAAGCGGGCATCGCCGCCTCCGGCTGGTCGTGCAGCCAGACCGCGTCGCGCACCGGCCCGGGCAGGCCCCAGGCCTCCATCAGCCGCTTGCCCGCCGTGTGGTGATCCACCCCCAGCGCCGCCCGCAGCGCCGCCGCCGCCGGCGAGCCCCGCTGCTCGGCGCGGTCCATGACGCCCGCGAAAGCCTCCGGGTTCTCCGCCGCCAGCACCAGCTTGCCCACGTCGTGCAGCAGCCCCGCCAGCGCCGCGTCGTCGGGGTCGCACCCCGCCGCCCGCGCCAGGCGCTCGCACGCCGCGCTGACGCCCACCGCGTGCGTCCAGAAGCCCTCCGGGTCGATCCCGCAACGCGGGTCGTGCGCCGCGTTCAACGCGAGCACCGCGGCGGTCCCCACCACCGCGGCACGCACGCCGGGCACGCCCAGCAGGATCACCGCCCGGTGCGCCGAGCTCACCCGGTCCGCCGCCACCCCCGCGCGCGGGCGGCACCACGCCAGCACGGGATCGAGCAGCACCGGGTCGCTGGACAGCAGCGACAGCGCCTCGTCCAGCCCCGGGTCCTCCACCGAGCGCAGCGTCAGCCACCGCCTGGCGACCGGCCCGAGGCTCGGCGTCGCGGCGGGCGTCGGACCGGGCTGGGCCGCCGGCTCGCCCATGCGATCAGTCCCCCACGCGGGCTGGCAGGTCGAGCAGCGCTTCGATCCGCCGCACGAGCTCGTTCAGGTCGAACGGCTTCTTGAGGAAGTCGTCCGCGCCGGAGGCGCGCAGCCGCTCGACCTCGTCGGCCTCCACCACGCCGGAGACGCACAGCACCCGCGTGCCGGCCAGCTCCGGGCTCTCACGCACGCGCCGGCACACCACGTTGCCGTTGATGTCCGGCAGCATGTAGTCCAGCACGATCAGGGCCGGGCGGAACCGCTCGGTCTCGAGACCGGCGTCGTAGCCGGTGGACGCCGAGCGGACCTCGAAACGCCCGTCGGACTCCAGCCACTCCGTGACCAGGCGCACGATGCCCGGGTCGTCGTCGACCACCAGGATGCGCTTGGCGCCCGGCTCCAGGGCGGAGGTCGGGATGTCGTTCTCCCGCATGAAGCGCAGCAGCTCTTCGCGGGGGATCCGCCGGAAGCGCGAGCCCGGGACGCGGAAACCGTTGAGCCGCCCGGCGTCGAAGCACCGGATGATCGTCTGCTGGGAGACCTTGCAGATCTCCGCGGCCTCACCGGTGGTGAAGATCTTTTTCTCGGCCCAGTCCTGCGGACCGTTGGCTTCCGACATGAACCAACCTCCCGCCGGAACCAACGGCACACCCGGCAGGACCGCTCATCGGCCCCCAGATTCCCCAACTTCACGCGGAACGGGAAAGCCGGGCCAACCCGTCCCCGCCGGCGCGGGCGCGGTCAGGACCGAGAACCGTGGCGCTCCCGCCACTGGGTCACCGCGTCCGGCTCGCGGGCGTACAGCGGCGAGACCCGGTCCGGGTCCGTCCCCTCGCGCCCCACGCAGCAGGCGAGGCACGCCTCCGGCGACAGCATGAGCGGGGCCGGGGCGACGCCCAGCTCCCGGGCCCGGGCCGCGAAGGCCTCGGGCAGGTGGGCGTCGGCCACGAGGGCGCGGACGCCCGGGGGCACGGCGTCGGCCGTCCGCACGCCCAGGTCGCGCAGCGAGCCGTCGGGCTCCAGCAGGGTCAGGTGGGCCGCGGACTTTTTGCTGGCCAGGGCGATCAGCGCGGGGCGGTGGTCCGTCCCGACGCTCCGGGCGGCGACCTCCGCCGCGTACACGGGGATGAGCGGCACACCCAGCGCGAACGCGAGCGTCTTGGCGGAGGTCGTCGCGATGCGCAGGGCGGTGTAGCCGCCCGGGCCGACGCACACCGCGACGGCGTCGAGGTCCGCGGGCGCCACGCCCGCTTCCTCGCACGCCCGGCTGACGGCCACCATCACCCCGTCGGAAGCACGGGCGGGGTCGTCGGTGCTGCGCCCCAGCACCTCCACGCCTGTGTTGCCGACGCGCCCGACGCACGCGCCGGGCGCCGACGCGGATGGGTTGGACGCCTCGATGGCCAGCACGGTGCGCATGGAAGGGCGATTGTTGTCAGGGCTCGGGCGGGCGGCGGCGTTGCTTGGCCTCGCCGCGGCGTTTCTTCTCGTCGATGCGCCGTTGCACGGCCCCGCGGCCGGGCTTGGTGGGACGGCGTTTGCGGGGCGCGACCAGCGCGCGGGCGACCATCTCGCGCAGCCGGTCCATGCAGGCGTCGTGGTTGCGTCCGGCGGAGCGCGTGGTGTCGTCCTGGATCAGGATCTCGCCCGCGTCGGTCAGCAGGGAGCCCGCGGCGGCCACCAGCCTGGCCCGGGCGTCCTCGGGCATGTCGATGGCGTCCACGGCCACGCGGAGCTGGCACTTGGTGGCCCGCTTGTTCACGTTCTGTCCCCCCGGCCCGGACGCCCGGACAAAGGCCGCCCGCAGCGCGGAGCGGGGCACGCGGACACCCGGCCCGAGGGGGACCCCTGGGTCGGTGTCGGGCGTCGGGATGGGGTCTTCCGCGCGGGTCACGGGCAGGGCATAGCACGGAGCGGGGGGAATTGCAAGTCCCGTCTGACCGCCATCTTGCGCAAAAGAGCGGGTTTCCGAGCGTTGACCCGGGCGGTGGTGTCTGGGATACTCAGCGTTGCACCCGGTCCCGGACCGGCCCCGCTCCGGCGGCAGCGTCCGCGGGGGACTTTTCCCGGGGTTCCCGCGTGCGTGCCGGGGCGATCGCATCGCTCCGGGGACAACCAGGCCTCCCTTCCCCGCAACCCCCACCGCCGCACGCCTGCGGGCGTGTCCGAAAGTGAGTGGCCGATGAACACGATCACGAAGAAGATCCTGGTGGACCGCATCGCGACGAAGCACAAGATGCAACGGACCGCGGTGAAGAACGTGCTCCAGGACTTCCTCGACGAGATCGTGAACGAGCTTGGGGAGGGCAACCGGATCGAGTTCCGCGACTTCGGCGTCTTCGAGGTCAAGCACCGCGCCGCCCGCACCGCCCAGAACCCCAAGACCCTCGAGCGCGTGCCCGTGCCAGCCAAGCGTTCCGTCCGCTTCAAGCCCGGCCGCCGCATGCGCGAGGAGATGGACGCCCCGGCCCCCGTGCTCGCCACCACCGCGGGTGAGGAGACCGGCGAGGTCGTCATCGAGCGCGACGTGGTCGCCACGATCGGCACGCGCAAGCCCGAGTCCGTCGGCGTCCGCTGATCGCCCCCCGGGCTCGGTTCCACGCTCTAACCTGCAGGACGCGCTTCCGGAGGCCGCGGTCCCAAACCGTGGCCTTTGCCCTTTCTTTCTGGCCCACCTGCCGGGCAACCCCTCCCGCACCCGGAGGGGGCGATGTCGCCGGCGGCGTCCTCGATGCGGTGGCCGGTTGCTTTGGCGGGCTGGATCGCGGCGATCGGGGTCGGGGTTGGTGCGGCGGTGGGTGTGGGGTTGTCCTTTGCTCGCGTGCGGG
>CAYXFA010000055.1:0-14206 GCA_964464165.1 uncultured Phycisphaeraceae bacterium | reverse complement strand
TGCCCAAGAAGATCGCCCTGGAGCTCTACCAGCCGTTCATCATCCGCAAGCTCAAGGAGCACGGGCTGGCGGACACGATCAAGAGCGCCAAGCGGATGCTCGAGCGCCGCGACGCCGAGGTGTGGGACATCCTCGAGGAGGTCATCTACCAGCACCCCGTGCTGCTCAACCGCGCCCCGACGCTGCACCGGATGGGCATCCAGGCCTTCGAGCCCGTGCTGGTCGAGGGCAACGCCATCCAGCTGCACCCGCTGGTGTGCACGGGCTTCAACGCCGACTTCGACGGCGACCAGATGGCCGTTCACCTGCCCCTCTCGGTCGAGGCGCAGGCCGAAGCCCACGTGCTGATGCTCTCCACGCACAACGTGTTCAGCCCGGCCAACGGCCAGCCGATCATCTCGGCCTCGCAGGACATCGTGATGGGCGTGTACTTCATCACCACGACCCAGAACGACCCGGCCGCCGTGCGTGAGCAGGACCTGCCCCGCTTCAAGGACCGGCACGAGGCCATCATGGCCTACGAGTCGGGCAAGATCGGCATCCACGACCTCATCTCGGTCCGCCTGGAGCAGTTCTCCCAGGTGGTCACCAAGGAGCGCGGGCCGGCCGAGCCGATGCCCGAGCACCGCCGCATCATCACGACGGTCGGCCGCGTGCTGTTCGCGGACATCCTGCCCCCCGGCATGCCGTTCTACAACTGCGCCATCGGCAAGAAGGGCTGCGCCCGCGTCATCGACGACACCTACGAATACTGCGGCCGCGCCGCGACGATCAACATCCTCGACGACATGAAGTCGATCGGGTTCAAGCACGCCACCCTCGCCGGCCTGTCCTTCGGCATCACCGACGTCCGCATCCCGGTCGAGAAGCAGGCCATCCTCGACGAGGCCCAGAAGCGGGCCGACCGCGTCGAGAAGAACTACGACCGAGGCATCATCACCGCCCGCGAGCGCTACAACCAGCTGCTGGACATCTGGTCCCACTGCCGCGAGGAGGTCACCAAGAAGCTGATCGAGACCCTGCGCAACGACCGCCGCCACGAGGACGGCTCGTACGCGGACATCCCCTCGGGCGCGGGCATCAAGTTCCTCAACCCCGTCTACCTGATGTCCGACTCGGGCGCCCGCGGCAACGTCAGCCAGCTCCAGCAGCTCGCCGGCATGCGCGGCCTGATGGCCAAGCCCTCGGGCGAGATCATCGAGACGCCCATCCGCGCCAACTTCCGCGAGGGCCTGTCGATCCTCGAGTACTTCTCGTCCACCCACGGCGCCCGCAAGGGCCTGGCCGACACCGCGCTCAAGACCGCCGACTCGGGCTACCTGACCCGCAAGCTGTGCGACGTGGCCCAGTCGGTCATCATCACCGAGCACGACTGCGGCTCCCGCCGCGGCATCCTCAAGCGCGCCATCTACAAGGGCGAGCAGGTCGACGTGCCCCTGCGCGACCAGATCATCGGGCGCACGAGCGTCAACGCGATCGTCAACCCGGTCACCGACGAGGTCATCGTCCGCGCCAACGAGATGATCTCCGAGGAGGCGGCCAAGAAGATCGAGGACCTGGGCATCGACTCGGTCATGGTCCGCTCGCCGCTGACCAGCGACTCGATCTCCGGCTGCTCGGTGCTCGACTACGGCATGGATATGTCCACCCACAAGCTCGTCGAGGAGGGCATGGCGGTGGGCATCATCGCCGCGCAGTCCATCGGCGAGCCCGGCACCCAGCTGACGATGCGCACCTTCCACACCGGCGGCATCGGCACCCGCTCGGTCTCCGAGACCGAGTACCGGGCGCTGACCGGCGGCGTGCTGGAACTGCGCGACACCAACGCCGTGCCCGGCAAGGACGACGAGGGCGTCGAGTGCCTCGTGTCCCTGAAGCGCAACGGCGAGCTGGCCGTGCTCGACGAGAAGGGCCGCGAACTCGAGAAGACCAAGATCCCCTACGGCGGCTACATCTACGCCACGCCGGGCGAGACGGTGAAGCGCGGCCAGGTCCTGGTCAAGTGGGACCCGCACCGCGTGCCGATCCTCGCCGAGAAGTCCGGCACCGTCCGCTTCGTCGACATCGAGGTCGGCGAGACGGTGCGCGAGGAGGACGCCGGCCGCGGCCAGAAGGCCCTCGTGGTCATCGAGCACAAGGGCGACCTGCACCCGCAGATCAACATCGTCGACGAGGCCGGCAACATCCTCGACTTCCACTACCTGCCGGCCAAGGCCCGCCTGGAAGTCGCCGACGGCCAGGAGATCAACGCCGGCCAGATGGTCGCCCGCCAGCCGCGCGGCGCCGCGGGCTCGCAGGACATCGTCGGCGGTCTGCCCCGCGTGACCGAGATCTTCGAGGCCCGCAAGCCCAAGGACCCGGCCGTCATGGCCGAGATCTCCGGGCGGGTCGAGCTGCACGCCGAGAAGCGCAAGGGCAAGATGACCATCCGCGTCATCTCCGACTCGGGCATCGAGAAGGACCACCACGTGCCGTCGGACAAGGGCCTGATGGTCCACACCGGCGACTACGTGCAGGCCGGCGACCCCCTGACCGAGGGCCCCCTCGTGCCGCACGACATCCTCCGCATCAAGGGCGAGGAGGCGCTCTGGCAGTACATGCTGGACGAGGTCCAGAACGTGTACCGCGCCCAGGGCGTGACCATCAACGACAAGCACATCGAGCTGATGCTCAGCCAGATGCTCCGCAAGGTGCGCGTCGAGAACCCCGGCGACACCGACCTCCTGCCCCACGAGGTCGTGGACAAGGTCGTCTTCCGCAAGACCAACCAGGCCATGGCCCGGATGGTCCGCATCACCGAGTCCGGCGGCACCACCCTCCGCGTCGGCGAGCTGGTCTCGATGGACGTGATCAAGGAGGCCAACGCCAAGGCCGAGGCCGAGGGGGCCGAGATCGCCCGGGCCAAGCGGGCCCGCCCCGCCACCGGGCGCACCCTGCTCCTGGGCATCACCAAGGCCGCCCTCTCCAGCGACTCGTTCCTCTCGGGCGCGTCGTTCCAGGAATCGACCAAGGTGCTCACCGAGGCCGCCCTCCGCGGCGCCGAGGACCACCTGATCGGCCTGAAGGAGAACGTCCTGCTCGGCCACCTGATCCCCGCCGGCACCGGCTTCCGCAAGTACCAGGACATCCGGGTCCGCCCGTTGGTCGCCCCGCCGGAGGAGTCCTACGGCCAGCTCGACGACGAGTCGTACGAGTACGAAGTGCCGTCCGTCGAGGTCAAGGTCGGCGACGCCGCCGCCCACTCGGCCTCGGACAACTAAGCCGGCCCGACCAACGAAACCATCCACAAGGCCCGCGTCGCAAGGCGCGGGCCTTTTCTTTGCACCATTGGGACCCCGCCGCCGCCCGGGCCTCAGGTGTCCGCCAGGCGCGCGTCGCGGTAATCGAAGCGGGTCTCGCCGGTGCGCAGGGTCAGCCGCACGTACGGGGCGCACAGGCCGCAACCGGTGGTGCAGCCCAGCTCGTCCGCCAGCCGTTCGAGCAGGTCGTCCGGCCCGGTGACGCCCGCGCCGCGCAGCTCGTCGGCCCGGGCCTTGACCCGGGCGAAGCTCACCTGATGGCACACGCAGCGGTCGACCATAGTTCGGCAAGGGTCCAGAGCGGGCCGGGCACGGCCCGTGAAGCGGGGGGAGGAGGGACGCGGGAGGCTAGGTTACAAAAACGCCGCCGCCCGGAGTCACCCGGGCGGCGGCGCGTCGGTGGTCGGGAGAACGGCGTTCCGGCCCGCCGTCGTCCCGACCGGGGTGGACGGGAGCGTGTCCGCCCCGACGGATCACTCGTCGCTGGCGTGCTGCAGCGCCAGCCAGAGGTCCTGGCCGTCGAGCGTGCCGTTGCCGTTCAGGTCCGGCAGGATGCGCAGGGCCCACTGGGACATGATCCGCGGCGTGGACCACGACGGCGCCCCGAAGGCGTGGAGCCCGTTGGCCCCGACGGCGTACAGCTCGCGCTCCGTCAGGGCCGGGCTGCCGCCGCAGGCGATCGCGGTCTGCATCGCGAAGCCGGGCTGGGTGGGGCGCTTGGTCAGGTCGACCGCCCACATGGAGGGGCTCGGGGCGAAGAACCCGCCCGCGCCCGCGGCGGGCGCGCTGCCCACGTAGGCGATGTAGCGGCCGTTCTCATCGCGCCGGACGATGGGCTGGTTGGTCCAGCCGCCGAGCGAGACGTACGGCTCGCCCGGGTCCCAGTGGCCGTTGTTGTTGAAGTCCTGCAGGGTGTCCATGGCGGAGTCCCACAGGCGGGTGGCGTGGGTGCCGGTCGGGTTCTCGCTGATCAGCTGCAGGCTGGGCAGCGAGCCGAACACGGGGTTCAGGCCGGTGTTGGACGCGAAGCCGCCGGAGACCAGGACCAGCCCCCCGTCCAGGGGAACGGGCGTGATCTCGGTGCGGTTGGTGGGCACGGACCACCGGCGGACGCCGTTGCTGGCGTTGAGGCGCACGGTCGAGGCGCTGTACTGCCCGCCGTGGAACGAGTAGGTCGAGGCGTAGACCGCGTTGCCCTTCACGGCGGGGCCGGAGAAGAAGCCGGAGGGGTCGTCGTGCTGGTAGCGCCAGAGCGGCGCCGGGGCGGAGGTCGCGTCGGCGCGGAAGGCGAGGACGGTGCCCTGGTCCCACTGCGACCCGCCGGTCGCGGTGGTGACGTAGACGACGCCCTCGTCGTAGGCGGGTGAGCTGCCCGAGGTGTGGCCGCCGAGGTCGACGGACCAGAGCAACTCGCCCGGCTGGTAGCGGTTGAAAATGGGGTGATACGGGCTCGCGTTCACGCAGTAGAGCTTGCCGGCGCCGTTGCCGCCGAACGAGTGGTTGGTGATGAAGACGCGGTTGCCGTAGAGCAGGTCGTGGGTGACCGCCGGGGAGGCGTTGACGATCGGCTCGCCCAGGTCGCGGGTCCAGCTCGTGGAGCCATCGTCAAGGGAAATGGCGGTCAGCGAGGTGCCCGCGGCGACGATCACGGTGCGGTTGATGGTGTCCACGGCGGGGGTGGACCAGGAGTTGAGCGCCGCCACGGGGACCGGCGCGGACCACACGACCGAGCCGTCGAGGCGCGAGAACGCCACGAGGGTGTCGTGCGTGCGGGGCGAGGGCGGCGTGCCCGGGTGGTCGCCGTACCCGGTGAGATAGCCGATGGCGATGACGAGGTCCTCGGAAGTGACCACGCCGGTCTGGCCGTAAAAGGTGAAGGTCTCGATGTCGTCTCCGTTTTTCACCCAGCGCGGCGTCGCGATGGAGTTGGGGCCGCGGGCGCCGGACCAGGCGGCGCTGACGCGCGACGCCCCGCCGGCGAAGGCGGACCACAGGCGAGGGTTGTGGGCAGCGTAGAGGTCGCTGACCTCGTCGGTTGTGCCGGCAGCGATACCGGCGCCCCCGGCGATCACGATCGCCGCGGACAGCACGCATGTCGTTCGGTTCAACTCCGTTCCCTTTCTCTTCGAGTCTGTCGAACCTGGTGAGATTGCCCTCTCAAACCCCGGCGCGGCGTTCCCGCCGCGCCGGGCGTGTTTCAGCGTGCGCGCCGTCGGAACGCGCCGAGGCCGGCCCCCAGCAGCACCACCGCGGCGCCCGGCGTGGGGACGACCGCGACGGCGTCGATGTTGAACGCCTCGGAGCCGAGGTTGTCGAAGCGCACGAAGCGTGCGGCGTCGAGCCCGGACGAGGCGATGTCGATCCCGATGCCGCCGCCCGAACCGTCGTACAGCGCGACGAGCTGGGCGAAGCTCATCCCGGCGAGGTCCGCCAGCGCCAGGCCGGGGTCCATCGCCCGGGTGAAATCGGTTTCGGCCGCGCCGGGTTCGGTCGGCGTGGCGTTGGGGAAGTCGGCGTACCCGAGCGTGGGGAACAGACCGAGGGCGGTGACCGCGACGGGGCGCCAATCCACGCCGTCGGCGGAAACCGACACGTTCGCGACGCCGCCGGCGCCGAAGAGGGCGGGGTTGGGGCCGAGCAGGCCGGATCCATCGTTCGTTGGATCGGCGTCGAAGTAGGAGTGGTCAACAAAGAAAGCACTGCTGAAGACGATCAGGTCGACGCCGTAGCGGTGCGCGGGGTTGTCGGTTGCGAGCCGGCCGAGTTCCAACGCCAGGTGCCCGCCGGAACCGACGGACACGAGCTGGCCCGCGGCGAAGGGCGGGTTGAACGGCGTGACGCCGGAGACGAAGTCCTGGGTCCCCGTCATGCGGGCCGGGGCGCCCAGGGCGGCGGTCGGGTCGGTGTACGCGGGGTTGGGGTTCGAGCCGGCGGAGTACGACAGAACACTGGTCGCGTAAGGACTTGCGACCGCGGTGGCGCTCGTCGCCGCGAGCGCGAAGAACTGGATGTTGGTCAAGGCAGCGTTCTTTCCGGGCCGAACGGGCCCCGTGAGATGACGTCGTCCCGTTACGCGCGGGCCGCTCCCGGTGACATGGGCTCCGCTGGGGGTGGATGTCCGACGGTGATGCGGCGCGGGAGAACGCAAACATCGCCGCCGAGCCCCGTACGCGAAGGCCGACAACGCGTTGATGGCAGGTCTTCCGACTCCGGGCTCCGCTCGCCGAAGGTCTTCCCGGCTCTCCGAGCCAGTGACCCCTCTTCCCTGTTCCAGGGGGAGGATCGGCGAACATCGGCACCCGTTACGGCGGCGCGTCCGCGGTGGCGTTTCACCACACTTCCCTTTTCACCGGGGCACTTGCCCCGGCACCATCAACGCGGGGAGCGTAACGGAAGACGTACGGGTCTGTCAACGCGTCGGGTTAAAGGATCTTCAGATTGGGCACTCAACCTACCCATGATGGGGGCCACCAAAAACAGGGGCGGCCTGGCGCACGCCGGAGCCCGCCGCCCCCGCCCAGGCGTAGCTCCCGCCGGGGTGCATGCACGCCGCGCCGACCAGCCCGTCCTTGCGCACGGCGTACATGGTCACGTTGAAGTTCGGCAGGCCGCGCTCGTCGAGCAGGAACTGGCGCTTCGTCCGCGACGCGATGTGCCTGACGACGAAGGCGCACGCCTCGTCGGGCGTCATGCCCTCCTCCATCTTGCGCACGGCGAGGAACGAGCCGCAGGATTTGATGACGGACTCGCCGCGGCCGGTGGCCCCCACGGCGCCGACCTCGTTGTCGGCGTACATGCCCGCGCCGATGATGGGCGAATCGCCGACGCGCCCGGGGATCTTCCACGACAGCCCGGAGGTCGAGGTGCACGCGCCCACGTCGCCGTTCGCGTCCACGGCGCTGCAGTGCACGGTGCCCGTCGTGTGCGGCACGCCGTCGATCCAAGTGATATTGGGGGCGACATTGGGGGCGTCGGGCGCGGCGGCGGCGGGCTGCCCGTCCGCGGGGATCGCGAGCTGGTCGTCGTCGAGCCGGTCGTCGCGCGGATTGAGATTGCGCCGCCACTTCAGCCACGCCGCGCGGGCGCGGTCGGTGAGCAGGTTCTCCTCCTTGAAGCCCAGCTCGAGCGCGAAGCGCTTGGCGCCCTCGCCGACGAGCAGCGTGTGGTTCGTGCGCCGCAGCACCTCCAGCGCGACGGCGGCGGGATTGCGGATACCTTCGAGACAGGCGACCGCCCCGGCCTTGTGGGTCGGGCCGTGCATGACGGAGGCGTCGAGCTGCACCACGCCGTCGGCGTTGGGCAGGCCGCCGAGGCCGACGGTCATGTCGTCCGGGTCGTCCTCGATGATGGCCACGCCTTTGACGACGGCGACCGCCGGGTCGACGCCGCGGGTGAGCAGGTCGTAGGCGTGGCGTGCGGCGGCCAGTCCGTTGCCCGAGGCCACGACGGCGGGCACGCCGGCCGAGCGGGCCGGGGCGGTGGCCTTGGCGCCCAGCGCCGTGCCCGCGAGCGCGGCGGCGGAGATCCCGAGGAACGAGCGGCGGGGGAGTTCGTGGTGCATCGGGGCAGTGTGGCAGATCGCGGCGGCGGTGTCCAGCGGGAAGGGCCCGCGAGAGGCGACCCGGCCGGGGCGTGCGGCTACAACTGTGCGTGACCCTTGCGAACGACATCCTGCGCTCCCGCTTCGGCCTCGACGCCCTCCGCCCCCTGCAGGCCGAGATCATCGACCGGCTGATGGACGGCGGCGACGCGCTGGTGGTCATGCCCACGGGGTCGGGCAAGTCGCTGTGCTTCCAGTTGCCCGCGCTGGCGATGCGGGAGGAGTGCGGCGGGGAAGGGGTTGGGCTGGTGTTCTCGCCCCTGATCGCCCTGATGGAGGACCAGGTCGCGGCCCTGCGCAAGCGTGGGATCCGGGCGGCGTGCGTGAACTCCACCGTGCCGAAGGAGGAGCGCGAGCGCCGGGTGGAGCGCCTGGCGCGGGGCGATTACGAGCTCTTCTACGCCACGCCGGAGCGTATGGAGAAGCCCGAGTTCCGCGATGCGCTGGCGCGGGTGCCGGGCGGGGTCAACCTGCTGGCGGTGGACGAGTGCCACTGCATCACGAAGTGGGGGCACGACCTGCGCCCGGCGTACCAGAAGGTGGGCGCGTTCCGCGAGGCCCTGGGCGGGCCGATCACGGTGGCGCTGACCGCGACCGCGACGCGGGCGGTGCGTGAGGACGTGCGCCGGGTGCTGGGCGCGGACGAGTCGTCCATGCCGCTGTTCGCGGCCCCGGTGGACCGCCCGAACCTGATGCTGCGCGCCGAGGAGGTCTGGGACGACAAGGGCAAGATCGAACGCATCGCCGACGTGGCCCGGCGCAACCGGGGCACGGGCATCGTGTATTTCACGCTCATCAAGGATCTTGAGCGGCTGGAGGGGGCGATCGCGTCGGCGGTCGGGCCGGGGCGGCGGGTGGAGATCTACCACGGGCGGCTCTCGCCGGAACGGCGGCGTCGCGCGTACGAGCGATTCGCCCGGGCGGAGCCGGACGACGGGCTGCTGCTGCTGGCCACGCCCGCGTTCGGCATGGGCGTGGACAAGCCGGACATCCGGTTCGTGGTGCACGCGCAGATGCCCGCTTCGGTCGAGGCCTACCACCAGGAGGTCGGGCGGGCCGGGCGCGACGGCGAGCCGAGCGAGTGCCTCCTGCTGTTCGGGCAGGACGACCTCGCGGTGCAGCAGGAGTTCGTGCGCTGGCAGAACCCCACGCCCGACCTGCTGATGCGGGTGCTGTCCGACGTAGAGGCCAAGTTCCGCCACGACGACTTCGACGCCGACGACGTGCGCCTCGCGACGATCGGAAAGGGCCACGCGCACGGGCAGGGGGGCGGCGTGGCCGAGTACGCGCTCGTGCGCCTCGCCGACCTGGGGGCGCTCGAACGCGCCGGCGTGCAGATGGGCGAGGCGACGCGCTACCGCTTCGTGCGTCCCCTGGACGATGAGGAGATCGACGCGGCCGAGTTCGAGGCCAAGCACAAGCGCGACCTGATGCGTCTGCTGGACGTGGTCAAGCTGGCGCGGTCCGGCGACGTCGCGGGCTTCGTGCGGGACTACTTCGACCTGTGAACCCGTCCGAGGCGCTCCGCGCGTGCCGCGAGACGCCGGACTATGAGCCGGGCGTCCCGGCCCGCGCCGCGCATGGTGCCGGAGGCGATGCCGTTCTGGCCCGGCCGGCCGACGAAGTACAGCCCGTCGACCGTGGCGGAGACGCCGCGGCGGTGGGCGTCCGCGCCGGGCAGGCGGGACAGGAAGGGGAACGACTCGCGGAACCCGGTGGCGAGGATGACGGTGTCGGCGGGCTCCTCGCCCCCGGCCCAGGCCACGCCGCGGTCGGTGAAGCGCTCGAACATGACGCGCCGGCGCAGGCGGTCGGAGCGGAGGAACTCGGTGTAGCCGCCGGTGTCGATGACGGGCATCGACCCCCCGCGGAGGAAAGCGCAGCGGTCCGCGCCGGACCAGCGGAGCCAGAAATGCAGGTCGCGCCCGAGCACGCGGTGGGGGAGCAGCCGGACGGGCGAACGCAGGGCCAGCGTCACGCGGGCCGAGTCGGCCAATTCCCGGGCGATCTGCACGGCGGAGTTGCCCCCGCCGACGACCACCACGGACGGGCCGTGCACGGAGTCGGGCCGGCGGTAGGCGGACGAGTGGATGACCCTGCCGCGGAATGCGTCGCGCCCGGGGATGGGCGGTTCGTAGGGGGTCGAGCACGCACCGGTGGCGACGATCACGGCGTCGGCGTGCGTGGTAAAGCCGGGCGCGCTCACGCGGAAGCCGCGCCCGTCGCGTTCCACGGCATGCACGCGCGTGCGCGGGCGGACGGGCAGCCCGTGGGCGGCGGCGTACCGCTTGAGGTACGAGACGACCTCGTCACGCACGGGCAGGTGGTCCGGGTCGCCGGGGAAGTCCAGGCCGGGCAGCGTGCAGTACCGTGCGGCGGAGAACAGGCGCAGGCTGTCGTAGTGGTTGGGCCAGGAGCCCGCGGGTTCGTCGCCGGCCTCGCAGATCAGGAAGCGCAGGCCCGCGCGGCGGAGGTGGTAGCCCGCCGCGAGCCCGGACTGGCCGGCGCCGATCACCACGGCGTCGTAGGGCTCGTCGGAGGGGCGCGGGGGATCGGGGTCTGGGCGTGGCATGGCGGGGCGCGGGACCGGGCCGGTCCGCGACGGGGATCCTACGGTCGGCGCCGGGTCCGGCGGCTAGGCTTGGCCGGGCCCGCGCCGGAGCGGGCGTGAGACTTATCCACACGCGCGGAGGCGGTACCCATGGCAGTGACGGGCCTGATCATCGAGGACATCGTGGTGGGCGCCGGCGCCGAGTGCCCGCGCGGGGCGACGGTCGAGGTGCATTACAAGGGCACGCTGATGGACGGGACGAAGTTCGACTCGTCCTACGACCGGGGCGAGTCGATCGAGTTCCCGCTGAACGACCTGATCCAGGGATGGCAGGAGGGGATCCCCGGAATGAAGGTGGGCGGCAAGCGCCGGCTGACCGTGCCGTACGCGAAGGCGTACGGCGAGCGGGGCATCCCGGGGGCCATCCCGCCCCGATCGGACCTGGTGTTCGAGATCGAGCTGCTGGGCGTGCGCTGAGGCCGGTCTCAGCCGGCCCGGGCGACGCGGGCGGGCTTGGGCTCGGGCGGCGGCGTCTGCGCGGGGGCGTTGGGGGTGATCTCCGCGATCACGGGGTCGGGCTGTTCGAGCGGGCTGGTCAGGCCGCGGAGGCAGACGGTGGGGCAGGGCAGGGCCACGCGGTGGGCCTGCTCGTTGTCGGTCCACCTTCCCCGTGAACGGGTGGGGTGGTGCTGGTGGAGCACCACGCAGTCGCCGAGCCGGAGGGCGGGGCGGGCGCCGAGGGCGTAGGCGCGTTTGCCGAAGTCGTCGTCCTCCATGCCCCAGCCGGTGTAGGTCTCGTCCATGCCGTTGAGGGCGCGGTAGACCCAGGCGCGGACGCCGAAGTTGGCGCCGAGGACCTGGGGCTTGTGCGGCTTGATCAGGCCGAGGGCGCGCTGGACGGCGCGGCGCAGGTGGGCGCGGTGCGCCCGGGCGACCTGGGCGCGCTGGGCCGGGGTGGGCAGGGCGGCGATCGCGCCGGACAGGGCGTCGTCGTCGCTGAGCCGGGCGGTCTGCTCGGCGTCGAGCTCGATGCGCCAGCCGAGGCTGAGATGGGCGCGGCCGAGGGCCTCGGCGTGGACCGCGAGCACGCCGGGCGGGGCCATGCAGTCGCCGTCGAAGAAGACAAGCCGGTCGTCGTTGGACAGGCCGCCCGCGGCGTCGAGGGCGCGGACGGCGTTGTTGCGGGTCTGGGCCGGGCGGGCCTGGCCGGTCTGGGGGCGGGCGACGAGCAGGACGGGCCGGCGGGAGAGCCGGGCGGCGCGGGCGACCTCGCGCCGGATGTCGTCCGTGTCGGCGTCGCAGGAGACGACGACCGCGTCGGGCGGGGTGGTCTGGGCGGCCATCGACATTACCGACCGCGCGATGCGCTCGTGGGTGTGGGTGATGAAGATGGCGCAGAGCCTGGGCATGACGGGCCGTCAGTCCTGGGTCGCGTTGCGGAGCATGGCCTCGAACTTGCCCTCGTTGTTGCGGACTGTGTCCTCCGGCCCCCACATGAGGATGAGGACGCGGGCGTCGCCGAGGTCGATGATGCCCGCGCGGACGGCCTGGAACGGGGTCTCGCCCGAGCCGCCCTTGGCGGACGGGTCGATCAGCGAGCCCTCGGCGGCGAGGGTGCGGACGGTGCGCCCGGCGGCCTCGAATGAATCGGTGCGGGGGCTGACCTTGCCGCCGGTGAGCGACACGAGCATCGCGCCGACGCGGCGTTCGAGGTCCGCGACGGTGGCGGACTCGCGGGTGAAGACGACGGAGGCGGCCCCGAAGGGGCTGGGCACGAGCATCTGGCCGAAGCGCGAGCCGGCGGGCACGGCCATGCGCCAGTCCTCGGGCATGTCCCAGCGGATGCCGCCGGCGCCGACCCACTCGTCCTCGGGGGAGACGGCGGCGAGGCCCTCCTCGGCCTCCGCGCCGTCCTGCATGCGGTTGGTGAGGGTCTTCACGCGGTCGCGGCTGCGCCCGTAGGTGGACTGGCTCTGGCGCTCACGCTCCCAGCGGCGCTCCTCCTCGGTGGGGGTGGGGGCGGGGGCGGACTGGTCGATGACGGTCGGCTCGGGGTCCTGGCGCGGCGGGGGCGGCGGCTCGTCCGGGGCCAGGGCGTCGAGGGAGTCGGTGGAGAAGTTCTTCTGGGGGACCTGTGCGCCCGTGCCGTCGGAGTCCGAGCAGGCGGGCAACGCGAGGAGCAGTGCGGCGAGGAGCGCGATGGGCGGGCGGGCGGTGGTAGGGTCCATGGCGGAGTGTATCAGGGGGCTTGGGATGGGGGAAAGGACCGGCCCCGCGCGGGCGGGGCCGGGGAAGGGTTGGTGAGGGGCTGGAAGACCCGGCTCGGCGAGCCGGGGTACCACGGGGCCTCACTGCGCGTCGTAGGCGGTGACGAGGTCGGCGAGGTCCTGCTGCCGGAGCTGCCGAGACACAGGCCGCAGGTCGCGTCAAGCCTGTTGACGGAGATGCGTTCCTGCCCCGAATGCGGTGGCGGACCCTCCCGCAAGCACAAGCGCGAGCGTGATGACTTGCTTCAACGCCTTCTCCTTCTGGTTGATTGATGCAGAACAACGCCGCACAGCGCGGCGGTCGATCCCGGGGATGGGACGCTTGACGCGACACGAAACGAGAGGTTAAACCCCCTTGAAGTGGGGTAGTCGCCGCCAAAGTACGTGGCGTCGTCCGCCCAACTCAGCGAGCCGGCTGGCGCGCCCATCCAGATGCGGTCGGTGAGATTGGTGTTGTACGGGATCCACGTCTCGGTCCACTCGCCGCCGCCTCCGGAGACATCGCGCAGACCCCAGGGGGACATGGTCTGCGGGTAGGAGCCCAGCGGGGTTTCCCAGGCGGGGCGGCCATCGTCGTCGATCACCCATCCGGCGCTGGTGTCGCCCACGCCGGGCGGGCCGCCGACGAGGGGCGTGTCCGAGCCGTTGTTGTAGATCCACCAGCCGCCCTGGTCCCGGCCGTTCTTGTTGGGGTCGTAGTGGGCGGCCTTGAGCCACTCGTCCATGCTGGGGATCCAGTAGCGGGCGTCGGCGTGGCGGGTGGACTGGTCCGTGAAGCCTCCGGCGGGCGGGCTGCCGCCGAAGGTGGAGGCGTCGTAGGCCCCGTCCTCGATGGCGGAGGGATCCGAGGACAGGTCGTTGTTCATCCAGTTGACGAAGTAGGCCGCGCTGCGCCATGTGGTGGCGAGGATGGGCAGCCGGTCGGCGTGGGCGATGTCAGTGCGGAGGCGGTAGCGGACACCGGGTCCGGAATAGGTGTGGTCGACCTCGCCGCCCCATGTGAGCGGCGGGAGAATGCGGGCTGCGAGTTCGTCGGACTGGGTGGTGAAGGTGTTGAGGAAGGTGACGAACTGGCCGGAGGAGACCTCGTCGCGGGCGATGCGGTAGTCGTAGGCAACGGACCCGCGGCCGGTGAGGTAGGGGTTGATGGTGGGCCGGTCGTAGCCGCGGTTGCCGGCGTGGGTGATGGTCGCCCACTCGAACAGGTCGTCGGGGGAGGATGCCGGGGCCGCGAAGACGGCGAGGGCGAGGGCGGCCGTGGTCGAAGCGATGGCGAGACGGTGGATCATGCGGTCAGGGTAACGGGGGAATGGACGGGCGTGCCACGTGAGGTACGCGCAGGTCGCGCATTTGGCGCGCAGGGGTGGATGTTGGTGGTGAAATGCGCACAGGCCGGACGCCTGCGCCAACGCGGGAGGAGGCCGACTGAGAGTTGGCCCCACGAGAGATCGGCCCTTTGGGCCGGTGGGGGCTGCGGGGACGGGGTTTA
>CAYXFA010000054.1:0-15152 GCA_964464165.1 uncultured Phycisphaeraceae bacterium | reverse complement strand
GCAGGAGGCCCACGAGGCCATCCGCCCGACCCACGCGTCGCGCCACCCCGACCGGCTCCGCGGCGTGCTCAAGCCCGACGAGCACCGGCTGTACACGCTCATCTGGGAGCGCTTCGTCGCCTGCCAGATGGTCCCCGCCGAGTGGGACCAGACCCAGGTGCTCATCCGCGGCGGCGAGGGCGGCAGGGCCCTGTTCCGCGCCAGCGGGCGCACGCTCGCGTTCGACGGGTTCTACCGCGTCTCGGGCGTGCCCGGCGGGGGCGACGAGCTGAACCTGCCCCGCCTGGCCGAGAAGACGCCGCTGCACCCGTTCCACTTCGACCCCCGCCAGCGGTTCACGCAGCCGCCGGCGCGGTACTCGGAGGCCTCGCTGATCAAGGTGCTCGAGTCCGAGGGCATCGGCCGCCCGTCGACCTACGCGGCGATCATCCAGACCATCCAGGACCGCAAGTACGTGGAGCTGTTGGGCCGGGCGCTGCACGCGACGGACCTGGGCGAGGTGGTGACGGACAAGCTGGTGGAGGGTTTCCCGCGTCTGATGGACGTGGGCTACACCCGCGAGATGGAGGGCCAGCTCGACAAGGTCGAGGAGGAGCACCTCGACTGGGTGCAGATGCTCGAAGCCTTCTATGCGCGCTTCAGCGAGAGCCTGGCCCGGGCGCACGACTCGATGACCCACGCCAAGGCGGAGGTCCGCCCGGCGCCGGAGGAGTACCGCTGCGAGAAGTGCGGCTCGACGCTGGTGTACCGCTTCGGGAAGAACGGGCGCTTCCTGTCGTGCTCGCGCTACCCGGAGTGCGACTACGCCTGCCCGTGCGACCGCGAGGGCCGGCCGCAGCACGCCGAGTTCGTGGACGTCAAGTGCCCGAAGACGGGCCGCCCGATGATCCGCAAGACCGGGCGGTTCGGCCCGTTCCTGACCACGCCCCTGGAGGAGGGCGAGGCCCAGGACGCGGGGATCATCCTCAACATCGACAAGAAGGGCCAGGTGACCGCCCCGTCCGTGCCGGCGCTGGTCACCGACCTGCCCTGCCCGGTCTGCGAGGCCCCGCTGAACCTTCGGTCGGGCGTCCGCGGCCCGTGGCTGGGCTGCTCGCGCTTCCCCAAGTGCCGCGGCCGGGGCAAGTGGAGCGAGCTGGACGACAAGACGCGGGAGGGTCTGGAGAAGCAGCTCGAGTCCCACGAGAAGGCCCACCCGGTGATGGTCATCCGGCGTTTCACGGACAACGCGCCGCTGACGGACGACAAGGGCAAGCCCCTGGCGGGGGCCCCGAAGGTCGAGGACCTGGCCCTGCAGGGCGACCCGCGTCAGATGGCGGGGGTCTGAGGCCCGGCCGCCCAAGGCCCCGGGGACGAGGGTCGGGGGCGGAAATTCGGCCGGGCGGCCCGTGCGTCCGGCGGACCGGCGTTATCATCCCGCCGATGCCGAAGGACAGTCTGGAGCGGCTGAAGGAAGGCAACGCCCGTTTCGTCGCGGGCGAGCCGTCCCGTGTCCGGTTCGACCCGGCGCGTCTGCGCGAGGCGGCGCGGGGGCAGAAGCCTTTCGCGGCGATCCTGGCCTGTTCGGACTCCCGGGTGCCGGTCGAGTTCGTTTTCGACCAGGGCGTGGGCGACCTGTTCGTCGTGCGTACCGCGGGGAACACAGCGGGCGGGCACGAGGTGGCGAGCCTGGCGTTCGCGGTCAGCGTGCTCAAGACGCCGGTGGTGGTGGTGATGGGCCACACCCTGTGCGGGGCGATCCGCTCGGCGATCTGCCCGGGCCGGACGATCGACGAGCTGTCGCCGATCATGGACGAGATCTGCCCGGCGGCCCGGCGGGTGCCGGGGGCGGACCGGCCGAACCCGGGCCAGGACGTGATCGACCAGGTGGCGCGGGCGCACGTGTCGGACGTGCTGGAGCTGCTCATCGGCCGCAGCCCGGTGCTGCGCGACGCGATCGCGGACGGCTCGTGCCGGGCGGTGGGGGCGTTGTACGACACCTGCTCGGGGCGCGTGGAGTTCATCGACGACGCCCCGACGCCGACGCCGCGGGTGTCGGTGCGGGCCCCGGCCCCGCCCCTGCGCGGTCGCGGCTGACGCCGGTACGATCGACGCGTGGACCCCAAGGCCGCCAACGCCCGAGCCCCCGGCCTGCCCGTCGGACCCGCCGCCCTGCGCCGCTGGACGCGCGAGCACCCCGACGCGTGGCTGAACCTGATCGGCGCGCTCATCGGCGTGGCGACGGCGTGGGGGGCGCTGGCCTTCAACGCGGGGCTGACCTGGGCCGAGCGGTCCAGCGAGCACTGGCAGCACGCGCTGCAGGCGCGGGCGGGGGGCACGTGGATCCTGCCGGTGATCCCGATGGCGGGGGCGCTGATCAGCGGCGTGCTGGTGTACCTGTTCGCGCGCGACGCGGCGGGCCACGGCGTGCCGCAGGTGCTCGACGCCATCGTGCGCCGGGGTGGCGAGATCCGGGGGCGGACGGGGCTGGTGAAGGTGTTGGCGTCGATCGCGACGGTGGGCAGCGGGGGCTCGGGCGGGGCGGAGGGGCCGATCATCCAGATCGGCTCGATGATCGGGTCGGTGATCGCGCGGGCGCTGGGCATCCCGCGGGCGCAGGTGGGCACGCTGGTGGGGTGCGGGGCCGCGGCGGGCATCGCGTCGATCTTCAACGCCCCGATCGCGGGGGTGTTCTTCGCGGTGGAGATCCTGCTGCGGGACTTCTCGTTGAAGGTGTTCACGCCGATCGTGATCGCCAGCGTGTTCGCCACGGGCATGACGCAGGTGGTGCTGGCGCAGAACGAGGCGATCTTCGCGGTCGAGCTGCCGCGGTACGTGTTCACGGCGTCGGAGCTGCCGTCGTTCATCGTGCTGGGGCTGCTGTGCGCGGTGGGGTCGTGGTTTTTCACGGGGATGCTGCACAAGGGGGAGGCCCTGGCGGCCCGGCACCTGCTGGTGCATCCGGCGATGCGCCCGATGTACGGGGGCTTCCTGGTCGGGGTGCTGGGCATCGTCGGGCTGGCGTTGTTCCGGGCGGCGGGGGCGGGGACGATCGTGGACGAGCCCGGGGCCACGCCGAGCTTCCTGGGCAACGGCTACGCGATGATCCGGCGGTTGTTGGAGCCCGGGGCCTACGAGACCGGGGCGGTGTGGGCGGTGGCGGGGCTGCTGCTGGTGCTGGCGGTGTTCAAGTCCCTGGCCACGACCTTCACGCTGGGGACGGGGGGCTCGGGCGGCGTGTTCGCGCCGAGCCTGTTCATCGGCGCGACGCTGGGCGGCCTGCTGGGGGTCGTGCTGCGGGCGACGGGCCTGCTGCCCGAGACGGCCTCCCCGGCGCAGTACGCCCTGGTCGGCATGGCGGCCCTGGTGGCGGGCACGACCTTCGCCCCGATGTCGGCGATCCTGCTGCTGTTCGAGATCACCCGCGAGCCGAAGGTGCTGGCCCCGATCATGCTGGCGGCGATCGTCTCGACGGCGGTCAGCCGCAAGCTCATGCGCCACTCGATCTACACCTTCGACCTGCGCCGGCAGGGGGTGCGGATCGGGACGACGCGGGACCTCTCGGTGCTGCGCCACGTGCACGTGTCGTCGGTGACGCCCACGCCCCTGCCCCGCGAGCCGGTGTACGCCTCGGACCCCTTGAGCAAGCTCATCACGCTGCACGCGTACCACAACGTGCCGGACTTCCCCGTGGTCGACGCGGACGGGCGGTACATCGGGCTGGTGACCGGGTCGGACATGCGCACCGCGCTGATCGACCGGGAGGCGATCCCCCTGCTGCTGGTGGCCGAGCTGATGCGGACGGACCTGCCCACGGTGCGGGCGGACGAGACGCTGGACGAGGTGCTGGAGAAGTTCGCCAACCACGACGTGGCGAGCCTGTGCCTGGTGGACGCGTTCGAGGGGGCCAGGCCGATCGCGCTGATCACGCGGGCGAAGGTGATGGCGCGGTACCACGCGGCGTTGGACGAGGAGTGAGGGGGGAGGGCGGGCGCCGGTCACGGGGCGCTGGGCGTTCGGGAAGAGGTGTTGGGTTCGGGCGGGGGCTCCTAAAGTAGGGCCATGCAGAGCCCGCACGACACGTACACCAGCCCCCTGGCCAGCCGCAACGCCAGCCCGGAGATGCTGCGGATCTGGTCGCCCCGCCACAAGTTCAACACCTGGCGGCGGATCTGGCTGGCGGTGGCGGAGGCCCAGCAGGCCTGCGGCCTGCCGATCACCGACGAGCAGATCGCCGAGCTGCGGGCCGTGGTCGAGCGGGGCATCACCGACGAGGAGATGGCCCGGGCGGCGGAGTTGGAGCGGGAGCTGCGCCACGACGTGATGGCGCACGTGCATTGCCTGGGCGAGCGGTGCCCGAAGGCGAAGCCGATCATCCACCTGGGATGCACGAGCCAGGACGTGGTGTGCAACGCGGATCTCGCGATCATCAACGACGCCAAGAACCTCATCAACGACAAGCTCGATCGAGCCATCTTCGGAATGGGCGACACAGCATCAAAGTACGCCGAGATTCCGACCCTCGCATTCACCCACTACCAGGCCGCCCAGCCGACAACTGTCGGACGCCGCATCGCCGGCTGGGCGTATGACATCGTGCTTTGCGAGGACCGGATTACGACCGGATACCCGCTCGCCGACAGCCGTGGTCTGCGGGGCGCAACCGGCACGCAGGGATCGTTCCTGAAACTCTTTGACGGTGACGCATCGAAGGTCGATCTTCTTGAGCTCAAGTTTCTCGCGGCTTGGGGCAAGCTTGTTGATGGGGCAGATGTTTCCGTCGAGCCGACTCGGTTGTGCAGCGAGTTCCATCCGGCGTATTCGGACCACCCGGTCAGCGACGTTGCGCGGCAAGCGACTTTTCAGCTGACCGGCCAAACCTACCCACGCGTCTACGACACGTTCATCCTGTCAGATCTCGCCTCCGTCGCCTCCGTCCTCCACAAGATCGCCACCGACATCCGCCTGCTCTCCAACCGCAAGGAGCTCGACGAGCCGTTCGGCAAGAGCCAGATCGGCTCGTCGGCCATGCCCTACAAGCGCAACCCGATGAAGTGCGAGCGCATCTGCGGCCTGTCGCGCTTCGTCATGAACCTCGTCGGCAACGCCTACGACACGGCCGCCACGCAGTGGCTGGAGCGCACGCTCGACGACTCGTCCAACCGGCGCCTTTCTTTGCCGGAGGCCTTCCTCGCGCTGGACGGCGCGCTCGACCTGATGCACGAGGTCGCGTCGGGCCTGGTCGTCAACGAGGCCATGGTCCGGAAGAACCTGATGGAGGAGCTGCCCTTCCTGGCCACCGAGAACATTCTGATGGAGGCGGTCAAGGCCGGGGGCGACCGCCAGGACCTGCACGAGGCCATCCGCGTCCACGCCCAGGCCGCGGGCCACCGCGTCAAGCAGGAGGGGCTGGACAACGACCTGCTCGACCGGCTCAAGAACGATCCGATGTTCCAGAGCAAGGCCCGGGGCGGCCGGCTTGACCGCGAGCTGAACTGGGACAACCTGATGGACCCCATGCGGTACGTCGGGCGCAGCGTGGAGCAGACCGAGCGGTTCGTCAGGGAGGTGGTCGAGCCGCTGCGCGAGCGGTACGCGGGCGAGCTCGCCCGGCTGGGCTCTTCCGACCGCGGCGTGTGAGTCAGCGTTTGTCGGGGTCGGCGTCGGCGGGCGGGGCGAGGGGCTCTCCGGCCTCGGGGGCGAGCGGCGGGGGCTTGGGCACGGGCTTGCCCGTCACGGCGTAGTAGACCCATGGCGTCCACAGCGTGACCAGCACGATGGCGCTGACGATCAGGGCGATCGCGAACTCGCCCAGGCCGCAGCCGGCCCCGACCGCCGCGGTGCACCAGACGGATGAGGCGGTGGTCAGGCCGCGGACGGACTTTTTCGAGTGCAGGATCGCGCCCGCGCCCAGGAAGCCGACGCCCGAGACGATGTAGGCCAGGACGCGGGTGGGGTCGGTGCGGACGTTCTGGCCGACCTCGTGGCCTGCGAGCACGCGGGTCCCGATCAGCGCGAACGCGGCGGCCCCGACGGCGATGAGCATCATCGTGCGCGAGTCGGCGGGCTTCTCGGCCCGGCCGCGTTCCCAGCCGATCAGGGCGCCCAGCATCGCCGCGAGGACCAGGCGCACGGGCGAGTCCCCCGCGTCCGGCGGCAGGGCGAGCAGGCCCGTGACCAGCGTGGGCGTGGCGATGTCGAGGGGCGGGACGGCCATAGCCCGGATCATATGGAGACCCGACGCAGGAAACCCCGGTGCGGGTCGGCGGCGCAAGGGTCAGCGCGAGCGGCGGACCTGGCGGGCGCCGTCGATGATCCGCTCCCATTCCTCCTCGCTGAAGGCCTGCAGGCCGCGTTCGGTCGCCAGGCGGACGATCCCCGCCCGGGAGTTTGTCCCCAGCTTCCGGTGGATCGACTCGATGTGCTTCTCGACGGTCTTGGTCGCCCGGCAGAGGCGCTGGGCGATCTCGGCGGTCGAGCGGCCGTTGGCGATGTGGTACAAAGCCCGCAGCTCGGAGGGGGAGAGGGCGTCCAGCGCGTCCAGGCAGGGCGTGTTGAGCACCTTCAGCCCGGCGGGCAGCTCCAGGGCCGAGCCCACGGGCGCCTCCTGCACCGTCGCGAGCACGCCGGCGTGCCCGAACGACACGGGGTCGATGGGGAACGCCCCGCAGAGCAGGCGTTTGTCCGCGCCGAACTGGTAATAGGTTTCGGGCTGGCCGGTGACGATCACCCGGCGCAGCAGCGACGCCCGCTCGTCCGCGGCGGGGCCGGCGAGGAGCTCGTCGATGGTCGAGCCGATGAGGTCTTCCCGCGTGCCGGGGCACATGCGCACGTAGGCGTCGTTGCACCAGACGATGCGGAGGCGCTCGTCGCGCACCAGGCAGCCCACGCCGTCGAACCTGGCCAGCAGGGAGAGGGCCTCCCGCTTCACCGGCTCGAACCCGGGGTCGGCCGTCGCGGCGGCGGGTCGGTCGGGCTCGGCGGACGCGGAGGCGTCCACGCCGTCGATCGTTGCGCTTTTCATTGTGATGTCCTAACAGACCGGGGAGGAGGTCCGACGCCGAACCAAACGGACGATTCGGTGTTTTCACAATAGTCGATTCGCCCGGTACGCCGCAGGCGGAAGCCCGTGGAATGGGAGGTTTGCCCAACAGAGAACATCGGCAGGAAACTTCTTGCCTGGGGTTTCACACCAGGGGTTTTCGCGGGTGGAGGCTGTGCATCTTGACGCGCGTCGGGTCGGTAGCATCGCTCGCCGATCGCGGCGCGGGCGGCCCTGTTTCGTCCGCGGCGACCCCCGCGCCGGCCACCAAGGAGGTTCGACCCGATGCGCAGGATCCATTCCCCCACCGGTTTCAGCGTCGCCCCCGCCGCGGGCGCCGTGTGTCTGGCGCTGCTCGCCGGCCTGGCCGGCGCCCCGGCCGCGGCCCTGGCCCAGGTCCCGGGCGCGGCGGCCGATTCCAAGCCCGAGTTCCCGCCGCTGGAGAAGGCGGTGGAGGGGCTGACGAAGGTGGTTTCCACCTCGGACGGCTCGTCGGGCTACTGGGACCTGTACGAGGACCGCGAGAAGGGGCGCGTGCTCGCCGTGCTGCCGGCGAACTACGAGGGCCGGCTGATGATGATCGCCTGCACGATCTCGGGCGGCGATTCGCAGGCGGGCGTGATGGGCCCGACGCTCCACGCCCGGTGGGAACGGATCGGCAACCAGCTCGCGCTGGTCGAGCCGAACTTCGAGGTGCGCACCAGCGGCGACGAGCAGGCGCGCGAGTCGATCAACCGGCTGTACACCGGGCGGGTCGTCCTCTCGACGCCCATCGTGGGCATGGCCCCGGGCAACCGGCCGGTCATCGACTTCGGCGCCATCGCGCTGCAGCAGGCTGGCAAGCTGTTCGGCTCCGCGGTGTACGAGTCGTACGGTCCGTCGCTGCACGCGGTCGACGCCCGCCTGGCCAAGCTGACCAAGGCCAAGGCCTTCCCGCGCAACGTGCTGATCGAATACCAGGCCCCGCGCCAGGACGGGCGGATCGTCCGGATGACCTACGACGTGGGCGACCTGACGGGCACGCCGGGCTTCAAGCCCCGGGCGGCGGACTCGCGGGTGGGCTACTTCTACAACTCGCACGAGGACTACGCCAAGCCCGCCGACCGCGAGGTGACCGACCGGTACATCAACCGCTGGCACCTGGAGAAGGCCGACCCGAACCTGCGCCTCAGCCCGCCGAAGAAGCCCATCGTCTGGTACATCGAGCACACCACGCCGGTGCAGTTCCGGCGGTACGTGCGCGAGGGCATCCTGATGTGGAACAAGGCCTTCGAGGCCGTCGGCATCGCGGGGGCCGTGGAGGTTTACCAGCAGGACTCGGCGACCGGCGCCCACATGGACAAGGACCCGGAGGACGCCCGCTACAACTTCTTCCGCTGGAACGCCTCGGAGCAGGGCTACGCGATCGGGCCCAGCCGCAGCAACCCGACCACCGGCGAGATCCTCGACGCGGACGTGGTGTGGCACCAGGGCCTGACGCGGGCGATTCGCTCGATGTACGAGAGTTTCACCGAGGACCTGACGGCGCAGTCGTTCTCGCCGGAGACGCTGGCCTTCTTCGAGGAGCACCCGGACTGGGACCCGCGCGTGCTGCTGGCCGAGCCGGCCCGGCGCGGCCAGATCCTGCGTGAGCGCGCCATGAACGCCCATCGCGCCGCCGAGCAGGCCGCCGAGACCCCGCTGGGCGCGCAGCGGCACCCGTGGACGGCGTGGAGCGCCAGCCACGCGAACAACGCCTGCCGCATCGGCAACATGCTCAGCCTGGACATCTCGCTGGCCGACGCGGTGATGGCCCTGGGCCTGATCGACCAGCCGGAGGGCGACCGGCTCGACGGCCTGCCCGAGCAGTTCATCGGCCCGATGATCCGCTACATCTCGGCCCACGAGGTCGGGCACTGCCTGGGCCTGCAGCACAACATGGCCGCGTCGTCGATCCGCACCAACGCGGAGGTCAACAAGCCCGGGTACGCCGGCGCGACCGTCGGCTCCGTGATGGACTACGTCGCCGCCAACATCAACTACGAGCTGGGCGAGGCCCAGGGCCCGTACGCGACGCCCGAGGTCGGCCCGTACGACATGTGGGCCATCGCCTACGGCTACGGCCCGGAGGACAAGGTCAAGGAGGTGCTGAAGCGCGCCGCCGAGCCCGACCTGGTGTTCGTCAGCCAGGCCGCGATGTCCGTCGGCTCCGACCCGCGGAACATGACCTGGGACATGGGCAAGGACAACCTCGAGTTCGCGCGCAAGCGGCTCGCGCTCGTCCAGGCCCTGCGGGGCCGCCTGCTCACCGACCTGGTGAGCGAGGGCGAGCCGTGGGCCAAGGCCCGCCGGCGCTACATGGCCACCATGGGCACGCAGCTGCAATGCATGTCGATCGCGGCGCCCTGGGTGGGCGGCTCGTTCACCAGCAACGCCTTCAAGGGCGACGAGGGCGCGGGCGCCCCCGTGGCCGACGTGCCCGCGGCCGAGCAGCGTGCGGCCATGAACCTCATCATGGACGCCGCCTTCGAGGACGCGGCCTTCGGCCTGACGCCCGAGCTGGTCCGCCACATGGGCAAGGAGTACTGGTGGGACCGCCAGGGCATGTCCGAGCTCATGGCCGACCCCTCCATGACCGTCCACGACCTCGTCGGCGGCGTGCAGGGCACGGGCCTGACCTTCCTCATGAACCCCGCCCGCCTGCGGCGCGTGTACGACAACGAGTTCCGCACCGCCGGTCAGAAGGACGTCCTGACCCTCAACGAGCTGGTCACCACCGTGACCGACCGGGTCTGGCGCGAGTGCCTGAAGGGCCAGAAGGAGGTCTCCAGCTTCCGCCGGAACCTCCAGCGCGAGCACGCCGCTCGTCTGACCACGCTGGCCCTGCTCGACGCCCCGAGCCCCAGCCTGCGGACGATCAGCTCGCTGGCCGCCTCGGAGCTGCGCCGGATCGACGCCGCGGCCGAGAAGACCCTCAAGGCCAATCCTGAGCCCTACACGAAGGCGCACCTGGACGACGTCCGCGCCCGGATCGCCCGGGCCCTGGACGCGGCCTACGTCATCGGGCGCTGAACCGGCCCGACCCGCTCCTCACCCGCGCCCGCCGGCCGTCCGGCGGGCGTTTTCGTTTTTTGGGGGAGGGAGCTTACGGGCACCCGGCGTTGAACGCGTCGAGGTAGGCGGCCAGGTCGAAGAAGTTGATGACGCCGGCGGGTGCGGCCCAGTCCGCAGCGGGGTCGCCCGCGTTGTACAGGCCGAGGTACGCCGCGAGGTCGAAGAAGTTGAGCACGCCGGCGGGCTCGGCCAGGTCGGCCGGGCAGGCGGCCCCGGGGCTGGTGCCCTCGGCGCGGATCATCCAGGCCCCGATGAAGGGCGAGTCGGCCATGCGCAGGATGTACGGCGAGGAGCCCAGGTCGCCCAGGTTCGGGGCCGGGTTGTAGAACATCCAGCTCAGGGCGCCGGCGCCCTGGCCCTGGGGGTCCATGCGGGCGGGGTTGGCCCGCTGGCGCACGTCCATCATCACGGCGACGAAGAACGTGCCGCTGACCTCGACCGGCTCGTCCAGATCGAAGGTGAGGAAGGTGTTGCCGGGCTGGGGCGTCCAGACGCCCGTGCCGGTGGTCAGGAGGACGGCGTCGGTGGGGTTGCCGTCGTCGTTGGGGTCCTCGAGGACGGCCACGGTGACCACGTCGGAGCCGGGGACGCCGTCGTTGTCGTGGATGTCGCCGAACGCGGCCATGACGCGGGTGATCAGCTCGCGCCCGGGCTCGGCCTGGTAGGTGTTCAGCCAGGTCATGTTGGCGTCGAAGCTGCTGGGCCCGATGTTGTAGTTGCCGGCCCCGTCGTCCAGGCGGTAGACGAACGGGTCGGGCGTTCCCCCCGCGGCGGACCAGGCGGTCAGGGTCCCGAGGGTGACGGCGAAGACGGCGCGGGGCGTGGGGTGCATCTCTTCTTCCTCCCGGCGGGCGCGGCTCGGCCCGGCGGTTCAAGATAGGCCGGGGGCGGACGCCCCGCCCGGCGGGCGCCGGGCGGGCGTGGGGGGCCCGGGGGGCGGCGTCGTGCCCGGCGGGGGCGATTGCGGGGCCTCCGGGGGGGTCCGGGTTGACGCGCGGGGCCGTTGCATAGACACTTGCAGCCCGCCCCCGAGTCTCGGGGCGGAGCCGGGCACGGAGGTCCGGCCCGGTCACCGGCCCCGGCGCAGCGTGTTTCACGCGCCGAGAACCGTTCAACCGGACCGTGCGAAGAGAATGACCCCCGGCCGCTTGCCCGACGGAGCCCCGGACCCCGGCCTTCCCCCCTTCCCAGGAGCGTGATTCAACATGGCAGCCCGCACCGGAGCCAGCGTCGGCGTCGCCGTCACCATCACCGTCCTCGGCCTGCTGTCGGTGGCGCTGTTCGTGACGACCATGGTTTTCTACGGCAACGCCCAGCGCGCCCGGAACGACCTTGCCCAGGTCCGGCAGGACTACGCCGACTTCATCTCCGACTCGCAGCGTGAGCACGCCGCGGTCCGCGCGGTGCTGGACGCGGCCCGGCGCGAGAACCGCTCGGTGGTCGAGTACCTGATGCAGACGCGGGCCGAGCTGCTCCAGGCCGTGTCCGGCGACCAGCAGATGCCCATGAACACCCTGCGGGAGCGTCTGGCCCAGGTCGAGGGCGCGGAGGCCCAGTCGCTGTTCGACCTCGTCGCGGCCCGCAACACCGAGATCGCCCGCCTGACCCAGCGCCTGCAGGTCGCCGAGGCCGAGCGCCGCGCCGCCCGCGAGCAGGCCGAGGCCGAGGCCCAGCGCGTCGCCCAGATCGAGGCCGCCTTCAACGCCCGCGGCACGAGCCTGCAGGGCGAGGTCGGGGCCATCGCCCAGGACCGGGACCTGATCCGCGAGCGGTTCGGCAACACCGAGTCCCGCATGGCCTCCGAGATCGAGCAGGTCCAGGCCCGCCTGGGCGCCCAGCTCAACGAGCGCCAGAGCATGATCGACCAGCTCCAGCAGGAGAACATCGCCCTGCGCGACCAGCTCATCCGGGCCCGGGCCGAGGGCGGCGACAACCGCGTCATGCCCCTCAACGAGGCCGCCCTGGTCGACGGCCGGATCGACGCGGTCGACACCGCCGCCAACGAGGTCGTCCTGAGCATCGGCCGGCGCAACAAGGTCGTGCTGGGGATGACCTTCGCCGTCTATTCCTCCCCGACCGACATCCGCCCCGACGCGGACGGCCGCTACCCCCGCGGCAAGGCGGTCGTGGAGGTGGTCCGCATCGAGGACGGCTTCAGCCGCGCCCGCGTGGTGGAGGCCTCCGAGGGCAACCCGATCATCCGGGGCGACGTCATCGCCAACGCCGTCTACGACCCCAACAAGACGTACAAGTTCGTGGTGGACGGCCTGTTCGACGTTAACGGCGACGGCCGGGCCACCCGCTTCGAGCGGGACGAGCTGGCCGCCCTGATCGAGCGCTGGGGCGGCGCCGTGGTCAACGAGGTCACCGGCGACGTGGACTTCATCGTCCTGGGGGCCCAGCCCGTGCTGCCCCCCGCGCCCCCGCCCGGCGCGCCCATCGCGGTGGTGAACGAGTACAACCGGCTCGCCCGCGAGATCCAGCGGTACAACGAGCTGCTGGACGCCGCCGAGGCGACCTCGATCCCGCTGCTCAACGCCAACCGGCTGCAGACCCTGATCGGCGACTTCCCCAAGTGATTCTGCCCGCAGGAGCCGGCCGATGGGCGACGCGCGCGCCATGAGCGCCCGCACGGCAACCCAGCGTTTGCTCGACCCCGCGCTGTACGCCGCGGTGCGCACGGCGATCTCGCCGGCCCACCTGCTTTCCCCGCCCACGGCGCTGCACATGGCCCGGGGGCTGGGCCGGGCGTTCGGGTCCCTGCCGCTGAACCGCGCCCGCGTCGAGCGGGCCGAGGAGCGGCTCGGCGTGGCGATGCCGGAGCTGGGCGCGGCCCAGCGCCGCGAGCTGGTGCTCAACTCGTACGAGCACCTGGCCATGCTCGGGGTCGAGCTGGCCATCGCCCCCCGCCTGATCACCGAGGACGCCTGGACCGAGACCGTCGAGCTGGGCCCCATCCGCCCGGCCATGAAGCCCCTGATGGCCGACGGCCCCTGCGTGCTCATCACCGGGCACTGCGGCAACTGGGAGATCCTCGGCTACACCATGGCCATGCTGGGCTACCGGCTGCACGCCCTGTACCGGCCCCTGGACCTGCGCCCGGCGGACAACTGGGTCCGCCAGACCCGCTCGCGGCGGGGCCTGTTCCTGCTGGACAAGTTCGGCGCCATGCACCGCCTGCCCAAGCTGATGACCCAGGGCGAGTCGGCGGGCTTCGTCGCCGACCAGAACGCCGGCGACCGGGGCCTCCACGTGCCGTACTTCGGGCGCCTGGCGTCCAGCTACAAGTCCATCGCCCTGCTCGCGGTCCAGCACAACGCGACGGTGATCGTCGGGCAGGCCCGGCGGATCGCGGCCGGGGCGGGGGCGCCCCGGGGCGTGCGGTACCGGATCGAGCTCCAGGACGTGTTCGGGCCGCGGGACTGGGCCGGGTTCGACGACCCGATGTTCTACGTGACCGCGCGTTATCGGCGCGGGCTGGAGCAACTCGTCCGCGCCGCGCCGGAACAGTACCTCTGGATGCACCGAATCTGGAAGAGCAGGCCGCGGCACGAACGGCTCAACAAGCCGTTCCCCGAAGCGCTGAAGGACAAGCTCCGCGCCCTGCCCTGGATGACCGAGGACGAACTGCAGGCGCTCGTCGAGCGGTCGGACCGCGACCGCGCCACGCTCGCCGAGCTCGGCGTCCAGCAACTGCCCTGACGGCGGCCGGGCCGGCCCCGCGGGGCTCCCCGCCCACCACCCGCCGCGGCCCCGCACCGGCCGCCGCCCAGTACGATCCCCGCGCACAGGAGCCCACGATGCCAGCCAACCGCCTCCAGGACGTCCGGGTGCTCATCGTCGACGACGACCGGGACGTGCTCGAATCCATCGAGGCCGCCTTCCTGTCCGAGGGGGCCCTGACCCTGACCGCGTCCGACGGGGACGAGGCCGTCCGCATCTGCCACGAGGACCCGCCGGACCTCGTCGTGCTGGACATGATGCTCCCCAAGCGCTCCGGCTTCATGGCCCTGGAGAAGATCAAGGGCCACGAGGACTCCCCGCTGGTCATCATGGTCACCGCCAACGAGGGCAAACGCCACCAGGCCTACGGCGAGTCCCTGGGCGTCGACGCCTACATGATCAAGCCCGTCCCCCTGGGCAAGCTGCTGGACAAGGCCGTCCAGCTGGTCGAGGCCGAGGAGGAGGACGGGGAGGACGAGGACTAAATCCTCCCCCGTCGGCGACGGGGAGGATCCGGATACCCTCCCCCATGCCGCCGGCGAACCCTTACACCCGCTTCCCGCCCGGGAGCCTCTCGCTCAACGATCACCTGGCCATCGACCGCACGGTGCTCGCCAACGAGCGCACGCTGCTGGCGTACCTCCGCACCGCTTTGGCGCTGCTCGTCATCGGGGGCACCGCGATCCAGTTCTTCGGCCCGGCGTGGACCGCCGCGGTCGGCGTGCCGTTCGTCCTGGTCGGCATCGCCATGGCCGGCTGGGGCTGGCGCCGTTTCCGCCGGACGCGCGACATGCTCCGCGTCGTGCGGGCCTGAGAACGGGCGCCGCCCCCGTCCCGCCGCCGGCCCCTACGCTTGGGCCCCGTGTCCAAACGCAAGAAACGCATCCTGGTTCTCATCAAGCCCCGCGATCCGGAGGATCCGTCCACCGGGACCGTGCCGCTCGGACGCCCCCGGGAGCTGGTGGCGGCGTTGTCGCGGTTCAACGTCGCCCCGGACGGCTCGGAGCGCAAGGCCCTGGGCACGGCGGTCCTCCACGGGCCCGGGTTCACGGTCGAGTACGCCTCCAGCCTGGACGAGCTGAACCAGGCCATGATCGTCGTGAACGACCAGGACTTCGCCTGGCCCGTCCTCAGCCGCATGTGCCGCGCCAACGGCTGGAAGATGCAGGACACGGAGTCGGGGCAGGTGTTTGGGTGAGGGGGGAGGGATCAGGGAGCAGGGATCAGAACAGGGATCAGGGATTAGCCATCAGGGATCAGGGGGGGGATGCCGGGCGGAGCCCGGCGAGAATCTTGGGCTGATGGCTGATGGCTG
>CAYXFA010000053.1:0-16100 GCA_964464165.1 uncultured Phycisphaeraceae bacterium | reverse complement strand
CAGATCTGCCAGCAGGACCTCGCCGACCTCCTCGCCGCCTACGACGCGCAGTAAGGCCGGCAGCCCCGTTCCCCAACGCTCCCCCGGCCCCGCCCCGCGCGGGGCCATCTTCATTTCCCAACCACGCGCCCATCGTCCGGCCCCCCCCAGACCCCGACTGGTAGCCCCCGCCCATCCCGGGTACAGTGTGCTCCACGCGCAACCGCAGCCAGGACGGCCACCCATGAAGCTCAAGACCTTCACCGCTCCCACCATGGCCGAGGCCCTCGCCGCCGTGCGCAAGGACTTCGGACCGGACGCGATGATCCTCCACACCCGCTCGTACAGGGTGGGCTCGTGGTTCGGCATCGGCGGCCGCAACATGGTCGAGATCACGGCCTCCGCCGGGGAACCCGCTTCGCGGACGCGCAAGCCCCCCGTCCCGCGCCGCGACCGCCTGCCCGAGTTCGAGGACGATCGCTCGGCCGTCCTCTCCGAACCCGCCGCCCGCGCCCAGCGCCCGCCCGCGTCGGCCCGGCCCCTCGAACCGGCGGACCTGGTGGTCCAGCGCGCCGACGCCGTCGTCGAGCCCAAGCCCACCTTCACCGAGCCCGCCGCGGCGGCCGCCCAGACCCCGCGCCCCGAGGCGCTGCCGGTGCGCAACGGCCACGACGCGAACGGCCCGGCGCGCATCGCCACCCGTCTGCCCCGGCGTGAGGACCGCCCGCCGGTGCGCATCGCCGACGCCACCCCGCCCCCGGCGGACCCGGCGCCCCCCCGCACCCCGCCCTCCCGGCGCACGGACCTCCCGCGTTTCGACCCGGAGGACCAGCCCCGCGCCGAGCGATTCGCCGTCCCGACCCCCCCGACCCCATCCGTCGCGCCGCCCCCGGCGCGCCCCGCCCACGAGCCCGGCGCGAACGACGCCCCGGATTCGGACGATCCCGCCGCCCTGCAGGCCCAGATCGCCGATCTGCGCAAGATGATGGGCCAGGTGCTCGAGTCCACCCGGCGCACCTCCGTCGCCATGGGCAAGGTCGACCCCCGCGCCGCCGAGTCGGTCTCCGCCGGGCCGCTGCTCAAGTACACCAACCAGCTCCTCGACAACGACGCGGCGATGGAGACCGTCGACGCGATCATCGGCCGCGTCCGCGACCGCCTCGACCAGGCCGAACTCCGGGACGAGATCGTCGTCCGCCAGGCCGTCCTCCGCGAGATCGAGGCCACGATCGACACCCGCTCGGACTCCCTCCTCGCGATCTCGGCCAACACCACGACCGGGCGCCCGCGGGTCATCTGCCTCGTCGGCCCGACCGGCGTCGGCAAGACCACGACCGTCGCCAAACTCGCGGCCACCTGCAAGCTCCGCCACGGCCGGCGCGTGGGCCTGATCACATCGGACACCTACCGCATCGCCGCCGTCGAGCAGCTCCGCACCTACGCGGGCATCATCGGCCTGCCCATCAAGGTGGTGATGTCCCCGGACGAAATGGCCCAGGCCGTGGCCGACCTGGCCTCCATGGACGTCATCATCGTGGACACCGCCGGGCGGAGCCAGCACGACGCCCGACGCCTGGACGAACTTAAGGCCTTCATCGCCGCCGCCGGCCCCGACGAGACGCATCTCGTTCTGGCATCGACAGTTGGGGAAACCGTCCTCCGCCGGACCGCCGAGCGGTTCATGGCCCTCGGCCCCGACCGCTGCATCCTCACCAAACTCGACGAGGCGGTCTGCACCGGCCAGCTGGCCGGGCTCTCCGGTCGGATCGGGCTACCCTTCAGCTTCGTGACGGTCGGGCAGGAGGTACCCGACGACATCGAGCCGGCCCGGGCGGATCGTCTGGCCCGCGTCGCACTCGATGGTCCCGGAGTCATCTGCAAAGGGTCCGACGGGAGAGGTTGATGACAAGAGCGTTTGTGCTGCACTCCGACACCCCCGAGCAGCCGCGCGGGGGTGACCAGGCGTCCCGACTCCGCGAACTCGTCGGATCCCTCGAGAAGGGGGAAGGTCATCCCCTCAGCGAGAACCGCCAGGACCGCCACGCGCCCCCGGCCCGCAAGATCCCCGTCATCGCCATCGCCTCCGGCAAGGGCGGCGTCGGCAAGACCACCACCTCCGTCAACCTCGCCATCGCGCTGGCCGCCCAGAACCGCCGCACCGTCCTCATGGACGCCGACCTCGGCCTGGCGAACGCCGACGTGCTCTGCGGCCTGATGCCCAAGAACCGGCTCGAGTCCGCCGTCAACCCCAACGCCGGCCTCACCCTCGAAGACCTCGCCATCGACGCGCCCGGCGGCTTCCGCCTCATCCCCGGCTCCGTCGGCATCGGCCGCGTCGGCGAGCTCGACGACCACGAGCGTGAGACCCTGCTCACCAGCCTGCACGCGCTCCACGCGCGCAACGACGTGGTGCTCATCGACACCAGCGCCGGGCTCGGGCCCTCGGTCACCTCGTTCGTCCGGGCCGCGGACCTCGGCCTGATCGTCGTCACCCCCGAACCGACCAGCATCGCCGACGCCTACGCGCTCATCAAGGTGCTCGTCGCCGCCCCGGGCGTCACCCGCCCGCCCGTGCTCTCCCTGATCGTCAACCAGGCCGCCAGCGAACGCGAGGCCGAGCAGGTCCACGAGCGCATCGCCGGCGTGTGCGACCGCTTCCTGGGCTACCAGATGCCCATGATCGGCCACGTGCGCCGGGACAAGAAGGTCCTCCAGGCCGTCCGCGCCCGCGTCCCCTACATGATCGACGCCCCCAAATCGAACGCGGGCAAGGACATGCAGCGTCTGGCCCGCTCCCTGATCGACTGGGCCGGCATCGAGGGCCGCGCCGCGGCCACGGTGGGCCGCCGCGGCATCTTCGGGCGCCGCTGAACCCTTCCGCCATCCCGACGCGCAAAAACCGCCGGCGCCGCGCGTGGCGCGGGATTTGCGATGGGACCGTCACGCCTGATGCGGCCCCCGGCAAAGGCCGATGGACGCATCACGCGCGCCTTCCGCGCCGGACGTGACCGTGAAAACCCCGAGACCAGAGACCATTTCGGGCGAGCCCATCCCCCGCGTCATCGCGGGCGTGCTCGGGCTCTGCGGGTTCTCCACCGCGCTCTTCGTCGGGATGGTCGCGGGCAACCCGCCCGTCACGGCCCTCGGCCGGGCCCTGCTGTGCATGGCGGCGTGCTACGCCGTCGGACGCGTGCTGGGCTTCGCGGGTTCGGTGGCAGTGGGGGAGGCGATCGAGAAATACAAGGCGGACCGACCGGCGCCCGAACCCCCGGCGCAGCTGGTCGAGTTGCAGGACCGTCACGACCGTCACAACCGGATCGTCGAGGAGATGCAGCGTGCCGCGTGAGAAAAATAAGAGATTGGCGTTCCCACCCGGCGCAAGTTCTCACTATACTGCCGTCGCCGGCGCAAGGACCGCGCCGCGGACATCCATACACCGGCCCCACCCGCCGTTTGAGCGGGTTCTGAGCGGGGCCGGGATCAGGGGTCAGAGGGTCAAGGAGCCGACCGCATGACTGCCACGAAGACCGCCGTTGCCGCCAAGGCCGCCCGCGTCCCGAAGAAATCGCCCGCGCGCCCCGCCGCGACGGTCGATTTCCGCGAGATGGAAACCGAGCAGCTCTGGGCCATCTACCGCGCCGAGCCCTCCCAGGCCCTGCGCAACTGCCTGATCGAGCGCTTCCTCCATCTCGTCCGGTACAACGCCGACCGCATCCACCACCGCCTGCCCGACGAGGTCGAGCTGGACGACCTGATGCAGGCCGGCCTCTTCGGCCTGATGGACGCCATCGACGGCTACGACATCGACAAGGGCGTCAAGTTCGAGACCTACTGCGCCCCGCGCATCCGCGGCGCCATCCTCGACGAGCTGCGCAACATGGACTGGGTGCCCAGGCTCGTCCGCCACCGCACCGCCCGCGTCGAGCAGGCCCGCCAGCGCATCGAGATGGAGTTCGGGCGCAAGGCCACCGACGAGGAGATCGCCAGCCGGCTCTGCCTCGACGAGGAGGAGTTCAGCAAGTACAAGCGCGACTCCCGCGCCACCACCATGACCAGCATCACCCGCAAGGCCTACCCCTCGGACGGCTCCAGGGAGGTCCGCGAGATCGACGTCATCAGCGACGAGAGCCAGGCCAACCCCGTCCGTCTGCTCCAGCGGAAGGACCTCAAGGAGCTGATGACCAAGGGCCTGTCCCGGGCCGAGCGCCTCATCATCATCCTGTACTACTACGAGTCGATGACGATGAAGGAGATCGGCCTGACCCTGGACCTCTCCGAGTCCCGCGTCAGCCAGATGCACTCGTCCATCCTGGCCCGGCTCAAGGCCCAGATGCAGCACCGCATGCGCGAGCTCGAGCCGATGCGCTGATCCCCCCACGACCACGACCGCCACGCCGCCGGGCCCCCGCCCGGCGGTTTTCTTTTCCACACCCCGCCCCCTCGACTCGTGGACGATCGGTGGATTCAGTGGGGCATGACCCACCGGGCCTACATCGCGATCGGCTCCAACCTCGGGCCCCGGCACGCGACCATCCACGCCGGCGTCCGCGACCTCGGGCGCGTGCCCGGAGTCCGGGGCGTGCGCCTCTCCTCGGTCATCGAGACCGACCCCGTCGGCCCCCCGGGCCAGGGCCCGTACCTCAACGCCGCGGCCGAGCTGGACACCACGCTCGACCCCCGCGCCCTCCTGGACGCCATGCTCGCCGTCGAACGCCTGCACGGGCGCGACCGATCCTCCGGCGAGCGGTGGGGGCCCCGCACGCTGGACCTGGACCTGCTGCTTTACGACGACCTGGCGATCGACGAGCCCGGCCTGACGCTGCCCCATCCCCGGATGCACGAGCGGGCTTTCGTCCTGCGTCCGCTGTCGGAGATCGCGCCGGGGTTGCGGATCGCCGGCCGGGGCGGGCGACCTCGCAGCGTGGCGGTGATGCTCGGTTCCGTGTCGGGGTGGACGCCGTTCGGGAACCGGGGCGGCGTGCCGGAATGAAAAAACCGCGTGCGGGGCACGCGGTTCGGTCGGGCGGCAGGTTGTCTCAGCCCACGTTCTTCGCCCGCGGGTGCGCCTTCTCGTAGGCCTCTTCCACCCGCTTGGTCGACAGGTGGGTGTACACCTGCGTGGTCGAGAGCGACTGGTGGCCCAGCAGCTCCTGCACGCTGCGCAGGTCCGCGCCGTTCTCCAGCAGGTGCGTCGCGAACGAGTGTCGGAGCGTGTGCGGCGAGATCGACGGGTCGAGCCCCACCTCGCGGAGGTACTTGTCCAGCTTGCGACGGACCGAGCGGGAGCTCAGACGCTTGCCGTGCTTGTTGAGGAACAGGGGCGTGCCGGGCGACTGGGCCCGGGCCGCCCAGATCGCGGCGAAGCGGGGGTCCTTCTCCAGGTGCTCGGTGTAGAGCCGGATCGCCGCCAGGGCGTGCGAGCCGAGGGGCACGATGCGCTCCTTGCGCCCCTTGCCCCGCACGTGCAGCGCTTCGTGCTCCACGTCCAGGTCGTCGTGGTTCAGGCCGACCAGCTCGGACACGCGGATGCCGGTCGAGTAGAGGGTCTCGAGCATGGCCCGGTCGCGCCGGCCCAGCACGTCGCGCTCGCCGGGGGCGGCCAGGAGCCGCTCGATCTGCTCGACGGTGATGGCCTTGGGCAGCCGCTTGGACTGGCGCGGCGTGCGGATCAGCGTCATCGGGTTGGTGGCGCTGTAGCCCTGGCGGTGGGCCCACTTGTAGAAGGACCGCAGCGTCGCGATCTTGCGGGCCATCGTGGCCGGCGAGTACGACTGCTCGCTCAGGCTGGACAGGTACGCCCGGATCAGGTCCGCGTCGGCCTCGCAGATGGTCTTGGTCAGCGTGTTCTGGACGGTCGAGCCCGCGACCGAACCGGACGGGGACGAGCGTTGCTTGAACGCCAGCTCCTCCTGGGCGCGGTCGATGCGCACGCCGGACTCGTCGCAGAGGTACTCGATGAACTGGCGGAGGTCCGCGCCGTAGCAGCGCGCGGTGTACGGCGAGAAGTGCCGTTCATCGATCAGGTACGAGCCGAAGGACTCGGTCAGCGGAAGCGTGCTCATGCGCGGAACTCCAGTGCCCCGGGGCTCCGTCCCCGGGGTCTCGTGTGCGCTATCGGTCGTGGGCGGGCGCGGGTTGACCGCGATCCGGGGAATGGCCTGAAAGAACCTGGGCGGCGATCAGCCGGGCGTCCTCCCGGGCCAGGGGGGAATCCCCGGCCGACAGGTCCGCCAGGCGCTCGAACATCTCCTGGGCCCCCCGGGCGTCGCAGGCGAACCGCCAGAAGTGGCCCCCGCGTCGCACCGACACGCAGACCACTCCGGAGTTCTCCGGAGGGGGCGGCCGGGAGGGGCCGTTGCGCCCGTGGTGGTTGTTGTCCATGCGTCTCTCTCCGTCCGGCGATGCCGGGCGGGGATCCGCGCGGCGTCAGGGTCTCTCGGCCTCGGTCGCGGCTCTCCTGGCCGTCCGCAGCCATTCCTCGTCGATCAGCCGCCCGACCGTGTGGTGCGCGGCGAAACGCGTGTACAGATCCATGCTCGCGGTGTAGACGCGCCAGCGCAGCGAACTGGTCGGGTCGGACCGGCCGGTCGCGTACCGCCGGACGGCCATCAGCACCCCGTGGTCCCTGGCGTCGAGGTGCTCGGCGACGACCGTGACCGGGTCGCCACCGAAGCGGACGCCGTCGAAGCGTCCGAAGTCGGTGTAGGCCATCGTGAGGGCCGCGGGGTCGAGTCGCACGCCGGTCGGGCGTTCCAGCGCCCCCGGCTTGGCGTACAGCGCCAGGGCCAGCCCGAGCACGGGCGGGTCGTACGGGTCGTAGGCGGTGACCGAGGCGACCACCACCGCGTCCACGCCGAGCGCGTCCGCCAGACGCACCGCGTCCTCGGAGGACCGCGGCCCGTCGGGCATGCCGAGCTCGCGGCAGGCTTCCAGCGACCGGTTCAGGGGCAGGCAGCGCACGCCGCGGATCTGCTGGACCGCCGCGACGAGCTCGTCGCCGATCAGGTCCGTGCGGGCGTAAGAGGTTCCGGACTCGTTGCGGGGCGGGAGGACCGCCCAGACGACCTCGCGTGACGGGTCGTACGGCGCGACGAGGACCGCCGGCGCGTCCAGCCGGTCCCGGGGGTCCGGTTTGGTCGCGCAGGCGGCGAACGCGCAGACCGCCAACAGGACGGCCAGCGCGCGGGCGAGCATGGTCTGTGCACTTGTCATGGCGTCCGTGCCGTTCATGGCCGGGCGTCCTGCCCGGCCGGTTCGATCTGAGCGGCCCGGCGCGGTGGAGCGACCGGGCCCGGAATCGGCGTGCCGGCGGTCGGGCCGGCATGCCGGGGGTGGTTCAGTTGCCGACGGGCGCCACGCCGACCGGGGCGGTCACGAAGGTCGTGTCCAGGTCGGGGATCTGCACCGAGGCCGCACGCAGCGCCGGCGAGAGTTCCATCGACCAGAGGTGCTCCTGGCCCCCCATATTCGACACGAAGAAGATCTGGTTGTCGCGCGACCAGGTCGGCATCAGGTCGATCGACTTGCCGTCGGTCAGCTTGACCTTGCCCGAGCCGTCGACGGCCATCATCCACAGGACGGAGGCCTCCGGGCGGGCCGAGGCCCCCGAGGCCCACGCCTCGGAGTACGGCACCTGGGCGAAGGTCACGAACCGGCCGTCCGGCGACCACGAGGGGTTGATCAGCGCCGAGCCGGGGGCGGTGGCGATCTCCGTCTCGCGCCCGGCGGTGCCCGGGGTGGCCTGGTAGTCGATCGTCCAGACCGAGAAGGCCCGGTCGCCGCGCTCGCGGGACCGCTGGAACAGGATCTGGTCCGCGCCGTTGGCGCCCGTGCCGGCGACCGGCGCCCATTGCGGGAACAGGCCGAAGCCGATGAACTGGGCGTTGTTGACCGAGGTCACGTCGGCGACCCACATCTCCCAGCGCCCGGTCTGCTGGCCGAGGCGGCAGAACACGATGCGGTCGCCGTCGGGGGACCACGACGGGTGCAGATCGTGCGCCGCGTCGTTGGTCAGCTGCACCGCCTTGCCGCCGTCGATGGGCATCACGAAGATGTCCCACGAGCCGTTGCGGTCCGAGCAGAACGCGATGTAGCGTCCGTCGGGCGAGACGGCGGGCATCACGTCCTGCGCGGGGTCGTCCGTCAGGCGGGTGACGACCGCGCTGTGGATCGGCTTGATGTAGATGTCGGCGGTGGGGCGGTGCTGCGTGGACGCGAACACGATGCTCCGGCCGTCCGGCGTGGGCGTCGGGTCGAAGTCCGCGCCGGCGAACGAGGCGGTGATCTGGCGCACGTTCAGCGTGGCGCGGGTGACCTGGCCGTCCGGCGCGAACTCGGTCGGCAGCTCCGCGCCCATCGCGCTGGCGTAGATGATCGCGGAGAGGTCCTCCGAGCGGTTGGGCGTCGGGGCCGTCGTCACGCGAGGCTCGGGCGTCAGCGCGTTGTGGTTGGGGATCTCGGAAACCGAGGGCCCGTTGGTGTGGGCCGGGATCTCGGCGGGCGCGGCCGTCGGGCCGGTGGAGGCCACGGGAGCAACGCTCGGCGTCGGGTTGCTCGGGGCCGGGTTGGTCCCGCCGTAGGTGAAGGAACGCTCGGCGGCGAGGGTCTGCTCGATCGAGGCCGAGGTGTTGCTGGCCAGCCCGGCCCGCCCGACGCCCGACGCGTAGTACGCGCCGTTGCGGGAGATCTCGTCGTTCCGGACCGGGGCGGGCTCGTTGGCCCGCACGGTCTTGTTCCAGGAGCCCGACCGGCGCGGGCCGCAGGCGGCGCCCGCGGCGACCGTGCCGGCGAGCAGCGTGATGGCGAAAGCGTTGAGGGCGTGTCTCCGGTCGAGGCGAGCCATAGGGGATGCTCCGTCTGTGTCGGTCCGCGGCCGCCGCGCAGTGGGGCGTGCCTGAAGTGCGTCCGCGACGACGGGCTCCGCCCGTGTGCCGCCCTGGGGAGATCGGGCCGGGCTCCGCCGGCGCTCCCGCGTCCGGGGCTTATCGGACACCGGGGGTGGGGGTCTTGAGTCCGGATAAGGCCCGTTTGCGCACTTTCTCGCGGCCCCGGTCAAGGGGTCACAGGCCGGCCAGGTCGCGTTCCGTCCCGACGACGGTGCCCACCCGCTCCAGCAGGGGGCGCAGCAGCCCGGCCACGGCGGACGCGTCCAGGCCCGCCGCGGGGCAGGCGGCGACCACGACGCCCTCGATCCGCTCGCACAGAAGGAGGGCCGCCCCGAAACGGGTCAGGTGGTCCGGGGCGTTGCCCGCCATCGCGGGCGTGATCCACGCCCCCGGCTCGACCAGCAGACGCACGCCCGGCCGCCCGCGCGCGAAGCGCAGCGTCGACACCGCGTCGGACAGCACGGAGCCGGCCCGGGGCCAGATCACGGCCCGGGCGCCCGCGTCCTCCTCCAGCCGGTCGACCGCGGCTTCGAACGCCCGCCAGCCGGCGTCGGACCACGCGGCGAAGGCCGACGCGGCGTCGGTGACGGCCCGCTCGGAACGCGCCACGAGACGCGGCGCCTCGCCGGCGGTCAGGGGCTGGGGATCCCCGAGCGTGCCGGGCAGCAGGCGCCCCCAGAGGACGCCGTCGCACAGAAGGGCGTCGTGCTGTGGATGGTCGGTGGATGGTTCGGGGAGCAGTACGCGGCGCATGGCGGACGGTATGACCCGGTCGGGGGAGAAGGCGCAGTGCGTGCGCGTTCCGGCCGACTTTGCAAGGTCCGCCCGCATTACACGCTCGGCGGATCCGGGCCGGGGCTCCGATGTCAGCCCCCGCTCGGCAAGGAAGCCGGGCGACGACCCCACCGGCGAAAGGACCTCGCCATGACCGATCTGTTCACCCCCGGCCGCACGCAGCAGCGTCAGGCCTCGACCCGCCTCGCCCCCGCCGCCCCGCCGGCCCTGACCCGCGAGCAGGTCGTCGGGCACATCCTCACGATCAACCAGTCCGCGACCGCCGAGTACCTCGCCCAGTTCGCCGAGCCCGAGCTGAGCAAGTACCTCGACCACCTGCTGAACGCCCAGGAGCCCCGCGGCCGGTACGCGCGGTGGGACCGCCCGGGCGATGCGCCCGCGATCATGACCCGCCGGCGCGCGTCCTGACCCCGACGACAGGCTTTCTCAGAACACCAGGGACGGCCCTGCCGCACGCCGGCGGGCCGCCCCGCACCGACCTTGCTCCGCGCCGGGCGGGCCTGTGGTGGGGCCCGCCCGGCGCTCTTCGTGCGCGACGGGGGTCATATCCTCCCGGCCATGCTCGTTCTGTTCGACATCGACCGCACCCTGCTCGAAACCGACGCCGCGGGCATCGCGTGCCTGCTGGACGCCGGGCGGTCGCTCTTCGGCCCGTCGTTCACGGTCGACGGCGTGCCCTTCGGCGGGCGTCTGGATCCCTTGATCATCCGCGACATGCTCGCCGCGTCGGGCGTCAAACCGAGCGCCGAGCACGCGATCGCCATGCGCCGGGCGTACCACGAGCGGATGGCCGTCGCGATGGCCCGCGCCGGTTCGGCCCGGGCCCTGGCGGGGGCGCTCGCGCTCGTCGGCGCGGTCGAGGCCGTCGAGGGGGCGACCATCGGCCTGCTGACCGGCAACTTCGAGGAGACGGGGCGGCTGAAGCTCTCCGCGGCTGGCTTCGACCCCGACCGCTTCGCCGTGCGGGTGTGGGGGGACGAGTGCCCGTGCGACCCGCCGGCCCGCGAGCACCTGCCCCCGGTGGGCGTCGAGCGGTACGCCGCGCTGCGCGGCCGCCCGCCCGAGCGGGTCGTCATCATCGGGGACACGATCCACGACGTGGCGTGCGGCCTGGCGCACGGTTGTGCGGTGCTGGCCGTGGCGACCGGGCACGACACCCCGGAACAGCTCGCCCGGGCGGGCGCGCACCGCGTCGTCGAGGACCTTCGCGACACAGGGGGGATCGTTGAATGGATCGTGAACGCGCCAGCACGCCCGACGCCCCGGCGCCCGCTCGCGAGCGCCTGACCACGCTCGACGCGTTGCGCGGCTTTGCGCTGATGGGCATCCTGCTGCCCAACGCCGTCGCGTTCGCGTGGCCGATGGCCGCCGCGACCGACCCGTCCGCGATCGGCCCCGGGGCCTGGAACCGCTTCGGGCACGACCTCACCGCCACGCTGTTCCAGGGCAAGTTCATGTTCCTGTTCGCGCTGATGTTCGGCGCGGGCGTGGTGATGTTCGACCGCAAGACGGCGCCGGGCGCGTTCTGCGCCGGGTGTGGCTATAGCCGGCAAGGCCTGGCGCGGGGCGCGCCGTGCCCGGAATGCTCCGCGACGGCAACGCGGGGGCGCCGGCCGCGCCTGACCGACGGCGTTTGGCTGTGGTACCGGCGGTGCTTCGTGCTGCTCGGCCTCGGCCTGTTCCACGCCTACTTCCTGTGGTACGGCGACATCCTCACCTGGTACGCCGTCGCGGGGCTGACCCTGCTCTGGTGGGTGCGCAGGCTGTCGCCCCACACCCAGCTCTGGGGCGGCCTGGCCCTGTTCGTGGCCGGCTCGCTCGTCCTGGTGGACGTGACGGCGCTGGGGATGTGGGCGGCGTCGAGCGGCAGGATCAGCCCCGACCAGATGGGCGGCGGCGACCGCGAGGCGGAGACGCTCGCCTACCTGGGGTCGTGGACCGATGCGCTCGTTTTCCACGTCGTCCAGACGTTCTTCATGCATCTGTTCCTCGGGCCGGTCTTCATGCCCGCGTTGTGGGGCATCATGACGATGGGCATGGGCCTGACCCGCCTGGGGGTGCTGACGGGCGAGCGGTCGCTGCGCTTCCACGCGATCCTCGGCGTGGGGCTGACGGGCGTCGGCCTGGCGATCACCCTGCCCCTGTACGCCTGGATCGGGTCCGCCTTCGAGCAGTCGGGCTTCCTCTGGCAGAGTTTGGCGCAGCTCGTCGGCGTGCCGCTGGCGCTCGGGTACGCGCAGCTCGTTGTGACGCTCGCGCGGTTGCGGGCCATGGCGGGCGTGACGCGGGCGCTGGCCAACGTGGGACGCATGGCCCTGAGCAACTACCTGCTCCACACGCTCGTCTGGACCACGCTGATGTACGGCTACGGGTTCGGGCTCTTCGCCTCGGTGGAGTACCCGGCCCTTTTCGGCCTGATCGCGGTCACCTGGGCGGCGAACCTGGTCTTCAGCGCCGTGTGGCTGCGGTTCTTCACCTACGGCCCCGCCGAGTGGCTCTGGCGACAGGCGACTTACCTGGGGCTTCCCCGGTCCTCCGCCGCCTGAACCGCCGAGCGAGGGCCGAACGCCCGCCGTTGGGCGTTTCCACGCACCCGGGGCTCTCGGCGGGACGACCTACGCTTGGTCTTGCCGGGGGAATCGCCGTGAGCCTGTACCAGCCGCAGGACGACGACCGCCAGCGCGTCAAGGACGCGTCGGACATCGTGCGCGTGGTGGGGGAGCACGTCGCCCTCAAGCCCAAGGGCCGCGAGTTCGTCTGCCTCTGCCCCTTCCACGACGACCGCAACCCGTCCATGTGCGTTGTGCCGGCCAAGCAGATCTTCCACTGCTTCGTGTGCGGCACGGGCGGGGACGTGTTCACCTTCGTCCAGAAGTACCACGCGATGTCGTTCCGCGAGTCGCTGGAGTTCCTCGCCCAGCGTGCCGGGATCGAGCTGACCAAGCGCCGCCCCCCGCCCCCCGCCGGCGCCGACGCCGGGCCGGGCCAGGCCACGGGGGTGACCAAGGCGGACGTGCTGGCGGCCAACGACACGGCGCAGTCCTTCTTCCGCGCCATCCTGACCCACCCCGAGCACGGGCGCGCCGCCCGGGAGCTGATCGAACGCCGGGGCATCGCGCCCGAGATGGTCGAACGCTTCGGCATCGGCGCTTCCCCGGACCGCTGGGACGGCCTGGCCAGCACGATCGAGCGGAAGGGCCTGCACCCGCGCGCATTCGAGGCGGCCGGCCTGCTCAAGGTCCGCGACGGCGGCGGGCGTTACGACGCCCTGCGCCACCGGCTGATCTTCCCGATTCACGACCAGATCGGGCGCGTGATCGCCTTCGGTGGCCGGCGCATCCGCGACGAGGACGACCCGAAGTACCTCAACAGCCCCGAGACCGCGGCCTTCCGCAAGAACACCACCCTGTACGGGCTCGCCCAGGCCGGCCGGGCCATCCAGAAAGAACGCACCGCCGTCGTGGTCGAGGGCTACACCGACGTGGTGGCCTGCCACCAGGCGGGGGTCGAGCACGTGATCGGCACGCTGGGCACGGCGCTGACCGCCGGCCACGCGGCCATCCTGCGCCGGCTGTGCGACACGGTCGTGCTGCTCTTCGACGGCGACGAGGCCGGGGTCAAGGCCGCGGACCGCGCGGTCGAGGTGCTCTTCGCCGAGCCCATCGACATCAAAGTCGCCACGCTCGCCGGCGTGACCGACGCCAAAGACCCGGACGAGCTGCTCAAGCGGCCCGGGGGTGTGGAAACCTTCCACCGCGCGGTCGCCGGGGCCCGGGACCTGCTGGCGTGGAAGTTCGACCGGCTGCGCGCCTCGCTGGCGTCCGCCGGGCCGGCCGCGGTGTCCCGCGCGGTGGAGGAGGAGCTCGACCGCTTCTCCCGCCTGGGCATGGAACGGCTCAGCCCGGTGCGCCGGCGCCAGATCGTCCGCCTGATCGCTGAGGCGACGGGCCTGGACGAGCGCACGCTGGTCGCCCAGATCAAGACCGGCCGGCCGGGCCGCGCGCAGGACCACCACCCCGAGCCGGCGGACGGCGCCCGGGCCGCCGAGCAGGAGGGCCCGCCCCCCGCCCGGGAGCTCGTCCTCGGCTGCCTGCTGTGCGACGGCTCGCTGTGGACCACCATGTCGTCCGACGAGCGGGACGTGATCCGGACGGAGGCGTTCGCCTCGCCCGTCGCCCGGGTGGTCGCCGACGCCGTGCTGCTCGCCGGCGAGCACGGCACGCCCCCCGCGCTCGACGCGGTGCTCGCCGAGATCGACCCGGACGACCCCCGGGCGGCCGACGCCTCGGCCCGGGCCGTGTCCCTGGCGCGCACGGTCGCCCGGCACACCGACGAGCACCCCGAACGCCTGCGCCGCCTGCTGGACGAGTGCCTCCGGGCGGCCGGCCTGGAGGACGAGGCGGCCCGCCACGCCGGGGGGACGCCGGGCGGCCAACAATCCGCCACCGGGCCCGACGCCGAGGCCTTCGCCGCGTGGATCGAACGCCAGCGGGCGCTGCGCAGCAAGTACGGCCGGGCGGGCGTCCCGCGTCTCTCCTCGGAGTAGGCGGGGCGGTCGGCGCGGGGCCCGACGGGGCCGGGACAGTTCGGGCGTCGCCGTTCGGCCACGCCCCGGGTCGGCGAGCAGGAGCGTGTCGTGATCGGAATGCTGCACCCCGCCATCGAGGAGATGCTCGCCCTGGCCGGCCGGCGCGGCTGGATGAGTTTCGAGGAACTCAACAACATCCTGCCCGACGAGATGGTCGAGACCCGCCCGCTCCACGACCTGATCACCCGCATCGACGCCGCGGGCATCGAGCTGATCGACGAGATGGAGTTCCGCGCCCGCGCGTTCCGGGCCGCCCGATCCGGCGAGCCCGTGGCCGTCTCGGCCCCCCTGTCGGGCCCGTTCCGCGCCATGTCCGTGCCGGGCGGCGAGAACCTCGGCGAGGGCGAGCGCCTCCGCATCCGTCTCAACGCCGTCCACTACGAGAACGGGACCAGCATCAAGCCCTCGGAGCGGCGCCGCCTCGCGGGCGCCCCGCCACAGCCGTGCGACACCCCGGAGGCCGCGCCCGCCGCCGCCGAGCCCAGCGCCATGGACTCGGACTCCATCCAGCGCGAGCTGGACGACGCCGAGTCCGAGCCCGGCGCCCGGCGCATCGACGACCCCGTGCGGATGTACCTCAGCCAGATGGGATCGATCCCCCTGCTCACCCGGGAGGAGGAGATCCGGCTGGCCAAGAAGATCGAGACCACCCGCATCATCTTCCGCCGGCGTTGCCTGCAGAACGACTACGTGGTCACCCTGGCCGTCGCCACCCTCCGCAGCGTCGTCTCCGGCGAGCTGCCCTTCGACCGCACGCTGCGTCTGTCCACGCTCGACGAGAACGCCAAGGACAAGCTCGCCCTGCGCATCCCCGCCAACCTGCCCACCGTCGAGAAGCTGCTCGAGGCCAACAAGCGGGACTGGGAGGCCATCGAGGCCCTCCGCGGGGACGACGGCCGCTTCACCAACAAGCGCGAGGCCGCCCGCCTCCGCGCCCGCATCGAGTCCCGCCGCCGGCGCATGGCCGCCCTCATGGAGGAGCTGTGCCTGCGCACCGGGCGCATCGTCCCCCTGATGCGCAAGCTGCGATCGATCTCCGAGAAGATGCAGCGCCTCCAGGAGGACATGCTCCAGGCCGCCCGCTTCCCCAAGAGCCACGACGCCGAGGACCTTGAGGTGATGCGTGAGGAGCTCAACGGCCTGCGCGCCCTCGTCCTGGACGAGCCCGAGGACCTCGCCGCCCGCGTCAAGTGCATCTCCACCGTCTTCTGGGAGTACGAGCAGGCCAAGCGCGACCTCTCCGGCGGCAACCTCCGCCTGGTCGTCTCCATCGCCAAGAAGTACCGCAACCGCGGCCTGGGCTTCCTGGACGTCATCCAGGAGGGCAACACCGGCCTGATGCGCGCCGTCGACAAGTACGAGTACAAGCGCGGCTACAAGTTCTCCACCTACGCCACCTGGTGGATCCGCCAGGCCATCACCCGCGCCATCGCCGACCACGCGCGCACCATCCGCATCCCGGTCCACATGATCGAGACGATGACGCGTCTGCGCAACATCCAGAAGGACATCCTCCAGGCCACAGGCCTCGAGCCCACGATAAGCGAGCTGGCCGAGAAGGCCCGCATCCCCGAGCACGAGGTCCGGCGCATCCTCCGCATCGGCCGCCACCCCGTGTCGCTCGACCGCCCGGTCGGCGAGAGCGAGGACTCGAACTTCGGCGACTTCATCGAGGACACCAACCAGTCCAGCCCCGCCGACACCGCCGCCCAGGAGATGCTCCGCCAGCGCCTCGAGCAGGTTCTCAAGACCCTCACCTACCGCGAGCGGGAGATCATCAAGCTCCGCTACGGCATCGGCGACGGTTACACCTACACCCTGGAGGAGGTCGGCCGCATCTTCAAGGTCACCCG
>CAYXFA010000052.1:0-16165 GCA_964464165.1 uncultured Phycisphaeraceae bacterium | reverse complement strand
CCGTTGGCAGTTGACTCATGGTGCGCCTCTGGGCGTGTTTGCAACCCCTAAACCCCCCCCCCCCCCCCCCTTGCAAGCTTGTTTTGCGCAAAATTCCGTTCTGATTCCAAAATCCACAAATCTGTGTTTTTGCAAATCGCTAAATGTGTGGTTTTGCACGAGATACGATCCGCTCGTGATATGCAATCCACAAATTTGTGTTCTCCAGACTTTGCCACGCGCTGTTTGGGGCGGCGCTTTGCGAGCGGGGCGGCCGGATCAGGAGCGATACCGGTCGGTGATCAGCCGCTCGGGTTGGCGGTTCGGTCTGCGTTGCTTCCGCAGGCAGGGTCAGCCCGTTTCTCAGTTCCGCGGCCTGTCCGTCGACCGGCGTTCCACCAGGGTCTCCGGCAGGACGATGTCCCGGTGCTCGATCGCGTCCTCGGTGGACAGGCGTTCGAGGAGCATCTCGCCGGCCAGGCGCCCGGCCTCGGCGGCGGGCAGCGCGACCGTCGTCAGCGGCGGGCTGGCCATGCGGCTGGGCAGCTCATCGTTGAACGACACCACGCTCACGTCGTCGGGCACGTTCCTGCCCAGCGTGTTGAGCGCCTGGATGAGGTACGACGCGACCACGTCGTCGAAGGCGATTACCGCGGTGACGCCCGGGCCGAGGATGCACTCGCGGCAGAAGCCGATCGGGTCGAGCCCGAAGGCGTCCAGCCCGGCGGGCGCGGCCAGGCCGCGGGCGGCGAGCCCGTCCGCGAGGGCGTCGCGCCGCTGGGTGACGGCGGCGTGGCGGATGCCGCGGGGCGAGGGGCGGAGCTTGTCGAGGAAGCAGTACGCGAAGCGTCGGTGCCCGAGGCCGAGGAGGTGCTCGAGGGCGAGGTTGGTGCCCTGGGCCTCGTCGAAGGTCACGGCGTCGCCGCCTGGCCCGGCGTGGCCGTTGATGGAGACGTAGGGCAGGCCCTGCTGCTCCAGCTCGACCACGTCGGCGGGGTCGCGGACCTGGAGGGCGATGGCCCCGTCGACCCGCCAGCTGGGCAGCTCGTGCCCGCCGGAGTCGGGGTCGAGGAAGGTGGTGCAGACGTGTTTGCCGCCGGCCTTGAGGACGCGCACGGCTTCGGCGAGGGCGGTGCGGTTGACGCCGTCGGAGGCCCAGCCGACCACGGCGACCAGGTTGGTCTTCTTGGCGCTGATGGACCGGACCATCGGGTTGGGGCGGTAGTTGAGCCGGCGGGCGGCGTCGAGGACGCGGGCCCGGACCTCCGGGCGGACCCGGAAGTTCTCCGTGTAGCCGTTGATGACCCGGGAGGCGGTCGACTCGGCCACGCCGGCCATCTCGGCGACGCGGGCCAGCGTGACGCGCTCGTGGGGCGCCGGGGGCGCGGGCGGCTGCACCGCGGCGTTGGGCGCGGGGATCGAGGCGGGTGAACCGTTGGTCTGGGTCATGTCTCGTCCGGGCGGCCTGGCCGCGAAAGTCTGGGAAAGCGGAAGCGTGCCCGGGGCATGGTATCCGGCGTGGGGCGAATCCAAACCTTTGAAGAGGCCGGATGCGTGCGCTGGGCTGGGTTGGCCGCCTTAGAAAGAGCTTTCTTGAGTGGTTGTGGGACCTGGTGGCGGCATCCCGCCCCGGCGGGGGCGTAGGAAAAGTGGACCCTGGCGGGGCGGGGTGGAGTTGATTCGTTGAAACATGTTGAAAGAATCGCCCGGGCGTCCGCGGGGCGCATCGGGCCGCCGGCCGAGGCACGGGATGGATCAGCACCGAGCGAAACCCGACCCGGAGCGTGCGTGCCCGGCCGCGGGGGGCGGGCCGGACCTCTCGCCCCAGTGCGAGCTGATGCGCGGCGTCTACATGCTCTGCCACATGATGATGCGTGTGGTGGACCGGGCGGTCCGGCCGCACGGCCTGACCGGGTCGCGGTGGCTGCTGCTGGTGGCGGTGCGGGACGCGGACGAGCCGCCGACGATCACGCAGCTGTCCGAATGTCTGTTGCTCTCGCCGCAGAACGTCAGCCGGATGGTGGCGTGCCTGGAGGCGGAGGGGCTGGTGTCCCGGGACACGAGCGGGCCGGGGCGGACGGTTCGGGTCGGGCTGACCCCGACCGGGGCCGAGCGGGTGGGGGCGTGCTCGCCGCCCGCGGACGTGTGCGGCCGGGAGATCCTGGACGGGATCGCGGAAGAGGACCTGAAACGGACTGCCGGCGTGCTCGACCGGGCGATCCGGAACACGGCGGAGTTGGAGCGAAGGCTGACGGCGCGTGGCGAGCCCGCGGGCTCGGACGCGGAGTCGGCCCAGGAGGAGATGGTTTGATGATGCGCATGCGGGTGATGGCGCTGGCCCTGCTGGGGGCCGCTTCGGCGGCTCTAGGGCAGGCCCCGGCGAACGTGCGGCTGGACGCCGCGATTGAGCAGGTCGTCGCGCAGCAGCGGGACGCGACGGGCCAGGTGGTGAGCCTGCGCCGGTCGGCCCTGGCGACGCAGGAGGCCGGGCTGGTGGTCCGGCTCGACCTGGAGCCGGGCGACGCGGTCAAGGAGGGGCAGGTGATCGCCAGCCTCGACGCGGCGCGTGCGAAGCTGGAGGTCGATCGCTGGACGGCCCGGGTCGAGGCCGACCGGGCGCTGATCGAGCAGCGCCGGGCGGAGCTGGCGCGCGCCGAGCGCGACCTGGACCGGATCGAGCAGCTCGCCCGGCGGGCGTCCGCGGGCGAGAGCGAGCTGGACAGCGCGCGGACCGAGGTCGAGTCACGCCGGGCGCAGGCCGCGGCGGCCGAGGCGGACCTGCGGGTCAGCGAGTCCGAGCTGGCGCTGGCGAAGCGTCGGCTGACGGACATGGAGATCCGGGCCCCGTTCGACGGTCGGGTGGTCGCCAAGCACACCGAGGCGGGGCAGTGGGTCTCGCAGGGCTCGAGCATCGTGACGATCGTGTCGCTCGACCAACTGGAGGCCCGGGCCGACATCCCGGAGCGGTCGGTGGGCGCGCTGCAGGCGGGCTCGGGGACCATCGAGGTGTTCGTGCCCGCGCTGGGCCGGCGCCTGCAGGGGCGGCTGATCGAGATCGTCCCAGAGGCGGACAGCCTGAGCCGGCTGTTCCCGATCCGGGTGTCGCTGCACGACCCGGAGGGCATGCTCCGCCCCGGGATGTCGCTGACGGCGGTGGTGCCCACGGGCGAGCAGGGCCCGGCCCTGACCATTTCCGAGGACGCGATCCTGCGGAACGCGGCGGGGGAGTACGTGTTCTTCGACGCGGGCGGCGTGGCCCAGGTCGCGCCGATCACGCGCTTGTTCGTGGCGGGCGGGCGGATCGCGGTGCGGTCGCCCGCGCTGCGTCCCGGCTCGCTGCTGGTGGTCGAGGGCAACGAGCGGATGTTCCCCGGCCAGCCGCTGAACGTGCTCAACGCGGACGAGTTCCCGGAGGTGGCCCAGCGTCAGCAGGCCGCCGCGAGCGGGCGGGGGGGCTGAATGGACATTGTCCGTCTGTCGATTTCGAAGCCCGTCACGGTGACGGTCGGCGTGATCCTGGTGGTCATGTTCGGCCTGATCGGCCTGACGGCGATCCCGGTGCAGCTGACGCCGACGGTCGACCGGCCGGTCATCACGGTGACGACGCTGTGGCCCGGGCGCTCCCCGCAGGAGGTGGTCGACGAGATCACCAAGAAGCAGGAGGAGCAGCTCAAGAACGTGGCGAACCTGCGGAAGATGGTCTCGACCTCGTCCGAGGGCCAGTCGCAGATCGTGCTCGAGTTCACCATCAGCGCCAACATCAACCGCGCGCTGCAGGAGGTCTCCGACTCGCTGCGCCAGGTCGAGGCCTACCCGGCCGAGGTCGAGGAGCCGGCGATCAAGGCGGCGGACGGGGCCAGCGAGAACGCCATCGCGTGGATCATCACCGAGCTGCCGTCGGACAAGATGGCCAAGCACCCCGGCTTCGACGTGACCACGCTGTACGACGAGCTGGACCGCGAGGTCAAGCCGTTCCTGGAGCGCATCGAGGGCGTCGCCGAGGTCAACATCTTCGGCGGGCGCGAGCGGGAGGTTCGCGTGCTGGCGGACCCCGCGCTGCTGGCGCAGCGCGGGCTGAACCACCTGGACCTGGTCGCCGCCCTGCAGGGCGAGAACCGGAACGTGTCGGCGGGCACCATCGCCCAGGGCAAGCGCGACTACCGCGTCCGCCTGGTCGGCGAGTACACCACGCCGGACCAGATCCTCGGCACGATCATCGCCTACCGCGACGGGCGGCCGGTGTACGTCCGGGACGTGGCCACGGTGGAGGTCGATTACGAGAAGCGGCGCGGGTTCGTGCGGACCTTCGGGCACCCGGCGCTGGCCATGAACGTGATCCGCCAGTCGGACGCCAACGTGGTCGAGATCATGGCGCAGGTCCGCGAGCGGCTGGATGAGATCCGCGCCGACATCCTGCCCAACCTGGGCGGCGTGACCGAGGGCGGCCCGGTCGGGCCCGACCTGAACATGCGCCAGGTGTACGACGAGACGACCTACATCGACTCGGCGGTCTCGCTGGTGACCTCGAACCTGTACGTGGGCGGCGCGCTCGCGGGCGTGGTGCTGCTGGTGTTCCTGCGCGCCGTGCGTCCGACGATCATCGTGCTGGTGGCGATCCCGATCTCGGTCATCGGCACCTTCCTGGTGATGGTCGCGCTGGGCCGCACGCTCAACGTGATCTCGCTGGCGGGCCTGGCCTTCGCGGTGGGCATGGTGGTCGACAACGCGATCGTCGTGCTGGAGAACATCTTCCGCCGCCTGGAGATGGGCGAGACGCCCGCCGTGGCGGCGTGGCGCGGCGGCAAGGAGGTCTGGGGGGCCATCCTCGCGTCGACCCTGACGACCGCCGCGGTGTTCGTGCCCGTGCTGACGATCCAGGAGGAGGCGGGCCAGCTGTTCCGCGACATCACCCTGGCGGTGGTGGCGTCGGTCACGCTGTCGCTGATCGTGGCGATCACCGTCATCCCCATGGCCTGCGCCAAGTTCCTGTCGTCGTCGCGCGAGCCGCGCACCCGGGCGGGCCGGGCGGTGGCGTCGCTGTTCGGGATCGTGCCGTTCCTGGCGGGGATTAACAGCGCCCTGGCCCGGTCGGTGGAGTGGATGATGCACGGCGTGCGGGGCTGGACGATCCGCCCGGCCGTCATCGTGATCCTGACGGGGCTCTCGCTCTGGGGCGCTAAGGTGCTGATGCCCCCGCTGGACTACCTGCCCGCGGGCAACCGCAACCTGGTGTTCGGCGGGCTGCTGATCCCGCCGGGGCTCTCTGTCGAGCAGCGTGAATCGATCGCCCAGCGCATCGAGGAGCGCATCATGCCCTACGCGAACGCGGACGTCAACGACCCCGCGTCCGTGAACGCCCTCCCGCCCATACCGCGTCCGTCCTACGACCCGACGGTGACCCTGCCGCCGTTCGACCCGGTCCCGGTGGACAACTTCTTCATCGGCGCATTCGGCACGCAGATGTTCATCGGCGCGACCTCCCAGAACGAGCAGGTCGTCATCCCGGTGGGCCAGCTGCTGACCAACGCCATGTCCTCGATCCCGGACTCCTACGGCGGCGCGGGCCAGTCCTCGCTGTTCGGCACGGGGCCCGGCGGCGGCACGGGCAACAACATCGACCTGGAGATCTCCGGGCCGCGCCTCGACCGCGTCACCGCGGCGGCGCAGTTCATGTTCATGGCCGCGGCCGGCCACTTCGGCTACGGCAACGTGACGCCCGACCCGGCGAACTTCCTGCTCCAGGAGCAGGAGCTCCAGGTGCGTCTGAACGAGCGCGGGCGCGAGCTGGGCCTGACCAACGAGGCGCTCGGCGTGGCCATCCGCGCGCTCTTCGACGGCGCGTTCGTGGGCGACTACAAGCTCAACGGCGAGACGGTCGACCTGCGCGTCGTGCCGGTCGGCGGGCGTCTGGAGTACAAGGAGCAGCTCGCCAACGTCCCCGTCGCCACGCCGGCGGGCCCGATCGTCCCGATCGACTCGATCATCGAGTTCGTGCCCAGCCTCGCGCCGCAGTCCATCAAGCGGATCGAGGAGCTCGAGTCGGTGACCGTCCGCGTGCGGGCGCCCGAGGGCCAGGCCGTCGAGGAGGTCATGTCCTGGCTGAACGCCAACGTGATCGACGCCGCCCGCGAGGCGGGGCTGATCGACCGGACCATGCGCGTGCGTCTTGAGGGCACGGCCGCCAAGCTCGACGAGGTCCGCGCCTCGCTGTTCGGCGTGGCCCCCGCGCGTGGCGAGGGCCGGCTGGCTTCCGCGGCGAACGTGGTCTCGATCGTGGTGGTCGTCGCCGGGCTCGCCGCCGGGTGCGTGGTGCTGGTGCGCCAGCTGCGACGGCGCGACACGGGCTCGGGGCTGTACGGCCTGGCGGGCTTGCTGGCCCTGTCGCTGGTGCTCGGTGGGGTGGTGCTGGTGTTCGGTCACAACCCGCAGTTCGTCCAGGCACGCTTCGTGTGGGCGCTGCTGGTGACCTACCTGCTCATGTGCGCCCTGTTCGAGAGCTTCCTGACGCCGCTGGTGATCATGTTCTCGGTGCCCCTGGCGATCGTGGGCGGCTTCGGCGGCCTGCGGATCGTGCACGACGCGTCGATGCGCGACCCGACCATCGCCCCCCAGCAGCTGGACGTGCTGACGATGCTCGGCTTCGTCATCCTGATCGGCGTGGTGGTCAACAACGCCATCCTCATCGTCCACCAGTCCCGCAACTTCGCGCAGGGCGACGAGGGCGGCCCGCCGATGGAGCCCAAGCGGGCCATCGCCGAGTCCGTTCGCACCCGCGTCCGCCCGATCTTCATGTCGGTGCTGACCTCCGTGGGCGGCATGCTGCCCCTGGTGCTCTTCCCGGGGGCGGGCTCGGAGATGTACCGCGGGCTGGGCTCCGTGGTGGTCGGGGGCATGCTGGTGTCCACCGTGTTCACCCTGGTTCTGGTGCCCCTGCTCTACTCGCTGGTGCTCGACATGCAGGCGGCGGTCATGAAAGGATTCGGCCGGCGCACGGGTGGCCGGGACCGCTCCGACGCGCCTTCGATGCACCTGAGACCGCCCGTCCCCGAGGGAGTTCCAGCATGACCAAGCATCTCGCCCGCCCGATCGCGGCCCTCGTCCCGGCGGCCCTGCTGCTCGCGGGCTGCCAGGCCCCCAAGCGTGAGCCGGACCCGGTCGAGCCCCGCACCGTGCCCTTCTTCGCCGGGGACGCCTCCGGCGTGATCCCCTGGGAGCGGGTGGTGGCCAACTGCGCCGACGCGGCGGTCGTGGTCATCGGCGAGGTCCACGGCCACCCGCTCGGCCTGCAGGTCGCGGCGGAGCTGTTCGACGACGTGCTCCAACTCAACCCCCGCGCGGTCCTCTCCATGGAGTTCTACGAGCGCGACCATCAGACCGCGCTGGACGACTACGTGGGCGGCATCATCTCGCCGGAGGAGTTCGACCGCGCCACCTTCCGCAACCCCTCCAACAACCCGCCGGGCCACCGGCGCATGGTCGACGCGGCCCGCGCCGCCGGGCGGCCGATCATCGCGTCCAACGCCCCGCGCCGGTACGCCCGCCTGGCCCGCACCGAGGGCTTCGACCGCCTGCGCAACCTCACCGCGACCCAGCGGGCCCACTTCGAGATCCCCGACGCCCTGCCGGAGAACGCCTACGCCAGCCGCTTCCGGGCCGCGATGACCTCGATGTCGGGCCACGGCCAGCCCGGGGACGACGCCATCGAGGGCTTCCTGCGCTCCCAGACGCTGTGGGACGTCACCATGGCCGACTCGATCGCCGAGGCCACCCGGCTGGGCGCCCCGGTGGTGCACGTGGTGGGCCGGTTCCACGCCGAGTACGGCACGGAGCCGGGCAAGTCCGGCCTGGCCGACGCGATCGCCCAGCGCCTCCAGCCGGACCAGCGTCTGCTGATCATTACGGTGCTCGACGCCGATTCGGGCCAGCTCCGGGTCGAGGACGTCGGCCGCGGCCACTTCGTGGTCTACGTCGGGTCCCTGCCCGAGTCCTGAACGGACGATCGCCCAACGAAAAAGCCGCGTCCCGAGGGACGCGGCTTTTCTTGTTCCGGTGAGCGGTGGGGGCGTCAGTCGGCCCGGTAGTACGCGCCGCCCGCGGGCTCGGAGACCGGCACGCCGCGGTAGCGCTTCGGCTGGACCGGCACCCAGGTGCGGTTGGGGTCGGTCAGCTCGGGCGCGGGCGGCAGGGGGTCGGGGTACTCGGGCACGTCCTCGCGCAGGGTGACCTGCAGCAGGCGGCTCTCGGCGCCGGGCACGGCCATGGCGTTGGTCAGGCGGGTGTTGCGCCGCTTCTGGTCGAAGATCTCCCAGCGCATGAGGTCGGGCCGGTTGACCGAGCCGGAGGTCTCGCGGTTCTGGTAGAACCGGATGGACACCTTCGAGCCGATCGGCACGTCCACGGTCCACAACGGGGTGTCGTCGCGCCGGTCGTACAGCGTGACGGTGAGGGGCTCCCACGGCGTGGAGACGTAGGTGAACTCGTCGATCGAGCGCTGCGGCCCGCCGGGCGTCAGGCCCGGGATGACCGAGCAGCCCCCGAGGCCGCCCAGCAACGCCGAAGCGCCCAGCAGGGCGGTTCCGGTCACGATGAAGCGCTTTGTCCGCGTCCGCATGGTCGGCTGGCCTCCGCTCTGAAATCCCGTCGCATCCTAGCGGCCCGGCGGCGGTGGGGCGACGCCCCCCGCCCCGGTCGGGGTCGCCCGTCCCCGCCGCAAGGGGTTATCGGTAAGATCGGCCGATGACTGCACAGCCGCCGCCCCGGACCCTTCCGCCGATGCTCATCGGGCACGGCTACGACCTGCACCGGCTGGAACCGGTCGCCCCGGAGGGGCCCGGCCGGCCGTTCGTGCTGGGGACGGTGCGCATCGAGCACGGGCGCGGGCCGGTGGCCCACTCGGACGGCGACGCCCTGCTGCACGCGGTGACCGACGCCCTGCTGGGCGCGGTGGCCGAGCCGGATATCGGCCAGCTCTTCCCGGACACGGACCCGCGCCACGAGGCGCAGGATTCGCGCGTGTTCCTGGCCGAGGCCGTCCGGCGGGTGGCGGCCCGCGGCTACCGGCCGGTCAACCTGGACGCCACGGTGGTCTGCGAACGCCCGAAGTTCGGCCCCCACCGGGAGGCGGTGCGGGCGGCCCTGGCCGGGCTGCTCGGCCTCCCGGTCGACCGGGTCAACGTGAAGGCCAAGACCCACGAGAAGGTCGACGCGGTGGGGGAGGGGCGGGCGGTCGAGGTCCACGCCGTGGTCCTGCTGGAGCGGGCCGGCTGAGGATCAGCCGTTGGCCTCCCAGACTTCCATGAACCGGTCCGAGCCCTGGCGCCGGATCGAGTTGTCCTCGAGGATCTCCTCGGTCGCGTCGAGCAGCTCGGCGCGGTCGAAGACGAGGACCTCCTGGTTGCGGTCGTAGAACTCGATGACCACGAACCGGTCGTCGCTGTCGCGGACGATCTCGATCAGGTGGGTCAGGGACTTGACCTTCACGCCGTTGACCGACTTGACGGTCGGGTGGTAGACGATCTCGTAGCCCTTGGTGATCGGGTGGGGCAGGAAGCCGGTGGCCACGAGGACCAGCTCCTCGCCCTCGAACGCCTTGACCTCGTCGGCCCGCAGGGCGACCGGCGAGCCCATCACGGCGAGGTAGCCGGTGTAGTACTCGGCCAGGTGGTCACGCCGGGCCGGGCTGAGGACCAGCGGGCCGAGCACGAAGTACTCGGGGTAGTCGTTGCCCAGGTAGGGCAGCAGCTCGTCGCGCCGCTTGGCCACGGGCAGGTCCAGCGTGACGCTCTCGCCCTTGCGGATGACGGTGACGCTCACCTTGCCGTCCTTGGCGGCGCGGGGGATCTGGTAGGCCCAGCCCACGCGGAGGCCGTCCTCGATCGTCACCAGGCCGGCGTTGTCGATGTCCAGGTCGCCGATGCGGTCGAGCAGGTCCCAGCGCTCCAGGGGGAGCGGGGGGTTCTCCTTGCTCTTGTCCCCGGTGTAGATCAGGCCGGTCTGGTCCGGCGTGAGGCCCAGCCACTCGCGGACGGCCTCGTTCTCGGCGGTCTGGAAGTGGCGGGTGAACAGCCGGTCGCGTCCGTCGTAGGTCCCGTCGGCGACGTCCTCGAGGAACGCGCGGACCTCCTCGGTGGGGATCAGGTAGCCGATGCTCTCGGCCTGGTCGATGCCCGAGAAGGTCACGCCGATGACCTCGCCGTCCATCACGACGGGGCCGCCGGAGTTGCCGGGGTTGAGCGCCGCGTCGACCTGCACGCGCAGGCCGTAGGTGTCGAAGTAGAAGTCCGCGTACTCGATGCGGCTGACGATGCCCTCGGTGATGGACATCTGCTCGCCGCCCATCGGGTAGCCGTAGGCCTGGACCGTGGCCCCGATGGGGGGAAGGTCCTGCTTGAGGGGCAGCGGGGGGTGGGCGGCGTGGAACGCGGCGCGTTCCTCCTCGCGGCGCAGGCGGATCACCGCCAGGTCGATGCCCCGCGAGATCGCCACCAGCTCGGCCCGCAGGCGGTCGGAGCTGTGCGGCGGCTGGACGAAGATCTGGGACGCGTACTCGACCACGTGGGCGTTGGTCAGGATAAGCCCGCCTTCGATGACGAAGCCGGACCCGGTGAACTCCTCGGGGGAGGACCGCGACCAGGGCTGCTCGAAGTTCGGGGCCCGGTACGTGGCATAGATCTTGACGACCGAGTCGCGCACGGACTGCGCCGACGCGGCGGTGGCGGCGCACAGGCACACGGCAAAAACGAGCAGCATCCGCATCATCGGGCTCCTGGCCGGACCGCCGGGCCCGGGCCGCATGGTACCGCCCCCGGGGCCGCCCGGCCCTATGATGCGGCATGGCAAGGATCGTCGTCTGTCAGCACAACGACCATGCGCACGCCGGACGCCTGGGGCGCACCCTCCGGGACCACGGGTTCCGCGTGGACGTCCGCCGGCCGGACCTGGACCCGGACAGCGTCCCGTCCGACCTGGACGACCTGCACGGCGTGCTCATCCTCGGCGGCACGCAGAACGTCGACGAGGGGCACCCGTTCCTCGCCCGGGAGCAGGCGCTGATCCGGGCGGCCCACAACGCCCAGAAGCCCGTCGTGGGCATCTGCCTGGGGGCCCAGCAGGTCGCCCTGGCCCTCGGCGGCAAGGTCGCCCGGATGGCCAGGCCCGAGGTCGGCCTGACCCCGGTCCACCTGACCGTGCCCGGCCAGACCGAGACCATCCTGGCGGGCATCCCATGGTCCTGCCCGCAGCTCCACTCCCACGCTTACGAGGTGAGCCAGCTCCCCGCCGGGGCGACGCTGCTCGGCTCGACCCCCGCCTGCAAGCACCAGGCCTTCCGGCTCGGCCTGCGGACCTTCGCGTTCCAGTACCACTTCGAGTGCGACCTGGCGATGACGCGGGCGATGTTCGCCCAGTCCGCCGGGCTGGCCGAGGCGGCGGGGGTGACGCGGGAGGAGCTGAACGACCAGTTCGAGCGTCACGCCGAGATGTTCGATCGCGCCGCCGATCGCCTGTGCCTGAACCTGACCACGCTCGCCTTCACCTTCGACGAGCTGCTCGCCGTCTGACGGGCCCGCCCGTCCTGCGGCCCCGACCCGCATGGCCACGACGCTGACGATCCAGCCGCCGCCGGACTTCGACCTGGCGCGGGACGTCTGCTCGTACGGCTACTTCCTGCTCGAGCCGAACCACTGGGACCCCGCGGCCCGGACGCTGGCGCGTGGGCTCGCGCTGCCGGACGGCCCGGCGGGCGTGGTGATCGACCAGCGCCGGGCGGGGCTGCGGGCCCGGTTCGATCGAACCCTGTCCCGTGCCGAGCAGACCGCCGCGCGAGCGATGATCGCCCGCATGCTCGCGCTGGACACCACGGCGGACGAGCTGGCCGAGTTCCACCGGGCCGACCCGCGCTGGGAGGAGTCGGGCCGCGGCCGCCTGTTCCGCTCGCCCACGCTGTTCGAGGACGTGATCAAGACCGTCACGAGCTGCAACGTGTCCTGGCCGAGCACGATCACGATGAACCGGCGGCTGTGCGAGGTGCTGGGCGCCCGCTCGTCGTCCGGGCTGTGGTCCTTCCCCACGCCCGCCAAGCTCGCGCGGGCCCGCCCCGAGACGCTCCGGGCCCGGTGCCGGGTGGGCTACCGCGACGCCCGGATCGTTGCGCTGGCCAGAATGTTCCGCTCCGGCGAGATCGACGAGGCGTGGCTGACCGATCCGGTCACCCCGGACGACGAGGTGTTCGCGTTCCTGCTGGAGCTGCCGGGCATCGGCCCCTACGCCGCGGGCAACGTGATGCAGCTGCTGGGGCGGTACTCGCGCCTCGCCCTGGACACCGAGTCGCTGCGCCACGCCCGGGCGGTGCTCGGCATGGAGGGGGCCGACGCGGCTTTGATGAAGCGCCTGGCGGCCCACTACGAGCCGTTCGGGCGTCACCGGTTCCGGAGCTACTGGTTCGAGCTGTGGTCGTTCTACGAGTCCCGGCGCGGGCCGGCCGAGCAGTGGGACAAGCACACCACCGGCACGACGTTCACCGCGTCCCAGCTGGCGTGACCGCCCGGGACGATCCCGCGGGAGAAAGCATGATCCGAATGTACGCCGCCGTCCTCGCCCTGCTCACCGCCACGCTGGCCGCCTCGGCCGCACCCCTGCGGGTGTCCGTCGCGTCGTTCAACATCCGTTACGGCACCGCCGACGACGGCCCGGACCACTGGCAGCGCCGGCGCGACCTCGTGATCGACACCGTCGGCCGGCTGGAGGCGGACCTGGTCGGCCTCCAGGAGGCGTTGTACTTCCAAATCAACGAGATCCGCTCGAAGCACCCCCGTTACGCCGCCATCGGCGTGGGACGCAACGACGGGGCGTTCCGCGGGGAGTACTGCGCGATCCTGTACCGCCACGACCGCTTCACCGTCGCCGCCGCGGGCACTTTCTGGCTCTCCGACACGCCCGAGACCGTGGCGTCGGCGACCTGGGGCAACCGCATCCCCCGCATCTGCACCTGGGCCCGGCTGGTCGACCGCATGACCGGGCGCGGCCTGTACGTGTACAACGCGCACCTCGACCACCAGTCCCAGCCGTCGCGTGAGCAGTCGGTCCGCCTGATCGCCGAGCGGATCGCGGCCCGGGCGCACGACGAACCCTTCGTGCTGATGGGCGATTTCAACTCCGAGGAGACCAACCGGGCGATGGCCTTCCTCCTGCGCGACGCCGACGGCCCGGGCCTCGTGGACTCCTACCGGGCCGTCCACCCGGAGGGCCCCGCGGGCACGTTCAACGGTTTCCGCGGCGACACCGAGGGCGACAAGATCGACTACATCCTCGTGCCCGCGGGCGTGGAGGTCGTGAAGGCCGCCATCGACCGCACCGACTACGAGGGCCGGTACCCCTCCGACCACTTCCCCATCACCGCGACGCTGGCCTTCCCCGAGCCCGAGGCCGACTGACGCGCCTCAGACCCCGGCCCGGGCCAGGGCGCCCAGGTCCTGCAGCGCCGAGACCCCCCAGTCGCCGGCGCGGAGCGCCTCGATCGCGTGGACGACCTGCTGGGCCGCCGTGGCGGTGGTGATCATCGGGATGCCCAGGCGCACGGCGGTGGCGCGGATGCGCCCCTCGTCCGTCTGCCAGCCGGTCTTGGTCGGCGTGTTGATGACGAGCTGGATCTGCCCGTTCTGCATCAGGTCGATGACGTTGGGGCGGGCGCCGGCCTGGATCTTCTGGATGACCTTGGGGCGCATGCCGTGGCGCTGGAGCAGCTCGGCCGTGCCGCCGGTGGTCCACACCTCGAAGCCCATGGCCATCAGCGACCGGGCCACGGGGACCATGGCCTGCTTGTCCTGACGCCGGACGGAGAGGAACACGCCGCCCGCGGTCGGCAGGCGGGTGCCCGCGCCGAGCAGGGCCTTCATGAAGGCCACCGGGCGCGACACGTCCACGCCCATCACCTCGCCGGTCGAGCGCATCTCCGGCCCGAGCACGAAGTCCACGCCCGGGAACTTCTGGAAGGGGAACACCGGCGCCTTGAAGGCGCAGTAGCCCACGTCCGGCAGCTCGATGGCGTTCTGCTCGCCGAGCGAGCGTCCCAGCATCGCCCGCGCCGCCACGCTCGCCCACGGCACGCCCTTGGCCTTGCCGACGAACGGCACGGTGCGGCTGGCGCGGGGGTTGACCTCGAGGATGTAGACCTCGTCGTCCTTCACCGCCATCTGCACGTTCATGAGGCCGCACACGCCCAGCTCCGCGGCCAGGCGGCGCGCGGTCTGGCGGACCTCCAGCACGGTCGACGGGCGCAGCGTCTCGTACGGGATCATGCAGGTCGAGTCGCCCGAGTGCACGCCCGCCTGCTCGATGTGCTCCATGACGGCGCAGACCACCGCCCGGGGCTCGGCGGCGTTGCCGAAGTCCGCGACCACGTCCACGTCCAGCTCGGTAGCCGAGTCGAGGAACTGGTCGATCAGGATCGGGGCGTCGTCCAGCCCGGAGACGTCCACCGCCGTGGCCATGTAGTGGCGCAGCGCGGCCTCGTCCGGGCAGATCTCCATGCCCCGCCCGCCCAGCACGTAGCTCGGGCGGACCAGCACCGGATAGCCGATGCGGTCGGCGATCGCGATGGCCTCCTCGACCGAGCGGGCGATGCCCGAGCCGGGGCGCTTGAGGTCGAGCTTGGTCAGCAGCTGGTCGAACCGGTCGCGGTCCTCGGCGCGGTCGATCGCGTCCAGGGGCGTACCCAGCAGCGGCACGCCGGCCAGGTCCAGGCCGTGGGCGAGGTTCAGAGGCGTTTGTCCGCCGAACTGGACGATCAGCCCGCGCACCGGCCCGCGGTCCGCCCAGGCCCGCACCTGCGCGGTGTGGCGGGCGAGGTGGCCGGCCAGCTCGCGGTCGTGCGTGGCCCCGCCCGACCCGTCGGTGGGGATGGTCAGCACGCGCCCGTCCGCGACGCCCACGATCCAGGTCTCCTCGTCGGAGGCCCCGGTCATGCGGAAGAGCACCTCGCCGCGGTCGCAGCCGGCGTCGCGCAGGCGCGCCAGGATCTCGGCCCGGTCGGAGGGGCTGACCTCCAGCCCCGGCGCGCACGTCAGGCCCGGGGGCAGGCGGCGCGGGGCGGCTCCCAGGCGCTCCACCACGTTCAGCACGTCCTCGAGCGTGAGCGGCTCGAAGAACAGCAGGTCGCTCGTGTCGTAGTCCGTGGAGACCGTCTCCGGGTTGGAGTTGATCATCACGGAGCGGAAGCCCATCTCCCGCGCGGTCATCGCGGCGTGCACGCAGCAGTAGTCGAACTCGATGCCCTGCCCGATGCGGTTCGGCCCGCCGCCGAGGATCACCACGAACTGGCCCTCGTCCGCCGAGGCGGCGAGCCGGAGCGACAGCTCGTCCTCCGGCGCCACCGGCGCGGACGCGCCAGACGCGTCGACCACCCGCCGGCCCGGCTGGTAGGTCGAGTAGTAGTAGGGGGTGACGGCCTCGAACTCGGCCGCGCAGGTGTCGACGACCTTGAAGACGGCCTCGATCCCCAGCTCACGCCGGCGCTGGCGCACCTTGAGGATCGACGGGGCCGAGTGGTCGCCGAGGAACACGCACGCGAGCTGGGCGTCGGAGTACCCCAGGCGCTTGGCCCGCATCAGCAGGTCCGCGTCGAGGTCGTCCAGCGACGGCACGGCCATCAGCTCGTCCTCGAACGCGACCAGCTCGGCGAACTGGGAGATGAAGAACGGGTCGATCTTCGTCAGCTCGCAGACGCGCTCCACGCTCCAGCCCATCTTCAGGGCGTAGCGGACGTAGTACATCCGGCCCTGGCTGGGCACGCTGAGCTTGCGGGTCAGCCGGTCCTCGTCGATCGGCCAGGCGGCGTCGCCGTTGTCCGCCCCGCTCCGCTGGTGCTCCAGCCAGAGGTCCTGCCGGTCCAGGCCGAAGCCGAACCGCTTGACCTCCATCGAGCGGATGACCTTCTGGAAGGACTCCTTGAAGGTCCGCCCGATGGCCATGGCCTCGCCGACGGACTTCATCTGGGTCGTCAGCGTCTCGTCGGCCTCGGGGAACTTCTCGAAGGTCCACCGGGGCATCTTGGTGACCACGTAATCGATGCTCGGCTCGAAGCAGGCGCTGGTCGTGCCCGTGATGTCGTTGCGCAGCTCGTCGAGCGTGTAGCCCACGGCCAGCTTGGCCGCGACCTTGGCGATCGGGAAGCCGGTGGCCTTGGAGGCCA
>CAYXFA010000051.1:0-19712 GCA_964464165.1 uncultured Phycisphaeraceae bacterium | reverse complement strand
GATGGCTGATGGCTGATGGCTGATGGCTGATGGCTGATGGCTGATGGCTGATGGCGACCCCTCATCCCTGATGGCTTACCCCCCCGGCATCGGCGCAAGCCAAGGCACCAGCACGTTGATCACCACCATGAACGCGATCGTCAGCAGCACCATCCCGCCCAGCACCTGCAGGATGAACACCAGCACCTCGCGCCAGTAGTGCTGCATGCGGCGCGTCCGCACCGCCTTGTACCCGATCGCGATGAAGATCACGATGGGCACGATCATCAGGAACCACTGGTCGTGGGCCCGGACCGGATCGATGAAGATCGTCGCCATCGTCACGCGCGGCTCCTCGGCTCGGGCGTCGGCAGCAGCGCGTCGAGCAGCACGATGAAGTTGAGCATCCCCGCCACCGCGATCGACAGCATCGCGATCTCGTTCAGCCGCCCCAGCCCCTTCTCGTTCGGCGGGCCCATCCCCGCACCGATCTCCTCGGGCGTCAGCGTCCGCCACACCGGCTTGGGCCCGCTCGTGTCACGCGCCTCGCCCGGGTAGCCCGTCCGCAGCACCGTCCCCGAGTGGTCGTACGCCTTGAACAGGTTCTGGTGCGCCCAGTCCACCCCCCAGGCCAGCGGCCCCACCAGCGCCGCCCCCATGTACCACACCCGGTCCTCGCGGGAGTCCACCGCGTCGATCCCGCCCACGAACAGCCCGTACAGGAAAAGGCCCAGCACCCCGACCATCGCCAGCACGCCGCGCCGGGTCCGGCCCCGCACCACGTGCCCCAGCCCGGGCCACGCCAGGGCCGCCGCCCCGGCCACGAAGTCAGGCCCCGCCGGGCCGGGCGCGGGCCCCCGGTCGGGGGGCGGGGCGGTGGGGGCGGGGGCGTCGGCGGGGTCGGGCATGCGCCCAGTGTAGGGGCCGCCAAGGAATTTGCGACGCCGTGCGCCCGGCGGTTGACACGCTCCCGACTCCGCTTACGCTACGGCGCGCCGGGAGGGGGTCGCCCGGCGACGGGCCACGCCCGAGTCCTCCGACCCGCCACTTGGAGGTTTGTCGCCATGACGTTCGAGGGACACAACAGCACCGCCCTGGCCGAGCCGGGCGTCGAAGACGTTCTCACCGAGTCCGACTTCTGGTCCGATTACTCGCCCGTCGCCTACGACGACGACCTGGACGAGGACGAGAGCTACTTCCTCGAGACCGACGATGAGGAAGATGAGGACTACGCCGACGACGACGTCGACGATTTCGACGACGAAGACGAGGACGACCTCGAAGCCGACCCCGACTCGGACGATGACGACGACCTGTGAACCTCGCGTCCGGGGTTGACCCAGCCAGCGTCGCGTCGGCGCGCCCCCGGACCGTCCGAGGGGAGGCCGTCCATGGGCGCCAGCCAGCCGGAACGACGCACCACTGACCGACGCAAGAACCCCAACGGCACGCCCCCCCCGGGCACCGTGGTGGACAGACGCCTCGGCCTCGACCGCCGCGAGAGGGTCACCCCCAAGCAGGACCTCGTCACCGGCGCCGAGCGGGCGCGCGGCCCCGGACGACGCCTCAGCGACTTCACCAAAGCCGCCGAGGAAGGCGAGATGACCACGGAGCAGTTCCTGTTCCTCATGGCCATCGACGCTTTCAAGAAGTCCAACGACCGCATGTTCCCCACCTGGACCGACGTCCTCGAGGTCGTCCGGCTCCTGGGCTACCGCAAAACCATGCCCAGCGAGCTCAGCCTGCCCAACGCGGACGATTGGCGCGAGCGCCCCGACGCGCCCGCCAACGTCCGCCCGCAGCGCTGGGCCGAGCGATTCACCACCGACGACCGCCGACGCGCCGACCAGGCCATCGCCGAGTTCGAGGCCCAGTTCCCAGACGAGGAAGACGAGGCCGCGGCCTGAGGCCCCGGGACCAGCTATGCGCAGGCCCGGGCGCCATCCTTTGGCCACGCGTGCCGCACCCGCCGCCGTCGGGCTCGCCGCATCGTGCATCCTGCTCGTCGGCTCCCTCGCCTCCATCGCCGGCGTCCGTGCCGCCGCCCGCGCCGCCATCGACCGCGAGGTCCGAGGCAACCTCGCCCGCCTCGCCTCCGCCGTCGCCGCCACCATCGACGCCGAGTCCCACGCCCGCCTGACCGACCCCGCCCAGGAGGGCACCCCCGCCTACCGCCGCCTCAACCGCGCCCTCGAGGCCGTCGTCCAACGCACCGACGGCGTCCGATACGCCTACACACTCCGCCCCAGCCACGGCCGCCTCCACTTCGTCCTCGACGGCACGCCCCCCGGAGACGCCGACCACGACGGCGTCGAGGACCACTCGTTCCTCATGGACGAGTACCGCAACCCCGACCCCGCCGCCTGGGACGCCGCCCGCACCGGCTCCGTCACCGTCACCGCCCAGCCCTTCACCGACGCCTGGGGCACGTTCCTCAGCGGCTTCGCGCCCGTCGTCACCCGCGACGGCGCGGTCGAGGCCGTCGTCGGCGTCGACGCCTCCGTCGGCGACTACCTCGACCGCCTGGCCGGCGTGGACCGCGCCGCCCGCCGTGGCCTGACCCCCTGCGTCGTCATCAGCACCGCCGCGGGTGTGCTCGCCTGGTGGGTGGCCCGGCGCATGGCCCGCCACGCGCGCGAGCTCGACGCCCACCGCCGGGCCGCCGAGGCCGCCAACCGCCACAAGTCCGTCCTGCTGGCCAACATCAGCCACGAGCTCCGCACGCCCCTGACCGCCATCCTCGGCTTCGTCGACGTCGCCACCGACCCCGCCGCCCGCCCCGCCGAACGCACCGAGGCCATCGCCACCGTCCGCGACAACGCCGACCACCTGCTGGCCCTGATCAACGACCTGCTCGACATGTCCAAGGCCGAGGCCGGCACCATCGTCATCGAGCCGGCCGAGATGGACCTGCACGAGCTGTTCCGCACCGTCGCGGCCCCCCTCGCCCAGCGGGCCCGGGCCAAGGGCGTCGAGCTGCGCCTCGAGGGCGTGGACCGCCTGCCCCGGCGCGTCGTGATGGACCCCACCCGCGTCCGGCAGATCCTGCTCAACCTGATCGGCAACGCCGTCAAGTTCACCGACCGCGGCTCTGTCCTGGTCGCCGCCCGCACCGCCTCCGGCGCCCTGGTCGTGCGCGTGGAGGACACCGGCCCCGGCATGGACGCCGGGCAGGTCGCCCGCCTGTTCCGCCCGTTCTCCCAGGTCGGCGAGGACGGGGCCACCCGGCGCGACGGCGCCGGCCTGGGCCTGGCGATCAGCCGCCACCTGGCCCGCCTGATGGGCGGGTCGATCGGCGTCGAGTCCTCGCCGGGGCGCGGGTCCGTGTTCACCGCCGTCCTGCCCTACGCCGAGGCCCCCGCCAAGCCGGGCGGCCCCGCGAACGCCGACGCGCCGGGCCTGCCCGGCCCCCTCGCGGGCCGGCGCGTGCTCGTCGCCGAGGACGGGGCCGACAACCGCCGCCTGCTGCGCTTCATCCTCGAACGCGCCGGCGCCGAGGTCGAGGAGCACGCCGACGGCCGGGACGCGCTGGACGCGATGCTCCGGCCCGGGCCGCCGGTCGACCTGGTGCTGACCGACTGGGACATGCCCCGCCTGGACGGCGCGGGCCTGGTGGCCGGCCTGCGGGCCGCGGGCTGGCACGGCCCGGTCGTCTCGCTGACCGCCCACGCCATGCGCGAGCAGCAGGCCGCGTGCGAACGCGCCGGCTGCGACGCCCACCTGACCAAGCCCGTCGACCGGGCGACGCTCGTCGACACCTGCGCCCGGCTCCTCCTCGCCCCGCGCCGCCGCGCGGGCTGACGCTCACGCCGGCAGCGGCTCCAGCGCCGGCCGGTCGTCCGGCGCGCCGAGCAGGAACGGCCGCGCGAGCCGGTCGAAATCCTCACGCGGGAGCTGCACGGTGCGCCAGCGCGGGCTGCGCGTCCGCATCCGCGGGCGGTAGTCGTCCAGCGTCACGGCCCGCAGCGCGTGCCATGCGCCGTCCAGGCCCACGACCTCGGCGAACAGGCCGTCCGGCGGCGGCTCCGCCCCCGGCCACGCGTACACGAACACGAACACCGCGCGGTAGCCGGGGCCGAAGAGATCCTGCCACCGCCCCAGCGCGTGCACGTCGTCGAGCGTGACCCACGATTCGAGCCGCACCGGGCGCCCGCGCCCCGCGCCGGCGGGGACCGTCCGCCCCTTGACCTCGACCAGCAGGTTCTCCGACCGCCCGTAAACGATGAAGTCGAAGTTCTTCAGCGCCCCGGCCCCGCCCGGCTCGCCCGCCGCGGGCAGCAGCGTCTGGCGCGCCTCGTTGACCGCCACGTACGGGATGCGCCGGGCACGCAACAGGTGCTCGAACGCACGCTCGGCGCGGTGGCGACGCTGGGCCATGGGGGAGGGTAGGGGGGGAGTAGGCACTCGGCATGAGGCACGAGGCACTCGGGGGACGGGGCAGTGGGCAATGGGCAAGTGCAAAGTGGAAAGGGCAAACGGGAATGGGCGAAGGGCAAAGGGGAATAGGCGAACGGAAATGGGCAATTGATGACGGGAATCTGGGCGGGCGGCCGGTCGGTGGTGGTATGCTGGGACCGGCATGGTTCGGGCGGGCCCGCATCTTGACGGACCGGGCCGACGCGCGGGGCGCGGGGCGGGGACGCCGCACGGGCGCGTCGGCCGGCGGGGAGGGGGGCTTGGCAGCCCGGGCGACACGCCCGCCGGCGTGGCGATGCACGGCTCCGCCGCGGACGTGAAGGGGGACGGGGTGCTGACCTTCGCGGACCTCACGGCGTTCAGCGCGGTGTACAACGGCGGCACGGCCCTGCGGCCCGGCGACACGGGCTACGACCCGGACGCTGACCTGTCGGGGAGCGGCTCGATGGGCTTCTTCGACTACACGGCGTTCACGGGTCGGTACGGCGCCTACGCCCCCGGCGGCTCGAACCCCACCTTCAACGCGGGGTGGATCGACAACCCGGGCGATCCCAACGGCCCGGACAACTCGATCGGCTACGACGGGTACGTGTTCGACCTGGCGGGGGCGACGGAGTCGACCAGCACCGGGCTGTACATGGTGCGGCACCGGGTGTACGACCCGAAGCTGGGGAGGTGGTTGGAGAGGGACCCGATGGGATACGTGAATGGGCTGAATCTTCTCCAGTATGTAGCCAGCAACAGTCTAAAGCTTCTTGATCCAGAAGGCAGGGCTTATGTTTGTGTGGGGGTTGGTGCTGGAGTTACAGCCTTTATGCCAGCGCCTACAGTCCTCGCTGGTACTGGCGTAAGCTTCTCATCGTCATGCTACTGGTGTGCTGGCTTCGGATCTGCCGGTTTTAAGTGCACCAAATGTTGTACAATGAGTACGACGATAATGCTTGGCGCCGGCGTGTGGGTGAGCGCAGGCGGTTCGTTTACATTTGTGTTTGATACCAATCCTGCTCCTGTGCATCCCGGCGTTGGAATTGGCGGAGGTGTTGGCGGCGGAGCAGGTCTCGGGCCACCCTACATCTCGTCTCCCCTCTTGGTCCCAGAGGTCACTGTGGACGTCGATTCTAACGGTGCGGTAACGGTCAATCTTGGGAGGGGAGGAATTAGCCTAGGCGTTTACACGGCGGTCCGAGTGAATATTTCCTGTACCGGGTGTGGGTCTAATCGTCAGATCGCGGCCCAAATGGCTGGATGTGTTACGGCGGCAATCGCGGCAGCCAAGGCGGCGCTTGCTGGCGGTCCCGCACCTGCTCCTTCCGTCAATCCCAATCGGTGGTTTATTGAGACGATTGGAAACTAATCGGGCACCTCATATGTATACATTGAGCTTGCGAAAAACATGTTTCCTTGTGCTTCTGAGCATAGCCGCGCTTCTGTGTGTGTTTTTCATAGAATCTGCCTTAGGGCTTGTGCTTGGTCTATTGATAATGGTGGCAGTCTTTGGCCTCCAGTTCGTTTGGTGGCGTCGTGTCCGTCGTATGCAAAACTGATCTCGCACAAGGCGGCGGCCTACAGCCTTAAAAGCCTTCCCGCAGCGGGGTGCAAAATACTCAGTCCCGCCCGTTTCAGGCCGCCGATCGGCGTTCGTAGTGCCGCAACACCCCGCCCAGCCGGACCCGGCACACGACCTCGCCTTGCCGCTCAAAGAAGCAAGCCCCCGAGCAAGCCGCCTGTGTAGACCAGTGCCTAATGCCTAATGCCTAATGCCTAATGTCTGATGCCCAGTGCCCAGTGCCCAGTGCCCATCGCCCATTGCCCAGTGCCTAATGCCTCGTGCCTAATGCCTCGTGCCTTCCGCCCCCACACGCTCCAGAACCAGCGGCACCGCCGGCGGCGTCGGCCCGGGCGGCAGGCCCAGGGCCGCCCGGAGCCAGTCCGCGGCTTCGATCGGGCGGACCATCGAGCGGTGGTTGGCCTGGACGCGCAGGGCCTCGTCGGCGTCGGGGGCGATGGCGGAGTCCAGGGGGACGACGCCGTCGCCCAGGCGTGCCGCGAACGGGCCGGGGTCGGCCGGGTCGCCCGCGATGACCGCCGCGATGCACACGAGCCGGGTGGGCGCGGCCCCGGGCGGCGTGCGGGGCGGCGTGCGGGGCGGCCAGGGCCGGGCCATGAGTTCGGTCAGGTACGCGGAGTCGGGCGCGAGGTCGTGCCGCGCCTCGCCGCGGCCGTCGTGCAGGCCGGCGAGGAGGCGCGCGGGGTCGCGGTCGTCGGACGCGAGGTAGCGCTGGGCGTGCTCGCGTGCCTCGGCGAGGGGCTGGAAGCCCGTGAAGGGCGAGCCTGCGAAGGGCGTGCCCAGCGTGATCAGGACCGGCGTGGGCGGCACGGCGCCGGGCCCGGGGCGGGTCAGGGCGTCGCGGGCCAGCAGGCCGCCCATGGAGTGCGCCACGATCGGGACCTCCGCCACGCCCCGGGCGTGCAGCTCGGCCAGCGCCGCGCGCAGCAGCCCTGCGGACACCGCCGCGGGCTGGTCGTTGGGGTAGTCGAAGCGCACGACGGCGTGGCCCGCGTCGGCGAGCGCGGGGGCCAGGCGGTCCCAGATCGGCCCGGGCTCGTCCAGGCCGTGGACGAGCAGGACGGCGCGGGCGGGGGCGGGCCGGCTCGGCGCGGCGGCCCAGCCGTCCGGCGTGAGCCAGCGCAGGCCCTGCGGGCCGGTCAGGCCGGCCGCGCGGGCGATCAGGGCGGGGGCGTGGCGGTGGCGCCAGGCGCCGGGCGTGACGAGTAGCATCCCCATCGCCGCGCCGGCCAGCGCGATCAGGCGGGCCCCGCGGCGCGGGCTGGTCCCCGGCCGGTTCATTCCCCGGCGCGGGCGCGCAGGGTTTCGAGCAGCGCCCGCTCGGCCTGGGCGTAGCGGTCGTACGCGGCCTGCACCGTGCCGGCGATGCGCGCGATCTCCATCGGGGCGTCCGGGCGCGCGTCCGGCCCGGAGGGAAGCAGGGCGCTCTCCAGCGCTTCGGACGCGGCGCGAAGGTCTGCCACGGCGTCGGCGTAGGTGCGGGCCGCGGCGTAGATCGGCTCGCGCAGCAGGTCCTCACGCGAGGGCTGCTTGAGCAGACGCCACGGCTGGGCCCGGATCTCGTCGAGGAACAGGCGCGCCTGCTGCGTGATCGAGCGGGTGTTCGCCGCGGCGGCGGTCACGTCCGGGCGGAGGTGGCCCAGCATCGACCCCGTCTGCTCGCCCACGGACCGGAACGACGCGAGCGCCAGCGTGCCCTCGCGCAGCAGCTCCTCGGCCTGGTCCATGGTCTCGAAGCGCACGCGCTCGGTCACGCGCTCCACGTTGGCCAGGATGCGGTCGATGTTCGCGGCCCGCGTCTCGAAGATGGCCCGCCCCGCCGCGACGGCCTGGCGGAACTCGTCCGCCACGGCGGGGGCGGCGGCGGCGGTGCGGTCGGCGTTGGCCAGGATCGAGTCGACCCGGCCCGCCCAGTCGCCCCCCGGCGCCAGGCGGGAACTCACGGAGCGCGCGTCGGCGAGCACCGCCCGCGCGTCCTCCGTGGCGGCGTCGAAGCGCGGCTGGAAGTCCTCGGCCATGCGGTCCACGCGCCCCAGCGTGCGCCGGGCGGTGGCGGCCACGGCCTCCACGTCCGCGATGGTGTTGCGCAGGCGCTCGGCGTCCTCGACCGTGAAGCCGAGCTGGGCGAGGATCGAGGGCGCGAAGCGCCCGCGGACGGCCTCGCCCGGCTCGAGCAGGCCGTTGGCGTTGTTGGAGGCCAGGGCGGCGTTGGGCGCGTCGGCCGGGACGGGCCCGTGCCCGGGCGAGGCGAAGTTGATCCGGCTGACGCCGCCCAGGATGGGCGGGGCCAGGTCTGCCAGCGCGTCCTCGTGGAGCGTGACGCGGGTGTCGATCGCGATGAGCACCTCCATCGCCTCGGCGGGCCGGCCCGGGCCGTGGGGGAGGTATGGGCGGACCTGCGTGACGCGCCCGACGGGCATGCCGGCGAAGGTGACCTCCGAGCCGGGCTGGAGGCCGGTGACCCCGACCGAGGTGGGGAAGCGCACGGCGAACTCGTTCTTGGAGCCCAGGCTGCCCAGGACGTCGCCGAGCACGACGGCGATCCCGACCGCCAGCACGAGCGATCCGATCACGAAGGCGCCGGCGAGGACGTTGTTGCGGTTGACGATGGCGCTCATGGTGCGTGGGTGGCTCCGGCGGCGGTTCAGCCGCGGGTGGGCTCGAGGGAGGGCGTGCGGGTGACGCGGTCGGGGGTCAGCCCGAACAGGTCGGCCTCGTACCCCTGCGCGTCGCGCCGGGAGGCGAGGGGCCCGTCGGGCTCGCCGCGGAGGAACTGGCGGATGAGCCGGTGGTCCTCGGGCATGCCGGCGGCGCGGTCGGCGGGGGTGTCCCGGAGGCGCTCGAACCAGGCGCGGTCGTGCACGGCGAGCATGCGCCCCTGGTCGAGCATCGCCATGCGGTCGGCGACGGTGAAGGCCGAGTCCATCTCGTGGGTGACCACGACGGAGGTCACGCCGAGGTTGCGGCTCAGGGCGATGATGAGCTGGTCGATCTGGGCGCTGGTCACGGGGTCCAGGCCGGCGGACGGCTCGTCGTAGAAGAGGATCTGCGGGTCCAGGGCGAGGGCCCGGGCCAGCCCGGCCCGCTTCTTCATGCCGCCGGAGATCTGGGCGGGGTACTTGTCCGCGTGCTGGCGCAGGCCGACCAGCTCCAGCTTGATCTTGACCTGGATGTCGATGATCTCGGGGTCGAGGTCGGTGTGCTCGCGGAGGGGCAGGGCCACGTTCTCGTACAGGGTCATCGAGTTGAAGAGGGCCCCGGATTGGAAGAGGATGCCGAACTTCTTTCGGACCTCGTTGAGCCCCTCCTCGTCCAGCCCGCACACGTTGCGCCCGAACAGCTCGACCGAGCCGGCCTCCGGGCGGTGCGTGCCGATCATGCAGCGCAGCAGGGTGGACTTGCCCGAGCCGGACCCGCCCATGACCACCATGGTCTCCCCGCGCCGGACCTCCAGGTCGATGCCGTCCAGGACGGTCTGGGCGCCGAAGCGTTTGACGAGGCCGCGGACGCGGATCACCGGCGGGTCGCTGGTCTCTGCGTTGCTCACGGCGTGGTCTCCAGGGCCGGCGTCAGGGCTCGGGGTCGGCCGCCGGGTCCGCGCCTTCGGCCGGGTCCGCCGGGTCCGCCGGGTCGGGGTCTCCCGTCCCGTCGTTCTCGGACCCGTCGCCCGCGGCGGGGGGGGCGACCGGAGCACTATCGGCCCTTGGGGCCGCGGCCTGCACAGGGAGTGCGTAGGCGTTGAGGTTGGTGTCGTACACGGTCAGGGCCGAGGGCGCGGCGGTCTGCGCCGACATGTCGATGATCAGCAGGGCGTCGCCGGTGGTGAAGGTGGCGACGACGGGCATCATCTGGCCGCCCGGCTGGGGCGCGACGGTCTGCCAAGGGCCCATGCGGGCCATGGACTGGATGTATTCCCGCAGACCACGCGGGCGGGAGACGAAGTCGCCCAGCGTGGACCGGTAGGCCTCCCGGAAGGCCCGGAGGTCCTCGTCCGTCGCGTCCGCCGCGGGCGAGGCCAGGTTGGCCCGGGCCGCGTCGAGCTGGTCCTGCTGGAGCGAGACGAAGAAGCGCTCCGTCGGGTCCAGCGTGTTGTTCTCCACGAACCGCCAGGAGAACATGCCCCCGCCCAGGCAGGAGCCCCACAGGGCCAGGTTGAGCAGGCCGATGATCAAGCCTGCGATAGCCAGCCCGCGGCCGCCGATCCGACCCCGGGACCGGGAGGTGCTGACCAGCCCGGCGATCGACAGGGGCACGCCGAGCAGCGCGGTCACGCCGACGCAGCACCCGACCAGAGAGAAGATGAGCCCGAAGATGGACGCCAGGCTGGTCCGCTCGGGCTCGGGGTAGACCTCCATGCCCGGGGTGTCGTAGGCCATGTCTCGCATGGCGGGAGCCTAGGGCGGCGTGGGCCGGGCCGCCACGCGGGGTGGGGTCTTCGACGGGTTCCGGATCGGGGGGCGGAACCGGGGCCGATTCCCGACGGATCGGGTGACGCGGGCGATCGCCCGTGGTAACTTGGATACGCGGCCGGGCGTCGGACGCGAGCCGGTTCTGAGCCGGGTCGGGGCCTGTGTTCACCCCGTTCGACGCCGCGGGCCGCCGCTGAAGACCCGCAGACTGAAGATAGAGGAGAGACGCCATGCTCCGATGGATGTTCGGCGCGGCGCTGAGCGCCGGGATGCTCGCCTGGACCGCCGGTTCGGCCCGGGCCGACGGGTTCACCGTCGCCGAGGCTCTGCCCAGCGTCCGAGTGGGTGTGGCGGTGGATTCGGGCGTGGTTGAGGCGCCCGCCGGCGTCCGCGGCGGGTCCGCCGAGGTCGTCTACCGGACCGAGGTCTACGTGCCCCACGCGTCCTGGCTGCGCGTCTGGTTCGACCGGCTGGAACTCGCCGGCACGCCGGGCGAGGACGGCTCCTACCTCGTCATCACCTCGCTCGAGGACGGCGCCTGGCAGCGCCTGGACGCCGCAGGCGCGGAGGACTGGGGCCTATCGACCGCCTACTTCAACGGCGAGTCCGTCGAGATCGAGCTGTGGGCCTACCCCGGCGCCGGCCCCAACCGCCTGGCCTTCACCCAGGTCGCCGCGGGCGAGGAGCCCGTCGAGCCCCGCTCCATCTGCGGCGAGCACGACGACCGCGTCCTGTCCTACGACCCCCGCGCCGGCTCGCTCAACGGCGGGTGCACCGCCTGGCTGATCGACCACGGCGGCAGCGGCAACCGCTTCCTCACCGCCGGGCACTGCATCAGCAACGGCTCCACCGGCGGCGTGGTGTTCTTCAACGTCCCGCTGTCCACGGCCACCGGCGGCTTCCGCGCCCCCGCGCCCGAATACCAGTACCCGATCGACTCCGCCTCCATCCAGAGCAGCGGCAACGGCGGCGTCGGCCAGGACATGGCCACCTTCCACACCCGCGCCAACTCCAACACCGGCCTCGCCCCCCTGACCGCCCAGGGCGCGGGCTACGTGCTCGCCCCCGTCGTTCCCGGCGCGGGAACCACCGTCCGCGTCACCGGCTACGGCCTGCGCGACGGCAACTTCCCCGACATCCCCCGCACCTGGAACACCGCCCAGAAGACCCACACCGGCCCCCTCGTCGGACGCACCGGCAACGCCCTGCGCTACCGACCCGACACCGTCGGCGGCAACTCCGGCTCCCCCGTCATGGACGAGGACACCGGCCACGCCATCGCCATCCACACCCACGGCGGCTGCGGCGTGACCGGCGGCAACAACTCCGGCACCCGCATCGACCACCCCACCCTCCAGGGCTACCTCGCCGCCCCCCAGGGCACGAGCCTGCCCCGCCAGATCCTCCCCGAGCTGACCACCGCCTTCGCCAGCAACGAGGGCGGCGCCGCCAACGGCGCCGTCTACTTCGACCTGGAAGTCGGCCAGGCCCCCGTGCGCGTGCGCACCATCGACCTGAACGTCGGCTCGGACCTCTCCACCGAGTTCATGGTCTTCGTCTACCGCACCGACGGCGCCGCCGCCGACAAGCTGCAGAGCCCCGGGCTGTGGGAGCTGGTCGGCGAGGGCAACGGCCTCGCCGCGGGCGTGGACGGCCGGACCCGCGTCGTGCTCAACCGCTGGTTCGAGCTCGACCCCGGCACGCACGGCCTGGCGATCCTGCTCGCCGGCGCGTCCCACCGCTACACGACCGGCGGACCGGCCGTCTTCTCCACGCCCGAGCTGACGCTGACCGCCGGCTGGGCCGCGGACTCCCCCTTCGCGGTCGCCCCGCTCGCGGGCCGCGTGTTCAACGGCTCGATCGGCTACGAGGTGCTCCCCACGCCCCCGAACCCCTGCCCCGCCGACGTCAACGGCGACGGCGCCACGGACTTCTTCGACGTCGCGGCCTTCGTCGGCCTGTTCTCTTCCCAGAACCCCGCGGCGGACTTCAACGCCGACGGCGCCATCGACTTCTTCGACTTCTCGGCCTTCCTCAACGCCTTCAACGCGGGCTGCCCCTGAGCCCGCTCACGCCGGGAGCACCGCCGACAGCCGGCGCACCGCGCCCGCGATGATCTCCACCGCCTCGCCGAGCTCCGCCTCGGTCGTGTCGCGGCTGAGCGAGAACCGCACCGACCCGTGCGCGGACTCGGGCGCCACGCCCATCGCCAGCAGCACCGGCGACGGGTCCAGCGAGCCCGACGAGCACGCCGCCCCGGCCGAGGCGCACAGCCCGCGCTCGGAGAAGGCCATCAGCAACGCCTCCGCCTCCAGACGCGGGAAGGCGATGTTCGTCGTGTTCCACAGGCGCGGGCAGGCCGACGCCGGGTTGGCGTGCGCCCCCGGGCAGCGTTCGATCACCGCCCGCTCGAACCGGTCCCGCATCGCCGCCAGCCGCTCCCGCGCCGCCCCGTCGGCCAGCCACGCCCGCGCCTGCTCCGCCGCCACGCCCGCCCCCAGGATCGCCGGCAGGTTCTCCGTCCCCGCCCGCCGGCCCAGCTCCTGCGAGCCCGGCATCACCGGGCGCAGGCGCACGCCCGCGCCGGTGTAGAGGATCCCCACCCCCTTCGGCCCGTGGAACTTGTGGGCGCTCGCCGTCAGCAGGTCCACCGGCGCCGCGTTCACGTCGCACGGCATCTTCCCGACCCACTGCGTCGCGTCCGTGTGGAACGGCACCCCCCGCGCCCGGCACACCGCCCCCAGCCGCTCGACCGGGTGGACCGCCCCCGTCTCGTTGTTCGCCCACTGCACGGACACCAGCGCCGTGTCGTCGTCGATCAGCCCCTCCAGAGCCTCCGCGTCGGCCGTGCCGCAGGCCGTCAGCGGCAGGGAACGCACCGTCACGCCCTCCCCGCCGAGCTGCTCGGCAAGGTCGCGCAGGGCCGCGTGCTCCACCAGCGTGGTCACGATCGTCCGCTTCGCCGTCGCCCCCAGCACCCCGCGCACCGCCAGGTGGATCGACTCGGTCCCCGACGCCGTCAGCGTCACCCGCCGGGGGGACGCGCCGATCAGGGCGGCGATCGACGCGCGCGCCCTCTCCAGCGCGTGCCGGGCCTCCTGGCCCGGCCGATGCACCGACGAGGGGTTGTGCCACAGCCCGGTCAGCCCGCGCATCACCGCCTCGGCGACCTCCGGCGTCGGCCGCGTCGTCGCGTTGTTGTCGAGGTTGATCGGCATCGGGCCAACTCTAGCGGCGGGCCCCCGAAAGCCCGTGCGCAGCGCCGGCCCGCGTCACGCCGAGCGCCGCGTCCAACCCGAACCACCACCTGACATAAGCGGGGGGAAACGCACGAGCCCGCCGGGGCAGGCGGCCCCCACGCCACCCGCCCGCGCCCCGAGCACGGGCTTCGCCCCGCCCCCGCCGCAAGCCCCCGCCCGGTCCGTCTGTAAGGATGGGGAAGGTTGTGAAGTCGGGGGTCGGCGGGGGCCGATGTTCTGGTATACTCGGATTTGCATCGAAGGGTGCCCGTTGCGGCGTGCGTTCTGCGCGCCCGCTTTCGCTATGAGGGCGTCCGGGCGGTCTGGTGCGTCCGGGTGAGCCGTTCGGCCCCCCGCGCCCGCGTGGGGCCGCCGGGTCCGTGGTCGGTCAGAGGGCACGATGGTCGGTGAGCAGAGGGACCAATCCCGGGAGGCCAACGCCGGCGGGCGCGTGATGGGGCTGCTGCGCCCCCACGGCGGCCGCATGGCCGCGGTCGTCGGCCTGCTGCTCGGCCTGGTGCTGATCGACCTGGCCCCGCCCTACGCCATCAAGCTTCTCATCGACGACGTCTTCGCGGACTCCCCCTTCGCCCAGCGCGCCGGCGGCCGGGCCGGCCTGCTCGCACTCATCCTCGTCGGCCTGCTGCTCACCTACCTCGCCCGCAACACCCTGTTCTTCTGGAGCAAGATGATCTCGCTGCGCACCAGCGAGGACGTCTGCTTCTCCCTCCGCAAACGCCTCTTCGACCACCTCCAGCAGATGAGCCTGCGCTTCTACTCGTCCCACCAGCCCGGCAGCGTCGGCGCCCGCGTCATGGACGACACCTACAAGATCCAGAACTTCATCCAGGACAAGTTCCCCCTCCTCCTGCTCAACTTCCTCAAGGTCCAGGTGCTGGTCGTGGTCCTCTGCGTCCTCAACCTCCGCCTAGCCGTGGCCGCCCTGGCCATCCTCCCCCTGCAGTACGCCGCCTGCCGCTTCTTCCGCGTGCCCATCCGGCGCAGCCACTCCGAGGCCCAGGAGAACCTCTCCATCGCCTACGGCAGCCTCGTCGAGAAGTTCCTGGGCATGGAGGTCGTCAAGGGCTTCTCCGGCGAACGCCGCGAGAGCGAGATCTTCAACCAGGCCATCGACCGCAGCCGCCAGAGCCAGATCCGCTCCCAGCGATACCACTTCTTCCAGAAGGTCACCGCCGACCTGCTCGTCGGCCTCGGCACCATCCTCCTCATCGCCTACGGCGCCTTCGAGGTCATCCGAGGCCGCATGCAGGGCGGCGAGTTCGTCATGTTCTTCGGCTTCGTGATGATGCTCTACCCCGCCGTCCTGAGCATCATCAGCGACATGGGCCACGCCTCCAAGGCCACCGCCAGCGTCGGCCGCGTCTTCGAGATGCTCGAGGAGCCCGCCCAGGAGGGCGTCGGCAACGCACGCGCCGACGCCGCCGGCGTCGTCCTCCAGTCCGGCTCCATCGAACTCCGCGGCGTGCGCTTCGCATTCGACCCCGGCGCCGAGATCCTCCGGGGCATCGACCTCGCCGTCCGCTCCGGCGAGCGCGTCGCCATCGTCGGCCCCAGCGGCGCCGGCAAGAGCACCCTCGTCAAGCTCCTCCCCCGATTCGTTGCGCCCACCGCCGGCGAGGTCCTCATCGACGGCATGGACACCGCCGACATCCCCGTCCCCGTCATCCGCGGCTCCATCGGCATGGCCTTCCAGGAGGTCTTCCTCTTCAACGCCTCCATCTTCGAGAACCTCCGGTACGCCCGCGAGGACGCCACCCTCGAGGAGATGCGCGCCGTCTGCCGCATCACCGGCATCGACGGCGTCATCGAACGGCTCCCCAAGGGCTACGAGACCCGCCTCTCCGACTACGGCGCCGAGCTCTCCCGCGGCGAAAAACAACGCCTCACCCTCGCCCGGGCCCTGCTCAAGGACTCCAGGATCCTCATCCTCGACGAGGCCACCGCCTCCATCGACCCCGAGTCCAGCTACGCCATCGTCGCCAACATCTTCTCCCGCAACCCGGACCGCACCGTCCTCATGGTCACCCACGAGACCCGCCTGCTCGGCCTCGTCGACCGCGTCGTCGGCGTCCGCGACGGGGAGATCTTCTTCGACGGCACGCCCGCGGCGTACGCGGCGTCGCACGGGCTCCGCCTCGCCCCCGCCCCCGACACGGGCCCGGGCATGGAGGAAACGCCCGAGACCCCGTGGGCCGAGGTCGAGGCCAAGAGCGCCCCCATGCACCCCGAACCGCACCCGCAGGGGCCGCCGGGACGGGCCAAAGGCCTCGTTTCCGCCGTCGTGCCGCGGGAGCCGGGGGCCGACGTGACGAAAGGCGCCCGGGTCGGGTAGGCTGGCGTGGTGAGGATCCAGGAGCCGAAGATGGGCGATCAGAACGGGCGCAACGGACGCGCCCGGCGTGCGGGCCACGGAAGACCAAGACGGGCGGGGCGCTCGGCCACCGCCATCGCCGCGAGCGTCGGCCTGGCCGTGTGCGCGCTCACGCTCGCCGCCTGCGTCTCCTCACAGACCCGCGAGACCCGCATCGAGGTCGAGAGCCCCCGCGCCTCCACCGGCATCGTGCTGGAGGAAGCCACCGACGAGGGACTGCGCCGCATCGCCGACGCCCTCGCCGCCCTCGACGAGCCCCGCATCTCCCCGGCCATGCTCGCCTCCCTGCGCCAGCCCCAGCAGCCCGAGGAGGAACCCGCCGAGGGCATGATCTCCCGCGCCATGCGCGGCTCCGTGCTCGACGAGCCCGGCGAGGACATGCCAGACCCCCTCGTCCTCCCGCCCGAGGCCGGCGCCCTCATCGCCCTCGAACGCCTCAGCCGCTTCGAACTCGGCGAGATGGTCACCGTCCTCGGCCTGCGCTTCCAGACCGAGCTGGGCTACCTGCCCGCCGGCTCCCGGCGCACCGCCCTGCTCGGCGTCCCCCCCCGCGAGGTCACCCCAGGCCCCGTCCTGACCAAGAACAACCCCGACGGCACCTTCTCCCTGCTCCGCCTCGGCTCCATGCGCTTCGCCTCCCAGCTCCCGCAGGTCTGGGCCCAGGGCGCCGTGGTGGCCCGCGACGGGACCGTGTCCGTCAACCCCGACCTCGCCGTGCTGGAGGCCCAGGTCAAGGCCGCCCTCGACCAGGTCCGCAAGATGCGCGAGGAGCTCTCCCACACCGACCTCGACCGCCAGCTCATCAAGCTCAGCCACACCACCCCCGCCGGCGCCCTCAACGCCCTCAAGGGCCTCGGCGTCAACACCGTCGGCGCCATCGAGAGCCTCCCACCCAAGCTCGGCTTCGCCCAGCTCCCCATGGTCGCCGCCATGCCCGCCCCCGGCCACGACGAGATCGAGCTGATCGGCGACGGGGCCATCGCCCGCGGCACGTTCGGCGTCAGCGTCGCCACCAACGCCGGCAAGCTCAACCCCAGCGTCAACACCACCCCCACCTCCCAGCTCATCGTCCTCTACCACCCCGCGCACCCCGAGCAGCTCAGCATGGTCCGCTCGCTGCTCGAGGAATACATCGACCGCCCCGCCCGCCAGATCCTCGTCGAGGGCATGGTCCTCGAGATCAGCGAGGACGGCCTCGAGGAACTCGGCGTCGAGTGGGAGTTCCGCGACGGGCCCATCAACCTCGTCCTCGGCTCGCTCAACCCCTCGCTCATCACCGACACCCTGACCTTCAACACCGGCCACGACCTGGACCTGTCCTACGACTGGGGCGTCCGCCTCCGCGCCCTCGTCCGCGAGGGCAAGGCCGAGGTCCTCTCCCGCCCCAGCGTCCTGACCATCGACAACCGCCAGGCCTCCATCCGCGTCGGCGAGGACATCCCCATCGCCACCAGCCAGGAAGGCACACTCAACTCCAACAAGATCGCGTTCAACTTCTCCTACATCCCCACCGGCATCCTCCTCAACATCCGTCCCAGGATGAACGAGACCGGCGACGAGGTCAGCATGCTGGTCGACACCGTCGTGTCCGCACAGGTCCCCGGCCGCGACCTGGAGATCCGCTCCGTCGACGGCGAGCTGCTCGCATCCGCGCCCACCATCTCCACCCGCCGCGTCCAGACCTACGCACGCATCGCCAACAAAACCCCCTTCATCATCGGCGGCCTCGTCAGCCGCGACCGCACAGTCACCAACCAGAAGGTCCCCCTCCTCGGAGACCTCCCCCTCATCGGCAGCGCCTTCCGCTCACGCCGCACCAGCTCCCAGAAGCGCGAGGTCATCATCGTCCTCACGCCCTACGTCCTCCCCGAGAACGACGTCACCATCACCCGCGCCCTCCCCCAGGACGAGGACCTCTTCGACTCCACCGGCAACCGCCTCTTCCGCGACGCCTACCGCATCCGCGGCGAGGACGTCTTCGACCTCAAGTTCCTCGCCGAGAACCGCCGCCTGGCCATGTACCGCGACCTCGCCCGCCAGGTCATGGCCACCAACTTCCGCCTCGCCGCCACCGAGCCCTTCAGCGAGTTCCACGGCACCGACATCCCCGGCGAGGAACTGCTCATTCAGCGCATGATCTACGAGGTCATCAAGCGCACCGGCTCCGACCGACGCATCAGCCCCGAGCGCATGATCTACCTCGAGGAGCAGCAGGCCCAGGGGTACCAGGTCCGCTTCCTCGCCGACGTGCTCTCCCGCCTCGGCACCGAGGAGGACGGCTGGGAGGGCTTCTTCGAGCGCAACAGCGGCAAGGCCCTGGCCATCACCTTCCGCTTCGACGCCGAGGCCGCCGACGTCCGGCGCATCGCCAGCGAGCCCATCCCAGAGATCGCCCTGATCGACTGCCCCGACCGCGCCACCTGGTCCCGCCTGCTCTGGGAGCTCAACCAGCCCGAGGCCGACGGCACCGCCCGCTTCACCGTCCTCCTCCACGCCCGCCAGGACATGCAGCGCCTCCAGCGCGCCATGATGGTCAAGCAGGTCATCGCCCTCAACGCCGACGCCGAGGTCCTCAGCCTCAAGCACTTCACGATCGGCAAGATCCTCCACATCCCCTCCGTCGACGCCGAGAAGGTCACCGTCATCGACTCCGAGGTCGCCCGCTACTTCTTCGTCAGTGAGCTGTACTACGCGGCCCTCATCCAGCGCATCGAGCGGACCATCGAACGCCTCGACGCCTTCCTGCAGGACCCCGAGATCCGGATGTACCTCAAGGACGCCGGCTCGGGCGCCCCCGCCGAGTGACCCCGCCCCCCGGCCGATCGGTGGAAAGCCCGACCCGCACGCCCGCGCCGAATATCATCCCGCGGCGGAGCGGGCCCGCGGGGGCCGCGCCGGCAACACCCGCACCAGGATCCAGACCATGACCATCCAGCTCGGCGACGTCGCGCCGGACTTCGTCCAGGAGTCCACCGAAGGCACCATCCGTTTCCACGAGTGGCTCGGCGACTCGTGGGGCATCCTCTTCTCCCACCCCAAGAACTTCACCCCCGTCTGCACCACCGAGCTCGGCGCCGTCGCCCGGCTCAAGCCCGAGTTCGACAAACGCGGCGTCAAGGTCATCGGCCTCTCCGTCGACCCCCTGGAGGACCACGCCCGCTGGGCCAGGGACATCGAGGAGACCCAGGGCGCCGCACTGAACTTCCCCCTCCTCGCCGATGCCGACCGCTCCGTCGCCACGCTCTACGGCATGATCCACCCGAACACCGGCGACACCACCACCGTCCGCAGCGTGTTCGTCATCGGGCCGGACAAGAAGATCAAGCTGACCATCACCTACCCCGCCAGCACGGGGCGCAACTTCCAGGAGATCCTCCGGGTCGTCGACTCCCTGCGCCTCACCGCCGAGCACAAGGTCGCCACCCCCGTCGACTGGACCCACGGCCAGGACTGCATCATCGTCCCCGCCGTCAGCGACGAGGAGGCCGACCGGCTCTTCCCGAAGGGCTACCGCAAGGTCAAGCCCTACCTCCGCCTCACGCCCCAGCCGAACCTCTGAAGGCCGCCCCCCGCGCCCGGAACGCCACGCCAAAAACGACGCCGCGGCCCGAAGGCCGCGGCGTTTTCGCGGGTAGTGGAGGCGATGAGACTCGAACTCACGACCTCTTCCATGCCATGGAAGCGCTCTACCAAAACTGAGCTACGCCCCC
>CAYXFA010000050.1:0-20261 GCA_964464165.1 uncultured Phycisphaeraceae bacterium | reverse complement strand
CGCGGATCAGCGGCACCGCCTGGCGCTGCATGTTCGAGCCCATCAGCGCGCGGTTCGCGTCGTCGTGCTCGAGGAAGGGGATCAGCGACGCGGAGATGCCCACGATCTGCTTGGGCGAGACGTCCACGAAGTCCACCTGGCTGGCGGGCACCTCGGTCAGCTCGCCGTCCACGCGGGCCAGGATCTGGCCGTCGCCCAGCTGCCCGTCCGGACGCAGCGCGTCGGCCGGGGCCAGCACCGCGCGGATCTCCTCGTCGGCACGCAGCGTCACGATCTCGTCCGTCACGCGCCCGTCCACCACGCGCCGGTACGGGGCGCGGAGGAAGCCGTACTCGTCCACGCTGGCGTAGATGCCCAGCGAGACGATCAGGCCGATGTTGCTGCCCTCGGGCGTCTCGATCGGGCACACGCGCCCGTAGTGCGAGATGTGGACGTCGCGCACCTCGAAGCCGGCGCGCTTGCGGTTCAGGCCGCCCGGGCCCAGGGCCGACAGGCGCCGCTCGTGCACTAGCGTCGACAGCGGGTTCGTCTGGTCGACGACCTGGCTCAGCTCGCTGCGCCCGAAGAAGAAGTCGATCGCGCTCGAGACGCTCTTGGAGTTGACCAGATCGGCGATCTTGGCCACCTCCTCGGGGTCCTTGACGCTCATGCGCTCCTGCACCGTGCGCCGGAGCTTCAGGAAGCCCTTGCGCAGCTCGTCCACCGCAAGCTCGTCCAGCGTGCGCAGGCGGCGGTTGCCCAGGTGGTCGATGTCGTCGACCTGCGCCACCGGGCGGCCGGTGTCCGGGTCGAGCCGGTTCGAACGCAGGTCCAGCAGGTACTGGACCACCTTGAGGAAGTCCATGCCCAGGAGGAACATCTGGTCCTCGGGCGTGTCCATGTCGAACTTGCGGTTGATCCGGAACCGCCCCACCGTCCCCAGGCGGTAGCGGTTCTCGTCGAAGAACTTCTCCATGAACAGCTGCTTGGCCTTCTCGACCTGCGGCGGGTTGCCCGGGCGCAGGCGGGTGTAGACCTTCAGCATCGCGCGGTCGTGGTCGGTCGCCACGCCCGGCACCTCGTCGAACTGGTCGAGCTTCTCCTCGGCGATCGTGTTGAGGATCAGCGTGTCGGAGGGGTTCTGCACCACGCGGACCGTCTTCAGCGAGCTGTTGCGGATCGCCTCCGCCGCCTCCTCGCCGATCTGCCGGCCCACGTGCACCAGCTCCTCGCCCGACTCGGTGTCGATGATCGAGGCCGCCGCCCAGTCGTCGGCGTGGACGTCCTTGGCCTTGATCTCCGTGACCTCGTAGAACAGGCCGATGATCGCGTCCGTCGACGCGACCGACTCGTCCAGGCAGCGCAGGAACGTCGTGGCGGCGAGCTTGGTCGACTGGTCGATCCGCATCGCCAGCACGTCCTTCTTCGTCACCTCCAGCTCGATCCAGGAGCCGCGCTCGGGGATGATCCGCGCCGAGTGCAGCGGGCGGTCGCCCTCGCTGGAGACGATCGAGAAGTCCACGCCCGGGGACCGGTGCAGCTGGCTGACGATCACGCGCTCGGCGCCGTTCACGATGAACTCGCCGCCGCCCATCATCACCGGGAACTCGCCCAGGAAGATGTCCTCCTCGGGCAGGTCCCCGTGCGTCTCGCGCTTCAGGCGCAGGCGCAACTTGAACGGCATGCCGTAGGTCAGGCGCAGCTCCCGGCACTCGTCCGGGGTGTACCGCGGCTCGTCCAGGTCGTACGAGACGTACTCCAGATGCATCGTCCCGTCGTACGACTCGATCGGGAAGATCTCCCGCAGCAGGCTCTCCAGCCCGTACCGGGGGTCGCGCGTCTCGGGGGTCTTGTCAATCTGCAGGAACCTGGCGTATCCGCCCGATTGGACTTCCCAGAGATCCGGGATCCGGGACGCATCGCCGCGCTTGGCGAAGCTGCGAATGGTGCGTTCACGCTGCATACCGCGCACTTTCGTCCCTGCCATCAGATTCCTCACGATGGTTGCGATCGCGCCGCCGCCGTCCCTCCGGACGCGAGCGGGCGATGAGTCAAACTTGTGTTGTGCCGCCTGATCCGCCGATGACAAAGTCTAGCCGCCCGGGCACACCCCGACCACCCGCCCCCGGAACCGCCGTTCCGCTAAAGGCTTGCGTCCATCGGGATGCCGGGCGGTCGCCCACCGCGTCAGCCTCCAGTCAGACCCCGGGCGAGACCGTCACCGCCCGTTCCGGGGCGGCACACCCCCGGACCGGACAAACCGCCCGACGGGCCGAAGCCCGCCAAAGCCGCACGGCCGGCCTTTCGGCCAGCCGGTCGGACGAATGTTCTCTCGGACAGCCGGCTGGGAACCCGGCCGGAAGGCGTCAGGCCAGCTCGACCTCGGCGCCCGCCTCCTTCAGCTTGGCGGCGATCTGCTCGGCCTCTTCCTTGCCCAGGCCTTCCTTGATCTTGGCGCCCGCGGTCTCCGTCAGGTCCTTGGCCTCCTTCAGGCCCAGACCCGTCAGCTCGCGCACGACCTTGATCACGCCGATCTTGTTGCCGCCGGCGTTCTTCAGGATGACGTCGAAGTCCGTCTTCTCCTCCGCGGCGGGGGCGGCCCCGCCGGCGGCCGGGCCGGCCATCATCACGGCGCCGCCCGCGGCGGCCTCGATGCCGTAGGTGTCCTTCATGTAATCCGCCAGATCCACCGCCTCCTTGAGGGTCAGCCCGGCGAGCTTGTCGCCCAGCTCGGAGATCTTCGCGTCGAAAGTCTTGGTCTCGTCAGCCATGGTCCACGTCCTTCACACTCGCACGCCGGGGCGTGCTCACTCGTCCGCCCGAGAGGGGCCGAACCACTCGGCTCTTTAACCCTCCCCCCGCCCGTGAGCGGGGGGCGACCGGGCCAGTCGGACGGATACGGGTTCTCTTCACCGCCGCGGACGCAATGCCCGCGACGCACGGGGGGCTCACGCCTTCGCGATCGCCTCGCCCTTTTCCAGCTTCTCCTCGATCGCCTTGAGCAGCCCGGCGATCTGCGCCCCGGGGCCCTTGACGGCGGCCATGAGCTTCCGCCCGGGGCCGAGGATGATCGCGACGTCCTTGGCGATGGCCTCGTCCCGCGTCGGGAACTTGCTCAGCGCCTCGATGCCCGCCTCGCCCTGGAACAGCTGGCCGTCCAGCACCGCGCCCTTCAGCTCGATGCCCGGGAACTTCTTGACCAGCTCGACGATCTCGCGGGCCACGTCGACCACGCTCTCGGCGCCGTACGCCAGCGCGTTCGCGCCGGTCAGCACCTCGCTGAGCGGGGCCAGGTTCGTGCCGGCGAACGCCTGCCCGAACAGCTTGTTGCGCACCACCGTCACGCGGATCGACTTCTTCGCCAGGCCGGACCGGATCGCGTTCGTGTCGTTGCTCGACACGCCGCGCAGGCCGATCACCAGCGCGTCCTCGACGTCGCCGATGCGCGAGCGGTAATCGTTGATGATCAGATTCTTGACGGGCTTGCTCATCGCGTCACTCTCCCGCCGCCGCGCTGAACGCGACCTTCACGCCCGGGGTCATGGTCCCCGAAACGGTGATGCCCTTGACGTACTCGCCCTTCACGGTGGAGGGCCGAGCCTTCTCGATCGTCGCGACGAAGTGGTTGTAGTTCTCCACCAGGTCGCCCTCGGGGAAGCTCATCTTCCCGATGATCGCGTGGATGTTCCCGCCCTTGTCGGTGCGGTACTCCACCTTGCCCGCAGCGAACTCCGCCACGGCCTCGGCCACCTTCGGGGTCACCGTGCCGTTCTTCGGCGAGGGCATCAGGCCCTTCGGGCCCAGCACCTTGCCGAGCTTGGAGATCACGCGCATCATGTCCGGCGTGGCGATCGCCACGTCGAAGTCCATCCAGCCCCCCTCCACCTGGGCCATCAGGTCCTCGCCGCCGGCCTTCACGGCGCCGGCGTCGAGGCACGCCTGCACCTGCTCGGGCGGGCAGAAGGCCACCACGCGCTTGCTCTTGCCGATGCCCTTGGGCAGCGACACCGAGCCGCGGATCATCTGGTCCGCCTGCTTCACGTCCACGCCGAGGTGCATCACCACCTCGACGGACTGATCGAACTTCGGACCCTTGAACTTCTTCAGCGTCGAGAAGGCCTGCGCCGGCTCGACCGCCGACGAAGGAACCATCTTCGCGTTCTCACGCGCACGCTTGGTCATCTTCGCCATCGGTCAGCCCTCCACCTTCACGCCCATCGAGCGGGCCGTGCCCTCGATCACGCGCATCGCGGCCTCGAGCGACGCGGCGCTCAGGTCCGCACGCTTCTCCTCCGCGATCTTCCGCACCTGCTCGCTCGTGATCGTCCCGACCTTGTTCGTGTTCGGAGCGCCCGAGCCCTTCTCGATCCCCGCCGCCTCCTTGATCAGGACGGACGCCGGGGACGACTTGACCTCGAACTCGAACGAGCGGTCCGAATACGCCGTCACGATGCAGCCGACGATCTTCCCGTCGAGCTTCGCCGTCGCGGCGTTGAACTGCTGGATGAACTGACCGGGGTTGACGCCCTTGGCGCCCAGCACCGGGCCCAGCGGCGGCGCGGGCGTCGCCTTGCCCCCCGGGGCCATGATCTTGAATACGTGCGTAACTTCTTTTTTGGCCATCGATCTCCACCTCCCACCCGCGGATCTGCTCCGCCCCGGCCTCCAGGACGGCTCCCGGGTGGTTCAACGGTTCTCGTTTGTTCCCGCACGCCGTGCGCAGGGCCGCAACCCTAGCGCGCCACCCCGCGCCCAGGCAAACCGCCCCCGCAACACAATTTGAGCGCAAACGCCCCTGCCTCAACGCCTCGTCAGACGCAGGCGCAGCCGGTCCGCCACCGCCGGGCCCAGGCCCAGCGACTCCGCACGCTCCAGCATCCGCAACGCCACCGCGTCCCGGCCCTCCGCCTGGATCAGCACCGTGACCGTCAGCCACGCGCTCGCCGAGGGCGTCCGCTGCGCGTACCGCACCGCGTCCTCCACCGCCCGACGCAACCTGGGCGGGGAATCACCCCAGAGCGACCGCTCCATCGGACGCGACGCAAGCCCCGGCACCGCGTCGTACGCGTACGCCAGCATCGCCACGCCGTCCGCCATCCGCCCAGCCCCGATCAGCGCCGCGGCGTACGACCGCATGACCTCCATGTCGTTCGGGAAAGCCCGAAGGTGGGACTCGAACCACCGGGCCGCCTCCTCCGGCTCGTTCCGACGCATGAACACCAGCGCCAGCTCGAGATCCGTCAGCTCGACGGCCTCATCCTCGTTCCCCTCGAACTCCGTCTCCGGGCCCCGGACCACCCCCCCGCTCCAGGAGTACGGCAGCGAACTCCACCGCGACCCCCAGCCCCAGCCGCCCCAGCCGCTCCACCACCCCCAACTGGGGTACCAGATGCAGCGGCAGCCGTGCTTGTGGTCGCAGTCATGCCCCGGACGCCCGGGCCGGCCCGGGCCATCGCCCGGGCGCCCGCCGTGGCCGTTGCCCGGCCGGCCGGGGGCCACCACCCGGTTCTGGCTATCGGGAGCCCGCACGCCGCCCGCGGGGGCCCGGACCCCGCCGCCCGGGGCCCGCACGCCCCGCCCCGGGTTCGTCCCGGGGGGCTGCCGCGTCGCGGGCTGTTCCCGGTTGGGGGCCACGCGCGACCCCGTGTTCGGGGCCCCGCGCTCGCCCGTGGGGATCGGACGGGGGCCGGTATGGATCGGGCGCTCCCCGGTCGGGATGGGTCGCTCGCCGTGACTTTGCGCCAAAGCCCCCCCGCCCAGGCCGATCGCGCCCGCCATCGCAAGACGCACGCCCAGCCGCACCGCCCGATTCGTCCATCGCATGCTCATGCCCTCTTACCACCCGGTCCGTACCCCCGCTGACGCGGTTCCACACGCCCGGGCAAACCCCGCCCGATCCGGCTACCCTCAGCCCCGATGCCACGCCGATCCATCTTTATTCCATTCCTCGCCGCCGCGCTCCTCTTCGCGGGCTGCGCCGGCGCCCGCTTCGGCCTTGCCGGCGCCGCCGGATCCGGCCAGGTCCGGTCCGAGGCCGCGGGCGCCCGCCTGGACCTCCGCCTGCCCGAGCGGGCCGCCGTTGTCCACGACCGCAACACCGCCGACGTGTACCTGACCGACCTGTCCTCCGCCACCCTCGAGAGGCTCGCCACCGGGGCCCCCGCCCCCGAGGTCTCCGGCATTCTCGTCCACGTCCACGTCTTCCTCAACCCCAAGCCCGGTCGCACCCCCATCGAGAACACCGCCGCCAGCGCCACGGCGCGCGTCGTCGTCGTGTCCCGGGGACAGGTCGGCGTGTACGACGCCGCGGGCTTCCTCATGCCGGGCGACTCGCTCAAGAACAACGCCGCCGCCGGCGTCCTGCGCAACGCGGCGACCCGCCTCTCCCGCGCCACCCCCGGCTTCCAGGACCTGCTCGGCCCCGCGCGCACCGAACTGTCCTTCAGCGCCCGCGCCGACCGCGAGACCGCCGACCGCATCGGCGCGGCCCTGCGCACGCTCGCGCTGTCCGCCGACCCCGTCGACTGAGCGTTCAGCCCGCGCGACGCGGACGCACGCGCCCGCCGACCACCGTCCCCGGGTGCCCGGCCAGCAGCCGGCCCGCGCAGATCGCGCACACCGCGATCCAGCCCGACGCGCCGCCCGGCCGCGCCCGCACCACGCGCCGCGCCCGTCCGCGGCAGCACGGGCACACCACGCCCCCGGCCGCGGCGCCGCCCCCGTGCGCACGCAGGAACTCGTTCAGCGTGCCCAGCCCGTCCGCCGCCACCGCGGGCCCGCCCGGGGCCGGCCCATCGAACCGAGCGACATGTCCCAACGGCGTACGCATCCGGGCCGTCTTTCGACCCGCAAGGGCCCCGCCCTTCAACCTCGCCGCCCGCTTCGTCAATGCCGTACCCCCGTCGAGTTCTCGGACGCGCACAACCGCACGCCCCACGAGACCTATTGGGCTGGATGCCGCGGGCCTTGCACCCCCGTCACCCCCCGGCCCGAGCACGGCCACATTTCTCGGGGGCGTCCCCGTGGCCGGGCCAATCCCACCCGACTCCCCGTGTCTGTGCCCAGCAAAAAAGACAGCCCCCGTCCGGAGACGGGGGCCGATGCAAGCGTGTCTCACCGGGCCTCGGCCCGGCGCGGATCAATAGCGGTCGCCGTACCCGCCGCGGTCGCCGCGATCGCCGCCGCCGCGCGAGCCGCCGCGGCCGCCGCCACGACCACCGCCGTAGCCGCCGCCACCGCCGCCGTAACCGCCACCACCCCCGCCGTAGCCACCGCCGCCGCCGCCGTAGCCGCCGCGACCGCCGCCGCCACCGTAACCACCACCACCGCCGCCGTACCCGCCGGAGCGCGGACGCTCCTCACGGGGCCGGGCCTCGTTCACGACGAGCGAACGACCCTGGTAGTCCTGGCCGTGGAACTTCTCGATGGCCTCGCGCCCGTCGGCGTCGTCCATCTCGACGAACCCGAAACCGCGCGACCGACCGGTCTCGCGATCCATGACCACCTTCGCGGAGGTCACCTGACCGACTTCGGCGAACAGACCTTCCAGCTCCGAGTCGGTCATCGAGTAGGGCAGGTTGCCCACATACAGCTTCATCGTCATTCCGATCACACTTTCCGAGCCCGAGACGTTCGTGACTGCGAGAGATTCGGGCCCGATCCGCGCAACCGCGCCACCGGCTTTCCGATGGCATGCCGCCAAGTGTACCAATCGACAAGGGTTTGAAAAGAGGATTCCGCCCAGTTCGGCCCGCCCCCCACCCCCCTTTTCCGCCCCCGGCGTCCCGCCCGGCGCAAATTTGCGCCGGCTTGACCCCCCATCTTCCACCCGAAAACGGGGAGCAACGCCCGCCCCGCCCCCACCACGCCCGCGGGCTCAGCCCCCGTACCAGCGGTCGATCGTCGCCTCGACCGCCCCGCGGTACAGCGTGCGCAGCATCCCCCGGTCCAGCGACCGGCCCACCAGCCGGGGCGCGCTCATCCCGTCGTGCCGGCCCGGGTCGACCATCGCCAGATCCGGGTCCGCGATCGGACTCTCCCCGTCGTACCCGGTCTCGAACATCGTCCGCAGCGCCCAGTAGCGCGAGGCGTACAGGTCGAAGGCCTGTTCGGGGCTCGACGCCAGCGCCGCGCCGAACGCCTCGCTCGCGCTCGGTTTGAGGTGCTCGTCGCTCGTCACGATGTCCGAGCCGAACAGCACGCGCCCGCGGAACTCTTCCAAGAACGCGACCAGCTCCGCGCGCGGGTGCTTGCTCAGCTCACGCACCATCCACTTCGTCGCGCTCGTGTCGATCACCGTCAGCGGGTGCCGGCGCAGGAAATCCCGCAGGAAACCCAGGTCCTCCGGCCACCCGCCCATGTGCGACAGCAGGCACGGCATCCCGGTCTGGTCCAGCAGCCCCGACAGCGGCTCGTACTGCGCCCGCTTCGTGCCGTACCGCGACGCATCGGCGTACTTCGTCGCGAACCAGGTGTCCGGGTCCGCCACGTGCACCATCAGCGCCATCCCGAGCGACTTCGCCCGCTCCGCGATCCGCAGGCGCCACGGCGAGTCGAACGCCAGCTCGTCCGGCCCCAGCCCGATGTCGCCCACCAGGTCGCGCAGGCGCGGGGCGCCCCAGAACTTGACCATCCGCGCCCCCAGCGCGTGCCAGGCCTCCAGGTTCTCCAGGAAGCCCTCCGTGTGCGCCCAACGCCGGTCCGCGTGCATGTACTCGGGGATCGCCACGAACCGGACCCGGTCGCCGAGCGCCGCCCGAACCCCCTCCGCCTCGGCGAGCTGGGTCTGCGAGTACACCCGCTCAATCCCGTACAGGTCGCACACCTCCCGGTACACTTCCGCCGCCCGCGCCCCGTTCACGTGGATGTGCGCATCCACGATCGGGCACACCGGCGGGCCCAGTCGCTCGGCCTCGGCGCGGTAGTCCAGCCCGAACCGGTTCGCGGCCGTGCCCCCGGCCACCACACCCGTCATCCCGCCCATGCACGCACCTCCGCAAGCGCCAGCCCCCGACCAGAGATGGTAGAACCTGCCCCCCCATCTCTTTGTTCAAACAGGAATACCGCCCCGCCCGCCCCGCGCACCGCCCTCGCCCACGACTGGATCGTCGCCCGCCGCGGCGGCGAGCTGGTCCTCGCCGCCATCGCCCAGGCCCTCCCCCAACCCCCGGCCCGGCTCTACGTCATGTTCCACAACGGCACGCCGATCGCCCCCGAGATCGACGCCGCCCCCACCACCGCCTCGTTCCTCAACCACGCCCCGGCCGCCCTCCGGCGCTGGCTCCTTCCTTTCTATCCCGCGGCCGTCGCCGATCTCTCCCGCCGGCTCGCGGCCGACCACGCCCGCGAGCCCTTCTCGGTCCTGGTCTCGACCAGTTCGGTCGCCGCCAAGGCCGTCCGCCCGCCCCCGGGCGTGCCCCACCTCTGCTACTGCCACACGCCCGCGCGCTACCTGTGGACCCAGACCGACGCCTACGCCACCCCCGGCCTCAAGGGCCGGCTCCGCGCCGCCGGCCTGCGCGCCGCCCGGGCTCCCCTGCGGCGCTGGGACCGCGCCACCGCCGCGGGCGTCACCGCCTTCCTCGCCAACTCGACCCACACCCGCGACCTCATCCGCCGGGCCTACGACCGCGACGCGACGGTGGTCCATCCGCCCATCCGCACCGGCTTTTTCACCCCGGACCCCGCCACGGCGCGAGAGGACTTCCTGCTCGTGGTCTCCGCGCTCGAGCCGTACAAGCGCATCGACCTGGCCATCGACGCCGCCGTGCGCGCGGGCCGGCCGCTGGTCGTCATCGGGACCGGCAGCCACGCGGCCGCGCTCCGCGCCCACGCACGCGACGCCCCCCGCGTCGCCTTCCTCGGCCACGCCAACGACCACGCCGTCCGCGACCACATGCGCCGGGCCCACGCCTTCCTCATGCCCCAGACCGAAGACTTCGGCATCACCGCCGTCGAGGCCCAGGCCTGCGGCACGCCGGTCGTCGCCCTCGCCCGGGGCGGGGCCCTCGACACCGTCCTCGACGGGCGAACCGGGGTTCTCGTCCCCGAGCCGACCCCGGAGGCCTTCGCCGCCGCCCTCGACCGCCTCCCCGCCGACCCCGACGCCTGCCGGCGCCACGCGCTGGGCTTCGGCCCGGACCGTTTCCGGACCCGCTTCCTCGCCGCGTTCCAGGGGGTCTTCGCCCGTCCCGGATGCGACCCTACACCCGTTTGAGGCGTATGGATTGGACGAGCCGCCCCCCCGGGCCGATGTCCGGGGTAGCCCGCAGGAGGTCCAACCCGTGTCCGCGTACCCCGGATACAACGGTTCCGCGCCCGTGCCCGTGCCCGACGAGGCCGAGGTCGCGCGGGCGCTGGACCGGCTGCCCGAGGCCACCTGCCTGATGACCGCCGCCCACGACGGCGACCGCGCCGGGATGCTCGTCCACGGGGTGCTCGTCGCCTCGCGCGTCCCGCCCATGATCGTGGTCGCCTGCCGCAAGGGCCACGCCATCGACCCCATCCTCCGCGACGCCCGCTGCTTCGCCCTTGGGGTGGTCGACCCGGGCGACAAGCTCATCCCCCGGCGGTTCCGCTTCTCCGAGACCGCCGCCTCCTCCCGCGCCGACCCGCACGCCACCGACCCCTTCGATCCCTTCCCCGACCAGCGCCTGGTCACCGGCGCCCCGATCCTCGACCGCTGCCCGGTCTGGTTCGACTGCCAGATCGCCCGCCACTTCGACCTCGAATCCGAGCACGAGCTGTTCGTGGGCCTGATCGTCGCCGTCCGCACGCGATAAAGCCCCGCCCCCTACCCCCAGCACGGTTCCGGCCGCCGCCCGACCCCTACACTGCGAGCGGACGCGGCCCGTGCGCCCCGCCGACCCGGAACCGACCGGACCGTTCAGGAACCAGGAGGAGGCCCCATGACCTGCTGCAGCACCACCCACCCCAAAGCCCGGCTCGGCCTGACCGCGGCCCTCGCCGGCATCGCCGTGCTCTTCGCCGCCTTGGGCTTCACCCAGCCCACCGGCGCCGACGAGGACGCCGACGCCCAGCCCCAGACCAAGGAAACCACCCCCGTGATCGTCCGACTCGAAACCTCCAAGGGCAACATCGACATCGAGCTCAACCGCGAGAAGGCGCCGATCACCGTCGCCAACTTCCTCGAGTACGTCGACAAGGGTCACTACGACAACACCATCTTCCACCGCGTCATCCCCAACTTCATGATCCAGGGCGGGGGCTTTACCGCCGACATGACCCAGAAGCCCACCGGCAAGGGCATCAAGAACGAGTGGCAGAACGGCCTGTCCAACACCCGCGGCACCATCGCCATGGCCCGCCTCGGCCGCCAGCCCGACTCGGCCACCGCCCAGTTCTTCATCAACGTCGCCGACAACGCCTTCCTCGACGAGCCCCGCGACGGCGCCGGTTACGCCGTCTTCGGCAAGGTCGTCAAGGGCATGGACGTGGTCGACGCCATCAAGGCCGTCCCCACCACCACCAAGGGCCCGCACGGCGACGTCCCGATCGAGCCCGTCCTCATCAAGAAGGCCTCCCGCCTGACCGAAGAGAAGGACGACTGACCGGCGACACCCCGCGCCGGCCGGCCACTCCGGAAATGAGAAAACGCCCGCGGCGACCGCGGGCGTTTTTTCGTGCTCGCTCGGGCCAACCCGTCAGCGCCCCATCAGCGGCGCGCCGTAGTCGATCCCCTTCAAGCCCCCCACCGTCCACCGGTACCGTTGGCTCAGCGGCGTCGTCTCGCCGAGACCCGAAAGCGGGATCGGGAAGGTGTGGAGCGGCACGTACGCCTGACGCCACTCGACCTTGCCCATCGACGGGTTCCACGACGGCCCCGCCTCGCCCGACGGCCGGTCGTTGACCGACCCGTCGAACATGAGCTTCTCGGGCCGCGCGTGGTCGTACGCGAAGTACGGCGACCCCGCCTGCTCCCGGTCGAACTCCTCGAACATGTGCACCTTGGCGCTCGGGAACGCCACCTCGGCGTAGTTCCGGCCGTCGGCAAGCGGCACGCCAGAGGGCATCATCGTCAGATGCGGCGTGGTCGGGACCGGTGACGGGGCCGGCCCTGCAATCCCGTCCGGCGCCCAGGCGGTGATCGTCCGCTGATAGCTGGAGCCGTACGCCCAGCGCTGGCGGACCGCCGCGTCCGTCCACCCGGACGAGCTGTCGTAACCCGCCCCAGGATTCCCAACCGCGTAAGGGATGTTGTTGGCGGCGCTGATGTCCAGGGGGTTCGCCTGCCATTGCAGCAGGTTGGCGTCCGCCGGGTCGGCGAACAGCTCCGACGGGAACGGGAGGTTCATGTAATCCATCAGCACCAGGTGCGTCAGCCGACGGTGCGGGAGCCGACCGGACATCATGAGAATCTTGTCCGGCCCGCTGATGCGGCCCGTTCGGCGCATCAGAATCTCGACGTTCTGCCAGGCCGCCGCGTCTTCCTGACTGTTAGGGACCTTGGTCAGCCCGTCAGGCAGCAGGTACTCCTGCCCCGGTCGCCAGGTGTACGTGAACAACTGCCCGCCGTGGTCCGCCCCGTACATGGCGGACCCCTGCCCTATCTGCAGCAGCCGGGCGGAGCTGGCCGTCCCCCGCCCCATCACCCGCGCCTGGCGCACCGCCGGGGCCGTGACCCCGAGCAGGACGGTCACCGCGCCCAGAACCGCCGCCGTCTCCAGCAGCGTGAAGCCGTGCTTTCGCGTCTTCATCGCAAAACTCCTTACCGTCCCCAGAACCAATATATGAACCAGTTTGGCCCCCCGGCCCCGGCGAAACCGGGTTTTTCCCGGCACGCCCGTCCGTGACGCCACGCCGGGCACGCATGCCCGGCCGGTACGGACGCCTTCCCCACGGCCCCTCTCACCCCTCTTCGGCTCTCCGCCCCGCTCGGTTCCTCCAAAAGAACAACCGCCCGGTGGTGGGTCGGGCGGTCATTCAAGGGCCTGCCGGGGTGCGCTCGGTCGAGCGGCCGATCAGGAACGCGTCCTTGCGTCCCCGCCGTCCGTGGTGGGTCGGTGCTCGCCGCCCCCGCCGGCCATCGGGTTGTCGCCGGTCGCCCGGCCCCGGACGCGCGGCCTTGCGCGTCCGGTGTGCGTTGCCCGGCCGGTCGGCCGGGTCGGTCTCGTCCCCCGGCCGCCGGGGCCGGGTTCCACGCCTCCGGCCGTCCGGGGGGCGTCGCGGCTCACCAGGCCGCGTTCGTTTGTTCGGGTGCCTCTCCGCGCCCTGCTCTCACGGGCCCTCCGGCCCGACCCCCCTCACGCCGTGCCCTGGGCACGACGGCTCAGCTTCTCGGCCAGCGACGCCATCTCGCCCAGCCGCGCCCGGTGCGTCGCCATCCAGCCGTCGCGCGAATGCACTTCCAGCCGGTTGCCCGCCCCAAGCACCATCACCTCGCCCGGAAGCCCCAGCGCCTCGACCTGCCACGAGGCCAGCCGGATCCGGTTGTTCGCGTCCATCTCCGCCTGCTCCGTCGACGAGAACAGCAGCAGCTCCAGCTCCGCCCGGTCCTCTTCCGGCGTCAGCGAATCGTCCCGCCGGCCCGCCGCGGCCAGCTCCCGGAATACCGATTCCGGGTACAGCCGAAGACTCCCGGTCTTCACCCACGGCACGCAGAACCAGACCTTGCCATCCGCGTCCGCGTCCTTCGAACGGAACTTGGCCGGGATCGCCAGACGCGACTTGTCGTCGATCTTCGCCTCGGCCTGTCCCGTGAAGAGCACGCTGGATCTCCGCTTCCCGCACCCCGCCCCCCTGCCAACCGCACCCCGCCTGATCGCTCATCTGGGTGGCCTCCTGCCGATCGGGGTCGCACGCCGCCGCGGTCAACGCCGGGCATGCATGGGATTGTCGCCCACAATGACCCACAAAGCAAATCGAATCTCCCATTCTGAACAAGCTGTGGACAAGCCGGTCCGACCAAAACCCGCACGACCGCGCAGGCCTTGCATCCCGACCACCCGACAAGCCGCGACCGGGCGGGAGCGACCACGGCTCCGGCCCCCAAGACCTCGCCGTCCCACCGGCATCGGGTACGCTCCCTTCATGGCCGAACTCCGCCAGCGAAGGCTGCTGCCCCAGGGCATCGTGTTCTTCACCGCGTCCTACATGGTCGTCTGCTCGGCGATGGCCCTGCGCCAGGGCAACCTCGAGTTCATGGGCTACGCCGCGTCGATGGTCGTCTTCATCGCGCTCGCGCTCCTTTTGAACCTCCGCGCGCGCCTGCGTCACTCCACGCTCTGGCTGCTGTCGATCTGGGGTTGCCTGCACATGCTCGGCGGCACGGTGCCCGTGCCGGCGGAATGGGCCGAGGCGGAGAGCGCCCGCGTCGTGCTGTACGGGCTGCGTCCCGTTTCGTGGCTGCCCCGCTACGACCAGGCCACACACGCCTTCGGCTTCTTCGCGGCCACCATCGCCGCGTGGGAATCGCTCCGCCAGGCGCTGGGCGCCAAGCCGGGCCTCGGCCTGAGCATCGCCGCGGCGCTCATCGGCGTCGGCCTCGGCGCGGTCAACGAGGTGCTCGAGTTCATCGTCACGCTCACCGTCGAGGAGCACGGCGTCGGCGGGTACACCAACACCGGCTGGGACCTCGTCTCCAACCTCGTCGGGGCCAGCGCCGCCGGGGCCCTCATGCTCGGACGCAAATAGCCGCCCCGCCCGGTCTCCTAACATCCGGCATGGCACGCCAACCCACCGTCGTCGTCATCGGCGGCGGTTTCGCCGGGCTCGCCTGCGCGCGGGCCCTCCGGAACGCCAAAGCCCAAGTGGTCCTCGTCGACCGGCGCAACCACCACCTGTTCCAGCCGCTGCTCTACCAGGTCGCCACCGCCGCCCTGTCGCCGGCGAACATCGCCGCCCCCATCCGCCGCATCCTCCGACGGCAGGCCAACTGCACGGTCGTCATGGGCGAGGCCACCGCCGCCGACCCCGCGGCACGCGCCGTGCGCGTCGACGGCATCGAGCGGCCGTACGACTACCTCGTCCTCGCCTGCGGCATGACCAACGCCTACTTCGGCCGCGACGAGTGGGAAGCCCACGCGCCCGGCCTCAAGACGGTCGAAGACGCGCTGGAGATCCGCCGCCGCATCCTGCTCGCCTTCGAGTCCGCGGAGCTCGAGGCCGACGAGGCCGCGCGGCGCGCCGCGCTCACCTTCGTGCTCATCGGCGGCGGGCCCACCGGCGTCGAGATGGCCGGCGCGATCGCGGAGATCGCGCGCGAGTCCATCCCGCGCGACTTCCGGCGCGTCGACACGCGCACCGCGCGCGTCGTGCTGGTCGAGGCGCTCGGCCGCATCCTGCCGACCTTCGACGAGGTCTCCTCACGCCGAGCCAAGGCGGACCTCGAACGCCTCGGCGTGGAGGTGCTGCTCGGCCGGCGCGTCACCGCCGTCGACGATCGCGGCGTCACCATCGGCGAGGGCGACGACGCGCAGCGCATCGACGCGGGCTGCGTTGTCTGGTCCGCCGGGCTCAAGGCCGAGCCGGTTGGCGCGACGCTCGGCGCCCCCACCGACCGCGCCGGGCGCGTCCAAGTCGGGGCGGACCTGTCCATCCCGGGCCACCCGGAGGTCTTCGTCGTCGGCGATCAGATGGCCAAGAACGACCCGGGCTCCGGCAAACCGGTCCCGGGCGTGGCCCAGGGGGCCATGCAGTCCGGGCGGTTCGTCGGCCGCCTGATCCGCGCCGAGGTCGAAGCACTTGCGGCGGGCCGGCCCGCGCCGCCCCGGCCCGAGTTCCGCTACCACGACAAGGGCTCGATGGCCACGATCGGGCGGGCCCGGGCCGTCGCCGAGATCGGCCGTCTGCGCTTCGGCGGCTTCCCCGCGTGGCTCCTCTGGTCGCTGGTCCACGTCAGCTTCCTGATCGGCTTCCGGGGCAAGCTCCTGGCCATGCTCGAATGGGCATGGATGTACCTGTTCTGGTCGCGCGGGGCCCGCCTGATCACCGGCGAAGGCGCGCGCACACGCACCCGCGTCGCCGCGGGCCCGCGCGTGCGCCGCCCGGCGGACGCCGGGGCGTCAGCCCACGGGTGAATCGCCGAACACGACGATCGCCGCGATCATCAGGCCGAGCAGGACCAGCAGCGCGAGGCTCAAGATCAGGCAGCCGCGTCCGGTCTCGTAGCGGACGGGCTCGTCGGGGTTCTGCTGGGTGGCGGGGGCGGGTTGCCCGGCGGTCGGCCGGGGCTGGGGCTGGATGTCGGACATGTGGGCGCGCCTTGCCGCGACCGGCGCTCGGCGCCGGGCTGTCGCGGGGTTGGTTGAGGGATTGCACGCGGCCACCGCGCGGGGCGGTGGTTCAGGCCGGGGACCGGCCGACGGAAAGCATGGGACCGCTCAACCCAGCGGCGGGGCCCGCGGGCGCGTCGCGGCGCCCCGATCGCCCGATCGGTTGCCGCGATGGAAGACCCGGCGCCAGCCCGGCGGGCCGATGCGCAGCGGGACCGTCTCCGTGACGATGGCGGCGTCCGGGCCGTGCGGGGCGGTCGCCGACTGGCCGGGCCGGGGCTCGGACGCCAGCGGCGTGGTGCGCCCACCAGTCTGCATGGCCGGCGCGGCCGGGGCCTGTTGCGGCGTGATCTGCCAGCGGGCGTACATCCCCGGCGTGGGCGTGGAAGCCCCCGCCGCGGCCCAGCAGGACAGCAGCGCGGCCAAGCACAGGATCAGCCGGGAAAGGCCCAAGTCGGCTCCTCGGGGGAACTGTACGGGGCCGGGGCCCGGGACGCTCAGACGATGCCGGCGCCCAGGCTGCGGATCGCGGCGGTCATGGTCGCCAGGTCGTCGGCGTCCAGCCCGATCCGGCCCGCGGCGGCGTTCTCCGCGGCCTGGGCCGGCGTGCGGGCCCCCACCAGCGCGTGGGTGACGCCGGGCTGGTGGGTGGTCCAGGCGATGACCAGCTGGCCCAGCGTGCAGGCGTGCTTCTCGGCCAGCGGGTCGAAGGCGTCCAGAAGGGCCCGCACCCGCTCGCGGTTCTCGACCGAGAAACGCGGGCGCTCCCGGCGCAGGTCGCCCTCGGGGAAAACCCGCTCCGGGCCGATCTTGCCGGTCAGCAGGCCCAGCGCCAGCGGCGAGTAGGCCAGCACCGCCATGCCGTGACGCAGGCAGTAATCGACCTGGCCGGACTCGACCTTGCCCCGGTCGATCATGGAGAACTTCTCCTGGTCGGTGTCCAGCGGCCCCACCGCCCGGTAGCGGTCCATCTGCTCGACCGTCGCGTTGCACACGCCGATGGCCCGGACCTTGCCCTCCTCCTTCAGACGCACGAGCGCGCCCATGGTGTCCTCGATGGGCGTGGTTTCTTCCTGCCAGTGGGTCTGGATCAGGTCGATGCGGTCGGTGTTGAGCCGGCGCAGGCTCAGCTCGACCTCCGAGCGGACCGAGTCGGGATGGTTGTAGACGTGGACGGGGATCACCCCGGCGTCGTGCGGGCCGAGAGCCGTGGAGCGGAACTGCAGGCGTCCGCCGGGGGCGTTGGGCACCATGCCGACCTTGGTCGCCAGCACCACCCGGTCGCGCCGGTCGCGGACGGCCTTGCCGACCACGGTCTCCGAGTGCCCGAAGCCGTAGATCGGCGCCGTGTCGATCAGGCTGATGCCCGCGTCGATCGCGGCGTGGATGGCGGCGACGGATTCGTTCTCGTCCGCCCCGCCCCACATCCAGCCGCCCATGACCCAGGTGCCCAGGGCGACGACGGAAGCCTCGATGCCGGACTGGCCGAGTGGTTTGGTTCGCATGGCGGTCCTCCGGATCAGTCTACGCGTCGGGGCTCCCGTCCCGGCTTGCCGGATCGGCCGCCGGGGCGTCGCGTTCCGCCCGGGCCGCGGCGCGGACCTTGTACCAGCGGTAGATCACGTAGCACACCGGTGTGAAGGCCGGGAAGGCCAAGGACCAGACGATCCACGGGTTGACCGGCGCGTGCTCGCTGAGCAGCCAGGCGCTCACCCAGAACCAGGCGACCACCGGGACGATCCACAAGCGCGAGATCCGGACGAAGACCCGCTCGACTACGCCGCGGAAGCCCTTCTCGTGGCGTGCGGCATAGGTCACCAGGCGTCGGGCCCAGAGGAACTCGCTGGCGATGATGCCCAGGCCAAGGGGACCCAGGATCGAGAGCTGCGGGCCCGGCAGGGGCGAGAGGAGCACGCCGGTCAGGATCACCAGGGAACCGGCGGTCAGGACGCACACCCGGCGGAGCGTGCGGCTGGAACGCCAGACGGCCAGGGCCCATCGCCAGCCGTGGCGTTCCGCCCGGGGCTCGGCTTCGCCGGGCGATCCGGCGGCCCCGGCCAGGACCGACGCCGCGATGCCAGAGAAAAGCAGGCCGACGATGACGGCCAGGGAGATCTCGGCGGGCACCTTCCACGGGGTGTGGACCAGGCACATCTTGACGCCCACGAACAGCAGGACGCCGACGAGCGCGGCCTTGAGGAAGCGGAAGTGCGTCATGGCCGACGCGAGGCAGAAGTACAGCGAACGCAGGCCCAGGATGGCCATGATGTTGGACGTGAAGACGATGAACGGGTCGCCCGTGATGGCGAACACGGCGGGGATCGAGTCCACGGCGAACATGAGGTCGGCGGTCTCGATGACGACCAGGGCGACCAGGAGGGGCGTGCCGTGCCAGCGCCCGCCGACGTGGGAGATGAGCCGCTGGCCTTCGAGGTCGCGGCTGATGGGCATCAGGCGGCCCATGAGGCGGACGATGCGGCTGTCGCGGGCGTCGTGCTGTTCGTCGCCGGCGAGGGCCATCTTGATGGCAGAGACGATGAGGATCGCGCCGAAGACGTAGACGATCCAGTCGAAGCGGGCGACGACGGCGGCGCCGATGCCGATCATCACGCCGCGCATGACCAGGGCGCCGAGGATGCCCCAGAAGAGGACCCGGTGCTGGTACTGGGCCGGGATCGCCAGGGAGGTGAAGATCATGGCGATCACGAACACGTTGTCCATCGAGAGGGACTTCTCGACGAGGTAGGCGGTCAGGTAGAGGCGGGCGGCGCCGGCGCCGTCGAGGACGGTGGTCTCGCCGGGGGAGCCGAGGACGGGGACGGCCAGGCCGAGTCCGAAGGCGTGGGCGTTGTAGAGGGCGTAGACGGCGCCGGCGAAGAGCAGGGCCAGGAAGATCCAGAAGGCGGTCCAGGCGATGGACTCGCGCATGCTGGGGGCGTGGGCCTTGCGGTGGAAGACGCCGAGGTCCAGGGCGAGGAGCACCAGGACGAGGGCGACAAAGCCGGCGTAGACCCAGGGGGAGACGGCGGCGGTCTGGAGGCTGGCGAGCTGGATGGTGGGGAGCAAGGGGGGAATCCGGCCGGACGGCTACCCACCCTGCCGCGGGCTCCGGGGCCGTGCGGCGGGCGGCGTAGGTCTTGCCGGGGACCCTGGGGTCCTGCGGTCACCGGGAAACCCCTCAATGGGGTTTCCGTCCTGACGGTGAACGCGCCCGTTTCGACGGGCGGCTACTCCCCTAGCGCGGGAACGGTGGATTATGGCGCGGAGGGACCGATTTGCAAGCCGTCCTCATTCGGGCTCGCTGAAGTCGTCCAGGTCGTCGAGGTCGGCGGGCTCGGCGTTGAAGTCGTCGAGGATCGCGCGCGCCTCGGACTCGCGGGCGGCGGGGACGAGGAGCTTGACCATGCCGGGGGCCTCGGCGCGGAAGCCCGCGGTGTGGACGCCCACGAGCTGGCACGGGATGCCCGCGGCCTCCAGCGCGTTCTTCGCGAGGGTGGCCGTGAACTCGTGGGGGAACTCGGCGATGGTGATTGGTGAAGACATGGGGGAAGAGACGGAGAGACGGAGTGGAGAGGGAGTGACGGAGTGCGGGAGAGCGTCAGGCGGGTTGGGATTCGGCGATGGCTTTGACGTCCTGGAGGTCGGTGCGGATGGTTGCTTCGAGCTTCTTGGTCATGAAGGCGAAGATTTTCATCATGACCTTGGCCGTGAACGTCAGGGGGACGGCCTCGAAGGTCATGGTGAGGCGGGTGGCGTCGCCATCGGGCTCGGCGGAGATGGTGGACTTGTAGTGGCAGCCGTGGGAGCGGGCCTCGGCGGTGTAGCGGTGCGGCGGGGCCCACTCGGTGATGGTCATGTCCTCGGTGGCCTGCTTGCCGAACATGGTGCGGGTTTCGCGCCACCGGAAGCCGCGGCCGACGACGCCGAGGTTGTCGGGGGCGTCCGGGGCCGGGGCGAGGACCTCGATCCGCTGGATAGCCCGGATGCGCCCCGCGGCGCCGGGGATGTCCGCGGCGAGGGCGAAGACGCGATCACGGGGGGCGTTGATGC
>CAYXFA010000049.1:0-20852 GCA_964464165.1 uncultured Phycisphaeraceae bacterium | reverse complement strand
CCGCGGCGACAGCGACTCGTTCGCCGTCCCGGAGATCCGGCTGGTCAAAGAGTTGGTCGACCGGATCCGGCCGCGCGCGGCGGCAGCCTACCACGCGGGCATGACGGGCGTACTTTGGCCGTGGTGCTACACCGGCAACCGCGCCCCCGACCACGATCTCTTTCACACCCTGTCGAGGCGCACTGCGGAATCGATGGGCATGTCGCTCTATCGGCAATCCTATTACGACTATCCGACTCGCGGTGAGTTCATCGACTACGTCTATATGAACTACGGAACCCTTGCTCTGACGTTCGAAATCTCCAACCAAGGCAATCCGCCCGCCTCCCAGCTCCAAGCGGTCGTGAATCGGTCGGTGGTGGGAGCCATGACGTTCCTCTTCAACGTCATGGACCTCGACCATGGTCTCTTAGAGATCGAGACGGCCCCGAACGGGCCACCACCGGTCCTGCTGTCGCGCAACGCGGTCTATCCCGAAGGGCGGGTTGAATGAACGAGGAGGGGATGTCGAACGACATCCCCTCCCGCCTTTTGGGCCGCTTTACTCGAGGACGAGATCCTTGAGCCTGGTCTCGAACGTGGAGCCCGTGTCATCCCCGTCGGCCATCAGCCAGAGGCCGACCACTTGCTTTGGCTCGGGGAAGGCCACCGCGGCCTGACGCCAGCCGTCCTTCCCCTCGACGCTCGCGACACTCATCAGCGTCATGCTACCTGAATACGGGCTTTCCCAGAGTTCTCCGGGCGCATGCTTTGCATCGACCACCAGATAGAGCATCCGGTCCGTCGGTAGTTTCATGATCTCCCGCGTCACCTTGATCCATGTTGGCGCGAAAAAGGGGATCAAGGGCGCTTCACCGTGCAGGATCAGACCCAAGCGCAGGCGCGTGTCGTCGCCCGCCTTTGATGCCTCATGGCGAGCATCTGTGACCGCAAGGGCGCCCGTCCCCTTCCAGGCCAAGCTCACGCGCTTGACCTGACGAACCTGCTCGGCAGCATCCTCCGCATCGACGTGGACAACCCCGACCCCGGCCTGCCCTACGGCATCCCCAGCGACATCCCCTTCGCCAACGACGGCGACCCGAACACCCTCGGCGAGATCTGGGCCTACGGCCTGCGCAACCCCTGGCGCACCTCCTTCGACCGCCTCACCGGCGACCTCTGGATCGCCGACGTCGGCCAGAACGCCCGCGAAGAGATCAACTTCCAGCCCGCCGGCGACCCCGGCGGCAACCACTACGGCTGGCGCTGCCGCGAGGGCACCGGCCCGACCCCCGGCATCGCCGGCTGCCCCGCCACCAACCCCCTGTGGGTCGACCCCGTCCACGAGTACACCCACAGCCTGGGCTGCTCGATCACCGGCGGCTACGTCTACCGCGGCTGCGAGCTCGGCGAGGCCTACCAGGGCAAGTACTTCTTCAGCGACTACTGCACCGGCCCCATCTGGTACCTCGACCCGGACAACAACTACAACCGCACCCTCGCCTTCGACACCACCTACAACATCGCCACCTTCGGCGAGGACGAGGGCGGCGAGCTCTACTTCGCCAACATCAGCAACGGCACGATCTACAAGATCGTCCTGCTCACCCCCAATCCCGACAACTGCGCCGCCGACTGCCCGGCCGACCTGGCCGAGCCCTTCGACGTGGTCAACTTCTTCGACCTCGCGGCGTACCTCGACCTGTTCAACGCCGCCGACCCGGCCGCGGACTTCGCCGAGCCCTTCGGCGTCCTGAACTTCTTCGACCTGGCGGCCTACATGGACGCCTTCAACGCCGGCTGCCCGTAACCCGCCCCCCACATCCCGGTTCTCCCAGGCCCGCCCTCGTGGCGGGCCTTTTTCGTCCGTACACCGGCCGATCCGGGCCGCCCCTGCGCCTTTTTCACCATGTCCCGTGATCGACCGGCGTGGTGTTCGCTCGGCGAAGGGTCCGCTCGCCGCGACGCCCGCCGGGCCCGGCAAGCGGGGACAAGACGCACAACACCGCTTCCGCCCGGCCGATGCCGGGCGGGAAGGACGCCCCGGGGGCGCCCAGGTGGCCACTCCGCTCGACCGTCCGCCCCGGGGACGGACGCACAGGAACAGGAACCATGACACGCCACGCTCTGACATGCCTCATCGTCACCGCCGCCGGGATGGTTTGCGGCGTCCACGCCCACGCGCAGGACCAGGCCGCCTCCGACCGCGTCGCGGTGGCCCAGCCCGAAAGCGACCGCCCCGTCCCCGTCCACGTTGACGCGGGCATGCCGGTCGCCGGCCAGGTCGCCAACGAGCTGTTCTCCCACCGCCGCTCCTTCGACCAGCCCGTGCCGCCCCCCGAACACCCGCCGCTGGACCAGATCCCGCCCATGCCCATGCCCGAAAGCGCGCCCGACGACGCCGACGAGCCGCCCATCCCGGACGGCCAGCGCTGGGCCAACCTCGAGGGCGGCGTGAGCTTCTTCGACTCGACCACCGGCGAGTGGTACGAGCTGCCCGCCCGCGTCCCCACCGGCCTGCCCGGCGCCGAGAGCGCCGAGGGCGAGTACTGGGGCGTCGCGCCCCACGACCCGACCGAGGAGTTCGGACGCAACTTCGGCACGATGTCGCCCGCCGGCAGCCTCTCCACCTGGCCACGCTCCGGCAACGTCAAGCTCGCCATGCGCTTCACCGACCAGAACGGCGTCCAGCGCTGGTACTCCTGCTCGGGCACCATGGCCGACGCCGGCGTCGTCCTCACCGCCGCGCACTGCGTCTACGCCCGCAACCCCAACGGCGTGAACATCTTCGACTGGGCCGACATCATCTACATCTACCCCGCGTGGGACGGCGACGGCAGCATCTTTCCCGCGGGCTCCGGCACCGTGTACGACAACTTCGGCTACGCCTACGGCAGCCAGTACCTCGCCGGCACCAACTACATCAACAACGGCGACTTCGACTCCGACGCCGGCCTCATCCGCATCAACCGCAACGGATCCCGCAACGTCGGCATGCTCACCGGCTGGTTCAGCTGGGCCTGGGGCTACGGCTGCGGCACCATCCAGGACCGCACCTACCACAACTTCTCCTACCCCGCCGAAAACTGCGGCGGCAGCCTGCACACCGGCCGGACCATGTACTACTGGCTCGGCGACTTCGACTCCTGCCCCGGCAACCAGCTCCAGCTCGACACCTCGCCCGGCTGCCTCACCGCGGTCTGGGGCGGCATGTCCGGCTCCGGCGCGTACTACATCGACGGCGACTCCCGCCACGTCCACGCCGTCTGCTCCAACTCCAACCGCTCCACCCGCGGCCGCTACGCCAAGCTCTGGGAGACCTTCGTCAACGACATGGTCACCTTCGAGAACAACACCCGCACCAACTCGGAGGACTGGGAGCCGCTGATGTTCCGCGCCCGCGGCTCGACCACCGTCCGCGCCGGCGAGACCATGAACGACATCTGCACCTTCCAGATGGTCAACGCCACCAACGCCAACCCGCCGGACCGCAGCTACACCGCCCGCGTCTACCTCTCGACCAACAACACCATCTCCGCCTCCGACACCCTGCTCGCGACCTGGATCTGGTCCGGCAACTTCGGCGCCATGGCCAACGTGACCTTCAACGTGCCCGCGCCGCACATCCCGATCGACACGCCCCCCGGCAACTACTGGCTCGGCGTGGTCATCGACCCCGCCATCCCCGGCACCGACACCAACGACTCCACCAACGCCTGGGACGCCCAGCCGATCACCGTCACCCTCGGCCTGCCCGGATCGGCCTCCGGCCCCAGCCCCGCCAACAACGCGACCAACGTCGGCACCAACGCCGACCTCGACTGGGCCAACGCCCCCCGCGCCAGCACCTACCGCGTCCACTTCGGCACCACCAACCCGCCGCCGTTCGTCGGCCAGGTCGCCGGCTCCGCCTGGACGCTCCCCGCGCTCAACTACGACACCCGGTACTACTGGCGCATCGACACGGTCAACTCCTCCGGCACGACCACCGGCGCCGTCTGGAACTTCCGCACCCGCCGACCGCCCGCGCCCGACCTGAGCGCCGAACTGGCCAACGCCCCCTCGGGCGCCTTCTACCGCGGCCAGTCGATCAACGTCACCCACCGCACCCGCAACGTCGGTGACACGGCCAGCACCGGCACGACCGTCCAGTTCCGCGCCTCGACCAACAGCACCATCTCCGCGAGCGACCCGCTGCTCGACACCCGGAACTTCCCCGGCCTGGGCGTGAACGGCGTGCTGCAGACCACCACCTCCATCCAGATCCCGCAGACCCTGCCGCCCGGCACCTACTACATCGGCACGATGGTCTCCGAGCCCTCCGGCGCCGACCCGGACAGCTCCAACAACTGGGTCGCCGACACGAACACCATCACCGTGCAGGTCTGCCAGGCCGACCTCGCCGCGCCCTGGGGCGTCCTGAACTTCTTCGACCTGTCCACCTTCATGAACCGCTTCAACAGCCATGACCCCTCGGCCGACCTCGCCGCGCCCTTCGGCACCTTCAACTTCTTCGACGTCGCCGCCTACATGAGCATGTTCAACAGCGGCTGCCCGTAACACGTCCCGCAACTCCCGATGGGGACGGGGAAGCGAACGCTTCCCCGTCCTTTTTTTTTTGCACGCCAACAAAAAACCCCGACCGCGGGGGCCGGGGCTTTGGCCGAAGGTCCGCCGTATCAGACGGACACGCGGAGCAGCTCCATCGTGCGGGCCACCACGTCCTCGGCGGTCAGGCCGCACATCCTGAGCATCTCCTCGGGCGTGCGGGCGCTCTTGGGGATGCGGGTCACGTGCATCTGCGCCAGCTCGAAGCCGTCGCCCGACCCGACCAGGGCGTCGGCGATGGCCGAGCCCAGCCCGCCGCCGTAGTTGTCCTCCAGCGAGATGACGAACCCGCCGTTGGCCGCCACCAGGTCCAGCAGCTTGTCCTGGTCGAAGGGGATCGAGTACATGTCCACCAGCGTCGCGCTGACGCCCGCCTTGTCGAGCAGCTCGACGGCCCGGTTGCCCTCGTGGACCATGTAGCCGCAGGCGGCCAGCAGCACGTCGCGCCCCTCGTGCAGGACCTCGAAGCCGCCGAGGTTGAACACGTGGTCGTCCGAGTACAGGATCTCGGTCTCGGCCCGCAGCGTCCGCATGTAGCACATGCCCTCGTACTCGGCCATCACGCCGGTCAGGGCGTACGCCGCGTACGCGTCCGCGGGCTGCAGGACGTAGCAGCCCGGGTTGCCGCGGTGGTCGGTCATCGTCGCCAACGAGCGGAACCACGCCACGTCCGGCAGGCTCATCTGGCTCGGGCCGTCGGCCGCGAGCGTGATGCCCGAGTGCGAGCCCACCAGCTTGATGTTCGCGCCCGAGTACAGCGCCATCTCGACCTGGTCGTACGCCCGGGTCATGAACTTGCTGAAGGTCGAGCAGAACGGGATCTTTCCGCCCGCGCTCATGCCCGCGCCCACCGAGACCATGTTCTGCTCGGCGATCTTGCACTCCACGAACCGCGGCGCCAGCGCCGAGTCCTTGGCGAACGCGTCCGCGAAGGTCGAGTTGCTCACGTCCGCGTCGAGCACCACCACCTCGGGGTTGACCCGGCCGAGCATCCGCAGCGCCACGCCGTAGGCCCGGCGGGTCGCCATCTTGCCCGTCTGCAGCACCGTCTCCATGTCCAGCGACTTCATCGCGTCGGCCAGGGGCGGCAGGTCGGACGCGGGGTACTCCCGCCCGTTGGCCTCCGACGGGGGCTCGATCGTGAACTGGTCCGCACCGCTCAGGGCGCTGGTCAGCTCGATGCGCTGCTCGTCCAGCTCGGCCAGCGCCCGCTTGAGCGCCTCGCCCGTCGGCGGCTTGCCGTGCCAGCCACTGCCGTGAATGCTCGGGCAGCCCCAGCCCTTGACCGTTCTGGCGACCACCGCCATCGGCGTGGCCTGCTCGTTGTTCGAGATCGACGCGAACCGGTCGAACGCCGCCTTGATCTCCGCCGGGGCGTGCCCGTCGATCTCGACGACCTCGAAACCGAACGCGCGGACCTTGGCCGCCAGCCGGTCCGTGCCCTGCTGGACCGACACGCGGTCCGCCTGGCCGTAGCCGTTGCAGTTGAAGATGGGCAGGACGTTGGTCAGCTTGTGGTCGACGATGAAGTCCAGCGCCTCGGCGATCTGGCCCTCGCGCGCCTCGCCGTCGCCGATGATGCAGTACACCCGCTTGTCGTAGCCGTCCAGGCGGGCCGCCTTGGCCACGCCCGCCGCCACGGAGAGGCCCATGCCCAAAGAGCCCGTCGCCGCGTCGAAGAACGGCACGCCCTCCATCGGGTTCGGGTGCCCGTCCAGCACGCTGCCCCACTCGCGCAGCGTGCGGAGGTCCTCGACCGTCAGCTTGCGCCGGTCGTCGCCCTTGCCGACGACCACGCCCAGCCGGGCCATCGCCGCGTACACGATCGGGACGCCGTGACCGGCGCTGAGCACCAGGCGGTCCGAGGTGGGGTAATCGGGGTAATCCGGGCTCCACCGCATCGCGCTGAACATCAGCGTGGTGACGAGGTGGCCCAGGCTCATCGCCGTCGTCGGGTGCCCGCTGCCCGCGTTCGCGGTCATCTCCAGCGAGAGCCGGTCCAGCTCGATCGCCTGCGCGTGCACCGCTGCTTCAAATGACATTTCCTGGCCCCTTTCAGATCGTCCGCCGCGCCCGCCGACCCCTCACCGGTCCTCAACACGAGGGGGGCCCGGAGCGCGGCGATCGCGACCAGATGTGTCCTTCGCGCCCCAAGGATAGCCACGCGCCACCCTACCCCTCACCCCGACGGATGAAGTTCCTGCTTGGCACGAGTTTTGCTAAGTCCCGCCCGCTCGCGCGGTTGACAGATCCCCAACAAAGCGTCACCAGATAGAACGGACGCCGAAAGCTTTCCACTTGCAGCCGGCGGGATGAGCCGTTAAGGTGAAAGCAGAATCGGCTCCGCGCGAGAGGGTGACGACGCGGCGTGCCGCGACGCGGTTCTCGATCCCGCCACCGGAAGCCCCAACTACGCGCTCGAAGTCGTCCGGACATACAACGGCCCGAGATCCCACCACCTCACGATGCCCGTCGAGGTCGGCACGCTGCTGTCCTTTCAGGCGGGCGTCGGACCCGGGCGCGACGTCGCGGCGGTCCCCTGCGCCACCAAGGTCATGCTCCGGGCCTCCTACCGCACCAAGCACGGCGTCGAGCAGCGGATCGTGGACATGAACCTTAACGTGGCCGACGGGGTCACGCTGAACTACTACCTTGAACCCGAGCGCCTCATCCACTCCAACGTCGTCTCTTTGATCGCCGTTTTCATGGACGACGACTGGCGACCCGTCTTTTTCGAGACCGGCCTTCTGGACGTCGAGCATTCCCATCTCACCGCCGATTTCAATCGCGACGGCTCCATCGATGGGCAGGACCTGATCGACTTTGTGGATTCCCATCAACATAACACCCGGCGATCCGACCTGAACAGCGACGGCGCGCACACTCCCGACGACCTGGCCGCGTTCGTGACCGAGCACGCTGCGGCGCCCTGACCAACCGCCGTTCCCCGAACCCCGAAGCCCCCTCGTGGGGCTTTTTGTCGTCCGCCAGCCCAGCCGAAACGCCCAAGCACCCCTGCACCGGCCCGGATCGTGCGATACACTCTTGGCCCCGGATGTAGCATCGGGATCCAAGGAGATCTACAAGATGAAGGCCATCTGCGAACGCGCCGCCCTGCTCGAGGGCGTCAACCTCGTCTCCGGCGTCGTCGCCGCCCGCTCCCCCCGGCCGCAACTGACCTGCGTCAAGCTCGACGCCATGAACGGCGCCTCCGGGCCCGAACTCGCCCTCTCCGCCACCGACGCCGACCTCGCCCTGACCGTCCGGCTCGGCCGCGTCGAGGTCACCGAGCCCGGCGCCTCCCTCATCCCCGCCGACAAGCTCCGCCAGATCGTCTCCGCCGAGGACAACGAGCCGACCCTGACCATCGAGGCCGACGGGGACACTGCCCACATTAAGGGGGAGGACGCCCACTTCCAGCTCCACGGCTTCGCCGCCGACGAGTTCCCCGCCATCCCCACCTTCCGGTCCATCGCCGACGCGGACGCCAAGACCATCTTCACCACCACCGCCGGCACCCTCTCGGGCCTGATCACCCGCACCCTCTTCGCCGCCGCCCGCGAGAACAGCCGCTACGCCATCAACGGCGTGCTGCTCGTCCGCGACGGCAAGAAGCTGGAGATGGTCGCGACCGACGGACGGCGCCTGGCCAAGTGCAGCGCCACCACCGACGCCAAGAGCGACCCCGCCCGCTGCATCATCCCCTCCAAGGCCCTCTCCATGCTCCTCAAACTCGCCGACGAGCCCGAGGAGCCGGTCCATGTCGCCATCACCGACAGCCGGGCCGTCTTCGCCTTCGGCGACGACGCCACCGACGCCCGCGCCACCCTGTCCACCTCGCTCGTCGAAGGCACCTTCCCGCCGTACGAGGATGTCATCCCCAAGGACCAAGACATCAAGGTCACCTTCGACCGCGACCTGCTGGCCTCGGCCGTCCGCCGCGCCGCCCTGCTCACCAACGAGGAGTCCCGCGGCGTGCGCCTGGCCTTCAAGGGCTCGTCCAAGTCCCTGGAAATCTCCAGCCGCGCCCCCGAAATGGGCGAGGCCCGCATCGGCGTCGACCTGACCGCCTACGACGGCCACGACATCGAGATCGGCTTCAACCCCACCTTCATCACCGACGCCCTCAAGGTCATCACCGACCCCGAAGTCATCATCGAACTCAAGGCCGCCAACAAGCCCGGCCTGGTCAAGTCCGGCGGCGACTTCCTCTATGTCGTCATGCCGGTGAACTTGCCCTAAAGGCGGGCACACAACGCGTCCCGTGGGGCCGACTTGCAGTCGGCCCTTTTCCTTGAATCACGCAGGGATCTGGCTCTTGAAGCCGAAGTCCTGCCCACTCATACGGATCTTGCTTGAAACTCGGGCGTGGCCCGAACTACAAGCCGCGACTGCAAGGGAGCGGCCGAGCGACGCACACGTCCTTCGCGCCCGGCAAACCACCGCGAATCGGAAGCCCGTTCCCTTTGGGTTCCGGCTGGTATTGGCATCGGCGGCGAAGAATCACGCCCGGAAATCAAGTCGAACCCGACCCCGCGCACGCGGTGCGCCAGCGGCTCGGACCGACCGCCTTCGCGCGGATGCCGGGTAGGCCACACGCCATCTCTCTCAAAGCGATGACAACCTGTTTCAACCACCGCGAAACGAGCGTTGCACACAGTCCGCCCCGCACTCCGGGCACTTCAAAAGCATGCCGACCTCATAGCCACAGACCACGCAGAAGCCCGCCGGGACGACCCTGTCTCGCAAACACACGCGTACGGCGAGGCACGCCATCACGATGGGCACACCGAGGGCGACCACAGAACAAGCGATGGCCGCACGCCGTGATGTCAGCCAGCCCTCAGGGGGCACCATCAGAGGGCCGTCAGTCGATGGCAGAACTGCAAGTTGAGCGGCGGTCAGCAAGCATCCAATCAGCAGCGAGCAAGCAACCAAACGCACCCAGTTCCTTGCGACAGCATCGCCGGTACCCGAGCCGACGAGCACGATCCGGCCGAGGACATACAAGGTCAGCACGCCGCCGAGGCAGAAAACGGCATAGACGACCGACAGTAGCAACACACCCCACACATTGGAGATGAATGCGGACACAAACGCCTGAAAGTTCTGGAACGGCTCCGCACCAACCGCAAAGGTAAATGCATTGATGAACCAGAACAACAGAAACATTGCCGAGAACAGCAAGGCTCTTTGCCACCAGCAGAGGTCACTTTTGAATCCGATGTTCATTGCGGAAACACCAGCGGCCAGACCTGGCCGCACTCCGGGCAGTTGGCTGGACCCGGATCTCGCGGATCGCCATCCACAACAACCTGCAGACCCGCCGTGACACCGCCAAGGTCATACCCACAACCACGGCATCGCCCCTGCGAGCCCCGCTCATACCAACGCGACGGCCCAGCATGGATCGCCAACCACACCGCCATACCGACCCCACCGCTGAGAATCCCAACCAACGCAAGCACCACACCCGAGCCCGGTTGGGGCTTCCAGATCAACATCACAATGACAGTCGCCACAAGTGCAACCAGACCCCCCACTCCCCAGGCGCTCAAACGCAGCAACCGCGATCGAGACGCCTCCAACTCCGGATCCCGTCCCGCCCGACGCATCGCGTCGAGCACCCACGGATCATCTAGATCTCCGCGTGCAATCGCATTCCTGAAAAGGATTTGCAATCCGCCCGACCCGGGTTTCCATCGATGGTTCTGACGGATCCTCATCTCAATCTTTGTACCCGAACCGTCGCGCGCACGCCGCTTGATTCAGACAGAGAGGCCGTCACCCCACCCGATCAGCCGCCCGCGAAATCCCAATCCCCCGCACCCGGTGCGCCGGCGGCTCGCGCCGGGCGCCCTCGTGCGGATGGGCCGGGTGGGCCACGCGGTCCGGCTCGGGCCGGGCCGCCAGCATCCTGCGTCGTTCCCGGCTGTCCACCCGAAGGGCCACAAAGGTCAGCCCCGGCAGCACCAGCATCCCCACCGCGCCCAGCAGGGTCAGCGTCCCGGCCCGGCCCAGCGAGCCGTGCTCGACCAGCGCCCCGGTCACCCCGGCCCCCAGCACCACGCACCACAAGCCCGCGCACACAACCGCCGCCAGCCGCACACGGCACCACCAGGACCACACACCGCTCTGTCGCACGCAGCCTCCCCGCTTCACGCTCCCCGGCCCCCGCCGAGGGAGGCAACCCTATCGGTCAAAGCCCCCACGCTCCACCACACGGGCCATCAAATCTCTGGTTTGTGTCGGCGCACCGATCGGGGTATCGTCCGGGCCGTGACGAAGAGGGCGACCCGCACCATCCGACGCACCTGGCCGGCCCTGACGGCCGCCGCTCTCCTCCTGGCCGCCGGCGCCCCGGGCGTGGCCTACGCGCTCCCCGTCCAGCCCGAGGACCCCGGCGTCTACGAGAACCGCCGCGTCGGCTCGGTCACCTTCCGGGGCCCGCGCACCCGCGACGGCTCCCACCGCCCCCTCTCCGACACCGCCCGCGCCGAGGCCGCCAACACCGTCCGGACCGTCCGCGGCGACCTCTTCGAGGCCAACGCCGTCCGCGACGACGTCCGCCGGCTGACCCGCCTCGGCCGCTTCTCCACCGTCGAGTCCTTCGCCGGGCTCGAACCGGACGGCTCCGTCACCGTCGTCTTCGAGCTGACCGAGCGCGACCTCGTCAGCGACGTCCAGGTCGTCGGCAACACCCGCCTGAACGACGCCGAGATCGCCGCCGTCGTCGACGTGATCGCCGGCACCCCCGTCGACCGCTTCCAGATCGACCGCAGCGCCCGCCGCATCGAGGAGCTCTACCGCAGCAAGGGCTACTACGCCGCCCGCGTGACCATCGACGAGGAGGAGCTCGCCGACGGCGGCATCGTCATCTACCGCATCCGCGAGGGCGACCGACTCAAGGTCACCGGCCTGCGCTTCGAGGGCAACGCCGCTTTCACAGACGACCAGCTCCGCCGCGAGCTGGAAACCAAGAAGGCCGGCCTGTTCCGCAAGGGCCAGCTCGACGACGACAAGCTCGACACCGACATCGGCAACCTCATCAGCTTCTACAAGGACCGCGGCTACCTCGACGTCCGCGCCGACCGCATCATCCAGCCCGCCCCCAACGGGCGCGAGGCCATCATCACCTACGTCGTCGAGGAAGGCCCCCTCTACACGCTCCGCTCGGTCAGCATCGACACCGAGACCACCGGCGCCGAGCCCATCCTCACCCGCGACCAGGTCGCCGGGCTCATCCGCATCAAGGCCGGCGACGTCCACTCCGTCCGCCTCCTCAACGAATCCGTCCAGACCATCGTCAACGCCTACGGCCAGATGGGCTACGCCGACGTGCAGGTCGGCCGCGTCGAACGCCGCGACCCCCAGCAGCCCGTCGTCGACCTGATCTTCGTCATCAACGAGGGGCCCCGCTCCCGCGTCGGCGAGGTCATCATCCAGGGCAACGACCTGACCCGCCAGGAGGTCGTCCGCCGCCATGTCGAGCTGCGCCCCATGCGCCCGCTCGACACCACCGCCATCGACCGCACCGAGCGGCGCCTCCGCCGGCTCCGCCTCTTCAACGAGCGCGCCGAGGGCGTGCGCATCACCCCGCTCCAGCCCGGCGTCGAGTTCTACTCCGAGGTCTGGAACGACGCCCGCCGCCCCGGGCCCGAGGCCGCCCCCACAGACGCCACCGCACCCGAGACCCTGGGCGCCGTCGACCTGACCCTGGCCAACCCCCAGCAGTACCGCGACGTGCTCGTAGAAATCGAGGAAACCAACACCGGCGAGTTCAACTTCGGCGGCGCCGTCTCCTCCGACGCCGGCGTCGTGGGCCGCATCGCCCTCATCCAGCGCAACTTCGATGTCCGCGACACCCCGGACTCCCCCGGCGAGTTCTTCTCCGGACGCGCCTTCCGCGGCGGCGGCCAGACCTTCCAGCTCGAGATGCTCCCCGGCGACCGCGTCGAGACCTACAGCATCAGCCTCACCGAGCCCTACCTCTTCGAGTCCGACTTCTCCGGCAGCGCCCAGCTCGTCTACCGCAACCGCGACTTCGACGAGTTCGACGAACGCCGCTACGGCGCACGCCTCGGCCTCGGCCGCCGCTTCGGCACCCGCTGGACCGGCAACCTCCGCCTCCGCGCCGAGTCCGTCGAGCTCTCGGACATCCAGCCCGACCGCCCCACCGACATCTTCGACGTCGCCGACCAGAACACCCTCGTCGGCCTGACCGCCTCCCTCGACCGCAGCACCGTCGACTCCATCTACCGGCCCACCCGCGGCTCGCGCACCCGCTTCTCCGTCGAGCAGGTCGTCGGCGACTTCACCTTCACCAACTTCAACGCCCGCCACACCGTCTTCGTCCCCCTCCGCGAAGACTACCTCGGACGCAACACCGTCCTCGTCCTCGCCGGCGAGGTCGGCTACATCCCGCAGGGCAATGACGAGACCCCCACCTACGAACGCTACTACATGGGCGGCCAGTCCTTCCGAGGCTTCGACTTCCGCACCGTCTCGCCCAAGGGCGTCCGCAACGACAACGGCCAGCCCTCCGACGACCCCGTCGGCGGCTCCTGGCTCTTCTTCCTCGGGGCCGAGATCCAGCAGCCCATCTACGAAGAGGCCATCTCCCTCGTCTTCTTCGTCGACTCCGGCACCGTCACCGAGGACCCCGGCATCGAGGACTACCGCGTCTCCGTCGGCGCCGGCATCCGCCTCCACGTCCCCCAGCTCTCCCCCGCGCCCATCGCCTTCGACTTCGGCTTCCCCATCCTCAAGCAGGACGACGACGAGGAACGCCTCTTCACCTTCTCCATCGACCTGCCCTTCTAGCCGGAACCCCCCCGCGCCCGGAGAACCCCGGACCCGCACGCCGGTATACCATGCGCTGAACCCAAGGACCGGAGACCGCCACATGCTCAAAGGCACGCGACTGGGCGCACTGATGCCCGCCATGATCGTCCTCGCGGCCGCCGTCGCCTGGCACGCCGGCGCCGGCACCGCCGCCCGACCCCCCGCGACCCCCACCGCCGTCGCCACCATCGACATCGTCGCCGTCTTCGAGAAACTCAACGAGCGCACCGTCCTCGAAGCCCAGCTCGAGGAACGCCGCAAGGCCCGCGAGGCCCAGCTCGACGAGGTCCGCCGCCGCATCCGCGAGCTCCAGAGCAACATCGAGAACATCCACGCCCCCGGCTCCAACGACTCCAAGGAAGCCATCCGCGAGTTCATGGAGCAACGCGCCGTCGCCGAGGCACGCGCCAACGCCCTTTCCCAGATCATGTCGATCGACCGCGGCTCCATCCGCCGCCAGCTCTTCGAGAAGATCCAGACCACCATCGCCAAGATCGCCGAGCGCGACGGCATCGACGTCGTCTTCCTCGACGATTCCGGCTTCGACCTGCCCGAACTCAACGCCTCCGACGCCGACGTCTCCCGCGCCATCGTCACCAAGGGCATCCTCTACTCCCACCGCGCCGTCGACATCACCGACCGCGTCATCACCATGATGAACAACGAATACACCGCGCCCTGACGCGGCACCAAACCCCATGCCCGAAGCACAAGCCCCCGCCCACCGACTGCGCACCACCGCCGGCGAACTCGCCGCGCGCGTCGGCGGCGAACTCGACGGGCCGCCCGGCCTGACCATCACCGGCGTCGCGCCCATCGAGTCCGGCGGCCCCGGCGACCTCACCTTCGTCCGAGCACAGTCCTTCGCACGCCACTGGGAAACCAGCGCCTGCGGCGCCGCGCTCGTCACCCGGGGCGTCACGCTCCCCCCGCGCCCCGACCGCGCCATCATCACCGTCCCCGACGCCGACGCCGCCTTCGCCAGCGTCCTCGCCATGGTCGACCCGGGCACCCACGCCCCGCCACCCGGCGTCCACCCCTCCTGCGTCGTCGACCCCGCCGCCACCGTCGCCCCCACCGCGTCCCTCGGGCCAAACTGCGTCGTCAGCGCCGGGGCCGTGATCGAGGACAACGCCGTCCTCATCGCCCGCGTCTTCGTCGGCGCCGGCGCCACCGTGCGACGCGACGCCGTCCTCCACGCCGGCGTCGTCCTCGGCGACCGCTGCACCGTCGGACGCCGCACCGTCGTCCACCCCAACGCCGTCGTCGGCGCCGAGGGCTTCGGCTACATCCCGCCCACCGACGACCGCCCCGCCATCAAGATCCCCCAGATCGGCACCGTCGAGATCGGCGAGGACTGCGAGATCGGCGCCAGCTCCACCATCGACCGCGCCAAGCTCGGCGTCACCCGCATCGGCGACCGCGTCAAGATCGACAACCTCGTCCACGTCGCACACAACTGCGTCGTCGGGGACGACTCCATCCTCTGCGGCCGCACCACCCTCGGCGGCTCCGTCACCATCGGCAAACGCGCCATGATCGGCGGCGCCGTCACCATCGCCGACCAGGCCACCGTCGGCGACCACGCACGCATCGCCGGCGCCGCCATCGTCATGGACGCCGTCCCCGCGGGCGAGACCTACGCCGGCATCCCGGCCATGCCCGCCCGCACCGCCCTGGCCAACCACGCCGCCATGCGCACCCTCGCCGAGTTCATGCGCCGCGTCGACAAAGCCCTCGCCCGCCTCGGCAAAGACGACCCCGCCGGGAAGCCCTGATGGTGCCCCGCCGCACGCTCGCGCGAGCCGTCACCCTCTCCGGCCCCGCCCTCTTCACCGGCACCGACGCCGAACTGACCATCCGCCCCGCGCCCGCCAACCGCGGCATCGCCGTCCGCCGCGCCGGGCGCGAGGCCCCCGCCACCATCGCCCACCTCTCCGACCACCCCGTCCACCCCGTCTTCGCCACGCTCAAGCCCCGCTGCACCTCCATCGACGCCGGCCCCAACCCCGTCGCCACCGTCGAGCACGCCCTCTCCGCCCTCGCCGGCCTGGGCGTCACCGACGCCGTCCTCGAAACCGACGCCCCCGAGCTGCCCATCCTCGACGGCTCCGCCCTGCCCTTCGTCGAGGCCATCCTGGCCGCGGGCCTGACCGACCTGCCCGGCCCCGCCGGCCCCTACGTCCTCGACCGACGCATCGAGATCCGCGACGCCGACGCCGTCATCACCGCAGAGCCCGCCGACGCCATCGACTACGCCTACGACCTCGACTACGGCGCCGGAGCCCCCGTCCCGCCCGGCCGGGCCCGCTGGACCGGCGACCCCAGCGCCTACGAAACCGCCATCGCCCCCGCCCGCACCTTCTCCACCCACGACGAGGCCCGCGCCATGCAGGCCCGCGGCCTGTTCACCAACTTCACACCCGCCGACCTGCTCGTCATCGGCCCCGACGGCCCCATCGACAACCAATACCGCTTCCCCGACGAGCCCGCCCGGCACAAACTCCTCGACCTCATCGGCGATCTCGCCCTCCTCGGCCGCCCCCTCGTCGCCAAAGTCCGAGCCCACCGCACCGGCCACGCCCACACCCACGCCTTGGTGAGAGCCATCGCGGGAGAAGAGGCCCGCAAAGGACTCTGAAATCACGCGGAGATCGCAGAGAACAGACAAAGATCGTTCTCTACAGGCCTCGCACCGCCGTGAACGTCGAGGCCCACGATCACCCCACCATCTTCCCTCCGCGTCCTCCGCGTGATCTCGGCGCCCTCCGCGTACCCCGATCTACCACCCCTGCGCGCCAAAAGCGCGACCTCCCCCCTTCCCCCTTGGATCCCCCGCCGTCCCGTGGTACGCTCGGCCGCCCGCTCCCCCGTCCCCGCCGCTCGGCGGGCCGACGCCCGTCCGCCGCGCGCACCACCCGGGCGACAGAGGGATCGAGCACATGCACCGCCTTTACCGACCGTTCCTCCTCACCCTGATCGTCGCGCTCGCCGCGGCCATCACCGGCTGCGCCGACGTCCCGGCCACCATCGCCCGGGCCGCCGCCTGGCGTGACGACGCCGCCGGGGCCCGAGACCGCATCGCCCAGGACCTCCACGCCCTCCGGGCCGCCCGCGACGCCGTGCCCGACGACCACCCCACCGCCCCCGACCTGGACGCCGCCATCTCGGCGGCCGACGCCCGGCTCGCCGCCCTCGACGCCGCGCTCACCCACGCCGACCGCGTCCTCACCGAAATGACCACCCCCACCGACGGCCTGACCCGGGCCGCCGACGCCCTCTCCCCAATCCTCCCGCCCCCCGCCCGGGGCCCGGTCCTGCTCGGGGCGGCCCTGATCGCCACCCTCCTCCGCGCCCGCCAGGTCCGCCAGGGGGCCGCCTCCATCGCCGCGTCGATCGAAAAAGCGCTCGACGACCCCGATTTCAAGGCCGCCTTCCGCCGCCACGCCGACACCATCCGCACCATCCAGACCCCCACCGCCCGACGCATCGTCGACCAGGCCACCCGCCCCGGCCTGATACGCTCCCCCATCTGACCCCCTGAACCCGCCCGACCCCGGGCCGGTACCACCCACACCCATGCCCGCCCGCTCCCCCACCCCGCCCCCCGTCCCCAGGCCCGCCCGCGGCCCCACCTATCCCCGCAACCCCCCCACTCCATCTCTCCGTCTCCGGGCGTTCACACTCATCGAGCTGCTCGTCTCGATCTCCATCATCGCCGTGCTCATCGCCATCGTGCTGCCCTCGCTCGGAGCCGCGCGCGACTCCGCCCGCAGGGTCCAGTGCCTGGCCAACCTCCGCTCCATGCAGATGGGCCTGACCATGTACCTCGACCAGCAGTCCAAGGGCCTGCTCCCCGAGGTGCTGCCCATCGTCGACCCGGGCGATGCCATCGACCCCGACTACGTCAACAACAACGACCCCACCCTGCTCGCCATCCTCGACAACTTCATCGACGCGCCCCTCCCCCGGCGCGACCCGGACGACCCCGCCCCCCCCGAGGAACGCCGCTGGATCGTCGAGCACCCCTACCGCTGCCCGCAGGACCGCGTCTCGCAGGACCCCACCACCGACGGCCGCGCCGTGCACGAGTCCTACGGCACCTCGTACGCCTACTACCCCGGCCTGGCCATGCTGGTCCTGGAGTTCACCGGCGCCGCCTCCGCGGGCCAGCTCTCCAAGCCCGTCACCCGCGTCTGGGAAAACTTCGTCGATTCGCGCAAACGCGCCCTCAACCTGCCCGTCCTCCACGACGCCGACAACTGGCACCCCCGCGCCAAGGGCGACCCCCGCCTCGCCTCCTACCTCGACGGCCACGCCGACTGGATCACCGCCGACCTCGACGAGCGCGTCTTCGAAGACATCATCACCCAGGCCGCCCGCTACGCCGGCCTCCGCCCGTAGCCGAACAATCCCAGCCCCCGCGGGCCCAACACGCACCGCACGCGCCGGAAAACAGCCATGACGACCAACCCCAGCCGGCCGACCGCCAAACGCCCCCGCCCCAAAACCATCCCGTGGCTCCGCCGCCACGGCCGCCGCGTGCTCGGCGACCCGCGCGTCCGGCTCGCCCTCGGGTCCTGCGCCACGGCGCTCGCCCTGGCCTCCGGCATCGTCGCCTTCGCCGCCACCAGAGCCCCCGCACGCCCCAGCCCCGACGGCCGTATCGACACCCTCTTCCGCTACACCCTCCTCACCGACCAGTTCAACCGCCTCTCCGTCCGCGAACGCGCCGAGATGATCGGCGAACTCGCCCGCCGCGTCGGCGCGATGGAAGGCTCCGACTCCGTCCTCCTCGCCGCCTTCGCCAGCACCATCCGCGGCGAGGCCCGCGAACAACTCATCGAGAACGCCTCACGCCTCTTCGTCGACATGATCGACGAACAGGCCGTCCGTTACGACCCCAACCTCCCCAAGCACGAACGCGTCCGCCAGCTCGAAAACTCCATCGTCGAGATGGCCCGCCTCTTCGAACTCATGGGCGGCGAGGACGAACCCGCCGACGCCGACGCCATCCTCGACGACGCCAAGGCCCAGGCCAAACGCGACGTTCAGCGCGTCCGCGAAGGCGAAGTCTCCGCACGCGACGCCGCACGCGTCATGACCGTCCTCAACCGCACCGTCGGACAGGCCGCGACCCCCCAGCAAACCGCCCGCGGCGGCCGCATGCTCCGAGACATGACCCGCCACCTCCGAGGCCAGGACATCGACACGGGCAAACCGGTGCGGAATCCGTGACGAGAAGCACGAGGCACCGGGCATCCGGAAAGAGCGCTCAGCACCCGTTCCCGCCCTAGTGCCTAGTCCCTCATGCCGAACCCTTCCGTCCTCAACAACACCCCCACCCCCTCCTCCATCACCCCCAGCTCCAGCACGCGCACCCGCCGACCGTCCGGCAGACGCACCACCGGCTCGACCGCCAGCGGCGCCTCGCCCGCCAGCACCGCCGCCAGCGTCCCCGACGCCTCCGGCGCGTGCAGCGCCAGCTCCCGCTCCATCCCCCCCAGCGCCCAGAACCACGGCACGCGCTGACGACCGACCCACGCCCCGTGCGCCGTCAGCCACACCGACCCGTCCCGGCTCACCCGCGGCGTGAACTCCGCCCACACCACGCCCCCGCCCTCGACCCGCATCCCCAACGCCACCCGGTCCCCCCGGAACCCCGCCCGCACCTGCTCGACCCCCTCCGGCCAGGCCACCCCCTCGCTCTCAACCCACTCCCGCAGGCGCACCGCAAGCCACGCGTTCGCGCTCGACGACCCGACCATCACCTTCCAGTCCGCCCCGCCCGCCGCGTCCTCCTCCCGCACCCGCGACACCTGGTTCGCGAACGCCCGCTCGACCTTCTCGGCCTCGGCGATCACCTCGGGCGCCGTCGGGTCCAGCCCCGGCCACCAATCCGGCGACGCACCCGCCCGCGCCAGCCCCACCAGCACCAGCCCCCACCCCAGCACGCACGCCGCGATCCCGCCCCCCAGCGCCCACCCCGCGTGGGCCCGCCACCAACCGCCGATCCGCTCCGCGCGAGACATCCGCACACAATAGAAACGCGGCCCGGACAAAGCCGGGCCGCGTGGCATGGAAGGACTGTCGAAGATCAGCGCTTCGAGAACTGGAACCGCTTGCGGGCGCCGGGCTGGCCGTACTTCTTGCGCTCGACCTTGCGGGCGTCGCGGGTCAGGAAGCCCGCGTCACGCAGCGCCGGCTCGAAGTTGGGGTCGTACCCCACCAGGGCGCGGGCCACGCCGAGACGGATCGCCTGGGCCTGCCCGGTGATGCCGCCGCCGTGTACGCGGACGATCACGTCCAGCTTGCCCTCGGTGTCCGTCAGACGCAGCGGGGCCACCGCGTCGCCGCGGTCCCGCATCTCGCTGAAGTACTCCTCGATCGGCTTGAACTTCTGACGACTGACCTGCACCTGCAGCGTGCCCTGGCCGGAGTTGCGCGCCGGACGCAGACGCACCCGCGCCACCGCCGTCTTCCGACGCCCCGTGCCCCACCACCAGCCGTGCTTGTCGGCCGGGACCGGGTCCGGGAGCTTGTGCTCCTGCTGCGCGGGGCCGGCCTCGGGCACCAGCAACTGCCCCGCCAGCTCCGGGTTCATGATCGTCGTCTCGAATCCAGACATGTTCTATCGGTCCTCGCTGTCGCGCCCCGCATCCACCGTCCCGGCCACGCGCCGGGAGGCTTTGGGGCGCGGGAAAAAGTTCAGATCTTCAGCTCACGGGCGTTCACGCCGGCGTGCGGGTGCTCGGCGCCCGGGTACACCTTCAGCTTCTTGAGCATCTGCCGGCCCAGACGGTTCTTCGGCAGCATGCGCCGCACCGCGTCCTCCACCAGCTTCTCCGGCGCCCGCTCACGCACCATGTCGTAGGTCTCGGCCTTCAGACCGCCGGGGTAACCCGTGTACCGCAGACGCAGCTTCTGAGCGCCCTTCTTGCCCGTCAGACCGATCTGCGACGCGTTCGTCACGATCACGAACTCGCCCGTGTCCACGTGCGGCGTGTACTCCGGCCGGTGCTTGCCCATCAGCACCGTCGCGACCTCGGCCGCCAGGCGGCCCAGCGGCACGCCCGAGGCGTCCACCTGGTGCCAGCCCCGCGCGACCTCCCCGCTCTTGGCAACCCAGGTCTGACGACGCAGATGCACACGGGTCTTCTTCATCGACATGACGCACTCCTTGGTCCCGGGCGGAGAAGACTCCACTCCCGTCGGGGGGGTCGGTACGCCGCCTACCGGGCGGGGCGGGCCGGTCCGGGGACCGGCAGGCTTGTCATCAACGGACGACCCGAGCAACAGCCCGGGCCGGGCCAAGAGGATAGCCCGACCCCCCCACCGGTCAAATTGACCCTCCCCCGCCAACCCGCCCACATTCCGCCCCCGCCGGTGGGCCGGGCGCCCCGACACGCCGATGATCCCCC
>CAYXFA010000048.1:0-21663 GCA_964464165.1 uncultured Phycisphaeraceae bacterium | reverse complement strand
CCACCACCGCCGCCCGAGTCGCGCCCGCCGCCGACGAACTCGAAGTTCTCGACGACGACCTTGAGCTTGGAGCGGCTGTTGCCGTCGCGGTCCTGCCACTGGTCGAGGCGGAGCCGGCCCTCCAGGAAGACGGGGCTGCCCTTGCCGAGGAACTTGGCCATGGCCTCGGCCCGGGCCCCGAAGATCTCGCAGTCCACGAAGGTGGCCCGCTCCTGCCAGTTGCCGTCGCGGTCCTTGAACCGCTCGTTGACCGCCACGCCGAAGGAGCCCACGCTCATCCCGCTGGGGAGCGCACGCATCTCGACGTCGCGGGTCAGGTTCCCGAGCAGGATGACCTTGTTGAAACTGCCGGCCATGCGATCTCCTTCCTCCGCCGCGGCGGGGCCGGGCGGCTGACCTCAAACAATACCCGAACGGGAGGGCCGGGGCAAACGACCCCGGCCGGGGCCCGGCTCAGTCCTCCTGGTCGGCGTCGGACTCGCCGCCCTCGTCGCCGTCGGTCTGGGCCTCGGGCTGCTGCTGCTGCTGCTCGGGCGCGCCGAGGCGGACGCGGCTGGAACCCTCGTCCTCGGCGGACTCGGCCCGCTCGGCGCGGAACCGGGCCTCGTCGGCCAGGGCCTGTCGCTCGTCGTTGGCCAGGATCTCCTCCTCGGTGAGGTGGTCGGCCTTGATGACCAGCAGGCGGAGGATGCGCGAGGAGATCTGGGCGTCGCGCTCCAGCTTGGAGATCATGTCGGTCGGGCAGGTGAAGTACGACAGGATGAACACGCCGCGCTTCTGCTTGTCGATCTCGTAGGCGAGGCGGCGGTCGTCCCACTTCTTCATGGCGAGCACGGTCGCGTTGGCCCGCGCGAACAGCTCGTTGATGTGCTCGATGGTCTCGCCGAACTGGGCGGCGGCCGCCTGCGACACCACGAACATCCCCTCGTACACGCCCGTGCGGGCCATCGTCTCGGTCGTCATCTGTATCTCCGTTCTTTCCGTTGGCCGGGCCTACGCGCGACGCGCGTCGGCGCCGGGCCCATCCGGGGGCGGGACCGCCCCCGGCACTTTCCTGTTGAACTTGTTCATCGCGGCGGGGACACCCTCCCGCACCACGCACTCCGCCGCGTCGGCCGCCTCGGCCGTCGCGGCCCGGACCGCGTCCAGTTCCTCGTCGGCGAACCGGGAGAGCACCCAGTCCGCCTTGACCCAGCCGGGGGGCACCGCCCCGACGCCGATGCGCAGACGCGGGTAGTCCGCGCCGCCCAACGCCCGGTCGATGTCCGCCAGCCCGTTGTGGCCCCCCGGGCTGCCCCGCTCACGCAGGCGCACGTGGCCCACCGGCAGCGCGATCTCGTCGACGATGACGAGCAGGTCCGCGCCGGGGTCGATCTTGAAGAACCGGACCGCCTCGCCGACCGACCGGCCTGACAGGTTCATGAAGGTGGTCGGCTTGGCGAGCACGACCTTCTCCCCGCCGATGGACGCCTCGAGCGTCACGGCGTTGAACCTGGCCCTGGGCGTCGCGCCCGGCGCGTGGCGACGCGCCAGCTCGTCCACCGCCAGGAATCCGGCGTTGTGACGCGTGCGCTCGTACTGAGCGCCCGGGTTGCCCAGACCGACGATCAGCTTCATGGCGTTCAGGCCTGGTCGTCCTTCTTCTTCTCGGTGAGCACCTCGGGCTGCGCGGCGCCGTCGATGGTGGCGGCCTCGCCCGTCTCCTCCGAGGCGGACTTCATGATGACCTGCACGACCACCGTCTCCGGGTCGGTCAGCAGCTTCATGGTCTTGACCGGCAGGGCGATCTCGCCCGCGTGGATCGCCTGGCCCACGTCGAGGCCGGACACGTCGACCTCGATCACGTCGGGCAGGTTGGTCACCAGGCAGTTCACGGCCAGCTCGGTCACGGGGTGCATCATCACCGCGCCGGCCTTCTTCAGGCCCACGGGCTCGCCGACGAACTTCAGGTGGGCGCGGGTGTCGACCCGCTCGTTCAGGTCGACGCGGGCGAAGTCCGCGTGGATCACGTTCGTGCCCAGGTAGTCGTAACCCAGGTCCTTGAGCAGAACGAACTGGCGGTCGCCCTCGATGTCCAGCGAGAACACCTTCTCGCCGCGGGCGATGTGGCGGACCGCCTCCTTGGCGTCGAGCGTGACCGTGACGGGCTCCTGCTTGTGCCCGTAGACCACCGCGGGCAGGCCGCCCGTCTCGCGGATGCGCTTGGCGTACCGCGAGCCGACCCGATCGCGGACCTTCGCGTTGAGAACCGGCGCGTTTTCGTGCATGTCTTTCCTCGCTTCCCTATGGGTTTGTTCCGGAATGGTTGTTTTACCGCTTCACGCCCGCCGTCCCGCGGAACAGGGCGCTGATCGACGTGTTGTTGTGGATCCGTCCGATCGCCTCGCCGAGCAGCGCGCCGACCGAGAGGACCACCAGCTTGTCCCGGATCGGCTGGCAACGCTCGCCGACCGGGATCGTGTCCGTGATGACGACCCTGGAGATGGGCGACTCGGCGATCTTCTCGACCGCCCGGCCGGCGAGCACGCCGTGCGTCGCCGCGGCGATCACGTCGATCGCGCCCTCGTCCATCAGCAGTCGGGCCGCCTCGCAGATCGTGCCGCCGGTCGAGATCATGTCGTCGAACATGAGCACCCGTTTGCCGGCGACGTCGCCGATCAGGTTGCCCACGTCGACCTCCGTGCCCGACAGGCGTCGCTTGTTGATGATCGCCAGGTCCGCGTCGAGCAGGTTGGCCATCTTCTCGGCCACCTTCACGTTGCCCACGTCCGGCGAGACCAGGCACAGGTCCCCCAGCTCGGCGCGGATGCCCATGAAGTAGTCGTGGAACACCGGCCCGGCGCTGATGTGGTCCACCGGCAGGTCGAAGAAGCCCTGGATCTGGGCCGCGTGCAGGTCGATCGCCAGCACCCGGTCGGCCCGGGCCGCGGTGATCAGGTTCGCCACCAGCTTGGCCGTGATCGGCACGCGCCCCTCGTCCTTGCGGTCCTGACGCCCGTAGCCGTAGTACGGCATCACCAGGGTGATGCGCGCGGCGCTGGCGCGGCGGAGGCAGTCGCAGAAAACCAGCAACTCCATGATGTTGTCGTTCACCGGCTCGCAGGTCGACAGGATCACGAAGCAGTCGCGCCCGCGCACGTCGTCGTCCAGCTTGGTGATGATCTCGCCGTCCGGGAACAGGCTCGTCCGCGCCCCGCCGAGCGGGATCTTGAGGTGGTCACAGACCCGCATCGCCAGCGACTTGCTGTTCCTGCCCGAGAAGACCTTCAGCTCGCCGTAGTCGCCGTTCATGGTTCGCCTTTCGCTGAAGCGCCCGCGGCGGCCGCCGCCCGCGCACGGAACAACCGGTCGACCTCGGCGAGCTGCGCGGGGGTGTTGATGCTCAAGACGTCCCCGGGCGGCACCGCGTCGATCACCTCCACGCGACGCCCCGCGCCGAGCATCGACGCGAACACGTCCGTGACGTAGTACTCCCCCGAGACCGCGTCCCGCCCCACCGACGGCAGCGTGCCGAACAGCGCCGCCGCGTCGAAGCAGTAATAGCTCGGGTTCACCTCGCGGATCGCCAGCTCCTCCGGCGTCGCGTTCTTCTGCTCGACGATCCGGGCGAACCGGCCCGAAGCGTCCCGCACGATCCGGCCGTAGCCGCTCGGGTCTTCGATCACGCTGGTCGCCAGGGTCGCGGCCGCCCCGGTCTCCCGGTGCCGCGCCAGCAGCGTGCCCAGCGTCTCGGCCCGCACCAAGGGCCCGTCGCCGCAGAGCACGAACAGGTCCAGCCCGGCCCGCTCGCCCTCCGGGAACGCCCCCGCGGCGCAGGACACGGCGTGGCCCGTCCCGAGCTGCTCGTCCTGCACGGCGAACGACACGCGGTCCCCGTACCCCGCCAGGGCCTCGCGGACCATGTCCTGCTTGTACCCCACCACCACCACCACGCGCGAGCAGCCCGCCTCCAGGCACGCGTCCACCACCGCGCACACCATCGCCCGGCCCCCCACCGGGTGGCACACCTTCGGCAGATCCGAGCCCATCCGCGTGCCCTTGCCCGCGGCGAGCAGCAGCGCCTGCAACCGGTTGTCCGCTGAACCCGACATCGAGTGTCGGCGACGCGAAGCCCGACCCCGTCCGCCCCGAACTACCCCGCCTGGACTCGAACCAGGACTAGATGTACCAAAAACACCTGTGCTGCCATTACACCACGGGGTATCGGTGATCGATCTTGGGGCGAGCCGGGCGAGGCTTCGCGACGCACTGCTCCGCTGGCTGGGGGACGCTCGACGCGTCCCGGTGTCCGTTCCGCTCTCGTCGCGGACCGAACACGCCGGGAGAACCCGCCCGTGCAAGGCCGCGGCACGTTTCGCCGCCGTCCGGTCGCAAGCCGCGTCCGGAAAACGACTTGGAGCTGGCCCCCCGCCGGCCGCACGGGACAGACAGTCCCATGAAGCGGGGATCCCTGGGCGTGCCTCGGCGGGTGTTCCCCGCGTCCGTCACGCCCGGCTCCGCAAGGGCGAATCCTAGACCCGCCCAACGCCCGGTCAACGCATCAGCCCTTCCGGGCTCCCGATCGGCTTCCGGCTGCGGCGGGGCCGGATCGTTCAACTCTGGAGCCCCCGCCCCGGGATCACCGATGCGGTTTCCCACCCGCAGGAGAAAAACCGTGCCCCACGCCGCCCGATGCCTGATCGCCCTGGCCGGACTGACCACCGCGCCCGCCGCCGCACAGCCCTGCCACCCGGGCGTGGCCCAGACGCTCGTCCTGGACGCGCACCACGAATACGCCCACGCCGGGCGGAGCGTGGCGATTTCCGCGGGCGCTCTGGCCGTCGGGGTTTACAACGACAACCGCCTCGGCGTCGGCACCGGGTCGGTCACGGTGTACCGGCCCGACCCGGGGGTCTGGCAGCTCGAAACCGAGCTCTTCCCGCCCCGCCCCACCGTGGGCGGGTGGTTCGGCCACTCGGTGGCCGCGGACGCGGACCGGATCCTGGTGGGGGCGCCCTTCACGATCGTGTCCGGGCAGGTCGCCGGTTCGGCGCACGTGTACCGGCGTGACGCCAACCTCGGCTGGGTCGCCGAGGGCGAACTGCTCGCCCCGGCCCGCGCGCAGGACGACCGCTTCGGCCACAGCGTCGCGCTCGCCGGCGACACCGCCGTGGTGGGCGTGCCCAGGGACGACCGCCCCGGCTTCACCAACGCGGGGTCGGTCATGGTCTACGAGTTCGCCAACGGCGCTTGGTCGCACGCCCAGACGCTCTTCCCGCCGGCGACCGCCCACGCCGAGGCCGGCTGGTCGGTGGCCTTCGACGGCGAGACCATCCTCGTCGGCGCCCCGTTCGACAGCACCACCGAACCCAACGGCGGCGGCGCGTACATGTACGTCCGCGGCCCGAACGGCTGGGAGCTCGTGCCCGGCCTGAGCGTGTACACCCGGCCCGACTCCGCAACGGGCTGGAGCGTGTCGGTGCTGGACGGTCGCATGCTCATCGGCGCCCCGCACCTGGAGCACGACGGCTCGCAGGCCCGCGGGTGGGTCCACGTCCTGCGCCGGGTGGACAACGGCTGGAGCAGCACCGGCATCGGCGTTGGCGACCTCGACGCGAACGACCGCTTCGGGACCAGCGTCGCCCAGACGGAAGACCGCGTGATCGTCGGCGACGCGGGCTCGGGCCGCGCGTGGCTGTACGAGCGCGGGCCGTACGGTTCGTGGGACACCTTCGTCGAGATCGTCCCCGACGAGGAGCCGCTCCGCTTCTTCGGAGTCTCCGCCGCGATGACCGACACCCACGCCGTGATCGGCGCCGACCGCCTCGCCGGCGCCGCGTACGTGTTCGGCCTGGCCTGCGCCTGCCAGGCGGACTTCAACGCGGACGGAGAACTCAACTTCTTCGACCTCGCCGCGTACCTGGGGGGCTTCGCAGCCGGCGATCCCGCGGCGGACCTGGCCCCGCCGACTGGCGTCTTCAACTTCTTCGACGTCGCGTCGTACGTCGCGCTCTACAACAACGGCTGCCCCTGAGCCGTCGAACGGCCACGGTTCAGCCCGCGTCGTCGGCGTCGGCATCGGCGGGGTCGTCCGTGGCGGCCGCCTGCTCCACCGCCCGCTGCCCGATCAGGTCGTAGCAGGTCGCCAGCAGGCCCAGCAGCGGGAACCGCCCTTCCGGGAACGGGCTGGGCCCGAGCCGGCGCAGCAGCACGCAGTTGACCGGCGGCGGGGCGATGGGGGTGTCCAGGTCGGCCAGCCCGTCGCCCGCCTCCCAGAAGTCGTCGAGCGACTGCTCCAAGGGGGCGCTGGAGCGGTCCGTCACGCCCGCCACGTGGGGCAGGAGGACGGGGGTCGGCCCGGCCGTCCCGGAGCCCGCCACCCGGCGCTGGCGCAGGCCCTCGACGAGGTCGTCGATGGGCATGCCGCGGAGGCCGAAGATCAGCATCGGGTCCTCGCCCAGGCGCTCGCCGAGCAGGGCCGTCAGGCAGACGGCGTGCTTGCACCACGGGGACTTCTCGGACCAGTCGGCGCACGAGCACGCCGGTCGGAGGTCGCCCGCCTCGGTCGGCACCAGGCGCAAGCCCAGGGGGGCGAAGACGTCCTCGATGTTGCTGGGCAGCTCCCCGGCGAGGAGCTTGGCGGCGTAGCGCACCTGCTCGCCCATGGTCCCGATGACCTGCTCCTGCTGCTCGGGCGAGAAGGTCTCCAGCGTCAGCGTGGTGCGGTAGGGCTTGTCCGCCCGGCCCTGGATCACCGCCTCGCACAGCGTCCCCTCGATGGTCAAACGCTTGGTCTGGCCCATCGCGGCGTACTCGAGCCCCTCGCGGTAGGCGTCGCCGGATGCGGCCTGCTCCGCGACGCGCACGACCCGCTGGGAGACCCAGCTCCGCGCGGGCTCGCCGGGCTTGGTCTTGGTCTTGACCCCGCCCCGGACCCGGCGCGGGTTGGCCAACGGCTTCTTGGTCGAGCGGAACGAGGCCACCTGCGGGCGCTGGCGCGCCGGCGCGGTGGGGATCACGCCGCTGAGCTGCGGCTTGGCCACCACGGACACGGTCCGGTCGGGCTTGGGCGGCGGCGCGGGCTGGGGCGCGGGGTCGGACTTCTTGATCGCCTTCTTGGCCATGCTCACACCTCGTCCGCGATGGCGTCAGCGCGCAGGGTCAGCAGGTCGCGCAGCTGGTCGGTGTCCAGCTCGGTCAGCCAGCGTTCGCCGGCGCCGATGATGTTCTCGGCCAGCTCCGTCTTGCTCTCGATCATCTCGTCGATCCGCTCCTCCAGCGTGCCGCGGACGACGAACTTGTGCACCTGGACCGTGCGCGTCTGTCCGATCCGGTAGGCCCGGTCCGTCGCCTGGTTTTCCACGGCGGGGTTCCACCAGCGGTCGAAGTGGAAGACGTGGTTGGCCGCCGTGAGGTTCAGGCCCACGCCGCCGGCCTTGAGCGACAGCATGAGGATCGGGTGCTTGCCGGTCGCCTCCTGGAACTGCTCGATCATCTTCTGGCGCTGGCCCTGGGGCGTGCCGCCGTGCAGGAAGAGCACCTCGCGCCCCAGCTCGTGACGCAGCATCCCGCTGAGCATGTGGCCCATCTGGCGGAACTGCGTGAACACCAGCGCCTGGTCGCCCTCGCTGAGGACCTCCTCGAGCATCTCCAGCAGCCGGACGCACTTGCCCGAGCGGGAAGGGTCGATGATGCGCCCGGCCTGCGGGTCCTGGTCCTTGAGCATCTGGGCCGGGTGGTTGCAGATCTGCTTGAGCTTGATCAGCGCCGCGAGCACCAGGCCGCGCCGGTGAATGCCCTCGGACTGCTCGACCTCGGTCAGCATCCGCTTGACGCACGACTCGTACAGCGCCGCCTGCTCGCTGGTCAGCGGGCACCACTCGCGGCTCTCCAGCTTCTCCGGCAGGTCCGCGACCACCGTCGGGTCGGTCTTGACCCGGCGCAGGATGAACGGGCGGACCAGCCCGCGCAGCTTCTCCATCTTGGTCCGGTCCCGGTGACGCTCGATCGGCACGCTGAACTTGCGCCGGAAGTTGCCCGCCGGCCCCAGGTAGCCCGGGTTGAGGAAGTCCATGATCGACCACAGCTCGCTCAGGCGGTTCTCGACCGGCGTGCCCGTCAGCGCGATCCGGCGCGGGGCGGGGATCGAGCGGACGGCCTGGCTCTGCTTGGCCTGCGGGTTCTTGACGAACTGGGCCTCGTCGAGCACCATGCGCCCCCACTGCACCGCCTCGAACATCTCGCGGTCGCGGTTGATCAGGGCGTAGGTCGTCAGCACAAGGTCGTGGCGCGAGGCCTCCTCCACGAACGCCTGGCCCTGCAGACGCTCCGGGCCGTGGTGCACCAGCACGTCCAGCTCGGGCGCGAAACGCTCCGTCTCCTTCACCCAGTTGCCGATCACGGACATCGGCACCACGAGAAGCGTCGGGTCGACGCGCTCGCCCGGGCCCAGCGTCGCACGCTCGTTCTGGAGCAGCGCGATCAGTTGCACCGTTTTGCCGAGGCCCATGTCGTCCGCCAGGCAGGCGCCGAAGCCGAAACGCTCCATGAACGCCATCCAGCTCAGGCCGCGCTGCTGGTACGGGCGCAGCGTGCCGCGGAACGCCTCGGGCGTCTGCAGCTCCGGGAGCTGCAGCGCCACGCCCTGCGAGTCGCCGCCGCCGAAGATAGATGCCACCCACCCGGTCGCGTGCAGGCCCGTCACGGGCACGCCCGTCTGGCTCGGGTCGCTCGCCAGCGCCAGGCGCATCGCCTCGCCGAGCTCCATCTGCCCGCCCGGGTTCTCGCGGATGAACTTGATCGCGTTCTGCACGTCCTCCGGGCGGATCTCCACCCACTTGCCGCCGATCCGCACCAGCGGCGAGGACTTGCTCGCGAACTGTTCGAACTCGTGCAGCGTCAGCGTCGTGTCGCCGATCGCGATCTCCCAGTGGTAGCCCACGAGCGTGCCCAGGCCGAGCTGCGGGCCGCTGGCGTCGCCGCCCGCCTGCTGCATGAGCAGCTCCGCCGGGTCCGACTCGATCCGCAGGCGAGCGCCCAAACGCCCCGCCGGCGAATCCCACCACGCGGGCGCCTGCACCGAGAAACCCTGCTCGACCAGCACCGGGCGCGTCTCGCGCAGGAACCGGTACGCGTCCTTGGTCTCCAGCAGGATCTCGATCGGCTCCGGCTCGTCCAGCGCCTCCTCGAGCTTCTTGTCGTACCGGCTCGCCCGGCCAAGCTCGGCCATCAGCAGTTCCTGCGGCGAGTCGAGCGTCAGCCCCTGCACCACGACCGAGTCACGCGACAGCAGCCAGATGTCCGCCGCCTCGACCGTCACCTCGGGGTCGACGCTGCTCTCCAGGAAGAAGCTCAGCGACCAGCGCACGCTCGGGTCCGGCGAGCGCAGGTCCGCCGCCAGGTTGTCGCCGATCGGCTCGGACAGGCGGAAGCCCAAGCGCCACGCCGAGCTCTCGCCCCGCTCCTCCAGCGACCCGATCCACCGGCGCACGCGCCGGGTGATCTCGGTGCGCTGCGAGCCCGGCGCGGGCATCTCGTGCCCTGGGCCCAGCAGCCCGCGCAGCCACGCGACCTGCGGATCCGCCCGCGGGTCGGCGTCCTCGATCGTCTCGCCCATGTCCTCGGCGATCAGGGTCGAGCGGCACAGCGCGTCCGTCACCGACGAGAGGAACGACATCGTCACCGACCACGCGTCGTGGGCGTGCTCGTCGACCACCGCGCGCGCCGCCGCCGGCATCGACCCCACCAGCAGCCCCACGCGCCGGGCCGTCGCCTCGTCCGCCAGCCACGGCCACCAGGACGCCGAAAGGTTGCCCTCCTCGTCCTGCAGCACCATGGGCACGAAGCGGTGCCCCGCCAGCAGGTGCATCGCCAGACGCGCCGCCGCGTCGAAGTACTGCGCCGAGGCCCCCATCTCGATCCGGCCGTCCGACGCCTCCACGCGATCGGCCAGACCCTCCAGAACCTCCGCGGCACGGTCGCCCGGGACGCGCACCGTCGGCACGGTCACCTCGACGAGCCCGTCACCCGGCTCAATCGCCAGCCCCAACGCGCCCGCCAGCGTGGCGCTGGGCAGCACCGCGCCCGCCCGGCCCGGCAAACGGAGCGTGACCTCCGCGGGCTCGCCCTCAACCCAGTCCGGCCGCGCCGCCCCGGGGTGCGTCGCGCCCGCGCTCGCCGTGAACGGCTGCTCGCACCACAGGTGCAGATCGCGGCCCGTGTGCGCCGCGTGGACCACCAGGGCCCGCGTCCCGACCGCCGCCGCTGCCTGCACCACGCCACGCCTCCGTGCTTCCTGCCGGGGAACGCCCCGGTTCTCCGCCGGGTCCGCCCGCCCGCGCCGGCCAACGCCGCGGCGGGACAAGGGTCGGGACCAATGGGAGCCCAGGGATTCGAACCCTGAACCAACGGCTTAAAAGGCCGCTGCTCTACCGTTGAGCTAGGCTCCCGGACGCCTCCCGAAGCCCGGGCGCGCCAAGTGTCCATTCTAGGACCGACCCCCGCGTGCCGTCCCGCGATCCGCCGCCGGACCGCGCGATCCCGCGCTCTTCAGGTGTTCCAGCAGGATCGCCGCGTGACGTGCCGAAGCCCCCTGGTGCTCGGCGACGCACCGCGTGGCGCCCGCCCCCATCCGGGCCCGTTCGTCCGGATCGGCCAGCAACCCCGCGATCTCGCCCCCCAGCCGGTCCGGCGGGACCACCCGGATCCCGCCCGCCTCCAGCAAAGCCCCCACCACCTCCGCGAAGTCCCCGTAGGCCGGGCCGATCAGCACCGCCCGCCCCAGCCCCGCCGGCTCCATCGGGTCCGAGCCGTACAGGTCGCCGAACGACCGCCCGATCACCACCAGGTCCGCCAGCCGGTACAGCGTGCTCAGCTCGCCGATCGAATCGAGCACGAACCGCTCCGTCCCCGCGGGCGCCCGGCCCGCCGACCGCCGGGCGCTGCCCGGCATCGCCGCCGCGGCCTGGTCGAACCACTCCGGCTTGCGCGGGGCGCACACGAGCTGCGCCCCCGGCGGCACCGCCGCGTGCAGCAGCGCCTCCTCGCCCGGCGCGGTGCTGCCCGCGACCACGATCGGCCGACCGGGGTCCAGCCCCATCGCCTCGCCCAGCGCCAGGGCTTCCGGCGTCCGCACCGGCCCGGCCGAGACCCCCACCGCGTCCCACTTCATCGACCCCGTCACGCGGACCCGCTCCGCTGGCACGCCCATCGCCCGGAACCGCCCGGCGTAGGTGTCGTCCTGCACCGCCGCGAAATCCAGCCGCCGGAAGGTCGGGCCGATCAGCCCCCGCGCCCGCCGGTACCCGCGGAACGACCGCTCGCTCAACCGCCCGTTGATCACCCCGACCGGGACGCCCCGCGCCTTGCAGGCGCGCACCATGTTCGGCCAGACCTCCAGCTCCACCAGCCCCAGCACGTCCGGACGCGTCGCGTCGAGAAACCGGCGTACCGCCCACGAGAAATCCAGGGGCGTCCGCACCACGTCGCAGCACGACCCGTACAGCGATCGCGCCCGCGCCAGCCCGGTGTCCGTCGTGGCGGAGACGATCACCTCCGCGTGGTCGGCCAGCAGCGGCACCAGCGCCCGGCACGCGCTCGTCTCCCCCACCGACACCGCGTGCAGCACCACCCGGGGCAGGCCCCGGTCAGGCCGCCGCAGCATGCCCCCGATCCGCCCGAACCGCTCGTCCCAGCCCGAACGGCGCTTGCGGGCCCAGACCGGCGCCAGGGCCACGCCGCCCACCAGGTACCCGAGATCGAACAGGTTCATCGGCGGCTCGACCCCCGGAGGAGGCGCCGGCACGGGCCCCGAACGGGGGCCCTCCGGCGTAGTGGGCGGGGCGGGACTCGAACCCGCGACCACTCGCGTGTAAGGCGAGCGCTCTGGCCAACTGAGCTACCCGCCCGTCGGGTCCGCAAGGATAGACCCCGCCCCAAAAGAGATCGCCGCCAAGGCAGGGCCTTGGCGGTTGCGGGTTCGGGGTGCCTTTGCGACCGGGCCCGGCGGGGTGCAGCACCGTCGGGCCAGAGACCGGACCCGCCCAATCTCGGGAGGGAGGACACGCTCCACCTTACCAGAACCGCCCGTCTTTGCACGCTCGGAAACCACTCACACGGAGGGTGGGGCCAGAATTGGCAAATTTCACCTATTTCGGGGTCCAAGTTATCCAGATGCCGTCCACCCGCACGCCCATCGGCCCGCCCCCGGCGGCTTTTCACGCTACGCCCTCTAGGCTTGTCCGATGCCGAACCAGCCCACCGCCAGGACCTGCCGCGTCGGACCCGTGACCATCGGGCCCGGCCACCCGCTCGCCGTCATCGCCGGCCCGTGCACGCTCGAATCCCCGGAACTCGGCTTCACCGTGGCCCGCGCGTGCAAGGCGATCTGCGACGACCTCGGCCTGACGTTCATCTTCAAAGCCTCGTTCGACAAGGCCAACCGTTCCTCCGCCCGATCCCGGCGCGGCCCGGGTATGGACGAGGCCTTGGACGTCTTCCGCGCGATCCGCGCCGAGCTGGGCGTGCCCGTCACCACCGACCTGCACCAGCCCGAGCAGGCCGGACCGGTCGCCGACGCGGTCGACCTGCTCCAGATCCCCGCGTTCCTGTGCCGCCAGACCGACCTCGTGGTCGCCGCGGCGAAGGCCGCCGCCGCGACCGGCGGCGCGGTGAATATCAAGAAAGGCCAGTTCCTCAGCCCCAAGGAGATGGCCGGACCCGTGCTCAAGGCCACCGAGGGCGGCTGCGAGAACCTGATCCTGACGGAACGCGGCACCTTCTTCGGCTACCACCGGCTGGTCAACGACTTCACGGGCCTCGGCGACCTGATGGAGCTGGACTGCTCGGCGTTCACCAACGCCGGCAGCCCCCCGGTGTGCTTCGACGTGACGCACTCGACGCAGCTCCCCGGGTCCGGGGAACAGACCGGCGGACGCCCCGACCGTGCCCCGCTGCTGGCCAGCGCCGCCACCGCCGCGGGGGTCCACGCCCTGTTCATCGAATGCCACCCCAACCCGCCCGAGGCCTGGTCGGACGGGGCGACCCAGCTCCGCCCGGATGCCGTTCGGGCGATCCTCACGCGCTGCGCGGCGATCCGGCGGGCGATCGGGGGCTGATTCACCGCTCCTGGGCCACGCGCCCGCCCTGGTCCGGCGGGTCGATCCGGGCGAACTCCGGGCCGACCTCCGCACGGATGTCGGCGATCAGCACCGGGAAATCCCGGGTCGGCTCGATCAGACCGCCGGCCACGCCCAAGCGTTCGTACAGCTTGCCGGCCTCGCCGACGCGGGGATCGATCCGCACCACCGCAAGGCCGGTGCAGTCGTGGCCCATCACCTCGTCCAGCGTGGGGATCTCCCAGGACACGGGGCCCGACCCGTCGTCGAAATCCAGCCCCGGCACGAGCCACGGCGTCACGACGCCGTTCTCGAGCCCGGTCTCGAGGTGGCGCCGGCGGGCCTTGCCGCCGGACCACCAGTCGCCGTCCACCGCGCTGATGGCCGTCCGCAGCTCCCGCTTGCCGACCACGCCCAGCTCGTCGAGCGTCTGGGCCAGCAGAGCGGTGACCCGGGCGTCGAAGTCCCCGCCCGCCCGCAGCGCCTCGCCTGCGATGAGCACCCCCACCGCGTGGCTGGGCCCGTCCTCGTAGGTGAACGCCGAGCCCGACTCGGACACCAGGCCGGTGCTCTTGTAGCCGTACCAGGTCAGGATCTCGTGCCAGGTCATGACTTCGAGCGCCAAGCGCTGGGCCAGGCGGACGGCGGCCTCGTCGATGACCTCCAAACGGGCGGCGGGGTCGAGGTCGGCCCAGCTCTCGGGGTAGGCCAGGGTCACCTCGTAGACGCTGGGCTCGTGCCCGCGGAAGCGGACGCATCCCCAGCCCGCGTGCATGGCGTACGACACCCGGGCGTGGAGGTACGCGGTCATGTCCGCCGCGTTCCGGACGTGGGCCACGTCGAGGAAGCCGCCCCGCGTGGTGTACACGATCCCGCGGCTGGTCTCGCCGTTCGGGTCGTCGTAGCAGTGCTCGCCAAGGTTGTCCGCGACCGCAGAGGAGTAGAGCGTCATCGGCCCCGGGAAGGGCAGGCAACCCACCCGCGCCCGCGGCAGGCGGTTGAACTCGCCGAAGTCCACCCGCGCCGCTTCTGGGTCGCACGCGGCGCGGATGCTCGTTGCGCAGCCCGTGCCCCAGATCAGGCCCGCCGCCGCGGCCGCTCCCAGCATGGTTCGATGCTTGCGTTCCATGCCGCAAGCTTGCCGACCGGGCATGAAAACCCGGCCCGGCCGGGATGAATCCCCCCTCATTCGGGTTCAGAACGCCGGTTTCTGACGGCTGGGAAGGGCGGACAAAAACAAAGACCGCCCGGCGTGCCGGGCGGTCCGGGGTCGTTCGATGGGCCCGATCAGGCGAGCGCGGCCTGCTTCTGGGCCTGGGCGGCGCGGTACTCGCGGAGCCACTGGGGACGCGGGGTGTCGTCCTCGAAGGGGTCCACGTGGACGGTGTTGTTCTGGAACACCACGCGCCCGCTGCTGACGGCGAAAAGCGTGTCGTCCTTGCCGCGGCGCACGTTGAAGCCGGGCTTGAAGGGCGTGCCGCACTGGCGGATGATGATCGCGCCGGGCCGGGCCGCCTCGCCGCCGAACAGCTTGACGCCGCGGTACTGCGGGTTCGAGGTACGCCCGTTCTTCGTCGAACCGCCGGCCTTTTTATGCGCCATGTCGCACACTCCGTCCAAGGTCGCCCCGCCGACCGGGCAGGGGGACCGCAAGCCTAGACCCGGAACCCCGGGCCGTCCAGAGAACCCGCGTCCCGTCGTGGTTTACCGCATCACCCAGCGTTTCTCGATCAGCTCGAGGGGCCGGGAGCCCTGCTGGGAGAAATCCCCGGGGGTGGCGTAGCGGAGCATCATCGTCTTCCGCAGAGAGTAGCGCTGGGGGCTGTTGGTCCCGCGCCCGACCACGTAGGACTCCTGCTCGCCGGAGAGCCCGGCGAAGAAGACGGTCACCTCGTCGACCTGGAGGTTGTGGGCCGGCCAGATGACCACGCCGTCCCGGGCGTGCTCGGGGCCTTCCAGGACGGTCGAGACGATGTCGATCTGCGACTCGATCAGGGGGTTGCGCAGGCGACGGATGATCTCCTCCGTCACCGAGGCGGGCACGTCACGCCCGGAGCGGAACACCTGGGCCTCCGAGGTAACCAGCGTCACGTCCGGGGCGAACAGCAGGTCCTGGCCCCAGTGGTTCGTGATGCGGTACGTCAGGTAAAAGTAAGGCTTCAGCGTGCCGTCCGTCTCGACCCAGGCCAGCCGGAGGGGGCCTTCCTCAAAGGAGAACTCCCAGCGGGTGGCCACCGGACGCGGCTCCGGCGCGGCCGAAGCGGGGACGACCGGGCCCACGATCACCCCCGCGAACAGGGCGGCTGCCAACACGCGACGGGCCATGCTCCGGGTCGTATTCGTCATGATCGTTGCTTCCTTCACCGGCCCGGCCTGTCATCCGACGCGGTCCGGCCGTAGTCTAGTGACAACCGGGGGGCCGTCAAACCGCATTTCCGCAACCGGCGTCCGGGGGTTGCCATGGCCGACCACAATTCCGCCGCCCGACCGGGCCCCGTCGCGCGCCGGATCCCGCCCGAGCTGCGGGTCGAGGCCATCGAGCGCCTGATGACCACGCCCGACCGGGCCCGCGCCGCCCGCAGGCTCATCGACTCGGCCGGCGAGCACGGCATCGACCTGGACCTGCTCTGGGGCACGGTCGAGGGCGCCGCCGGGCGACAGACCGTCACGCAGTCGTGCCTGGCCGTGCCCGCGGCGGGTCGCACCGCCATGCTGTTCCTCTCCGCGCCGGGGGCCAGGCAGGGCCCTCCCGGCGTGCAGCAGCGTCACCTGACGGAGACCGTTCGGACGGCCTTGGCCGAGTTGCCGCGGGCCGTGGAGACCCCACTATCCATTGCCCAGGCGCTGGTCGAGCCACACCACGAATGGGCCCTCGGGGCTTGCCGCGACGCGGGCATGACCTGGGTGGGGCGTCTGCAGTTCATGCAGCTCCCGTGGGCGGGGACGCCGGAGCCCGATCCGGCCCCGTGGCCCGATGGCGTCACGGTGCGCTCGGTGACCGACCCGACGGACTTCACCCCGGGCGGCGACGGGCACGCGCTGGCGACCGCGCTGGAGCGCACGTACGCCGACACGCTGGACTGCCCCGAGCTGTGCGGGCTGCGCTCGACGCGCGACGTGATCGACAGCCACATGGCGACCGGGCGGTTCGACCCGGCGCGCTGGTGGATCGTGCGCCTGGGGGGTGAGCCGCACGGGTGTTGTTTGCTGAGCCATTGCCCCACGAACTGCGCTCTGGAGCTGGTGTACCTGGGCGTATCGCCCGCGTTGCGGGGGCAACGCTTGGGTGAACGCCTGCTGCGCCACGCGCTTGCGCACGCGAACGCCGACGTGCGCGAGGTCACCTGCGCGGTCGACACGCGCAACACGCCCGCGCTGCGCCTCTACCAGTCCATGGGTTTCCGCCCGTTCGGCGCACGCGTGGGCTTCGTCGCGCCGCTGCGCGCGGCGAGCGTGGAAATCAAGGTTCCGAGCGCGTTGAAGGCCGGTGGAAAAGGTGGAACGCTCGGGACATCCGGTGGACAAGAAAATGTTGCGATCGCTAAGCGCTTGTGAACGCCAGCGCAGCCCCGACGGGCGGGGTGTTCCCGGCCGACGCCCCATTGCACAACCCGCATGGTTGCCGCTATCCTCCCACCTGCCGGTTACGGACTGACCGGCACGCGGAACGGTCTGTTCCGCCCCACGCTTCGACACACGGCAGGGCACCCACACTCCCCGCCTTTCGTTGAACGGTGCGAGCCGATGGCTCGCCGGGGGCGCGATCGGTCTGCACAGGGGACGGACTCGCAATCCAGCTTGCATTGCCCGCGCCGGACGGCGCCGGGAGCGCGGTCGGACCGCGCGACGCCGTCCACGCGAGGTCCGGGATGACCAGCGAGGCAGAAGTGACCACCGATCTCCACACCCGTGTTTCCGAGGAGCAGACCCCGACATGGCACGCAACGCTGGACACGCCCGAAACCCCCGCCGCCTCCGCCTCCGCCGCCCGCTCGCCGGGTGACGACCGGCTCGGGAGCCGGGTGCGCAGCGGCTTGGCCGAGGCCGTCGGGGCCAAACGCATCGCCCGGCTGCTGGGCGCCCGCACCGCGATCCTGGCCGACGGCGACGCGGTCGAGGTCCGCGTGCCGGACCGGTTCAGCGCCGAGATCATCGAGCGCAGCATTGGCGACGACCTCCGCCGGGCCGCGGGCCGGGTGATCCCCGGGCGCGACGTGCTGGTGCGCGTAGACGAGAGCCTCGCCGGGGCCGGCCCCGGCGCGGGCCGGGCGTCCTCCCGGGACGCCGCGTCGGACCGCGAAGCCCCCGCCGAACGCCCCGCCCCGAGCGGCGAACGCCGCACGGGCGCCACCCCCCACCGCCGCAACGCCGTGCCCGAGTTCATCGTGGGGCACGCGAACCGGGTGGCCCACGAGGCCGTGCGCCGCGCCGCGTGCGAGCCCGGCGGGCCGGACCTCGTGTTCGTCCACGGGCCCTGCGGCGTGGGGAAGACCCACCTCGTGCGCTACGGCGCGGCCCTGGCCCGTCGCGCCCGGCGCGACGCCCGCATCCGCGTGACCAGCGGCGAGCTGTTCATCAGCGGGTACGTCAACGCCATCCAGTCCAACGCCGTCCCGGCCTTCCAGAAGCGTCACCGCCAGCTCGACCTGCTCGTGATCGACGACGTGCACGTGGTCGCGGGCAAGGAGGGGACCCAGCAGGAACTCGTCCGGACGCTCAACGACCTGAGCCTGACCGGGGCCCGCGTCATCCTCGCGTCCGACGCCCACCCCCGCGACATCGCCAAACTGCAGGCCGCGCTGTCCTCCCGCCTGGTCTCGGGGGTGGTGGCCCCGGTCTCCCGTCCGGACGCGGACCTCGTCCGGCGCCTGGTCCCCGCCCTGGCCAAACGGCGCGGGCTGGCCCTGGACCCCAAGGGCCAGGAGGTGCTCGTCCAGCGCATCCTGGAGGACGCCAACGCCACCGTCCGCGACATCGAGGGCGTGCTCACCCAGGTCCAGGCGATGGCCAACCTGCTCGACCGCGACCGCGGGCTGTTCCTTTCCGCCGAGCACGTGCGCCAGGCCGTCGAGATGCGCGCCGGCCAGCGCCCCGGCATCCGCCCGGGCCCGGTGGGCATCGAGAAGATCATCGACACCGTCTGCCGCGAGCTGGGCGTCACGCGCGAGGACCTGTCCGGCAAGGGCCGGGCCAAGAAGGTGGTGCTGGCGCGGGAGCTGATCGTCCACCTGGGCAAGCGCCACACCAGCCGCAGCTACCCCGAACTGGCCCTGGCCCTGGGCCGCCCGAACCACTCGACCGTGATCACGGCCCACCAGCGGTTCCAGGAACGCGTGCGCACCCAAACCCCCATCATGGTCGACGCGACGTTCGACGGCACCACCGCCGCCGAACTGACCACCCGCCTCGAACGCGCCATGAACCTCTGACCTTTTCCGCGGAGCGGGGGGCTTCCAGCCCCCCGATCGGTCACAGCCCAATCCCCCCGTGGGGCCGACTTTCAGTCGGCCTTCTTTTTTCCCTCCCCTCCCCCTCCGCAACGCCCGCGATCCAATCGCGGGATTTCCCAAACCCCACACCCCAAGCCCCCCACCACTCCATCCAGACCCCCCAACTTCCCACCAATCCCCCCACTCAATCCTTGATCCCCACCCCCAATCGGGTTATCTTGGGCCACACCGCCTATACCCGCCGCACGCCGCCCGCATCGACCCTGACCAAACAGACACACCCGGCTCCCAGCCCGGGTTCACCACAAACGAAACCCACGACACACTCGTTCGGGCCTGCCTCGGCATCTCGACCTCAAACAAGAACGATCCGAACCGGAGATTGAGCGATGAACGTCCGAGCATGGCTGCCAGAGACCTCCACACGCCGCATGGTCGCGAGCATCGCATTGCTCATCACCCTCGGCGCAGCGATCGGCCTCGGCCCGGTCCCCAGCACCTCGATGGACAACCCAGCCCCCCGGCCGGCGAGCGGGCATATGGCGGAGAGACTACACGCAGCGTTGCCAGCCCCGAGCGCGCCGACCCCACCCGACGCAGCAGACCGCGATGCGGAATGCGAGCCGCAATGGGCGGAGGATCTGTTCTGCCTGCCCGGCTTGAACGGGACCGTCTACGCCGCGGTGTCATGGGACGATGGCACAGGCGAAGCACTTTATGTCGGCGGAGAGTTCACATTCGCGGGGTGTGAACTGGTGAGACACATCGCCCGCTGGGACGGCGCGACATGGTCCCAAGTGGGGTCGGGGATATTCGGCTTGGTCTATGCCCTGACGGTCTTTGACGACGGCTCAGGGCCAGCAATCTACGCGGGGGGTGAGTTCACGAATGCTGGCGGACAGTCAGCCAATCGGATCGCCAAGTGGGACGGCTCCACCTGGTCTCCCCTGGATTCTGGTTTGAACAGCCGAGTTCAGGCTTTGACCGTCTTTGACGACGGCTCCGGGCCAGCGCTCTACGCGGGGGGCAGATTCAGCTCCGCGGGCGGACAAGTGGTGAACGAGATCGCCCGGTGGGACGGCTCCACTTGGTCCCCGCTGGGATCGGGGATGAACAACGAGGTCAACGCTCTCACCGTTTTCGACGATGGCTCCGGGCCCGCGCTCTATGCAGCGGGTCGCTTTACCACCGCGGGCGGACAGGCGGCCAACCGCATCGCCCGATGGGACGGCTCGACCTGGTCCCCGCTGGGATCGGGGTTCGGTGGCTCGTTCGGTTCGGTGAATGCTCTGGTTGTTTTCGATGAAGGCTCGGGGCCCGCGCTCTACGCAGGAGGAGATTTCACGATCTTGGATGGGCAGGAGGCCGGCCGCATCGCCCGCTGGAACGGTTCAACCTGGTCCCTACTTGGATCGGGAATGAACGATTCGGTCTATGCTCTGACTACCTTCGACGATGGGTCCGGGCCCGCGCTCTACGCGGGCGGTTATTTCACCACAGCGGGCGGACAGGCGGCCAGCCGCATCGCCCGCTGGAACGGCACGGCCTGGTCCCCGCTGGGATCGGGCGTAACCAACTTTGTCGCCGCCTTGACGATCTTTGATGACGGTTCGGGGCCAGCGCTCTACGCGGGCGGCGCAATCAGTATCGCGGGCGGGCAGGGGGCCAACAACATCGCCCGCTGGAACGGCGTGGCTTGGTCGCCGGTGGGAGCGGGGATGAACGGCCAGGTATGGGCCACGACCGTCTTTGATGACGGCACAGGGCCCGCCCTCTACGCTGGCGGAGAGTTCACGACCGCGGGCGAACAGATTACCAACCGGATCGCCCGATGGGATGGCTCAGCCTGGTCCCCACTCGGATCGGGTGTGAACAACACGGTCCGTGCCCTGGCGGTCTTTGATGATGGCACGGGGCCCGCGCTCTACGCAGGTGGAGACTTCACGACCGCAGGCGGGCAAACTGTCAATCGGATCGCCCGCTGGGACGGTTCAGCCTGGTCCCCACTGGGATCAGGGATGGACAATCGGGTCGAGGCTCTGACGGTCTTTGACGACGGCTCAGGGCCAGCAATCTACGCGGGGGGTGAGTTCACGAATGCTGGCGGACAGTCAGCCAATCGGATCGCCCGCTGGAACGGCTCAGCCTGGTCGCGCCTGGGATCGGGCATGAATGCCCCGGTGTGGGCGTTGGCGACAATAGACCACGGCTCGGGGCCTGTGCTCTATGCAGGAGGAAACTTCACGAACGCGGGCGGGCAGTCGGCCAACCGCATGGCTCGCTGGAACGGCTCGGCTTGGTCCCGGCTGGGATCAGGGATGAACGGCCCGGTCTATGCCCTGACCGTCTTTGACGAAGGCTCGGGTCCCGCGCTCCTGGTTGGAGGTTTTTTCTCCACCGCGGGCGGGCAGGTGGTCCAACGCGTCGCCCGATGGAACGGCTCAGCCTGGTCCTCGTTTGGGTTTGAGCTCAACGGTTTCGTCAGAACCCTGGTGGTGTTCGACGATGGGTCGGGAGCAACCTTGTACGCGGGTGGGGAGACACTCTTCCTAGGAAACGAACAGATTATCGCACGATGGAATGGCTCGGAATGGGCCCCGCTTGGATCCCTGCTCGGACAGAGCAATTCGGATATTGTCCGTGCCTTGGCGGTCTTCAACGACGGGTCAGGGCCCGCGCTGTATGCGGGAGGCAGGTTCACCTTCGCGGACGACAATGTCTCGGCCTACATCGCCAAATGGCAAGGCTGCCCCACCGCCCCAACCTGCCCGCCCGACCTCGACGCCGACAACCTCCTCAACTTCTTCGACCTCGCCGCCTTCCTCAACCTCTTCCAGGCCCAGGACCCCACCGCCGACTGGAACAGCGACACCTTCTTCAACTTCTTCGACGTCGCCGCCTACATCAACGCCTTCAACGCCGGCTGCCCCTGATCCGCCGACTCGCCTCCGCCCGTGCCGTCTACGCCCCGCCCTCGCCCTGCGTCGGCCCGTGCCACAGCAAGGCCACGCCCGGCGCACCCTGACCGCCCCGCGGCCACACCGCCCAGCGCCGCTCCAAAGCCCACCCCCCTTTCCCCCCACCCCCCGCCGCCGGGCCTCCCCATCTCCTCACACCCA
>CAYXFA010000047.1:0-22971 GCA_964464165.1 uncultured Phycisphaeraceae bacterium | reverse complement strand
GTCACCTTCACCGGTCGGGGCGGCTGGCCGACCTCGGTTTTCCTCGAGCCCAACGGCCTGCGCCCGTTCTTCGCGGGGACCTACTTCCACCTCGCCGAGCGCCACGGCATCCCGGCCTTCCCCCGCGTGCTCGCCGCGATGTCCGACGCGTGGACCGACCGGCGCGACGAGGTCCTCGAACAGGCCGCGGCGCTCGCCAAGGCCGTCGCGGGCCAGCTCGCCGCGGGCGGCACGCCCGTCGCCCTCGGCGTCCGCCACGTGCAGGCCGCCACCGCGTCGCTGCTCCAGATCTTCGACCGAGCCGACGGGGGCTTCGGCGGGGCGCCCAAGTTCCCCCAGCCCGTCTTCTGCGAGTTCCTGCTCGACGTGCGCGAGCGCGCCGACGAGGCCACGCGCGACGCCATCGACGCGGCCGTCCGCCACACGCTCGACCGCATGGCGGTGGGGGGCGTGTTCGACCACGTCGGCGGCGGCTTCCACCGCTACAGCGTCGACCGCCACTGGACCGTCCCGCACTTCGAGAAGATGCTCTACGACAACGGCCAGCTGGCGCACCTCTACGCCCGCGCCGGGGCCGTCTACGCCGACGCCTTTTACCTGGCGGTCGCCAGGCGGACCTGCGATTTCGTGCTCCGCGAGATGACCGGCGACTCCGGCGGGTTCTACTCCGCCCAGGACGCCGAGGTGAACCACCGCGAGGGCCTGAACTACCTATGGACGCCCGACGAGGCCGCGGCCGTCCTCGACGCCGACGACGCGGCCTTCGCCCGGCGTGTGTACGGCCTGGACGGCGACGCCAACTTCCGCGACCCGCACCACCCCGACGAGCCCCCGCGCTGGGTGCTGCGCCTGTCTGACCGCCCGGACCGACTGGCCGTCGCGATGGGCCTCGAACCCGCGGCGTTCGACGAGCGCCTCGCGCGGATCAACGCTGCCCTGCTCGCCGTCCGCGACCGGCGTGACCGCCCCGCGACGGACGACAAGGTTCTCGCCTCCTGGAACGGCCTGATGATCGCCGGCCTGGTGCGCACCGCCGAGGCCCTGGGCGACGCCGGGGGGCCGTACGCCGACGCGGCGGTCCGCGCGGCCCGCTTCGTCCTCGGGTGGATGAGCACGCCCTCCGGCGGGCTGTACCGCTCGTTCCGGCTCGGCCGGGCCACGGTCGAGGCCCCGTTGGAGGACCACGCCTTCTTCGTCCACGCCCTGCTGACCCTGGCGGCGTGCCGGCCCGCCGAAGGCGCGTGGCTCGCCGCGGCCCGCGACCTCGCCGAGCACGCGGAGCGCACCTTCGGGGACGGGCAGGGCGGCTACTTCGACACCGCCGCGGGCCGGGAAGACCTGTTCGTCCGCGCCCGGACGCTGCACGACGGGGCCACGCCCTCCGGCGTCGGCGTGGTGCTGCACAACCTGCTCGACCTGCACCGCCTGACCGGCGAGGCGTCCTGGCTGGACCGGGCGGCCCGCCTGCTGACGGCGCTCTCGGGCGGGATCGACGCCGCGCCGGTCGGCGCGGTCAACGCGGCCCGGGCCGTGCTGCGCGCCATGGCGCTGCCGGACGCGCGGGGTCGGTACGCCTTCAGCGACGAGCCGGCGCCCCCGCCGCGCCAGACCCGCCAGCCGGTCCGCGTGCTGGCCAACGCGGAGAAGGTTACCGTTACGCCCGGCACCCCGGGCCTTGTCCGGGTGGCGTTGGAGATCGAGCCCGGCTGGCACGTGGTGGCGGCCGAGCCCGGCGACGCCGGCGCCGGTCTTCACGGGCTCCGCGTCGGCCTGACGCGCGGTTCGGGCGTGGCCGTGTACGCCGACTACCCGTCGGGCGAGCAGTACGGCGTCGAGGAGGTCGGCACGATCCGCGTCCTGACCGGCCGGGTGGAGTTCGACGTGGTGCTCGAACACAGCCCGGGGGTGGGGGCCTCGCCCGGCACGCCCGTCCTGGGCGTGCGCTACCAGGCCTGCACGGACACCGAGTGCGCCCGCCCGCACGCGGTCGAGCTCGACATCGCCGTCGAGATCAAGGACTGACCGGCGTGGGCGCCGCCCCGCGCCGGCGGGCCATGCGGAAGCCCGGCGCCCCGTCGGCGTAGTAGTCCGGCAGTTCGCGCACGACGCGGAACCCCAGCGATTCGTACAGCGCGATGGCCCGGCGGTTCTCCTGCCGGACCTCCAGGCAGACGCGTTCGACGCCCTCCGCGTCCAGCACGCCCAGCGTGTGGGCGGTCAGGAGGCGCCCGATCCCCCGCCCCGCGGCGTCCGGCGACACGGCGACGGTGTAGATCCGGCCCGACGGGCCGTGAACGCCCCGGCGGACGAGCGCCGCGATCCACCCCAGCACGGCGCCGTCCGAGTCGGCCACGAAGGCCCTGGCGCGCGGGTTGGCGATGAGGCCGGCGATCCGGCGGGGGCTGAACCGGTCGAACTCGGTGAACGCGGCGTGCTCGATCGCCCACGCCGCCCGCGCGTCGCTCGGTCGGGCGGGCCGGACCGTGACCGGGGGCACGGCGCCGGGGGGCGCGATAATGACGGGGTCCGGTTTGGGCATGGCTGCCCGGCTCGGCGGGCGTGGACGGGTCAGAGGACCCCGTGCTTCTTGAGGTGCTTGCGCATCTGGCGGACGGGGTCCTTGGCGGGGTCGATCAGCTCGGCGTTCCAGCCCACGGCCCGGGCGCCCTTGATGTTCTCTTCGAGGTCGTCGAAGAAAAGGATCTGCGACCCGCTCGCGCTGACGCGCCGCTCGAAGGCCGCGTAGATCTTCTCGTCCGGCTTGGCCATGCCGAACAGGTGGCTGGCCCACTGGTGCTCGATGAGGCTGGCGGTCTTGAAGTCCGTCTCGCGCCGGGCCCAGTGCAGGCCGTTGGTGTTGCTCAGCAGGGCCGTGCACACCTTCGGGATGGCGTTGATCTCGGCGATGAGGTCCTCGGTGCCCTTGAAGTCCTCGATGAGCCACGCGTGGTGGATCTTCTCGATCTCCTCCGGCTCGTACTGCCCGTCGCTGGCCTCGGCCACGGCGCGGAAGTAGGCGGCGTCGGACATCTGTCCCGTCTGGTAGCGCTGGCTGAGCCGGCGCCGGGCCTCCGCGCACTTCTTCTGCGCGGACTTGCCCCGCACGGGCAGCCCCGCCATCTCGCACCCCTCCTCCCACGAGCGGCAGATGCGCAGGATGACCCCGCCCCAATCGAAACACACGACGCGCACGCCGTCACTCATTGCCCGGTTCCTCCTCCAGAGGGACCTTCATGATCTCGTCCATCACCGTGGTCGCGAACGAGCCTCTGGGCAGCTCGAACGCGCAGCGGACGTACGCCCCGTGCTCGTCCACGCCGCCCTCGACGTCGGGGTCGATCACGGGGATCCGCAGGGGGCGGCGGTCGCCGCCGATCATCAGGTATCCGTCGCGGTCCTCGCAGGCCCGCAGGTCGTCGGTGGTCACGCCGGCCCCGGCCAATGCCTCGACCTCCGCGCGGTCGACCTCGCCCGACGCCCGGGCCATGGTCGTGCCCCACATCGGCCCCGAGGGCGCGATCTCCGCGCGGGCCAGGCGCGCGTTCAGGTCCGGCTCGGCCAGCACCGCGGGCGTCACGGGGAAGGTCGCCCGGCTCTTGAGCACGAACGCCAGGTCGCCCTCGACGAAGCGGTCGAGCGCGCCGTCCATCACCCGGCGGTTGAGCACCGCGTTGAACACCGCGCTCTGGAAGCTGGAGATGAAGAACCCCGCCGCCGTCTGGTCGATCGCGCCCAGCGCGGCCGCGTGGTCCCCCCCGGCCGCCAGCACGCCCAGCGCCTGGCGCTCGCCCTTGAACAGACGGGGCATGGCGTCCAACGCCCGGGCGTAGTCGCCCGCCCCGTAGGCAAGGCGGCTCTCCCGCTGCATCTCGGGCATGGCGGCCCCCGGGCCCAGCAGCAGGTCCAGCGCCGCGCGGGCGTCGCCGAGGATCATGGCCCGCCCGATCAGGTGGTTGTTGCGCAGATACCCGAAACGCTGCAGGCCGAAGCGGTTGGGCACGCCCGAGGCGGCCAGCATGTCCAGCGCCCGCCGTGCGTGCAGCACGGTCGCCGGCTCCACGCCCCGGACCTTGATCGAGAAGCGGTTGCCCGCCAGGTGGCCACGCTGGAGCTTGTTGGTGTGCAGGTCCGCCCACAAGATGTTGATGCGGGGGTGACGAAAGCTCGGGAAGTCCTCCGGCCGCTTGCCGGGCGCGTGCACCGAGACCACTTGGCGGGTGATGGCGTGCTTGTCCTTCAGCCCCGCGTGGCCGACGGAGTGCGGCGGCACGCGGAAGTGCCGGGCGATCTCGTCGCGCATCTGGATCGTGCTCAGCCCGCGCTTCTCGACGTAGAGATAGATGTGCTCGCCCTCGCCGCAGGGCTCGTACAGCGGGATCTCGTCGACGAGGAAGTCCTCGTCCCGCTGCTTGATGACGCCCCCGATGCCGGGCACGGCGCTCGTCAGGTAGGCCGGCGCGGTCACGTGCGCGTCGAAGCGGGCGAGATCGGCGTTGGAACCGGCTTCCACGGTCACAGTTCCAGCTCGCCGTTCTGCGGAGGCGCGGCCTCCTCGATCACCGACTCTTCCACCAGGACCGGCACCCCCGACGCCACCCCCAGGGCGATCGCGTCGCTCGGCCGGGCGTCCACCTGCACGGTCGAGCCGTCCGCCCCGGTCAGGTTCAGCCGGGCGTAGAAGGTGCCCTCCGAGAGGCCCGTGATCTCGACCGAATCCAGCCGGGCGCCCAAAGTGGCGACCACCGAGGCCAGCAGGTCGTGGGTCTGGGGGCGCTTGGGGATCAACCCCGAGAGCCGGCGCTCGATCGCCTGGGCCTCCGGCAGGCCGATCACGATCGGGAACGACCGAGGGGCGGCCCCGTTGGCCGGCTCGGCCTCGGTCAGTTCGATGAGCTGGACGTCGGTCAGCTCGCGGATCAGGATGCGGCTCAGCTCCATCCGGACGGGCATCAGGGATCCTCGGGCGCGGGCCCCGCCCGCGACCTGTATTGAAGGGGCCCGGCGACCCCGGGGCCACCCCCGACCGGCGTCGAGGCCCCTAAACCCCGTTTGCGGCTGGGTTTTCGCCGGGAAAGCCCCTCCAAGGAACCCCCAGTTCCGCGAGCAGGCACGCCGGGGCGCCGATGTCCGCCACCGCGAGATCCCCCAGCCAGGCCTGGGCCTCCAGCCGGGAAAGCCCGGGCTTGACGGCCGCCAGCGTGACCGTCCGGTCGGCCCGGACGCAGGCCGGGCCCAGGGGCTCCCCGGTTTCGGCGTCGAGGCCGGACGGCAGGTCCACGCTCAGCACCAGCGCCCCGCTCGCCCGCATGGCGTTCACCCGCTCGATCAGGCCAGCCGCGGGCCCGCTCGGCGGTCGATCGAGCCCCGTCCCGAAGACGGCGTCGACGACCAGCCCCGGCGTCGCGCCCGGGTCGGCGTCCGGGTCCAAGACAGGCAGACCCATCGCACGGACCACGCCCAGATTCACCGCCGCGTCGGACCCCGGTTTCGGGGCGGCAAGCAGCAGGATCCGCACGGGCACGCCGAAGCTGGCCAGGTGCCGGGCCAGCGCCAGCCCGTCGCCGCCGTTCGCCCCCGGCCCGCAGGCGATCAGGGCGTCCGGGCGTCGGGCCCCGGCCAGCATCTCCAGCGCGTGGTCGCGCAGGTTGCGGGCCGCGTTCTCCATCAGCACGATGGAGGGAATGCCGTACTGGGTGGTGCAGCGCCGGTCGAGCTCGCGCACGGCGGCGACGGACAGCTCGTACACCGGGTAGGCGGCCGGGGCGGCCTCCGGCGCGCGATCGGCCGGCTCCCGATCACCGAATCGCGGCGGGGATTGCGCCATGCCGGAGTCTACCGGGCGCCCGCCGGCCCGGTGCGTGGGGGCTTACGCTTCACCGAGGCCCATGCCGAACCTGCTGCTGGACATCCTGCTGGCGGCCTGCCTGATCGCCGCGGCCGCCCTCTTGATCTACTGGGCCGCCGCCCTTTACCAGATCGGGCGGACGGGCCGGGCCCTGCCCACGGCCCGGGCGGGCATCGCGGCGGCCGACGCCAAGCCCCCGACCGAGAAGGTCTGCGTGATCGTCCCCGCCCACAACGAGGCCGGGACGATCGGCGCCCTGATCGCCTCGCTCCGGGCCCAGGACTACGACCGGATGCGGGTCGTCCTGGCGCTGGACCGCTGCACGGACGACACCCGCGGCGTCGCGGAGCGGGCGATCGACCGGGATCCACGCTTCGAGATCTTTGAGATCGACTCGTGCCCCGACGACTGGGCCGGCAAGGTCAACGCCGCGTGGACCGGCTACCAGCGGTCGTCGCACGCCCAGAACGCCGACACCCTGATCTTCACCGACGCGGACACCTGGTTCGACCCGCGCTGCGTGCGAGCGTGCCTGGCCCTGGCCCGCCAGCGCCGCCTGGACATGCTCAGCCTGTTCTGCACGCTGACGACCGAGACCTGGTTCGAGCGCGTGGTGCAGACCGCGGCGGGGTTCGAGCTGGCCCGCCAGTACCCGCTTTTGCGGGCCAACATGGAGGACCACCGCCGGCGCCGGCCGTTCGCCAACGGGCAGTTCATGCTGTTCGACGCCGGCGCCTACCGGGCCATCGGCGGGCACGAGTCGGTGCGCGAGGCCCTGCTCGAGGACATCGCCTTCGCCAGGCGGATCGCGCAGTGCCAGATGCGCGGCGGGCTGCTGCTCGCCGACGGCATGGTCCGCTGCCGCATGTACGACAACTGGGCCCAGTTCCGCAAGGGCTGGAAGCGGATCTACACCGAGTCGGCCAACCGGGAGCCCAAGCGGCTCAAACGCTACGCGTGGCGGTCCGGGCTGCTGGGCCTGGGCTTCCCCTTCATGACGGTTGCGGGGCTGATCTTGGCGCTCACGCTGGGCGACGAGCCGACCCGCTGGCTGGGCGGCGGGCTCTGCGGCGGGGCGCTGGCGGTCTGGCTGACCGGCCTGGTCACCGTCTACCGCCGCTCCGGGGCCCGGGCGGAGGACGTGCTGTACTTCCCGCTGGGCGCGTGGCTGGTCGGCTCGATCTACCGCGAGGCCTGGCGTGACCTCGTCACCGGCAAACCCACCTCGTGGGGCGGCCGGGAGTACGCACGCCCGGTCGGTGGGGGCTGACGGGTGCGCCGCCTCCGCCGCATCAACGCGACGACGACCGTCGAGCTGACGCCGATGATCGACGTCGTCTTCCTCTTGCTGACCTTCTTTATCTTCTCAGTGGCCCTCATGGTCCGGGCCGACGTGCTCGGGGTCTCGCTGCCGGAGCTTTCCAGCGGCGAGCAGGCCGAGCGGATCGACCCGATCACCGTCACCCTTGGCGCGGACGGCGGGATCCGCCTGATGGCCGAGCCCGTCGAACGCGCCGGCTTGGTTGAGGCGCTCCGCGCCCTCCGGGCCGAGCGGCCCGAGGCGCCGGTCCTGCTGGCCGCGGACGTCCGGGCCGACGCCGGGGCGCTGATCGAGCTGGCCGACGCGCTGGTGGGGGCGGGCATCACGCGCTTCTCCGTGGTCGGCCGGCGGGCCGACGCGCCGGACGGCGGGGGAGCGGCGCCGTGAACGCCGCGGCGTCGGGGTGGAGCGATACCGGCCGGTTCGGCCTGGCCTTGGGCTTCGTGGTCAGTCTCGCCTTGCACGCCGGCGCGGCGTGGTGGCTGTCGTTCACGCCCCTCGCCGGGGCCAAGGCGCTGAGCGTCGAGCCCGCGCCGCCCGCCGATCCTGAAGAAGAGGACCCGCTCCGGCTCGGGCTGGCCCTGCCCGAGAACGCCTCGATCGCCTGGCTGGGCGTGATGAGCGACCCGCTGGAGGCGCAGGCCCCCGAGTCGGAGGTCGACCAGGCCGCGCTGTCGCCGTCCCCGGGCGAGGAGGCCGCGCCGGAGCCCGCCCCGCCGCCCGACCCCGCGATGCCCGCGGAGGAAAGCCCGGTCCCTCCGCCCGAGCCGGAAACACCCGAACCCGAGCCGGAGTCGCGGCCGGAACCGGAGCGTGAGCCGGAACCCGCGCCGCTCCTGCCCTTCCCGCTGCCCACCGAGCCCGCCCCGCCGGAGATTCCGGCGTTCCCCGACGAGCCCCCGCTCCCGGACCCCGCCGAGATGGGCCCGCCCGTGCCGACCGAGGCCGACCGGCGCGAGCCGCCGCCCCCCGAGCCGGCTCCGCCCGCCCAACCTTCGCCGCAGCCGTCGCCCGCGCCGGAGGGAGCGCCCGGCGAGCTGGACGAGCGGGCCTCGGACGCTGCGATGCGCCGCTCGGCGAAGGACCTGCCGATCGACCGGCTTGGCCGGCCGTTGCAGGCGTCGGGCGATCTGCACCTCAACACGGTGCGCCCGACCTGGTCGCTGCAGGTGCGCAACGCGTACAGCCCGCGCCGCAACCCGTACGTGGAGATCCTCTTCGGCGCGGACGGGCGGGTGAAGTTGGCCCAGTTCGTCCGCATGCCCGACGGCTCGCGGGGCTCGGGGTACGAGGAGGTCGACCAGCCGCTGCTCAACGCGGTGTACCGGTGGACGGCCCGGGGCGAGGCCATCGAGGCCCTGCGCGGGACCGACCGGACGCACCGGATCGTGATACGGTTCCTGCTCGTGCCGCCGGTGCCGGGGGACGAGGCCGACCCGTCCGAAGAATGAAAAACGCCCCCGGCGGGGGCGTGGGTGCGGGCGGTGGGGGTGGCTCAGACGCCGCGCGGGGGCTGGCCGGAGCCGGGCGGGCTGGCGATGGAAGAGCGCATCGAGGTGTCGGCCTGGATGTTCTTCATCCGGTAATAGTCCATGATGCCCATGTTGCCCTGGCGGAAGGCGTCGGCCATGGCCTTGGGCACCTCGGCCTCGGCGAGGACCACGATGGCGCGGTTCTCCTCGATCTTGGCCTTGTTCTCCTGCTCGAGCGCGACGGCCATCGCGCGGCGCTTCTCGGCCTCCGCCTGGAAGCGACGCTTGTCGGCCTCGGCCTGGTCGGCCTGGAGCTTGGCGCCGATGTTCTCGCCGACGTCGACGTCGGCGATGTCGATCGAGAGGATCTCGAAGGCGGTGCCGGCGTCCAGGCCGCGGGCCATCACGGCCTTGGAGATGCGGTCGGGGTTCTCCAGCACCTGCTTGTGGCTCTCGGCCGAGCCGATGGCGGACACGATGCCCTCGCCGACGCGGGCGATGATGGTTTCTTCGGTGGCGCCGCCGACGAGCCGGGCGAGGTTGGTTCGCACGGTGACGCGGGCGCGGGCCCGGAGCTGGATGCCGTCCTTGGCCACGGCGTCGATGGTGCTGCGCCCCTGGATGGGGTTGGGGCAGTCGATGACCTTGGGGTTCACGGAGGTGTTGACGGCCTCGAAGATGTCGCGGCCCGCCAGGTCGATGGAGCAGGCGGTGTCCCAGTCCAGGTCGATCTTGGCCCGCATCGCGGCGATCAGGGCGGTCACCACGTTCACCACGCGACCGCCGGCCAGGTAGTGGGTTTCGAGCTGGCTGGTGGAGATCGGCAGGCCGGCCTTCACCGCGCGGATGCGGCTGAGCACGATCGTCCGCGCGTCAACCTTGCGGAAACGCATGCCGATCAGGTCGGCCAGGCTCACCCGGGCGTTGGAGAGCAGCGCCTGGAACCAGAGATTGAAGAAGTTGAAGAGCACGATGATCACGACGAGCAGGACGATCGCCGCGAGCACGATGAAGATGACGCCGAGTGGTCCCATGGATCAGTGTCTCCGCAGGGGGTGAAGGCCGGATGGCGGGGGGAGCATAGGTTGACCGGGCGGATCAGGTCGCGGCCCGGACGCGGAGCTGCATGCCGTCCGCGCCGGTGACGCGGACCGGCGTGCCCCGGTCGATCAGCGCGACCTCGGCGACCGCGTCGTGGCGCTGCCCGTCGACCTCGACGATGCCCACGGGCCGCAGGTCCGTCACGGCCACGCCCTTGGCGCCGACAAGCGCCATGCGCCGGGCCCGGTCCGCGTGCAGGTCGTCGCCGACCTCCCGGGCGATCTCCGCGGCGTCCGGCCCGATGAGCTTGCGTCCGAACACGCTGTTGGGCAGCATGCGGATGGCCCAGAAGAAGCACATCGGCCCCAGCACCGCGACCGTCAGCACGCCCGAGGCGCCCCACAGGGCCGAGTGGCGGAACAACGCGACGACGCCGGCGATCGCGCAGCACAGCGCGACGAGCCCGATGATCCCGCCGGAGGGCACGAAAGCCTCCATGAAGATCAGGACCAGCGACAGGGCCAGCAGGCCGAGGCCGACGAGCAGAACGACTTCCATCAGGCCGTGCCCTCCCGGTCTTCCTCGACCACGACGCGGAACCGCTCGACGCTCACCACGCGCACCGGCGTGCCCGGGTCCAGGATGCCAAGCCCGGCCACCACGTCGACGAGCCGCCCGTCGATCTCGGCCGTGCCCGCGGGGCGCAGGGCCGTGACCGCCACGCCGCGCATGCCCACGGCCAGGGCCCGGTCGTCCCGGACGGCGGCCCGGAGCAGCTCGGCGTCGGCCAGCGCGCCCTGCTCCTCCTCGTCGGCGGGGGCGCTGCCGAGAACCAGGCGGTCCAGCAGGGGCAGGCGGTTGAAGTGGCGCCCGATCAGGTACATCCCCACGCCCGCGGTGATGACGGCGAGCAGGATGATGGTCGCGCCGTGGAACAGCTCCTGCTGGGTGCCCGGGTCGGCCATCGAACCGCCCGCGGGGATGAAGGTGCCCAGGAGGCCCGCGAACAGCGCCACCACCCCGAGGATGCCGAACAGCCCGAAGCCGGGGAGCACGAAGATCTCCAGCCCGAGCAGCACCACGCCGATGCCGATCGCCACGAACTCCCACCAGCCCGCCATACCGATCAGGGCCGGCGGGGCGAGCAGCAGGACCAGCGCCGCCGCGGCGATGACGCTGGGCACCGTCAGCCCGGGGCTCATCATCTCGAGGAACAGCGCCAGCAGCATGACGACGATCAGCACGCCGCGGACGACGCCGCTGGTCATGAAGCGGACGAGGCGTTCGGACCAGCTCTCGTCCATGCGCACCAGGCTCTGGGCCCCGAAGTGGGCCAGCAGCCCCTCGTCGTTGCGCACGGTGGCGGCGGCGAAGCCGAACCGCTCCATCTGGTCGTCGCGCATGACGATCGGGGCGCTGCCGTCGGTCAGGTAGCCCAGGTCGGCGAACCGGCCCGCGTCGGCGGTGGTCAGCACGGGGCGCTGCGAGGGCCGCCCGAGCTGCAGGTCCTTCCGCTCGGGGTTCTCGAACTCGCCCATGAGGTCTTCGAGCGATTCGCTGGCCGGGCGGAAGGCCTGGGAGCCCCCCTCCGCGTCGTCCGCCCGGACGGGCCGAGCGGCCGGGGCGGGTTGCTCCGCGTCGGGACGGTCGGGCGCCGCGGGGTCCGGGGTCTCGGCCTCGTCGCGCGCCGCCGGGGGGCCGGCCCGGCCGCCGGTGATCCCGGCCAGCAGCGGGCGTCCGCGGACCGGCGACCGGCCGAAGAGCATCCGGTACTCCTCCTCGTTGACCGCCATGCGGGCCCCGGTGGTTTGGTCTTCGACCCACCACAGCTCCACGCCGTCGATCACGATGGCCTGGACCATGTACTCGTCCCAGCCGTTGCGTCGGGCAGAGTCGGTCACGTCGGCAAGCAGGACGGGCAGCAGCTTGGTGCGCTCGTCCGGGGTCAGGCCGCGGAGGCCCATCCGGTTCTGGCCGGGCACCCGGGTCATGGTGACGGGGAACGCGTCGCCCATCGAGGCGGGCGAGTTGACCACGATCTCGCGGCAGGCCAGGGCGATGATGGCCCCGCCCGAGTACGCGTCGGGGTTCACCCAGGCCACGGTGTTGTCGATCGATGAGGCCTTGATCGCGTTGGAGATCTCCAGCACCGGCCCGATCTCGCCGCCCGGCGAGTCGATCTCGAACACGATCGCCCCCACGCCCGCGGCCTCCGCCGCGGCGATGCGGCGTCGGACGGACATCGCCGTGATGGCGTCGATCGGCCCGCGCACGGTGATGACGGCGATCCGGTCGGCCTGGCGGTACGCGGGGACGGCGGCGGGGGCCTGGGCCGACGCGGGGACGCCCGGGCCGGGCTGGGCGATCGCCTGGGACCACGCCAGGAGCGTGGCGGCGAGCAGGAAGACGAACCGGGCCGCCCGCAAACCGCCACCCGGCGTGCGGCTCAAGGACGGTCTGGCATGAAAGTTGGGCATCGCGTCCAGTATACGGAGCACGGGGGCCGGTTCGGGGGCCACGCGTGCATCCGGCGCGGCCGGAGGGGTTTACGCGAGCGGGCTTTCCTGCTCGACCGTCCAGGCCAGCTCCTCGCCCCGGCAATCGATGTGTACGGCGAAGAAGCCCGGCGTGCCGCCCGGTCCGGACGACTCGTGCTTGCGGATCATCGGCCAGATGATCTCGCGGTCCGTGCGCGGCAGCGGCAGGGCGTCGATCTCCTCCGGCCGGTGCCAGCGGAGCTCGCCCTCGTTCATCACGCCGCTCTTGACCTCGACCGGCCCGAGCACCCGGAAGTAAAAGAGCAGCCAGTGGCCGCGCCCCTCGAAGGCGGTCTCCGCGATCAACCCCCCCAGGTGGACGCGCTCGATGGGCACGTCGATGCCGGCCTCCTCGCGGATTTCGCGCACCGCGCATTGCATGGGGCTCTCGCCCCGGTGCATCTCGAGCTTGCCGCCGATGGGCGAGCACAGGCCCTGATTGGGTGGTCTGATCCGGTGCAGCAGCAGGACCCGGCCCTCGGCGTCCCGCAGGTCGCACAGGCAGGCGATCTTGTACGGGAGCGGCTCGGTGGGGACGCTGGCTGGATCGGGCGGGGGCGGCATGGGTGGGCAAGGGTAGGGGGCGATCGGCCGACAATGCCGGTCCGCCGGGAGGATTCACGCGTCCGCGCGGGGCCGGTCGATACTCTTGGTCGTGGACCGCCCCGACCCGACCGCCGCCGCCGAGCCGACTTCCCGCCTCCGACCGGAAGATTCGCCGCTCGGGGGCATCCGCCCGTACATGCTCGGCGTGGGGGGGTGCGGGATGTCGGGCCTGGCCCGGGTGCTGAGCGCCCGGGGCCTGTGCGTGCGGGGGTCGGACTCGACCCCGTCCGCCACGACGGACGCGCTGGCCCGGGCGGGCATCGCCGTGGGCTTCGAGGAGTCCGCCGAGGCCATCCCGGAGGACGCGGACGTGGTCGTCGCCTCGGCCGCGATCAAGCCCGACCACCCCCAGGCGCTGGAGGCCACCCGGCGCGGCCTGACCCTGCACACCTACGCCGAGGCCCTCGGCCTGTGCATGAGCGCCCACACCGGGGTGGCCATCGCGGGCACCCACGGCAAATCGACCACCACCGCGATGCTGGGCTGCGCCCTGACCGACGCCGGCCTGGACCCCACGGTCATCGTCGGCGCCACCTGCTCGCAGCTCTCCCGCGGCACGGCGCACCCCGGGCCGGCCGTGGGCTTCCGCGTCGGCGCCGAGCGCGTGCCCGCCGGGCCCCTGGAGGGCCGCCCGGGCCTGCTCCTCGCCGAGGCCTGCGAGTTCAACCGCTCGTTCCACAACCTGCGGCCTACGGTCGCGTCGATCTCCTCCGTCGAGGCCGACCACCTGGACGTGTACGGCTCGCTCGACGCGATCGTCGAGGCGTTCGCGGAGTTCGCCCGGCTCGTCCCGCCGGAGTCGGAGGGCGGCCGGCTGATCATCGCCCACGAGGGGGCCCACCGGCGCGAGGTCGCCGCGGGCCTGACCTGCCGCGTGGAGACGATCGGGTTCAACCCCTCGGCCGACTGGGTGGTGTCCTACGACCCGGCGACGCGGGCCGTGCGGGTCCGCGGGCCGGAGGTCGAGGAGCGATCCTGGACCCTGCGCATGCCCGGCGAGCACAACGCGTTCAACGCGGGCATGGCCTTCGCGCTGGCGTGCGCCTGCGGCGCGGACCCTGACCGGGTCGCCGCGTCGCTGGGGGCCTTCCGAGGGCTGGACCGGCGGATGCAGCTGCTCGGGCAACGCGACGGGGTGCGGGTGTACGACGACTACGGGCATCACCCCACCGAGGTGGAGGCCACCCTGCGCGCCCTGCGCCAGGCCGAGGATCCGGGCGCGACCGGCGGGCGGCTCATCTGCGTCTTCCAGCCGCACCAGCACTCGCGCACGCGATTCCTGCTCGACGAGTTCGCGACGAGTTTCGGGCACGCGGACGTGGTGATCGTGCCGCAGATCTACTTCGTGCGCGACTCCCAGGTCGAGAAGCACAAGGTCTCGTCGGCGGACCTGGTGGACCGCCTGCGCGCCCGGGGCGTGCGGGCCATGCACCTCTACCCGTTCGAGGCGATCATCGAGCAGCTCGAGAACCTGTGCCGCCCGGGCGACCTGCTGGTCGTCATGGGGGCCGGCCCGGTGTGGCAGGTGGGGCGCGGGTATCTCGGGGAGGAACGGGCGTGAAGGCCTCCCCCGAAGACACCCTCGTGATCGAGGAGCACGCGCCGATCCCGACCTGGTTCCACATCGGCGGCGGGGCCGACCGTCTGGCCAGGCCCAACTCCGCCTCCGACCTGGCGCGTTGCCTGGAGATGGACCCCGAGCTGCTCGTTCTCGGCGAGGGCGCGAACCTGCTGGTGGACGACGCGGGCGTGGACCGCCTGGTGGTCTCCCTTCAGACGCCCGGGTTCCGCGCGGTGGAGTTCGATCCCTCGGGGCTGGTCCGCGCGGGGGCCGGCGTGGCGCTGCCGCGGTTGATCTCGGACTGCGTGCGCCGGGGGCTGTCGGGCATCGAGACGCTGGCCGGCATCCCGGCGACCGTGGGCGGCGCGACGGTGATGAACGCAGGCGGGGCGTTCGGCGAGTGGGCGTCGGCGGTTCGGACCGTCTTCGCGATCGACCGGGCCGGTCGCGAGCACGCCTACACGCGCGACCTGATCGACTTCGGGTACCGCCAGTCGCGCCTCAACCACCTGATCGTCACCGGCGTGGAGCTGTCGCTGGAGCCGCGCGACGCCGGGGAGTGCCGCGCGACGCTCAACCGGTGCATGCGGTACAAGACGGAGACCCAGCCGCTGAAGGACAAGTCCGCCGGCTGCGTGTTCAAGAACCCGCTGCTGCACGAGGACCTGTGCGACATTGGCGCGGCGGGCCAGCGCGTCAGCGCGGGCATGCTCATCGACCGCGCGGGCTGCAAGGGCATGCGGGTCGGCGGGGCCGAGGTTTCCGGCATGCACGCGAACTTCTTCGTGGTCGAGCCCGGGGCCCTGGCCCGCGACGTGATCGACCTGATGGGGCGGGTGCACGCCCGTGTGAAGGACGTGTTCGGCGTGTCGCTCGAACGCGAGGTCGTCGTCTGGGAGCGGTCGCGTTGAACGGTCAAACGCCCCCGGTGCTGGTGCTCGGCGGCGGCCCCGACGCCGAGCGTGAGATCAGCCTCAAGAGCAGCGAGGCCGTTTTCAACGCGGCCAAGCAGGCCGGGCTGGACGCCGCGCTGGTCCTGATCGACCGGCCGGGCCCGGCCGAGGTCGCCTCGTGGAGCGACCGCGTGGTGCTGCCGATCCTCCACGGGCGGTTCGGCGAGGGCGGCACGCTCCAGCGCATGATGGAGCGCGCCGGCGTGCGTTTCGCCGGCTGCCGGTCCGAGGCGGCCCGCCTGGCGATGGACAAGATGGCCACCAAGCTGGCCGCGGCCCGCTGCGGCGTGCCGACCACCCCCGGCGCGGTGCTCGACGCGGACGACGACGAGTCGCCGGTCGGCCTGCCCGCGGTCATCAAGCCGGTGTCCGAGGGCTCCTCCGTCGGCCTGCACATCTGCCGGGACCAGCCCTCCTGGGAGCGGGCGGTTGCGGAAGCCCACGCCGACCAGCAGCGCAACCCTCAGCGGGCGTACATGGTCGAGCCGTTCGTCGCCGGGCGGGAGCTGACCGCCCCGGTGCTGGCGGACGAGTCGGGCCGGCTGCGCGCCCTGCCCCTGGTCGAGATCGCCGCGGCCGACGGGGTGTACGACTACAAGGCCAAGTACACCCGCAACGACACGCGCTACACCGTGCTGCCGGACCTGCCCGAGGCGGTGACCCGGCGCATCCAGGACGACGCGGTCTCGCTGGCGCGTGCGATCGGGGTGCGCCACCTCGCCCGGGTGGACTTCCTCTGGCCGCCGGGCCGGGAGCCGGTGGTGCTGGAGGTCAACACCATGCCCGGCTTCACCGCGACCAGCCTGCTCCCGATGGCCGCCCGGGCGGCGGGCATGGAGATGCCCGACCTCGTGGCGCATCTCGCGCGGCTGGCGTCGGCCGATTGATCCGACCGATGGACTCTCACCATGGCCCGCAAGACCAAAGCCAAACCGAAGAAGACCCGCGCCGCCAAGGACCCGGACCTCGCCGCCCGCCGTCGCCGCTGGACCGTCGGCGTGCTCGTCGGGATCGGGGGGATCGCCTCCTTCGTCGGGGCGTCCGCCGGCCTAGACGCGGTCAACCGCCGCGCCATCGAGCACCTGACCCCGGGCGACCCGCGCGTCGAGCTTTCCTGGCCGCGTGACGCCAAGGGGCGCGTGTGGCTGCCGCTGGTCGAGCAGGAGCGTCTGGCGGGCGAGATGATGCGGGCGGTGTCCGGCGGCCGGGCCCTGTCCCGCGAGCCGCTGGCCGAGGTGGGCCGCGCCCTGGCCGAGTCGGGCTGGTTCGAGGGGACGCCGTCGGTGCGTTGGACCCCGGACGGGGCCGTCCGCGCGGAGGGGGTCTGGCGGGTCCCGGCCGCCGCGGTGCGGATCGGCACGCGTGAGCACCTGATCGATTTCGCGGCGCGCGTCCTGCCGCTGGAGTACCCCGCCGGGGAATCCAACCAGATCTTCCTCATCAACCAGTCCGAGCCCCCGCCCGGCCCGGGCGAGCAGTGGGGCGGGGAGGACGTGCGCGCGGCGTTGGACCTGATCGTGCTGTTCCAGCAGGAGGGTTTGCTCGGCCAGGTGGCCGGGGTGGACCTCGGGCGGGGACGCGATTCCGGCGTGCTCTCGATCATCACCGACCGCGGCGCCCGCGTCGTGTGGGGCGGCGGGCCCCGCCACCTGCGCCCGGCCGAGCAGCCGACCTCGATCAAGCTCGACCGCGTCCGCCAGCTGCTGAACCGCACGGGCCGGATCGACGCCGGCGTGGACCTGGTGGACCTGCGCTTCCAGCAGCCGCTGATCCAGCGGGGCCAGGGCTGACCGACCCCTATCCTCACGCGTGACCGAGGCGTGGAGCCAATACGGGGACGACGGCGCCGCGCGGGCCACGCGCGTCGACCGCGACGTCTTCGGCAGGCCGCCGCGCGGTCGCCCGGACTGGTCCCACCGCCGGGGCGAGCCCCGCGTCTTCGCCCTGCTCTGGATGTGCTACCTGATGGGCGCGACCGCGACGATGTTCGCGGCGCTGTCCGACGCGTTCTTCGTCTCGCCCGCCGTGACGCGCCCCGCGGGCCGGGGCATGCTGGTCGCCGCCGCGGCGGGCGTGGCGTTCCTGTGGCCGGCGATGCGTCTAAGCCAGCGCCCGGCCGAACGCCCGGTGGCCTTCGTGCTGCGCGACCTGTTCGTGCTGCTGCTCCCCGCGCAGGCCATGGTCTGGCCCCACGCGCTCAAGGAGCTCGGCGACTGGCCCCTGCCGGTGCTCGGCGCCCTGTCGGCGTGCCTGGCGGCGTGGGCGCTGCTGGTGGGCGGGCTGATCGCGCTGGCCGACTCCGGCCGGTTCGCGGGGCGCTGGCGGGGGCTGTGGATGGCGGGCGTCGTGCTGGTCTGCACCGCGGCGCCGGCCTGGGGGGCCGCCTTCGGCGTGGTCGGCCCGCGTCCCGCGGGGGCGGCGCGGGCGGGGTGGATGCTCTCGCCGTTCACCGCAGTGCTGGAGCTGACCCGGCCCGCGTCCGGTCCGGGCGGCGTCACCCCGATCACGGGAACCCACTGCCGGCTGATCGCCGCGCCGGGGCTCGGGGGGGGCGCGCTGCTGTTTTTGGCCGCCGCGGCGGGGGTTGCAGCGCGCCGGGGGCGGGCATAAAGTCCATATTCGACCCCGTCGAACCGGAGACCGAGCAATGGACGTCATCACCGCGGATGAAAAGGCCAGAATCAAGGCCCGGCTGGACGAGCTGATCGCCAACCGTTCCGTCATCACGCAGCGAATCGCGGACGCCCGTGCCCTGGGCGACCTGAAGGAAAACGCCGAATACCACTCCGCCCGCGAGCAGCAGGGCCTGGAGGAGGCCGAGATCCGGCGGCTCGAGGAGCGCCTGGCCCGCGCCCAGGTGATCGACGAGACCCGGACGGCCGACGGCGTGGCCTTCATCGGCTCGACCATCAAGCTCCGCGAGGTCGGGGACGACGAGGTCGAGGTCTACCGGCTCGTCGGCGAGACCTCGGGCGCCCAGACCCCCGACGTGGTGGAGGTCACCGCCCACAGCCCGATGGGCGAGGCCCTCATGAAAGCCCGCGTCGGCGAGATCGTCCGCGTCAACGCCCCCCGCGGCGTCAAGCGCTTCGAGATCCTCGAGATCTCCTGACCCGCCCGGACCGCGCATGAAAAACGGCTCGGCCCTGTGGGCCGAGCCGTTGTGTTGTCCGGGAAGCCGGGCGTGGAACGGCCTGGTTCAGCCTTCCTTGGCGGCCTTCACGAGCGCCTCGACCGCGGGCGGACGCTTGAACACCTTGTCGTCGACCTTGTTGAGGCTGACCTCGCTGATGGTCATGACCATCTCCTGCGGCCCGACCTTCTGGGTGATCTTGGTCGGCAGCTTCATGCCGTCGAACTCCTTGTAGTCCGACATGACCGCGACGACCTTGATGTCGCCCATCTGGGAGGCCTGGATCATCTCCTGGCCGATCAGCAGCCCGCTGTCCATCGAGTAGTACTCGAACGACTCGCGCCCGTTCTTGCGCACCAGGCGGATCTTGTGGGCCTTCTGGCCCTGGAACTCGACCTCGCCGGCGTGCTCGATGACCTTATAGACCTCGCGGTGCTTGGCGGCCGAGTTGGGGTCCATCTGGTCGCTCAGGTCGGCGATTTCCTCTTCGGACATCAGGCGGGGGCCCGACATCGGGTCGGTGCTCCAGCCGTACTCGCCGTCGTAGCCGCTCTCGATCTTGCCCAGGCCGGGCAGCTCCATCACGCTGGCCATCCGGCCGGGCTGGGCGGCGAACATCTCGAGCTTGCCCGTCATGCCGGCCATGGGGATGGACAGCGTGCCCACGGTGTGCATCGACTTGATCGACATGATCAGGTCACGCCCGCCGATCTTCTCGACGTACTCGTCGATGACCTTCAGGGCCTTCTCGTCGTGCTTCTTCTCCGCGTTCTCCGGCTGGCTCGCGGCCACGGCCGGCTGCGAGAGCCCGGCGTAGGCGGGGGCCATGGCGGCCAGCCCGACGGTGGCCAGCAGGGCGGCGCACAGGCCCGTTGCGTTGCGTTTCATGTTCCTGTCCTCCGTTGATCAGTTGCGTGCGGCAGGGCCGCCGCTGGCGCCGGCCGACTGGTTCACGATCCAACGCGCCGCCTCACGCAGGGGCGCATCCACGCCGTCCAGCAGGTCGGCCCGCCGGACAGGTACCGGGTGGTCCGTCGGGACGCCATCGCCTTCGAGGCGCGTCCCGTCGGAGTTGAGATAGTCCGCGATGGCGTGCAGCAGCACGTCGCCCGACGGCAGGCGGCTCATCGCCGCCGGCAACGCCATGCCCGCGCTCGGCTCGCCGAACGTCCGGGCGCGCCCGATGGCCCGCAGCCCGCCGGCGAACACCTCGCTGGTGCTCGCGCTGGTGCCGTCGATCACAAGGGCCAGGGGGCCGGTGAAGGGCGAGAGGCGTTCGCCGGCCGAGGTGACGACCACGGGCTCGGCGTTGAACTGCAGCTCGGCTCCGCGCATGTACATCGTGCCCAGGCGCTGCTTCTCGGTCACGAAGAACCGGGCCAGCGCGCCGGCCATCGCGCCCACGCCGCCGGGGTTGCCGCGCAGGTCGATCACGATCCCGTCCGCGTCGCGCAGCTCGACCATCGCCCGCTCGAACTGGGCCACGATGGGGATCATGAAGATGTTGAACGCGATGTACCCGACGCGGGCGTCGGGGTCGCCCGTCTCCTCGGGGGTCAGCCAGCGGTGCTCCAGGTGGGTGCTCATCGCCGGGAGGTTGCCGAACTTGACCATCTGCCCGGGCGGGTCGACCCGGGAGACGCCCAGCTGGACGGGCTCGTCGTTCTCGTCGAGGAACCGCAGGTCGACGCTGGTGCCCGGCGCGCCCTGCAGCAGGTGGGAGACCGCCTGCCACACGTACATCGGGGCGCCCGACTCGCCGAGCGACTCGGACATCGATTCGATGATCGGCTCCACCTCGACGCCGTCCACGCCGGTCAGGGCCCAGCCCATCCGGACGCCCGCGCGGGCCGCGGGCCCGTCCGCCCGCACGCCGGTCACCAGCGCCCGGCCGTCGGCGATCCGCAGTTCGAAGCCGGGCGTGGCGTTGCCGTCCGAGCCGGCGGGGACCTCCGCGGGAGAAGATGAACTCCCCGACCCCGACGAATCGCCGCCCGAGGCGACGCGGGTCCGGCGTTCGATCTCCGAGGGGATCAGGCCGAAGTGGCTCTGCCCGAGCCGGTTGAGCATCCGCTGGATGATCGCCCGGCTCTCCGTGCGGGTCGCGGCACGCTCGGCCCGGGGGCGCAGCTCGTCGCGGACCGCCTCCCAGTCGACCCCGTTCGTCTCCGGGTCGTAGTGCGTATCACGCACCAGCTCCCACGCCGCGTCGAAGTCCGCCAGGTAGTGACCCGGCTCGACCCGCGGCTCCTTGCCCGCCTTGGGCGAACCCGTGCACGCGGCCAAGGCGAGCGTGAGCCCGCCCATGAACAGTGATGCCCCCCAAGACCGATGACGCATGCGCGGCTCCGTGGTGAGTTCCCGGCAAGCATAACTGCCGGGGACCCCCTTGGACCGGTCCGGGCCTCGGGAAGTTGCGGGCGTGCTCCGGCCGTTGCCCGGCCCGGGGCGGTCACGCCGCGGCGGAAAGCGGGGCGGGTCCGGGCGCTTCGACCTCGGCCGTTCCGGGGGTGGACACGCCGGACCAGGCCGCCCGGTGGATCCGCATCACCCACATCGGGTGGTTCGCGTAGGCCCGGCGCATGGCCCGGCCCACCCGCGCGTAGTAGGCCGCCTGGGCGCCCTGCACGACCAGCGCGACGATGACCAGCCCCCCGTACAGCCCGGCGTGGGCCAGCCGGACGACCCCCTCCGCCGCGGCCGCGAGTTCGGGCGAGCTGGCGAGTTGTCCCCCTGTGAGGTCCGCCGCGGACGCCGGGCCGCGGACGAGGTTGATCGCCCCGTACGCGGCCAGAGCCACCCCGAGGGCGGCCTGGTTCCCCGCCAAACGCCGGCACACCAGCGGCTCGATCGCCCGGAGCCCGGCCCGGAACGACCGTTCCCGCCAGCCCAGCACGACCAAGGCCACGCACAGGGCCATCCCGACGCCAGAGCCGAGGACGAATGGCAGGCTCGCCAGCCCGGCGAGCAGGGTGGTTGTCCCGCTCAGGCCGGCGATCCGCTCGCAGCGTCGGACCTTGGCCAGATCCCGCGACGCCGCGGCGATGCGGGCGAGATGCCAGGGCTCCAAGGGCGGGGCGTCGGTCGGGGCGAGCATGCGCGTGGGATCGGTCAGGGGGGCGGGCGCCTGAGGAAGCAGCCCCGGGTCGGCGGTTCTCGGGCGTGAAGATGCGCCGCTGAGCCCGCCGGGCTCCGACGGAGGGTTCGTCCCTACACTCCGCCACGCCCCAGAGGTCCCGGCTTTGCGTACGGACGTGTCCATCCTCATCCCGGTCTTCAACCGCGTGGCGTTGACCCGGGCCTGCCTGGACTCGCTGTTCGCGACGCTGCCGGAAGGGCTGGCGGTCGAGGTGTTCGTCTACGACGACCGCTCGACCGACGCCACGCCGGCCTACCTGGCGACCCAGAAGCACCGCGTGGCCGTGATCCGGGGTGAATCCCGGGGATCGTTCGCCAAGAACAACAACGCGATGGCGGCCCGGGCCACGGGGCGGTTCCTGGTGCTGCTGAACAACGACACGGTGCTCACGCCGGGCTGGCTGGAGCCCATGCTCGAACTGGCGGCCGAGCCGAGCGTGGGCGTGGTGGCCAACTGGCACACGGTGCCCGGCTCGACCACGGTGAACCACGCGGGCGTGGTCTTCGACGAGCAGCACCGTGACCGGAGGCTGTACGAGGGCATGGACCTGGAAGGCCTGACCCACGCCCGCCGCCCGCGCGAGCTGCAAGCGGTGATCGCGGCGTGTTGCGTGACGCCCGCCGACCTGTTCCGCAGGCTGGGCGGGCTGGACGAGTCCTATCGCACCGGCTACGAGGATCTCGAATACTGCTTCCGATCCCGCGAGCTGGGCCGGGCGGTGGTCTGCACCGGGGCGTCGGTCATCGGGCACCACGGCGGGTCGTCCCCGGGCCGGTTCGAGACCGACACCGCCAACCGACGGCTGTTCCACGAGCGGTGGGACGGCGTGGTCCGCCCCGACCTGGCCGAGCAGACCCGTGCCGATGCGGTGGCGTGGCCGAGCGAGACAATGGCTTACAAGGTGTGCCGCAGCGTGTGGCGGGCGCCCGTGGCCCAGGTCGTCATGGGGCCGGTGCTCAAGACTTCCCTGGGCGTTCGTGCCCGGCAGTCCGTGCAACGCAGGCTGGCAAAGGGTCAGCATTGATGCCTGTGCCCGGCGAACCGAAGTGGCCGACATTCCTTGTCATCGGCGCCCCTCGGTGCGGAACGACCTCTCTTTACTACATGCTTCGCCAGCACCCCGGCGTGCATCTGCCCGCGTTGAAGGAAGTGAACTTCTTCGCGCTGCGGGCGATGGGCATCGACCTGGACTCACTCGGCGAGACGGCCCGTCTGGCGTGGGGGCCGAGCGAGACCGATCCCGAGCGGTACCGTGCCCTCTTCGCGGTTCCCGAACAGCATGATGCCGTTTCGCCCGCTTCCGGCCAAGCGAGTGAAGAAGAGGGGGCTGTGGCATCAAGTGTCGCGATTGGACCGACCGCCT
>CAYXFA010000046.1:0-26719 GCA_964464165.1 uncultured Phycisphaeraceae bacterium | reverse complement strand
TGGGGAGGGGGCGGGAGGGGGCGGGAGGGGGCAGCCGGGAACCGGCAACCGGCAACCGGGGGGGGAGCCGGGGGTCCGGGGACGAATGGGCGTCGGACGCTCGCTGGCGCTCGCGGCTCTTCCGGTTGCCGGTTGCCGAATCCCGGATCCCGGTTCCCGTCCGCGCTCAGTCGAACCGGAAGACGCCCTTGCGGTAGCCGTAGAGGTAGGCGACGACGGTGGTGAAGAGGAAGAAGAGGATTCGGAAGAGGTACTCGGCCCCGACGGGGGTGCGGGGGTCGAGGTTGCTGAAGATGACGCCCCAGGGGTAGAGGAAGACGACCTCGACGTCGAAGACGAGGAAGACCATCGCGACGAGGTAGAACCGGACATTGAACCGCTTGCGGGCGGTGCCGACCGGGTTCATGCCGGACTCGTACGGGAGGCCCTTGCGCTCGCCCTGGCGGCGCGGGCCGATGAGCAGGGTCAGGACGACGTTGCCGATCGCGAAGGTGAGCGCGGCGCCGATCATGAGCATGATCGGGACGTAGCTCGAGAGGTTGGTGTCGCCCAGGGTGGGGGTGAGGGGAAGCAGGGCCATCGCGCTCTCGCTCGGGGACATGGGGGCGGATGATAGCCGGGGGGAGGCGGCGGGCCGGCGGGGAGGGGCGTGCGGCGGTTGGCGCCCGCTCGCGGCGTTCCCGGCGCCCTCGCACGAGCGATTCCGCTCCGCCCGAGCCGCCCCGGCCCGTCCCGGCTGTCACAATGGCAGGGGGCGGCGTCCGCCCCCGGACGCCCGGCAGCCGCTCCGCCCGTCCGCCGGCTCATTCCCCGCCCCGGGCTCGCCCGGCGGCGTTGGCACGCCCCTTGCCTGTGAGCCACGCCCGCCCGCCCGGCTGTCCGTGCCGGCGGGCCTCTCTTCGCGACACGCAACCTCCCCGCCCGGCTCGCTGGGCGGCGAGCCAGGAGCAGACGCAGATGGCCACGAAAGAACTGACCTTCGACCTGGAGGCACGCCAGGCCCTCCTCGCCGGCGTGGAGAAGCTCGCCAAGGCCGTGAAGGCCACCCTCGGGCCGCGCGGGCGGAACGCGGTGATCGACAAGTCCTGGGGCGGGCCGACCGTCACCAAGGACGGGGTGACCGTGGCCGAGGAGGTCGAGCTGGCCGACAAGGCGGAGAACATGGGCGCCCTGCTCGTCAAGGAGGCGGCGAGCAAGACCTCCGACGACGCGGGCGACGGGACGACGACGGCGACGGTGCTGGCCGAGGCGCTGTTCCGCGAGGGGCTTCGGTACATCGCGGCCGGGGTCGACGCGAACGCGCTGGTCCGGGGCATGCGCAAGGGCGTCGAGGTCGTCACGAAGCACATCGACTCGATGGCCCGCCCGATCGAGGGGCGGAAGGACATCGAGTCGGTCGCGACGATCTCGGCCAACAACGACCCGACGATCGGCAAGATCATGGCCGACGCGTTCGAGAAGGTCGGCAAGGACGGGGTGATCACGGTCGAGGAGGGCAAGAGCCTGGAGACCGAGGTGACGGTCGTCGAGGGCATGCAGTTCGACCGGGGGTACCTGTCGGCGAACTTCGTGACCAACCCGGACGAGATGAAGGTCGAGCTGGAGAAGTGCCTCGTGCTCGTCCACGAGGACAAGATCGACAACATCGCCAAGCTCGTGCCGCTGCTCGAGAAGGTGATGGCGGCCAAGAAGCCCCTGCTGATCATCGCCGAGGACGTGACCGGCGAGGCCCTGAGCACGCTGGTGATCAACAAGCTGCGCGGCACGCTGCAGGTCGCGGCGGTCAAGGCCCCGGGCTACGGCGACCGGCGCAAGGCCATGCTGCAGGACATCGCGGTGCTGACCGGCGGCACGGCGTTCATGAAGGACCTGGGCGTCGAGCTGGACCGGGTGGAGCTGTCGCAGCTCGGCCTGGCGAAGAAGATCGAGATCACCGCCGACACGACCACGATCATCGAGGGCGCCGGCGAGACCAAGGAGATCCAGGCCCGCATCGAGCAGATCCGGCGCGAGATCGAGTCGTCGACCAGCGACTACGACCGCGAGAAGCTGCAGGAGCGGCTGGCGAAGCTGGCGGGGGGCGTGGCGCAGATCAGCGTCGGCGCGGCCTCCGAGGCGGAGCTGAAGGAGAAGAAGGCCCGGGTCGAGGACGCCCTGCACGCGACGCGGGCGGCGGTGGCCGAGGGCATCGTGCCCGGCGGCGGCGTGTCGTTCATCCGGGCCCGCCGCGCGATCGAGGCGACCAAGGAGTGGGCGGCGGTGTTCGGCAAGGACACCGAGGTGACCTCGCAGGATGTCGGCCAGGTGCGGTACGACTTCGCCGCGGGCCTGAACGTTGTGTACAAGGCCCTGGCGGTGCCGACGATGACCATCGCGGACAACGCGGGGGCCAAGGGCTCGGTCGTGGTGGCCAAGGTCGCCGCGTCGGAGAACGACTCGTTCGGCTACAACGCCCTGACGGACACCTACGAGGACCTGCTCAAGGCGGGCGTGATCACGCCGGCGAAGGTGGACCGCAGCGCCCTGCAGAACGCGGGCTCGGTGGCGGCGGTGCTGCTGGCCGCGGACTGCATCGTCACCGAGAAGCCCGAGCCGAAGTCCGCGGCGCCAGCGCCCGGCGGCGGGATGGGCGGCATGGGTGGTATGGGCGGCATGGGCGGCATGGGCTTCTGATCGAACGCACACGAGAACTTCGCGCCACGACGCGAATCGGAGAACACATCAATGGCAGTCATCCCTCTTGAAGACCGGATCCTCGTCCGCCCCATCGAGCCCTCGAAGCAGACGGCGTCGGGGCTGTACCTGCCCGAGTCGAGCGCCGAGAAGCCGGTGCAGGGCAAGGTCGTCGCGGTCGGGTCGGGCAAGCGGCTGGACAACGGGACGATCGCGCCCCTGAGCGTCCAGGTGGGCGACACGGTCGTGTACGGCAAGTACGCCGGCACGGAGGTCGAGATCGAGGACGTGGACCACCTGATCCTGCGGGAGTCCGAGATTCTGGGGGTCGTCGGGTAAGAAGGGATCAGGGATCAGCCATCAGCTTTCATGCAGCAAATCATCGAGTCATATCGAGATCTTGAAGCTTGGAAGCTGGCGATCCGGCTCACGAGGTTCATCTATCGGGCGAGCGAACAGTTCCCCCAGGAGGAGCGCTTCGGACTGACGAGCCAGATCCGGCGTGCCGCGGTATCGGTCGCGTCGAACATCGCTGAGGGCTGGGGACGGGGGACGACCTCGGACTACGCCCGATTCCTACGCATGGCCCGGGGTTCGATCTTCGAGGTCGAAACCCAGATGTGCATCGCCCGCGAACTCGGCTTCGTGGGTGATGAGGTCTTCGAACCAGTGGACGAGTTACTCAGAGACACCGGGCGGGTCCTCGCGGGGCTGCTCCGGAGCATCGAAAAGAAGCTGTGACAGCGAAGCCCTGATGGCTGATGGCTGATCCCAGTGAACTCCGAAGGAGTGAACGCATGGCAAGCAAGCAGATCATGTTCGAGGACAAAGCGCTCCTCGCGATGAAGCGGGGCGTCGACAAGCTCGCCGACGCCGTCAAGTGCACGATGGGGCCGGCGGGTCGCCACGTGGTGATCGAGAAGTCGTTCGGCGGTCCGCACGTGACCAAGGACGGCGTGACGGTGGCCAAGGAGATCGAGCTGCCCGAGCGGTTCGAGTCCATGGGCGCCAAGATGGTCTACCAGGTGGCCAAGAAGACCGCGGACAAGGCCGGCGACGGCACGACCTCCGCGACGGTCCTGGCCCAGGCCATCTTCACCGAGGGCCTGAAGGTGGTCGCCTCGGGCGCCAACCCGGTGCACGTGCAGCGGGGCATCAACGCCGCCGCCCAGGTCGTCAGCGAGGCCATCGACAAGATGGCCGTCCCCTGCAAGGGCAAGGCCGACTACCGCAAGGTCGCCACCGTCAGCGCCAACCACGACGAGTCGATCGGCGAGCTGATCGCCGAGGCGATCGCCAAGGTCGGGGCCGACGGCGTGGTGGAGGTGGAGGACGGCAAGTCCAACGAGACCACCCTGGAGTACGTGGAGGGCATGCAGTTCGACAAGGGCTACCTGTCCCCCTACTTCATGACCGACCCCAAGACCGGCGAGGCGGTCCTCGAGGACGCCCTGATCCTCATCCACGAGAAGAAGATCGCCAACCTGACCGACCTGCTGCCCCTGCTGAACAAGGTCGCCACGGGCGGCAAGCCGCTGTTGATCATCGCCGAGGACGTCGAGAACGAGGCCCTGGCGGCCCTGGTCGTCAACCGCCTCCGCGGCACGCTGAACGTCGCGGCCGTCAAGGCCCCCGGCTTCGGCGACCGGCGCAAGGCCATGCTGCAGGACATCGCGATCCTGACGGGCGGCACCTACTTCGCCGAGGACCTGGGGCGCAGCCTCGAGTCCATCGAGCTCAAGGAGCTGGGCAGCGCCAAGAAGATCGTGATCAACAAGGACTCGACCACGATCATCCAGGGCGCCGGCAAGAAGAAGGACATCGAGGCCCGGGCCGCCCAGATCAAGGCCCAGCACGACAAGTCCACCAGCGACTACGACCGCGAGAAGCTGATGGAGCGTCACGCCAAGCTGACCGGCGGCGTGGCCATCATCAGCGTCGGCGGGGCGACCGAGCAGGCGATGAAGGCCACCAAGGACCTCGTTGACGACGCCCTGCACGCGACCCGCGCGGCCGCCAAGGAGGGCTTCGTGCCCGGCGGCGGCGTGGCGCTGCTCCGCTGCATCAACGCGGTCGAGAACGCGGCCAAGAAGGCCAAGGGCGACGAGCGTTTCGGCTACGAGATCGTGGCCCGGGCGCTGACGGCCCCGGCCTGGCAGATCGCCACCAACGCCGGCTACGACGGCGACCTGGCGGTCGAGACCGTGCTCGAGGAGTCCGGCCCGATGGGCCTGAACGCCGCGACCGGCGAGTACGTGGACCTGGTGGCCGAGGGCATCATCGACCCCGCGCTGGTCGCCAAGAGCGCGGTGGTCAACGCCGCCTCCGTGGCCGGCCTGATGCTGACCACCGACGTCATGCTGACGGACCTGAAGGAAGAGACCGAGCCGGTGGCAGGCGCGGTGGTCTGACGCGGTGCGCCACGCCGTGGCGTTCCCTAGATACCCGGGGCCCTCGCCGGAAACGGAGGGGGCCCGATTCATGCCCACGACACGCGATTACTACGAGATCCTCGGCGTGGAGCGCACCGCGAGCGCCGAGGACATCAAACGCGCCTACCGCCGCCTGGCGATGAAGCACCACCCGGACCGCAACCCGGACGACAAGGAGGCCGAGGTCAAGTTCAAGGAGGCGGCCGAGGCCTACGAGGTCCTCTCGGACGAGTCCAAGAAGAAGATCTACGACCAGTACGGCCACGAGGGCCTGCGCGGGCGTGGGGCCGCGGGCCACGATTTCAGCCGCATGAACGTCGAGGACATTTTCTCGATGTTCAACGACATTTTCGGCGGCGGCGGGTTCGGGGGCGGGGGCCGGGCCGGCCCGCGCGGGCCGGCGCGGGGCTACGACCTGGAGACCGAGGTGACGCTGACCCTCGACGACGTGCTCAAGGGCGCGTCGCGGGACGTCGAGTTCACCCGGATGGACGTGTGCGACACCTGCTCGGGCAGCGGGGCCAAGCCGGGCACGCGTCCCGAGACCTGCGCCACCTGCGCCGGGCAGGGCAAGGTGCAGCAGGCCGGCCTGGGGGGCATGTTCCGAATGGACACGGCCTGCCCCATCTGCCGCGGGCGGGGGACGGTGATCAAGGAGCGGTGCCCGTCGTGCCACGGGCGCGGGCGGGTCGGCCGGTCGCGTCGGCTGAGCGTCAAGATCCCGGCGGGCATCCACGACGGCCAGGCGGTGCGCGTGCCCGGGGAGGGCGAGCCGCCCTCGCCGGACCGCTCGCCGGGCGGGGAGGGCGTGCGGGGCGACCTGCACGTGGTGGTCCGCGTCAAGCCGCACGACCTGTTCGAGCGCGACGGGGACAACCTGCTGATGGAGATGCCCATCTCCTTCACGCAGGCGACGCTGGGGGCATCGGTCGAGGTGCCCACGCTGGACGGCAAGCGGGCGCTGGAGATCCGCAAGGGCACGCAGTACGGCGACCTGTACCGCCTGGCGGGCGCGGGCCTGCCCAACCTGCGGTCGGGCCAGCGGGGGGACCTGGTGGTCGTGGTGAAGATCGAGACGCCCAAGAAGCTCAGCGCCAAACAGGAGGCCCTGCTGCGCGAGTACGCCGCGACCGAGGACAAGAGCGTGAACCCGGAGTCGGCCGGGTTCTGGAAGAAGATCACGGACCGGTTGGGGGGCTGACGGGAAGGCCGGCCGCGTCCGGCGTCAAGGAAACGACATGAGCAGCAGCACGGAACACGAGCAACGCGACGTCCGGCCCGAGGGCGCGGAGGCCCGGCCCCACGCGCCGGGGGCGGACGCCGCCGGGACCGACGCGGGCGCGGCGGAGCGGTACGAGACGATCCGCCAGATGGCCGCGTCCGGGGAGCTGGAGTTCCCGCCGGAGGCCGAGGAGATCGTCGGGGCGCTCCTGGACACGGTCGCCCAGCGCGACCGGCACCACGAGATGCTGCTGCGCGCGGTGGCGGACCACCAGAACTACCAGCGCCGGGCCGCGAACAACGAGCGCGAGGCCCGCGAGATGGCGGTCCGCGGCGTGGTCAGCGCCCTGATCCCGCTGATCGACCAGTTCGAGATGGCGATGTCGCAGGACGCCGCGAAGGCCACGGCCGAGTCCGTGCTGACCGGCGTGGGCATGATCCGCGACGAGTTCCTGCGCGTGCTGGGTGGGTACGGCGTGGCCCAGATCCGCCCGGCGATCGGCGACGAGTTCAACCCGGGGGACCACGAGGCGATGATGCAGCAGCCGGCCGAGGGCGTCGACCCCGGGCGCATCTCGTTCGTGCTGAGCACCGGGTACAAGCTGGGCGACCGCGTGGTCCGCCCGGCGAAGGTCGGTGTGGCCCCCGAGGCCACGGAGGGTGCGTGAATGCCGACGTACGAGTACCGCTGCAAGGGCTGCGGTCACGAGTTCGAGGAGTTCCAGTCGATCACGGCGGCGCCGCTCAAGAAGTGCCCGTCGTGCTCCAAGGCGCGGCTTGAGCGTTTGATCGGCACCGGCTCGGCCGTCATGTTCAAGGGCGGCGGGTTCTACGAGACGGACTACCGCAGCGAGTCGTACAAGAAGGCCGCCAAGGCCGACGCCGAGGCGGCCAAGCCCGCGTCCGACTCTGCGTCCAAGGACGCCGGCAAGTCCTCCGACGCCGCGAGCAAGCCGAAGGCGGGCGCCTCCAAGCCGGCCAAGGCGGGCGCCAAGAAAGGCGACTGAGTGGCGATCGTCGGGCACGGGATCGACCTGACCGAGGTGGCCCGCATCGAGGCCATGCTCGCCGAGCACGGCGAGCGCTTCCTCGACCGGTGCTTCACGCCCCGGGAGGTCGCCGACGCGGGGGACGGCCCGCGCCGCGTCGAGCACCTCGCCGCCCGGTTCGCCGCCAAGGAGGCGGCGCTCAAGGCCCTGGGCACCGGCTGGGCGCAGGGCGTCGGCTGGACCGACGTGGCCGTCGAGCGGGAGGCCTCCGGGGCACCGCGTCTGGTGGTCACGGGGGTGGCGGCGCGGATCGCGGCGGAACGCGCCATCGCCCGCTGGCACGTCTCCCTGACCCACACCCGCGACCACGCCGTCGCGTCCGTCATCGCCGAGGGCGTTTGACGCCTTCAATGGGGCCCCCGGCCGCGGGCCGGGGTTCCGACGGACCGCGGGCCCGGCCCGCTTGCGGGGACGGCTCGTGACGCTGCCGATCGTGCTGATGACCGACGTGATCCGCTCGGCGCGCCAGGGCGACGCGCACGGCGGGGCCTACCTGATCGACCTGGAGTCCGGGCGCCACCGCAAGGTGCTCGACTGGAACCGGGTGGACATCGACTGGGAAGGCCGGGGGATGGGGCGCGGCCTGCGGGGCATCGTGTTCCGTGGGGACGAGATCTGGATCGCGGCGTCGGACGAGCTGTTCGTCTTCGACCGCTCCTTCCAGATCCGCCGCTCGTACCGCTGCCCCGCCCTGCACCACTGCCACGAGATCAGCGAGGACGGCCGGGGCCGCGTCTGGCTCACCTCGACCAGCTTCGACGCCCTGCTGCGGTTCGACCCGGCGGCGGAGCGTTTCGACCGCGCCTGGCACGTCGGCGCGGTCACGCGGACGGTGGAGGGGCGCCCGGTCGCGGCGCTGGAGGCCACGGCGTTCGACCCGGAGGACCCCGAGGGCCTGCCCCCCAAGGCGGACCGGCTGCACATCAACCAGGCGTTCTGCTCGCCGCAGGGCGTGCTGTTCAGCGGCCTGCGGTTCACGGCGGCCTGCCTGCTGGACCCCGACACCGGCGCGGTGCGTCCCGCGGCGGTGGTGCCGGCGATGACGCACAACTGCCGGGTGGAGGACGGGCGGGTCGTGTACAACTCGACGGGCGAGAACGCCGTGGTGATCGCGGGCGTCCGGGGCGATGTGATCCGGCGGATGCCCATCCCGCACGTCGAGGCGGACGGGGCGGGCACGGTGCCGGGCGACTTCGCCCGGCCGGGTTTCGCGCGGGGGCTGTGCGTGGACCGGGCGAGCGGGGTGCTGGTCGCCGGGCACTCGCCGGGCTCGGTCACCGCGTTCGACCCGGCGACGGGCCGGGCGCTGCGGACGGTCACGGTCACGCACGACGTGCGGAACGCGCCGCACGGGCTGGAGGTCTGGCCCTACCCGGACGCGGGGCTCTGAGCGGGCCTGCGTGCCCGGGCCGTTCCGGGTAGGCTTGGCGGGTCCGGTCGCGGGAGGGCTGCTGTGCTGGCGTGGCGTGCTCTGGGATCGATGGTGCGCTCGTTCGGGCGCGAGATGCTGGTGGACGACCGGCGGTCGTACCGCGGCGTGGACCTGCTGGCGATCGCGTTGCACGTGGCGGACCTGATCGAGGCCCGGTCATCGTCGCCCAGGGTGGGGGTCATGCTGCCGACCTGCGGGGCCTTCGCGGGGGTCGCGTCGGGCGTGTGGTTCGCCGGGCGGACCCTCGTGCCGCTGAACTACCTGCTCAAGGACGAGGAGCTGCGGTACGTGATCGCGGACTGCGGGGCGGACCTGGTGATCGCCTCCCGCCAGCTCTGCGAGCAGCTCAAGATCACGCCCCGGGCCCCGCGGGTGGTGTGGATCGAGGACGTGGATTTCAAGTCGCTGCCCACGCCCCGCTGGCCGCGCGGGGCGTCCGAGGACGACCTGGCGGTGGTGCTGTACACGTCCGGGACGAGCGGGCGGCCGAAGGGCGTGATGCTCACCCACGGGAACCTGGCGGCCAACGTGGCGCAGGTGCGTCGGCACGTGCACTTCACGCGGTCGGACGTGATGTTGGGCGTGCTGCCCCAGTTCCATAGCTTCGGGCTCACGGCGTTGACCTGCGTCCCGCTGTTCCGCGGGTGCCGGGGCGTTTTCAGCGCCAGGTTCGTGCCGGGTCGGATCGTGGAGCTGTTCCGCCAGCACCGGCCGACGGTGTTCATGGGCATCCCGTCCATGTACAACGCCCTGCTGACGGTCAAGGACGCCCGGCCGGAGGACTTCTCCAGCCTGCGGATCGCGCTCTCGGGCGGCGAGCCGCTGCCCGGGTCGATCGCGGCGGCGTTCCGCGAGCGGTTCGGCGTGGAGATCCACGAGGGCTTCGGGATGACCGAGACCGCCCCGGTGACGCACGTGCGCCTGCCGGGCGAGGACGCCCCGGGCTCGGTGGGCCGTCCGCTGCCGGGCGTCGTCCAGCGCATCGTCGACGAGCGCACCGGGCGGGACCTGCCCCCGGGCGTGGACGGCGAGCTGCGCCTGTCGGGCCCGAACGTGATGAAGGGCTACCTCAACCGCCCGGAGGAAACGGCGGCGGCGTTCGACGAGCGGGGCTTCCTCCGCACGGGCGACATGGCCCGCGTGGACGAGCGCGGGTTCCTCTGGATCACCGGGCGCATCAAGGAGATGATCATCGTCGGGGGCGAGAACGTGTTCCCGCGCGAGGTCGAGGAAGTGCTCGACGCGCACCCCGACGTGTTCGCGGCCGGCGTGGTGGGCGAGCCGGACGGCGTCCGAGGCGAGGCGGTGGTGGCCTTCGTCGAGGCGGAGCCGGGGCGCACGCCGGACCCGGACGCACTGCGGGCCTGGTGCCGGGAGCGGCTGGCGGGGTACAAGGTGCCGCGCCGGGTCGAGGTGGTCGAGGCCCTGCCGCGGAACCCGACGGGCAAGATCATGCGTCGGGCGCTGGTCGAGATGCTGGCCCGGCGGGCCCGGTCCGAGGCCCCGGCTGCGTCGAACGCCTGAAACGGCCCGCGCGCGGGCTTGACGCCGGGCGCCGGACGCTAGAGTTGGCCCGTTTCTCGCGACTTTCCCCGAACACCGCCCGGAGACGCCCGTGGAGCTGTACATCGACACCGCGAACCTCGACGAGATCCGCCAGGCCCACGACCTGGGGGTGCTCGACGGGGTGACCACCAACCCGTCGCTGATCGCCAAGGAGGGGATCGACTACGGCAAGCGCCTCGCGGAGATCTGCGAGATCGTCTCCGGCCCCGTGTCCGCCGAGGTGATCGCGATCGAGGCCAACGCGATGATCGCCGAGGGGCGGGAGCGGGCGAAGATCGCGGACAACATCGTCGTCAAGCTGCCCAGCACGGTCGACGGCCTGAAGGCCTGCAAGGCGTTGAGCGACGAGGGGATCCGGACGAACATGACCCTGTGCTTCCAGCCGCTGCAGGCCATGATGGTGGCCAAGGCGGGGGCCTTCCTGGTCTCGCCGTTCATCGGGCGGCTGGACGACGTGGGCGAGGACGGGATGGACCTGATCCAGCGTACCCGCCAGATCTACGACAACTACGGGTACAAGACGAAGATCCTCGCCGCGTCGATCCGTCACCCCAAGCACATGCTCGACTGCGCCCTCGTCGGGGCCGACGTGGCCACGGTGCCCCTGGCGGTCATCAAGCAGCTGATGAGCCACCCGCTGACGGACATCGGGATCGAGAAGTTCTTGGCGGACTACAAGAAGGCCTTCGGCTGAGGCCTTTCCGGCGGGTTCAGGCCGGAGCGATCTCGAAGACGAACTCGACCTCGACCGGGGCGTCCAGCGGCAGGGCGGCGACGCCCACGGCGGCCCGGGCGTGGCGCCCGGCCTCGCCGAAGACCTCCACCAGCAGGTCGCTGGCCCCGTTGGCGATGCCCGGCTGGCCCCCGAAGCCGGCGTCGGAAGCCACGAAGACGCCGACCTTGACGACCCCCCGGACCCGGTCCAGGGACCCCAGGGCCTCCCGGAGGCAGGCGAGGGCGTTGATCGCGCACTGGCGGGCGTCGGCCTTGGCGTCCTCCGGGCCGACGCGGGACGGGACGGGCCCGGTGCGGGCGAGCTTCCGGTCGGGGCCGAAGGGCAGTTGGCCGCTGACGAAGGCCTGATCGCCGGTGATCCGGACGGGGACGTAGGAGGCCACCGCCGCGGGTGCAGGGGGGAGGGATATCCCCAGTTCGGCGAGGCGAGCGGTCGGGGTGGTCGGCATGGGGGTGCTCCGTGCGTCGGGGAGGGGTGCGGGCCTGCAACCGGGGCGGGCGGGCGTGCGGATGGTCCGTCGAACCCTATCGTGGTATGCTTGGGTGGAGCAACGGCGGACGAAATGCCATATCCGCACTGATTCGGGGCTCTGGCCCCTTCGTGATTCCTGACTCCGACCGTTGCCCGACATCCCGATGCTGCGCCCGGCCCTGCCGGGCGGTCCGCCATCGTCCGGCGTTGGACGGTCGGCATCAACGGTCAATGGGCCCGGAGGGCCCGAACGCCCGGAAGCCTGGAGGCTCGGGCAAAGGAGTCGGAATCATGAAGAAGAATCGTGCGTTCACCCTCATCGAGCTGCTGGTGGTCATCGCGATCATCGCGCTGCTCATCGGCATCCTGCTGCCCGCCATCGGCAAGGCCAAGCGGACCGCCAACGAGTTGAAGGACCAGACCCAGGTCCGGTCCATCGTTCAGGCGCTCAACGTGTTCGGCGTGAGCAACGGGGACAACTATCCGATCCCCAGCCGCCTCGACCGGAACAACAAGACGCTCAACGGCTCGAACATGACCAACGTGATCCGGAAGGACAAGACCCGGAACATCGTGTCCATCCTCCTGTACCAGGGCCTTATCCAGACCGAGATCTGCTGGAGCCCGGTTGAGCAGGGCCAGTTCGCCGAGTACGAGGGCTACGAGGCCGACCGGCCGAAGGCCGCGACCGGCAGCTCGGACGAGGAGCGTGCGCAGGCGCTGTGGGATCCGGGGTTCGCCGCGACCCCGCTCGACGGTCTGGTCGAGAACGGCGTCGACAGCGGGCCTCTGTCCCAGCCCGGGGTCGGCGGCTTCTCGTACGCCCACATGGTCCCGCTGCTCATGCGTCGCAACAACTGGTCGTTCACGACCTCGTCGGTCATCCCGGTGATCTCGACCCGCGGCGCCGCGTTCGAGCTGACTAACGACGAGTCGGGGACCTGGGAGCTGAAGGACACCGCTTCGGACAACTTCAACGGCAAGACCCCGCTCGGCACCTCCTCGGTCACTCTGGCGATGTTCGGGTCGCGGGCCGAGTGGGCGGGCAACGTCGCTTTCGCCGACGAACACACCGAGAAGCCCAACCGTCCGGACCCCCAGACGCTGATCTGGCAGTTCACCGGTCTGAACCACCAGTACCGCGCTCAGGCGGACAACATCTTCGCCAACGAGGACGACGGCCTCCGCCGGACGGAGCCGCTCGCCGCCGTGGTCAACCTGTCCAACTTCAACTTCCGCAACGCGTTCATGTGGCAGTACTACGACGTGGATCTCAACACGAACGGCACCAACGTCCGCATCTCGCCCTACTACGACTGATCCGTCCGGGGCGACAGTCAAGCGATACGCGACGCCCGGGAACGCTCCCGGGCGTCGTCTTTTTCTGCGTAGCATCGTGCCCATGGCCGCGAGCAACATCAGCCTGCCCCAGCTCCCCGTCGGTGCGCACGAAGGGGGCGTCCCGCTCGAAGAGCTGCGCGGGGTGGCCCGGGCGGAGGTGCGCACCGGGCTGCACGACCGTTTGCTCTACGCGACGGACGCGTCGATCTACCAGGTCGAGCCGCTGGGCGTGGTGATCCCCGAGTCGGTCGAGGACGCGGCGGCGGTGATCGCCTGGTGCGGGCGGCGCGGGCTGCCCATGCTCCCGCGTGGGGGGGGGACGAGCCTGGCCGGCCAGGGTGTGAATCGCGCCGTGGTGGTCGACCTTGCGCCGAAGTGCAACGCCCTGCTGGGCGTGGACGAGGGGTCGCGCACGGCCCGCGTCGAGCCGGGCCTGACGGTCGACGACCTGAACGACCGCATCCGGCCGACGGGCCTGTTCTTCGCGCCCGACCCGGCGACGGCCAGGCACGCGAACATCGGCGGGTGCATCGGTAACAACGCGGCGGGGTCGCACTCGATCCTGTACGGGCGCACGAGCGAGTCGGTGATGGGGATCGACGCGTGCCTGTGGGACGGCACGCGGGTCGGATTCCGCGCCGGCGCGGGCGCGACCGACCCGGTGGCGGGTCGGCTGGCGCGGGGCGTCGCGGAGGTCGTGCGCCGGCACGAGCGGGCCATCCGCGACCGGTTCCCCCGCACGCTGCGCCGCAGCGCGGGCTACCAGCTGGACGTGATGCTGGCGCAGCTCGACGCGGCCGGCGGCGACCCCGACGCCCTCGACCTGTCCCAACTGCTGTGCGGGTCCGAGGGCACGCTGGCCTTCACGCTGGGGGCGACGCTCCGGCTGCACCCGATCCCCAGGGCCAAGGGCCTGGCGGTGATGGCCTTCGAGTCCGTCGAGGCCGCGACGGACGCGGTGGTGCCGATCCTCTCGCTCCGGCCGAGCGCGGTCGAGTTGCTCGACGACCTGATCGTCGACCTGGCCCGGCAGAACACCGAGTACCGGCGCTACGTGGAGCTGCTGCCCCGTTCGCCCACGGGCGGCACGGTGCGGGCGGTGCTGTACGTGGAGTTCTTCTCCGAGGCCGGGGTCGAGGAGATCGAGGAGCGGTTCGCGCGGCTGCGGGGGCTGCTGCCCGGCTCGGCGATGGAGACGCACACCGACGCGGCCTCGATGGCCGACGCGTGGAAGCTGCGCAAGGCCGGCGAGCCGCTGCTGCACGCGATCCCGGGCTCACGCAAGCCGCTGGGGTTCGTGGAGGACAACGCGGTCCCCCCGGAGCGGCTGGGCGAGTTCGTACGCCGGTTCCGCGCGATGGTGGAACGGGAGGGCACGATCGCGTCGTTCTACGCCCACGCGTCGGTCGGCGTTCTGCACGTGCGCCCCCTGCTGGACCTGGCGAACCCCGAGGACGAGGACCGCATGCACCGGATCGCGGTGGGGGCAGCGTACCTGGCCAAGGAGCTGGGCGGGGTGATGTCGGGCGAGCACGGCGACGGCCGGGCGCGCGGGCCGCTGCTCGAGGACTACTTCGGCCCGGAGTTGATGGGGGCGTTCCGCGAGATCAAGGCGCTCTTCGACCCGCACGGGCTGCTCAACCCCGGCAACATCGTCTCGCCCGGCCCGATCGGGTCGATCTCGCTGAACACCCGCGTGCGTCCCCACGACCGGGTGCTGCACGGGGGGGAGGTGGAGACGGCGTTCCTGTTCGCGGACCAGGGCGGGCTGATGCACGCCGCGGAGATGTGCAACGGGGCCGGGGTGTGCCGCAAGAAGCAGGGCGGCACGATGTGCCCGTCCTACATGGCGACGCTGGACGAGCGGCACGCGACCCGCGGGCGGGGCAACGCCCTGCGCCTGGCGATGACCGGGCAGGTCCGGCCGGGCTCGGGCGACGATCCGGTGTTCGGCGATCCCGAGACGCTGGAGACGCTGCGCCTGTGCCTGTCCTGCAAGGCGTGCAAGACCGAGTGCCCGAGCAACGTGGACGTGGCCCGGCTCAAGGCGGAGTACCTCCACCAGACCTACCTGCGCCGGGGGGCGCCGCTGCGGGCGCGGGTCTTCGGCTCGATCCACACGCTGAACAGGCTCGCGGGGGTGGCGCCGGGCGTGGCCAACGCGGTGAACCGGTTCGGGCCCGCGCGCGGGCTGATGAACCGGGTGCTCGGGCTGGCGCCGCGGCGGTCGCTGCCCCGGTTCGTGCGGCCGGTGCGTCGGGCGTCGTGGCCGAAGGCCGGGGCGCCGGTGGTCGTGGTGCTGTCGGACACGTTCACGACGCACAACGACCGGGGCGTGGCCGAGGCGACCGTGCGCGTGCTGCGCGCGTTTGGCTACGCCGTCGAGGTATTGCCCGTGTCGGACCTCGGCCGGGCGGCGATCTCGACCGGCATGCTGGGCCGGGCGATCCGGGACGCCGAGCGGACGCTCGACGCGCTGCGCGGGTTCATCGAGAACGACGCCGTAGCGGGTTTCGTCGTGCCCGAGCCCTCGTGCCTCGCGTCGATCAAGGACGACTGGCTGGACCTGAAGATCGACCGGCCGGTGGAGCAGCGTCAGCGCCTGGCGGCGCGGTCGGTGCTGCCCGAGCAGTTCATCGCGGAGCGGTGGGAGGAGCACCCGGCCAGCCCGGCGTTCGGGCCGCCCCCGGGCCTGCTGCTCCTGCACGGGCACTGCCACCAGAAGTCGCTGTGGGGCATCGGCACGAGCGCCCGGGCGTTGGAGCTGGTCGCCCCTGGGCGGGTGCGGGCGATCGAGGCGGGCTGCTGCGGGATGGCTGGCTCGTTCGGCTACCGCGCGGACACCTTCGACCTGTCGATCCGGGTCGGCGAGCTGGCCCTCCTGCCGGCCGTGCGGGCCGCGGGGCCGGACGACTGGCTGGTGATGCCCGGCACCTCGTGCCGGCACCAGACGCTCGACGCGACCGGGCGTGTGGCGATGCACCCGATCGAGGCGATCGAGCGACTGATGGCGGGCGCGGACTGAGAGCGAGGCCGTTCAGACCGGGGCGGGCACGGAGCGGGTGACCTCGGCGAGCAGCTCCGCCGCGCGGTCGTGGTCCGACTGGGCGCGGGGGTCGGCGGGCATGGTGCGGTGGGCGCAGACGGGGCCGAGCAGGGCGAGCACGTCCTCTGGGACGACGTGGTCGCGCCCGTGCATCCAGGCCCAGGCGCGGCAGGCCTGGGCGAGGGCCAGCGAGCCGCGGGGGGAGATGCCGACGCGGAACTCCGGGGATTCCCGGGTGGCGCGGGCGAGGGAAACCACGTACCGGCGCACGCTCTCGGACATGTGCAGGCGGTCGACGGACTCCTGCATGCGGACGATGGTCTCGGCGTCCAGGTTGCTGTTGAGGGATTCGAGGACGGTCGTGGCCGGGCGGAGGTCGAGCAGACGCTGCTCGGCGTCGGCGGTGGGGTAGCCCAGCGTGATCCGCATGAGGAAGCGGTCGAGCTGGTTCTCGGGCAGGGGGTAGGTGCCCTCGAAGCCCATGGGGTTCTGGGTGGCCACGACCATGAAGGGCCGGGGCAGGGCGTGGGTCCTGCCGTCGATGGAGACGGACCCGTCGCTCATGGCCTCGAGCAGGGCGGACTGGGTGCGGGGGGTGGTGCGGTTGATCTCGTCGGCGAGGAGGATGCCGGTGAAGATCGGGCCCTTCTGGAAGCGGAGTTCCCGGCCGTCGCGGTCGAAGATGGTCACGCCGAGCAGGTCGGCGGGGAGCATGTCGGGGGTGAGCTGGACCCTGTTGAAGGGGCAGTCGATGGAACGGGCCAGGGCCGAGGCGAGAACGGTTTTTCCGACGCCGGGCACGTCCTCCAGCAGGGCGTGGCCCCGCGCGAGCAGGCAGCAGATGAGATGGTCGATGACCGCGGGGTCGCCCAGGTAAACCCGGGCGACCTGCTCGCGCAACATGCGGACTGATTCGTTCATGCGTCGGGGGTGGTTCTCGGCCTTTGGCAGGGTGATCGCGGGGAGTATACCGGCGGGGCGACGCATCGCAGCCGGTTCGTGCGATGCGGGCGGCGTGTTCCCGTGGTAGGCTCTCCGGTCCGGGCCCCCGGCAGGCGGGCACGCGGGAGCGTCAGGGCATGGGTCCAGAGGACAGGGCGGGGCCTTCGTCGGAGCGGCCGGTTGGATCCGGGCCGGTCATCGCGCGCCAACTGACGGGCGACCTGCTGTGCATCGGGTGCGGGTACAACCTGCGCGGGCTTTCGATCCGCGAGATGTGCCCGGAGTGCGGCATCCCGGTGCGGGCGACGATCCTTGGGGTGATCGACCCGATGGCCGACGAGCTGGCGCCGATCCCGCGCCCGCGTCTGGTGGCGACCGGGCTGGTCGCGTGGGCGGTGGGGGTCTGGCTGGCTGTGGCGGCCGTGGCGCTGATGCGGGGGGCGGAGATCGGTCGCGAGATGCTGGGGATGGCCTGGTGGCCGGGGCTGGCGCCGTTCATGGGAACGGCGGGGCTGGTGGCGTCCGGCATCGGGGCGGGCGTGGCGTTGATCCGGCCGCACGCGCGGGTCGGGCGGGCGGCGGCCGTGCGGGCGGCCTTGGGCGTGGCGGCGTACGTGCCGCTGACCCTGGTGTATTTCAACATTTACGGGCGGATGGACCGCTCCTCGCCGGCCCCGTTTTTGTCCCCCGGGCCGCAGGAGGTGGACCGGTCGCTGCTGCGTCTGGCGTTGTTCGTGTTCGTGGCGATCGTGGTGTGGGGCGTGCGGGTCCACACGCGGGCCCTGGCGCTGCGGTCGGTGGTGGTGCGGACGGGACGGGTGGACCGGCAGTCGATGTCGGCCCTGCTGGCGAGCTTCGCGGTGGCGGCGGGGGGGGACGCGCTGCACCTGGCGTCGGGCCTGGTCGGGGGCGGGGCGGCGGAGCTGGTCTCGACCGTCGGGACGGTGCTGCAGGCGGTGGGGTCGGTGCTGGTGGTGGTGGGTGTCTCGAACGTGGTGCTGGACGCCTGGCGCTTGTGGCCGGTCATCGTGCGCCCGGGTGTGGGGCTGGGCGACGTGCTGGAGAACAACCGCCAGCGGGCCCGCCGGACGGGTCTCTGAAACCCGGAGGGGCCGGATCCCTACAATGGTCGGCCCCGAGTGGGGCTGGAGGCCCAAGGTATGCTCGCATCGGAAGTTCTGCCGGCCCGCCGGACCGGTTTGTCGAAGGCCTTGGCGGCCGGGGCGTCGCTGCTGCTCGGCTCCGGCCTGGCGTTGGCGGCCCCGACCTCGGTGGCGGTCCTGGAGATCCAGGGCTCCCCGGCGGAGATGGAGTCCGGGTTCACCTGGCTGGGGGACGGCGGCTCGCAGACCCTGCTGGGCCTGATCGAGACGCTGGACACCCTGGCGGTCGATGACGAGTTCGGGGGCGTGCTGATCCGCCTCAAGGACCCGGCCCTGGGGTACACCCAGGTCGAGGAGCTGTCCGCGGCGATCACGCGGGTCCGAGAGGCGGGCAAGCGGGTGGACCTGTTCGCCGAGGGCTACGGCACGACCGAGCTGCTGCTGGGCGCCAGCGTGGACCGGGTGGTGCTGCAGTCCGGCGGGGCGGTCAGCTTCCCCGGGATGTACATGGAGGAGATGTTCCTCGCCGACACCCTCAGCTGGGTCGGCGTGAAGGCGCAGCTCGTCCAGGTGGGGGATTACAAGGGCGCCAACGAGACGATGACCCGCACCGCGCCGTCGCCGGAGTGGGATCAGAACATCTCGTCGCTGCTGGACGGGCTATACGCCAACATGCGTTCGGACATCATGGCCGGGCGCGGGCTGAGCGAGGCCGAGCTCGACGAGGCGATGAAGATCGCGTGGATGGCCGACGGGGCCGAGGCCGTCGAGGCCGGCCTGATCGACGCCGTCGTCGACCTGCCGGAGCTGCCCGCGTTCCTGGCCGGCGCGTACGGCGGCGAGGTCAAGTGGGTCAACGACCCCTACGCGGTGCGCAAGTCCAAGGTCGATTTCTCGAACCCCTTCGCGATCTTCAGCCAGCTCGGGCGCTCGTCCGAGGTGAAAGTCGACCACCCGACCATCGCGGTGCTGCACGTCAACGGGACGATCATCGACGGTGAATCGGCCGCGGGCGGGCTGTTCGGCGGGGGCAACTCGGTCGGGTCCCGGACGATCCGCAACGCCATCGAGCGGATCCTCAAGGAGGACCTGATCAAGGGCGTGGTCGTCCGCATCGATTCCCCGGGCGGCTCCGCCATCGCCTCCGAGGTGATGTGGCAGGGCGTCGAGCGTCTCAAGAAGGAGAAGCCCGTCTGGGTGTCCGTCGGTTCGATGGCCGCGTCGGGCGGGTACTACGTGCTGTCCGCAGGCGACCGGGTGTACGTCAACCCGTCGTCGATCGTCGGCTCGATCGGCGTCGTGGGCGGCAAGTACTCGCTGGGCGAGCTGTACGAGAAGGCCAAGGTCCACATCGTCGAGCGTTCGCGCGGGCCGATGGCGGGCCTCTTCGGCTCGTCCGAGGCGTGGGACGAGCGCGAGGTCGAGATGGTCCGCGAGCGGATGGCCCAGACCTACAACCTGTTCGCCTCGCGCGTGGTGGCCGGGCGGCCGGGCATCGACCTGTCCCAGACGGCCGAGGGTCGCCTGTTCGTGGGCTCGCGGGCGGTCGAGCTGAAGATGGCCGACGAGATCGGCGGCCTGGACGACGCGGTGAACGCGCTCGCGGCCGAGGTGGGCATCTCCGACTTCGACGTGGTCCACTACCCGCCGCCGCCGAGCTTCGAGAAGATGCTCGAGAAGATGCTCGGCGGGATGGCGGCCGCGCCGGTGAACGGCGCGTCGCCCCTCGGCCTGGGCGAGGCCGTGCGTTCGCTGATCGGTGAGCGGCGCTACCGCGGCGTGGTGGACGCCCTCAACGGCATGGCCCTGCTGCAGAACGAGCCGGTGCTGCTGGTCACGCCGCGGACGATCCTTCTCCGCTGAACCTGCCCGGATCAACGACAACGCCCGGCCTTGCGGCCGGGCGTTTTTCGTTGGGCGGGATGGCCTGGGGCGTCCGGCTTTCAGACGTCGCGGATCTCGGCGGACTTCTTGGCGACCGCCTCGTCGATCTTGGCCTCGTACTTCTTGAGCAGGTCCTGGATCTCGTCGTGGAGGCGTTTGACCTCGTCCTCGGAGACCGGGCGGGCGGCGGACTTGGTCAGGGTGTCCGCCGCCTTGTTGGCGTCGCGCCGGGCGTTGCGCATGACGATCTTCTGCTCCTCGCCGGCCCGCTTGGCCTGGGCGACGAGCTGCTCGCGGCGCTCGGCGGACATCATGGGCAGCATGATGCGGATGGCCTTGTCCTCGACGACGGGGTTGACGCCGAGCTGGGACTGCTGGATGCCCTGCTTGATGGCGCCCAGCGTGCTTGGGTCGAAGGGCTTGATGAGGATCTGGGTCGGTTCTGGCACGGAGATGGCGGCGACGGCCTTCAGGTCGGTCGGCGAGCCGTAGACCTCGACCTTGATGTATTCGACCAGGGCGGTGCTGGCGCGGCCGGTGCGCAGGCCGCGGAGTTCGCTGTTCAGGTAGTCCAGGGCGCGCTGCATGGACTCCTCGGCTTCGAGGAGGATGGTGTCGGGGTCGGTGGTCATGCGTGGTCTCCGTCGCCCGGCCCGTCGGCCGGGTGTTCATGATACGCCCCGGGCTTCGCGGGTCGTTCGGCCGGGATCAGGGGTGCTGGCGGTCGCGCGTGACGAGGGTGCCGATGGGGTCGCCCTCGATGACGCGGCGGATGTTGCCCGGCCGCTTGAAGTCGAAGACGAGGACGGGGATGTTCTGCTCCTGGCACATGGCCAGGGCGGTCATGTCCATGATGCGGAGCTGTCGGGCGAGGGCCTCGGAGAAGGTCAGCCGGTCGAACCGGGTGGCCGTGGGATCCTTCTTGGGGTCGGCGGTGTAGACCCCGTCGACCTTGGTCGCCTTGAGCAGCACGTCGCACTGCAGCTCGGTGGCGCGGAGGGCGGCGCAGGTGTCCGTGGTGAAGAAGGGGTTGCCGGTGCCCGCGGCGAGGATGACCACGCGGCCCTTCTCCAGGTGGCGGATGGCCCGGTTGCGGATGAACGGCTCGGCCAGGGCCCGGATGTCCAGGGCGCTCAGGACGCGGGCGTCTGTGCCGATCTGGGAAAGTTTCTCGCGGAGGGCGACGGCGTTCATGACCGTGCCGAGCATGCCCATGTAATCGGCGGTGGCCTGCTGGATGTCGCCGGACTTGGCCAGGTCCGCGCCGCGGATGATGTTGCCGCCGCCGACGACCACGGCGATCTGGGCGCCGGCGGAGGCCGCGTCCCGGACCTCGCGGGCGATGACGCCGAGCTCCTCGGTGTCGATGCCGAAGCCGCCGGGCTTGCAGAACGACTCGCCGGAGAGCTTGAGCAGGACGCGGGCGGGTTTGGGGCGGCGGGCCGGCCCGGCGGTGGTCGCGGGTTGTGCGGCGGTGGGCATGGGCAGGCTCCCGGGTGCAACGGTGGGTCGCCCAGACGGTAGGCGGTCGGCGATTGAACCCCCAGGCGCCGGGGTGGTCAACCGGGGCGAACCGCGCGGGCGTGCGGGGCGAACCGACCGGTGGACGCCGCGTATCGGACCTGCCGATCATGGTGCGGAGGACCATGCCCGACGAGCACCGCACCAGTCTTGGGATCGCCGGCCCGGGCCGTTCCCGGCGCGGGCTGGAGCGGGCGACGCTGTACGGCCTGGCCGGTTCGGCGCTGGTGCATCTGCTCATCGTGCTCCTGGCGGCGCTGGTGACGGTGCGGTTCAGCTTCGGCGACGCGGGCGGGTCGGCGGGCAGCGGCGTCGAGTTCGCGGTGCTGGACAGCGACGGCCTGGCCGAGGACGCCGGCCCGGCGCTGCGGCCCGACCACGCCCCGGTCGAGACGAGCCTCTCGGAGTCCGCGTCTCGTCTGGACCTGCTGGCGGACCGGGCCGAGGACCGCACCTTCAACGACCTGTCGGAGTCGATCGCCCCCGCGCTGGAGGCCGGCGGCGGGGGCTCGGCCGCCATGGAGGCCGAGACGGGCTCGGCCGGCGCGGGCTCGGGCTCGGGCTCGGGGAGCAGCTTCTTCGGCCTGGAGGCAAAGGGGCGGCGCTTCGCGTACATCGTGGACCTCTCGGGCTCGATGAACGGGCCCGCGGGGCCGCGGGGCTCGCGTTGGGACCTGACGCGGGCGGAGCTGGCCCGCAGCGTGCGGGCCCTGGACGAGGGGGCCGAGTTCCACGTGCAGCTGTTCGCGGATGGCGCGGTGTCCCTGTTCGGCGTGGAGGCGTGGTCCTCGTCCACCCCGACCAACAAGCGTCTCACGGCGGACGCCCTGGCGCTGCAGAACCCCGCGGGCGGCACGCGTCCCCTCCCGGCGTTCGAGACCGTGCTGCGCCTGTCGCCTCGGGCGGACGCGATCTACTTCATGACCGACGGCGAGGTGCCGGGCGCGGCCGAGTTCATCGCGGCGGTGCGCCGGCTCAACGGGCGTCGGCCGGTGCCGATCCACTGCATCCTTTTCGGCGGTCCGACCGACGCCGAGGCGCTGCGGCGCGTCGAGGGCGTCATGCGGTCGATCGCCGCCCAGTCGGGCGGTCGGTACCGGCGGATCGGGGGCGCGGGGTGATCGGCGTGCTGCTCGCGCTGGTGGTCGCGGCGGGGCCGGTGGTGCTCCGCGACGGGACGCGCCTGGAGGAGGCGGCCGTCGCGGGTTTCAATGACCAGGGCGTGGTGCTCCGCCCGGCGTTCGACGGGGGGCCCGCGCCGGGCCGTGCGCTCGTGCCGTGGGGCGAGGTGGCGGACGTGGAGGGGGGCTGGGGCGAGGCCCGGCCGTACCGGGAGGTCGCGGAGGCGGTCGGCTTGGCCGAGGCCCGGCTGGCGCGGGGGGACGCGACGGGCGCCCGTGCGCTGCTGGAGCCGCTGGCGGCCCGGTACCTCGGGCGGCAGGGGCCAACCTCCGCGGCGGTGGCGTCCGCGCTGGCGGCGTGCCGGTCGCTGCGCGAGGACCGCCCGGGGGCGGTAGCGGCGTGGCTCGCGTGGCGGGCTTCGGGCGGCGGGGCCGAGCGGGCCTGGATCGACCAGGCGACCGGGCTGGCGCCCGCGCTGCCGCCGGTGTGGGCGGCGTCCGAGCGTGCGGCGGCGGCGGAGGCGTTGGCGGCGGTCGGCCGGGCGGCCGACGGCGGGGCGGCCGGCGAGTTGGCCGTGCTGTACGCGCTCTCGGCGAACGGCCCGGAGGACGAGGCTGGTTACGAAGGCCCCGAAGCACGCCTGCGTGCGGACCCCGGCGTGCGTCTGGTGTGGGAGATGGTGCGGGCGCAGAACGCGGACGCACGGTCGGATCGCGACGCGGCGCGTGCGGCCCTGCGCCGGCGACTGCGGCCCTCCGAGCCGGCCTGGCAGCGTGCGTGGGCCCGGCTGGGGATCGGGGCGGGGCTGCTGCGTGAGGATGACCGCGTCGAGCAGGACGCCGGGGCGGGCGAGCTGCTGACCGTGGTCCTGCTGCACCGAGACGCGGCCCAGGGTCTGTCGGAACTGGCGTTGCGCCTCGCGTGCGAACACTTCGAGCGGTCCGGCCGGCCCGGCCACGCGGCGGCGTACCGTGCGATCGATCTTGAGGCGGCGAGCGGGCTGAGGCCGGGCGAACCGGCCGCGGGCGCGACGGACGAGGCGGGAGCGGACCCGGAGCCGGGCGAGGAGATTCCATGACGCTGATGCTGGCCACCCTGACGCTTGCGCAGACCGAGGCACGCCGGTCGCTGCTGGATTACGCGGCCCGGGGCGGGCCTGTGGGCGCGGTGATCATCCTGATCTCGCTGGCGGCGATCGGGATGATCGTGGCCCAGTGGCTGCGCGTGCGGCGTGAAGCGCTCGCGCCGCCGACGCTGGCGCAGGACCTGGCGGGTTTGCTCGACTCGGGGGACGTTGAGGGCGCGATCGCGCGTTGCGCCTCGGAGGAGCGGCCGAGCTTCCTGTCGCGGGTGATGGGCCAGTCGCTGGCCCGCGCCTCCCGCTCGCCGTTCGGCATGCTCGAGCTGCGCAGCACGGTCGAGGAGACGGGCCGGCTGGAGGTCGACCGGCTGTACCGCCTGACGGACGGGATCGGGCTGGTGGCGTCCGTGGCGCCGATGCTCGGCCTGCTGGGGACGGTCATCGGCATGGTGGGGGCGTTCGACGCGATCACGGTGGCGGAGGGGCCCGCCCGACCGGACCAGCTGGCGGGCAGCATCTCGCAGGCGCTGATCACCACGGTGCTCGGGCTGATCGTCGCGATCCCGTGCACGGCGGCGTACACCTACCTGCGCAACCGGATCGACCACCTGACCACGGAGATCGGCGAGTCGATCGACGCGATGATTGCCCCGCTCGAAGCGGCGGACGCGGGGGGACGCGGATGATCCGGGGCGGCGGGGCGTCGCGCCACATCCTCGGCGTCGACCTGACGCCGATGATCGACGTGGTGCTGCTCCTGATGATCTTCTTCATGCTCACCTCCCGGTTCGGGGACCTCCGCCGGACGGAGATCGACCTGCCGCGTCAGCCGGGGGAACGGCGGACGTCGCGGGGCGAGCCGGCGCTCATCGTCGACCTGGACGGCCGGGGCCGGATCCTGGTGGACTCGCGGGAGGTCTCGCTGGTCGAGCTCGAACGCCTGGCTCGGGGCGGGCTGGCGGCGGAGACGCCGGACGAACCGTTCGGGGTGCTCGTCCGGCCGGACCGGAACGCCCCGGCGCGTGACCTGGACCGGGTGCTGCTCCGCCTCGCGGCGGTCGGCGTGCAGCGGTGGGAGCTGGGCACGGTGGAGGGGGAGAACGGGGGCGGGCCGTGATCTCGTTCACCCGTCCGTCGGCGGGTCGCCCGAAGCGGCTTGGAGCCCTGCCGTTGATCTCGCTGATCGACGTGGTGTTCCTGCTGCTGATCTATTTTCTGGTGACGAGCGACTTTTCCCAGCAGGAACGCCGCCTGCCCAGCGCGCTGCAGACGGAGGGCGGCGGGGTGCGTTCGGTGGAGCTGCAGCCGCAGATCATCGACGTGGGCGTGGATGCGCAGGGCGTGCGGTTCACGCTCGGGCAGGTGGTGGCGCGGGACAAGGAATCGCTGACGGGCGTGCTGGAGCGGCTGCCCCGCGGGCCGGGCGTGGCGGTGCGTGCGGACGCGGGGGCGCCGGTGTCCGCGATCGCCGCGGCGCTGCAAGCGGCCCGGGACGCGGGTTTCGAGAAACGGAGTTACGTGCCCCGTGCGGAGTAAGGCGTTCATCATGGCGGCGGCGTTGTTGCCCGCCTTGTGGGGCGACCCGGCGGCCGGGCAGGCCGACCCGGTCGAGGACGCCCTGACGCGGGCGGGCCTGGACGATGTGCTGGAGGCCCACCTGATCGGCGTGCTCGAACGCGAGACGGACGAGAGCGCGCGTGCGGCGTTGGTCGACCGGATCGCGGGCTTGTACGCGCGGCTGCTGCGGGAGCTTCCGGGAGAGTCGGAGGAGCGCGGCGCGGTCGTGGACCGGGCGGGGGCGTTCGTCGCCTCGGCGCCGGCGGACCGGGCGGTGGAGCTGCGCCTGGCCCTGCTGCTGGAGCGGTACCTGCCGATCGAACGCCGGGCGGGGCTGCACGAGCTGGAGCTGCTCGGCGACGAGGAGCGGGCGCGGCTGGTCGAGGAACTCACCGGGGTCCACGCCGCGATCGACGCCATGGCGCGGAACGCGGCGGACTGGGCGGCGCTGGCGGAACGCCGGGCGCGTGCGGACGCGGGGTCGGGTGGGGAGCGGACGGCGGGCCCGGTCCGGGAGCGTTCGCTGACGGCGTACTACGCCGGCTGGTCGGGGCTCACGCTGTCGGTGCTGGAGGATGGGCTGCCGTCGTCCGACGTGCTGCGCTGGTTCGGCTGGCCGCTGGGGGCGGACGGCGAAACGCCCACGCTCGACCGGGTGGACCCCGTGACGCTGGAGTACGAGCACGTGGCGCGTGCGGCGATCGGGGTGGGGCGTGCGCTGGCGCGGCGGGGCGAGTCCACGCGCGCGGTGCAGTGGCTCCGGATGGTGGCCGAGTCCGAGCGTGCGGAGCACGGCGTGCGCGTGCAGGCCACGGTCAGGCTCCTGCGGGTGTACGCCGAGCAGGGCGACTGGATCAGGGCGTTGGAACTGGCCGACGAGCTGCGCGGCTCGGAGGGCCGGCCGCTGGCCGCGCCGGAGGCCCGGTTCCTGGCGATCGCCGCGTTGCGCGTGATGGAGTCCAAGACCGACGCGTACGCGGAACGGGTGGCGAAGCGGGCGTTGCAAGATCTGATCGAGGCGGGCGAGATCGGGCACGTGCTCGACCTGCGGCGGCGATTCCGGACCGGCGGTCTGCTCGGGACGGGGTTCATCGGGGCCTACGCGGAGGCGTTGGACCACCTGGAGGGGGCCGAGCGGGCGGGCACGCCGGGGCTGTACCAGGGCGCCGCCCAGCGGTTGACGCAGGCCGCCGCCTTGGACGACGCGAAGGGCTTCCCGGTCCAGCGTGACGACGCGCTGCTCAAAGCGGCGTACTGCGAGATCCGGGCCGGCCGCCCGCGGGAGGCCGAGGCCGTGGCCCGGTCCGTGCTGAAAGGCAGCCCGACGGCGGAAGCCGCGGAAGAGGCCCGGTGGCTGGTGATCGTGTCGATCGACGCGGCACGCGACCCGCGCGACGCGGACGAACTCATGCGGGCGGTGCGCCGGTACATCGATCTGTACCCCGGGACCGAGCGGGCCAACCGGCTCATCGTGCGTCACGCGGGCACCGACGTGCTGGAGCCCGGCGTGGCGATCGCGGGGCTCCGCGCGATCGGGGAGGA
>CAYXFA010000045.1:0-26868 GCA_964464165.1 uncultured Phycisphaeraceae bacterium | reverse complement strand
GGCGTTCGGCGATCAGGCCGTGGTGGCCGACCCGCTGGCGGAAGGTGCGGTAGTACCCCTGGCTGCCCGACCGCACGAGCCGGAACTCGTCCCGCCTGACCAGACGGCCGAAGGCGTCGAACCCGTACTGCTCGGCGACCTCGCCGGACGGGTCGGTGTAGGCACGCACCGTCCCCGTGGCGTGGTCCTGCACGAACCACGCCTCGCGGTCCCACCAGTCGATCTGGGTGTGGAGGGTGTCGATCGCGACGCCGGACGCCGCGGACCAGACGAACTCGGCCTCGGTGCGCCACTGGGGGTTGGACCCGCCGCCGCCGCCCGGGGCCTGGGGCCACGGGGGTACGGCGCCGGTGGGGTCGTAGAAGACCTCCTGGATGCGGCGTACGCCGTCGTAGTAGTAGTACTCCTCGCGTGAGCCCCCGATGGCGGTCTGGTGCCACGGCGCCACGCGCTTGGCCAGGCGGCCGAAGCCGTCGTAGCGCCACGCCACCACCGGATCGCCGGTGGCGGTCTTGGTCACGAGGACGGGGCGGCCGAGCCAGTCGTAGTAAATCGTGCGGCCGTCGAGCTCGGTGCTCCGCCCGGCGGCGTCGTGGGTGATCGGGACGGTCGTCGAGCCGGTCTCGATGCCGGTCAGGCGGCCGCGGGCGTCGATCTCGTGGGAGATCTCCGTGGCGTCGTCGGCGACGCCGTCACCGTTGGAGTCGACACGCTCGATCCAGCCGGCGTCCGTGCCGTCGCCGGTCCGGCGGTTGAGGGCGTCGAGGGTGTAGGCGATCTCGCGCTTCCACGCGGCGAGCGGGCCGGTGGGGTCGGTGTCGTCCAGGTCGCCGTAGACCTCCGCCATCAGGCGGCCCAGGCCGTCGTAGGTGAAACGGCCGGAGAAGGCGTCGTCCCGGTCGCCGGGGGTCGTGTGGTCGAGCTGGGTGAGGCGCTCGGCCAGCCGGCGGCCGGCCAGGTCGTGGGTGAAGTCGGACGCGAGGATGGTGTACTCGTTGCCCGGCTCGGTCGCGTGGTAGGCGCGCACCTCCCGCGCGGAGACCCGCCCGAAGCGGTCGAACACCCGGCTCTCGGTCTGCGTGAAGGGATCGCCAGGAACGCCGGGGACCGTGCCGAGACTCTGGGCGGCCAGGCGGCCCTCGGGGTCGTAGGCGTAGGTCGCGACGTGGCCGAGCTCGGCGCCGGCCGGCCCGCCGTCGCTGGTGAGCATGGCGACGCGGGAGAGGCCGTCGTCCAGGGAGCCGGCTGTCCCGTAGTCCAGCAGCAGGCGGCGCCGGGTCCACGCGCCGGCGTCGTGCGTGCCGACGCGCGCGGGGTAGGTGATCGACTTGAGCCGGTTGACGTTGTTGTCGTACGACACCGGGTCTTCCGCGGCACGGAGCAGGGTTTCCCACCCGTAGGACACGGTGCGGGCCGTGGTGTCCCCGTCACGCCACTGGGACTCGGCGAGCAGGTTGCCCAGCCCGTCGTAGGACAGGGCCGACGAGCTGCGCTCGAGGTACCCGGACTGGGTTTCACGCCCGGACGAGACGCCGATCAGCCGGCCGATCGCGTCGTAGGTGTAGCGGAGCGTGTTGTCGGGCAGCTCGGAGGAGGGCATGCCCGCGAGGTTGACGACTGGCAGGTCGGCGTCGTCGCCGAGGATGGCGGTCAGGTTGCCGTCGGCGTCATAGTGCTGGTGAGCGATGACGCCGTCGGCGCCGATCCGGGCCGCGACGTTGCCGTCGGGGTAGTAGAAATAGATGGCGAGCGTGTCGGGATCGCCCTGGTTGGGGTTCGCCAGACCGGTGACCGGGTCGGGGAGGATCGCCGCGAAGACGAGGTCGGGGCGTATGGAGACGCCCTGGTCCCGGTAGAAGTCCAGCTTGAGCTCGACCGGGTTGGGGATAACCCCGCCGGAGCCTCCGGAGCTCGGGTCGTACGCCTCCACCTGCTGGCCGGGCTCGATGATCGGAGCGCCGTAGATGAGGCGCGTGCGGAGGAGGGTGGGCGGGCTGTCCGGCGCGGCGTCCCAGTTGGCTTGGCGCCAGGTGATGGCGTCCTGCTCGGTCTCGTCCCATTCGAACGGGCCGTTGGTGCCTTCCACGAAGGTGTGACCGGGCAGCACCGCGGCGACTTCCTCGACCTGCGTGCCCTTGTAGCGCATGGCCCTGCCGCGGAGGAAGCCGGCGGCGCCGGCCTCGCTGACGGGCGCGGACCAGTCGGCGCTGGTGACGGCAAGGGCGTCCTCGAGCTCGAGGACGGGCTGCGCGAAGTTGTTGTACTCCGTGGTGCGCAGGGTGTATGCGACGGTGACCGTCTGCGAGACGGCGTCGAGCGTCGCGTCGGTCACTGTGAGGGAAGCGTTCTGCTTGCCCAGCGGGCCGTACCAGCTCGCCGTGAGGCGGGCCAGGCCCCGGCCGGAAGCGTCGAACCACGCCGGGTCGGTCGGGTAGGAGCAGCCGATGAGTCGGCGCGCCGGCTCGTCCTCCCCCGAGCCCTCCTCGAAGATCAGGGGGGGCTCAACCGGGCGGGCGAGCGCGCCGTTCGGCTCGATCAGGGCGAGGTTGTCCACCCGCCCCAGGTCCATGGTCGCGATGCGGCGCTTGGCGCTGTCGTACCAGTGGTACTCGACCTTGGCGTAGACCGGCGTGGACGACGACGTGGTCGCGTCGTACACGTCGGTTCGGACCATGGTGACGGTTTCGTCCGGGGCGTAGAAGTTGATGGTCTCACTGAGAACACGCTCCACGCCGCCCGCCAGGGTGACCATCTCGCGGGTCTTCACGAGCCGGCCCTTGGCGTCGTACACGTTGTAGGTGAACTGCCCACCGCTGGAGCTCGACCAGAGCGCTCGGCCCTCGAAGTCCGCGTAGGAGTGGGTGACGAGGAAGCCGCCCGTGCCGCTCACGTCGTAGCGGCGACGCTCGACGACCTGCCCGGCCTCGTTGTAGACCGTTTCGTCGAGCGACAGCAGGTTGGTCGTGTCGTCCAGAAAATCGGCGGCCGCCGGCAGGGGCTGGCCCACGCCGAGCGCCGTTGGATCGGGGGCGCTCGGGGGCGCGGTCATCCAGCCCGGACCGTCCGGCGAAGCCCCGTAGACCGCCACGAACCGCACGCGGTCCATGTTGTCCAGGAACGTCCGCTCCTCGCGGATGGGCTTCTCGGGCTCGTCGAGATCCTCGTAGCGGGTGATCACCCGGCGCATGCGCCAGTCGTACCCGTACAGCTCGAGGCGGCCGGAGCTGGTCTCGCCGCAGCCCGAGCAGCCGCCCTGGTACACGTTGGTCAGGTCGCCCTCGGAGGGCTCGGCCCAGTCGGTCAGCTCGTTGTACTGGTCCGGTGACTTGGTGCGGAACGCCCACTTGCGCACCGGTAGGCCGGCGTCGCTGGGCGACGTGCCGTAGAACAGCTTCTCGGTGAGGAAGAGGTCGTCGTCCTCGTCGTTCTCGTCCGCCACGCCCCATATGAAGTGACGGTCGCGGGAGCCGATGAAAGTCTTGTGCAGGCGGCCGAGCCCGTCGTAGGTGTGCCGGGTGATCAGCATGTCGGGCGTCATGCTGAACAGCACGTTGCCCCAGCCGTCGTAGCTGACGGCGCTGACCAGGGGGTCCGGCGATTGGGGGGCGTCGGCGATCGAGACCCCGGTCAGCCGCCCGGCGGTGTCGTACTGGGGCTCGATGTGGGCCGTGACGCAGAGCCTGTTCTGGATGAACAGGTCGTCGTCCATGTTGTAGGGCGCGCCGTCCCAGGCGCCGGCTTCCAGCTCATCGATCGTGCCCTGGATGCCCGCGACGAACGCCTGGCCCTCGAACGAGCTGTCGTAGAGGTTCTGACCGGCGAAACGCCACCTCTCCGCCTCCAGAGAAACGCCCATGGCGCGCAGCTCGCGGAAGTAATCCGATTCGACTTTGTAGAATGTGAGATCCCGCCGTCCGTCCGGGTGAACGGTCTTGCACGGGCCGAAGCGGTTGTAGGCGTTGAAGGTGACCAGATTGAGGGCGTCGGCCTCGCTGGCGCGGTGCGCCCCGGCGCCAAGCAGCGAGGCCCGGTCCGACGCGATGCCCGCCAGAACCTCGTTCAGCTGGGCCATGGTGAGGTCCGCATCGGCCAGCACTTCCTCCTCGTCGACAATCACCTTGCCGATGAACAGGGTGCCGCGCCGGTCGGTGATGCTCATGTGCTCAACGGCGTTGGCCCCGTGCGGGTGTTCCGGGTGGACCAGGTCGCTCTCGTCAAAGCCCAGCGAGCCCGACCCGTCCGGGTTGATCCGGATGTCCTCGACCGTCAGGACGGGGCGGCCGTATTCGTCGTACCGGTAGTAGTCGAGGAGGAACTGGTCCTCGGTGCTCCCGCCGGCATTGACCAGGATCTGGCCCGAATCGACGCTGGTGAGGCCGGCCTCGGAGATTGCGCCCTTGGCGCGCCATACCAGTTGCCCTTGGGCGTTGTACCACTCGCCCGCGACCGGGCGCAGCTCGATCCCGTCCGGACGCATCCGGAACTTGGGGCCGAGCCGGATGCGGAACTTCATGACCGCGTCGGCCTCCGGGTCGGCGTCCGTGGCCTTCGGCCAGAAGTCGTAATAATGGTCGATGCGTCCGAGCTCAGGGGCGGAAGGCTCGACGCCGAGGTCGTAGAAAGTTTCGTAGTCGGTCAGGCCGTTCCACCAGTGATCGGGGTTCCCCGTGTGCGTGGTGGTACGCTTGATGGGCTGGTGATCGTTGCCGGTCTCAAGGCACCCGCGCCGGATCTTGTGGTAAACAACCGTGCGGGGCAGCTGCACGAGTACGGGATCGCCGTTGGCGTCCTGCCCGTAGACGGGCGGGTCGTACTCGAACACCTCGACGAGGCCTTCGGCGGCCTCGTTCACCCCGTCCGCTACCACGGCCGCGCCCCACCCGCGGGACAGCTTGACCTCGAGCCGCAGGAACTCGTCGTAGACGTAGGCCTCGAGCACCGCGGGCGGGTCGTCGGTCGTGGCGCCTTCTCCGGAATCGATCGTCCAAGTCCGGTCGGAGAGCGGAGCGCCCGCGGAGTTCATCGCGACCACACGCCGCGAACGCCAGCCGAAGCCGTCCGAACCGTACCGCTCCGCGTACACGGGCTCCCCCGACCCGGACGGGACAGAACTGGGCTCGTAGCACAACGACGAGGTCGTGCCGAGGGCGGCTTCCAGCGAGTCGTACTCGTCGATGGCCACCCACCACATGGGCTCGGCGAGCGTGAGCTTCTGCGTGGTGAAGTTGGTGTAGTCCACGTTCCACTTGTGCGAGAAGAAGCGGAACGGGTACATGTAGATTGCTCGGGTCGCCGTGGCCGGGCCGAAGTCATCGGGTTGAGGCAGGTAGTTCGCGTCCCAGACGACCTCGGGGCCGTGCACTTCGCTCGGGAGCGCTCCTCGGTCGTTGCCACGCCAGGACGAACCGTCCGGGTTTGGCTCCGGGGTGGTAATAAAACGGTGGATTCGGTACCACTTCGCCACGCCCGCGTCGTCGGTCACCGCGTACAGACCCACGCCCTCGGGAAGGAAACCGGAACGGTCCAGAGCAAACTGCGTGATGCGGTCGCTCAGTTCCCCGCACGCATCGCTGATCTCACCCCCGATAAAGCGCTGCACCATCCGGCGGTAGCCCGCGCTCTGCTCCGTGCGCGTGCCCCACCGGCCGTCCAACGCCTCCCAGGACGCCGGCCGGGCCATCGCGTTGTTCTCGTCTCCGGTGATCTGGGTGCTGATCTGGTACGGCTCGGTCCACCGGTAATAGATGGTGTCGGCCAGCAAACCAATCGGAAGCGAGCCGGCGGTCCCCGCATGGTTCGATGCGGTGCTCGAACGCCCCTGGATCGGGGGGCGGCCGAGTTGCACGGGATCGATCTCAACCCCGCCCACCCCACCGTCGGGCGGAGACATTCCTGGATTCAGATTCGGACGGGGCCCGCCCGGCGTGGGCGGTTCTTCACAGGACCAGCTGTCGAACGCCTCGTGCTCGTCGAGCGTCATCAGGTAGTTCACGAAGCGGTTCGGATCGCAAACGGCCTCCGTGCTGTTGGCGTTCCGGTAGGCGAGGATGTGATCGACCCGGCGGGGTCCGTACCGGTGCGTCATCCGTCGCGGCAGGTGCAAACCTTCGCTGTACCCGTACTGCCAGATCCCCGGGCCACCGATCGCAGCGGCGTACTCTGACGCGTCCGGAATGTCAGACCCCGGTCCCTCCGTGTCCTGGTACCGATACAGCCAGTATCGCGGCGGCAGGACGGCGCCCGAGTCAAGCCGGGTATACGCCGCGGTCTTCAAAAGCCAGCTGCCGGCTGTATGGTCAGAAGGTCCGATCGTTACGGGCCCGCACGACGCCAGGCTGAGGTCATAGTCCCACAGCGGTTTATCCTCGTAAAGATCGTTGTCGGTAGATACGTAGGTCGGCGGATCGGCGTACGTGAACCGCACCATCTGGTCCCATGCGGGAAGTTCGCCCGTGCCGGCCCCCTCGCCGACCGGGCCGATCACCTCGTCCTGATAGTCGAACGGGGTGGGAACGCCATCGTGATTCGGGAGCCCGACCTTTGTGGAGTTCCCGAGCGAGACAACCTTGGTAAAGAACGGGGTCTCCGACTCCGGGTCGACCGAGAACTCCTCGTCGGGATCTCCGCCGTTGTCGCACGGCAGGATCAGACGGCGCCCGGCCACCACCACGTCCTCCGGCGATGCTCCGTCCTCTCGCAGGTGGTCGTACACCAGGATCGAGTGCAACGCGGGCGCATTGCCCCGGGCCGACCAGTAGTCCACCGGATCTCCCGGGGCCACTCGGCTGAAAAAGTGCCGGTAGGTGTACACCAGCGTCCACGACGGCGACTCATCGCCCGCCGCCGTGAGGGTCACCCGGTCGATCATGCCCTTGTACCAGCCGCGCTGCCAAACCCGCAGAACATGGTTTCGCATGCGCAGGATCGGGTCGACCGAGCTTGTCGACCCGGGGCCCCACGCCCACGCCGACATGCCATGCACATCCTCGGAAGACGGCCCGTCCACCCCGTCCGGGATCGCCCGCGTGTCGAGCCGCGGCGCGTGAAGCTCGGTCGGGGCGTAAGTGATGTCGATCCTGTTTCCGGCCCGGTCTTCTATCGACTCCACCAGGCCGTAATAGGGAATGCCGTACCCAACGTTCCCGGACTCAGCAAAGCCATCAAAGACGGGCGGTTGATGGTGAACCGGGGCGACGTCCTCGTAGTAGGCTCTTATGGTGTAAATCACCGAGCGTCCGTACATGTAGACGCGGAACTCGGCGGGCGGCACGATCCACTTCCGGTTGGTCGCGTCCCACTCAACGCTCGACTTGTCGTAAAGCAGCATGGCATCGAACCAGGCCGGCGCCACGTAATCCGGCGGTCCGCCGAGACGCTCCTGCCGCAGGAAGGGGATGGCGTGATGGGCGTCCGGGATGAAGTAGCACGCCGGCGCCCACGGCTCGTCCGGGGCCGAAACCGTCCCGGGGAACGACGCGTCGATCAGGAAGATCGGCGCATCGGACGACATCCAGTTCATGCCGTGCCAGCCGCGGAGCCAGGTCTTCGCGGAGAACGTGTTGATCCCGCTGACGTCGGTGGGCATGCCGATCCCCGGCCGCTCGCTGTACGTCCTGAGCCGCCGGAACACGGCGCTGCCGAACGGCAGCTCGAGATCGACCTCCGTCAAGAGCGGTTGCCCAGTGAGCATGTCCAGGCGGTCGGCTACGGCCTCCCGCTCAAGATACTGAACCCTCTTCGGGCCACGACCCCCGCCGGGAACCAGTGGCGAGGTCGAAGACTCCACGTCGAGCGATACTGGCGGATAGGTCGGGGGGATGTCCACGTGCGGCGGCGCCGCGACACGAGGAAAGCCGAAGGAACCAAAGCTGCCTTCGCCCTGCCCCTGCCATTCTCGGCGCCCCGCGTCGTCCCAGTAAGCACGGCTGAGGTACGGACCGAACAGCTTGACCCAGTCGAAGGGAGCCCCTGTATATGTCGGCGCGAGCACCGGCTGCGGCGGGGTCGAGAGAATCGCGTGCCTTCGGATGGCCGCCCAGATGCGGTCATCGAGCGGGCTCACCCCGGGAAAGTCACGAAAGTAGGGCACCACATTGCTGTTCGGCGGGCAGTTCGGAGGATTGCACGGATAGAGACCTTCCCAGATGTGACGATCCAGCGCAATGCCTGCACCAAAGTTGCCCGTGCCGTTCGCGCCCCACGCGGAGTTCCAAGGCCGGACCGGGGCGGGCAACTCGTACGGCTCGATATCGCCCATTCCGAGCTGGTTGATCATGTCGATCAACCACTCGTTGGCTTCTCCGTAGTAGGGGCTGAGTTGCGGGGCTAAGGGCAAAAAACTCTCAAACGCGGATTCTTCTGGTTCATATACGGGCGGCAGCCCGGAGACTTGCCAGGCCGCAACGGAGCACGTGAACAATCCGATCAGGAAAACCGACACAATCGCGCGCAACATCCACCACTCCCACGAGAGGACACAAGCCGGAAGCGTTCTTCGCGGTCCCGGCTCAATTGCTCTGCTGACGCCGGACCCAACGGGTGCCCAACAGGCCCGGACGGGCGACAGATTAACCAAAGTCGCTCGGCGTGAAAACCCTTGGGGATAAATCTGTCAAAATTTTTTGTGGTCTGGCAGGCCCGCGTCTTGGAACGGCCCGCGCGCGTCGCCGCAGAGCCTTGCGATTCCTAAGCTTCCGACCACAGCCGGCGGCTCGCCGCGGAGGTTTTCACGATGTTTCTGCGCATGATCTACGACGAGAAACTGGCACAGGCCGCGTACCTGATCGGCTGCGAGAAGGCCGGGGAGGCGATCGTCATCGACCCCCAGCGGGACGTGGACCGGTACGTGGCCCTCGCGGCCGAGCACGGGATGCGCATCGTGGCCGCCGCGGAAACGCACATCCACGCGGACTTCGTCTCCGGCGTGCGCGAGCTGGCCGAGCGCGGCGCCCGGGCGTACGTGTCGGGCGAGGGCGGGGAGGACTGGCGGCCCCGCTGGGTGGACGGGGTGGGCAAGTCCTACGACCACCGCCTGCTGCGTGACGGCGACACCTTCTCCGTCGGGAACGTCGGCTTCCGCGTCATCCACACGCCCGGGCACACACCGGAACACCTCGTGTTCCTGGTGACCGATCACGGGGCCCGCGCGGATGCGCCGATCGGCGTCGCCAGCGGCGACTTCGTGTTCGTCGGCGACCTCGGGCGCCCCGACCTCCTCGAAACCGCCGCCGGCCAGGCCGGCGCGATGGAACCCGCGGCGTCTGATCTGTTCAGAACCGTGCGAAAACTGGACGAGATCCCCGACTTCGTCCAGGTCTGGCCCGGCCACGGCGCGGGCAGCGCCTGCGGCAAGGCGCTGGGCGCGGTCCCGATGAGCACGGTCGGGTACGAACGCCGTTTCAACCCCGCCATCCGTGCCGCCACGGACGAGCGTTCGTTCATCGACTTCATCCTGTCCGGCCAGCCCGAACCGCCCCTCTACTTCGCCCGGATGAAGCGCATCAACCGGGACGGCCCGCCCGTGCTCGGCGTCCTGCCGCGTCCCGCCCGGATGAGCGGTGCGGACCTCCGCGACGTGGACGCGAGGTCGGTCGCCCTCGTCGATACCCGCCCGTGGGACGCGTTCCGCGCCGGGCACGTGCCGGGCGCTCTCTCCCTCCCGCTGATCCGCTCGTTCGACACGGACGCGGGCTCGCTCATCGCCGAGAACGAGCCGATCGTGCTGATCGTCGAGCCGGCCCGCCTGGACGAGGCGGTCCGGGACCTGGTGCGGATCGGGTACGACGACCTGCGCGGCTGGGTGGACCCGGCCGACCTGCCCGGGTTCGGCCCAGGCCTCGTGACCGTGCCGGAGGTCGACGTCGCCGCGGCCCGCTCCATGGTCGATTCGGGGACGCCCGTGCTCGACGTGCGCCGGGCGACGGAGTTCGCCGAGGGCCACCTGCCCGACGCCGTGAACGTCGCCCACACCCGGCTGGCCTCCCGGCTGAACGAGGTGCCCGCCGGTGACCGGCTGCTCGTCAACTGCAAGAGCGGGGCCAGGTCCGCCCGCGCGGTGTCGCTCCTGCGCCGCCGGGGCGTCGACGCGGTGAATCTCCGCGGCGGATTCCTCGCCTGGGAGGGCACCGGCGCCCCGGTCGCGCTGTGACCGTCGCCCCGGCGCGGTAGGATGCCCCGACCCAGGGGGAGCGCGCCGATGGACCAGCCAGAACGAGCCGATGAGCAGCCCGGATCCCGGTACGGGCGCATCCACCGCCTTCTCGGGATCCTCACGCTGATCCGTTCCGGCCGCGCGACCACGCCCGCCGAGCTCGCCGCCGTCTGCGGCGTGTCGGAACGCACGATCTTCCGTGACCTCAAGGAGATCGAGGGCGCTGGCTTCAGGGTGTCGTTCCACGACGGCCGGTACCAACTGGGCGGCGAGCGTTTCCTGCCGCCCGTGCAGCTCGGGACGGACGAGGCGATGGCCCTCGCGGTGCTCTGCGGGCAGATCGCCGGCCAGGAGCAGATCCCCTTCACGGCCCCCGCCTGGCGCGGCCTCGCGAAGCTGCTCGCGGGCCTCCCCGCGGCGATGCGGGAAGAAGTCGCCGCGGTGACGGACACGGTGTGCGTGCGCACCGCCGCGTCCGTCCCGGCGGACGGATTCGCGCCGATCTACGAACAGGTCCGCCGGGCCCTCGCCGAGCGCCGCACGCTGGCCTGCAAGTACGACTCGCTGAACCCCGACACGGACAACGCGGAGGAGTTCGATTTCGACCCCTACGCCCTGTTTTTCTCCGTTCGGGCGTGGTACGCCGTCGGCTTTCACCACGGGCGCGGCGCGGTGCGCACGCTCAAGATCAACCGGTTCACCTCCGTGCGTCCGACGCACCGCGCGTACACCCTGCCGCCCGGCTTCTCACTCGACGAGCACCTTGGCAACGCCTGGCGCATGATGCGCGGCGAGCCGGACTACCGCGTGGCCATCCGGTTCGACGCCGAGTTCGCCGAGACCATCGCCGACACGCTCTGGCACCGCACCCAGGAGACCGAGAACCTGCCGGACGGAGGGATCATCTTCCGCTGCACGGTGTCCGGCTTGGACGAGATCGTGTGGTGGGTGCTCTCGATGGGCCGGCACTGCGAGGTGCTCGAACCCGCCGAGCTCCGCGAGCGTGTCCGGGAGGAAACGGCCGCCGCGCTCGCCCTCTACGGGGGGTACGGCGTGGCGGACGCGGGGCGACCGGCGCCGTAGAGTCGGCCATGCGCACGCGATGCCTGATCGACAACGAATGGGTCGGCGCCGACGACGGCTCGACCGCCACGGTCCGCGATCCCGCCACCGATGAGGCAGTCGCCGAGGTGCCCGTCGTGGGCCGGGCCGAAACCGTGCGCGCGGTGGACGCGGCCCACGCCGCCTGGGCCGGGTGGCGCGAGCGGCCCGCCGCGGAGCGGGCCCGGATGGTCGGCAGGCTCGGCGAGGCGATGCTGCGGGACGAGGAGCGCCTCGCCGCCATCATGACCGCGGAGCAGGGCAAGCCGCTAAAGGAAGCCAGGGGCGAGATCCGCTACGCCGCGTCCTTCCTGACGGTCGCCGAGCGCGAAGCCCAGCGCCTGGGCGGCGAGATCCCCGTCTCCCCCTCCCCCAACAAGCGGATCCTCGTCGTGCGTCAGCCGGTGGGCGTCACCGCGATCATCACCCCCTGGAACTTCCCCGCCGCGATGATGACGCGCAAGCTCGGCCCGGCGCTGGTCGCGGGCTGCCCGGTCGTGATCAAGCCCGCCGGGGCAACCCCGCTCTCCGCGATCGCCATCGCCGAGCTGGCGGTCGAGGTTGGGATGCCTAAGGGCGTCGTAAACCTCGTCACCGGCGACGCCGGCGAGATCGGAAAGGCCCTGCTCGGCGACGAGCGCGTCCGGAAGGTCTCGTTCACCGGGTCCACGGAGGTCGGGCGGACGCTGATGCGCCAGGCCGCCGAGCACGTGCTGCGGATCTCCCTGGAACTCGGCGGGCACGCCCCGTTCATCGTGTTCGAGGACGCCGACCTGGACCGCGCCGCGGCCGAGGCGACCGCCTGCAAGCTCCGCAACGCGGGCCAGACCTGCATCTGCGCCAACCGGTTCCTCGTCCACGAGTCGGTGCACGACGCGTTCGTCGAGCGTCTGGCCGCCCGGTTCGAGTCGAAGAAGGTCGGCCGGGGCTGCGATCCCGGCGTGGAGATCGGGCCGCTCATCAACAACGCCGCGGTCGGGAAGGTGGAGGCCCACGTGGCCGACGCGCTCCGGCACGGCGGCCGGGTGGTGACCGGCGGGCGTCGGGCCCGCCCGGAAGGCTTGGCGGACCGGTTCTACGCCCCCACCGTCATCACCGGCATGACCCGGTCCATGCGCCTCTGGCGGGAGGAGACCTTCGGCCCGGTCGCCCCCGTCGCTTCCTTTAAGACCGAGGAGGAGGCCATCGAGATGGCCAACGACTCGGAATACGGCCTCGCGGCGTACTTCTGCACCCGGGACGCCTCCCGGGCGGTGCGGGTGGCCGAGGCGTTGGAGTACGGCGTGATCGGCGTCAACGACGGCGCCCCGTCCAGCGCCGATGCGCCCTTCGGGGGGATGAAGCACTCCGGCCTGGGCCGGGAGGGCGGACGCTGGGGCATGGATGAGTACTGCGAGATCAAGTACGTCTCCCTGGGCCTGTAAGCCCCCCTCCGCCGCCCGCCTTCCGTGCGTCCAGCCCCCCGCCCCGCTACGCTGCAAGCGCTCAGCGTGCAGCGAGACCCCCCCATGAAGTACCTGACGCCGGAACTGCTCATCCTCGCCTCCGAGCGGAGCGCCCGCCGCAACCTGCGGGTGCTGGGCAAGTTCTTCCTCGTCCTGGTGGCGATGATCATCGTCTACAGCCTGCTGTTCCACGTCATCATGGCGGCGGAGGGGCGGCGCTACTCGATGCTCACCGGCCTGTACTGGACGCTCACGGTGATGTCGACGCTCGGTTTCGGCGACATCACCTTCGAGAGCGACCTCGGGCGGATGTTCTCCGTCCTGGTGCTGATGTCGGGCACGGTCTTCCTGCTCATGCTGCTGCCCTTCACCTTCATCCAGTTCTTCTACGCGCCGTGGATCGAGGCCCAGGCCAGGGCACGCACGCCGCGGGCCGCGCCGGCCGACGTGCAGGGCCACGTGATCCTGACCCGGCACGACCCGGTGACCGATTCGCTCATCGACAAGCTCGGCCAGTTCGGGCACGATTACGTCGTCATCGTTCCGGACCTCGCGGAGGCCCAGAAGCTCAGCGACCTCGGCGTCCGGGTCATGGTCGGCGACTTCGACGACCCGAAGACCTACGAGGCGGCCCGCATCGGCGCGGCCGCCATGGTCGCCACCACCCTCAGCGACCAGCAGAACGCCACCGTCGCGTTCACCGCCCGCGGCGTCTCCGAGACCACGCCCGTCATCGCGACGGTCGACGACGTGGTCTCCGCGCAGATCCTGGAGATGGCCGGCGCCACCTCCGTGCTGCGTTTCCCGGACATCATGGGCCACGCCCTGGCCCGCTGCCTCTCCGGCGGCGACGCTGTCACCCACGTGATCGCCCGCTTCGACAACCTGCTGATCGCCGAGGCCAACGCCGCCCGGACCCCCCTCGTCGGCAAGACGCTGCGCGAGAACCGGCTCAGCGACCTCGACGTCAACGTGATCGGCGTGTGGGACCGCGGCGATTTCAGCCACGCCACGCCCGACACCGTCATCGGCCCCAACACCGTGCTGCTGATGGTCGGCTCAACCGCCCAGCTCCAGAACTACGACGAGCACTTCGCCATCTACGGCGTCTCCGGCGAGCCCGTCGTCATCATCGGCAACGGACGCATCGGGCAGGCCACGGCCACCGCGCTGGAAGAACGCGGCATCGACTTCCGCATCATCGAGCAGAACCCCCGCCGCGTCACCCGGCCCGACAAAACCATCGTGGGCAACGCGGCCGAGCCCGAGGTGCTCGAACAGGCCGGCCTCGCCGGCGCCCCGAGCGTCATCATCACCACCCACGACGATGACACCAACCTCTACCTGACGCTCCACTGCCGCCGTCTGCGCCCGGACGTGGAGATCATCGCACGCTGCACGGTGGACAAGCACGTGGCGGCGCTGCACAAAGCGGGGGCAGACTTCGTGCAGTCCTACGCCTCCATCGGGGCCACGAGCATCTTCAACCTGCTCCAGAAGAGCCGCGTCGTCTCGGTCGCCCAGGGGCTCGACGTGTTCCGCGTCCCCGTCCCCGACGAGGTCGCGGGACGCACCATCGCCGAATCCGGCATCCGCGAGAAGACGGGCTGCACGATCGTCGGGTACAACACCGGCGACGCGCTCCTGCCCAACCCCCCTGCCTCCACCGTCCTGGAGAAGGGCCGGGAGATGGTGGTCATTGGCGACTGGGCCTCGCGCAACCGCTACTTCGAACTTTTCGGCGAGCGGGACTGACCCGCCCCGCCACGGCGCTCGGCCGGCTCGTCGGGCGGCTGCTTCTCGGGGTACCCCTCCGGGCACTCCGGCCCGCGCCGCCCGCCGGGGCGCGACTCCTGCGGGCTCGGCTCGCAACGATCAGGCGTCGGCGCGGGCGGCCGATCGGGCGTGCGGGTGCGTTGGTCGTTCTTCTCACGGCGCGTCATGGTCCACCTCGCTGGGTTGCTCCGAATACCCTACAGGCGGCGATGCCCCGCGCCCCGTGAATGCTTGCTCATTGTGCGCCAGCCTGCGGGGAATACCCAGGACGCTCGCCGGGTTACCTTATCTATAAAGGACCGACCGATGCCCGGAACGCACCAGCCCATCAAGATCAAGGTCGAAGGCATGGCCTGCGCCCATTGCGTCGCGGCGGTGGAACGCGCCGTGCGGACGGTGCCCGGCGCCGAGCCCGAGCGTGTTTCCGTCGGCGAAGCCGTGGTTCGCGTCAACGGCCCGGATGCCGCGGCCGCGGTGGTCAGCGCCATCGACGACGCCGGCTTCCAGGCCACCGTCACCGACCACGGCGCGTCCCAGGCTTGACCACCCCGACCGGAGCGGCTTGCCCACCTTTGTCCCCTCACTTTGACCATCCCGCGATCGAGCCCGACCCCGGAGAACGCGCCGAACTCGACGTCGAGGGCATGACCTGCGCCGCGTGCGCGGCCCGCATCGAGCGGCGCCTCGCCCAGCAGCCCGGCGTCGCCGCCGCCGCGGTCAACCTGGCCACCAAGACCGCCACCGTCCGCTTCGACCCCGCCGCCACGACCGCCGCCCGCCTGGCCGAAACCGTGGACGGCCTGGGGTACCACGCCCGCGTGCGCCAGGACGACTCGGACCACGCCGACCACGCCGCGGACGCCCACGACCACTCCGCCGGCGCTCTCCGCCGGCGCACCATCGCCGCGGCCGCCCTGTCCGCCCCGGTCGTCGTCATGGCCATGTCCCACGGCGCGATCCCGGCCTTCGACACGGCCTGGTCCCGCTGGCTGCAGGCCGCCCTGACCACCATCGTCGTGTTCGGCTGCGGGGCCCCGTTCTTCCGGGCCGCCTGGCGCGGGCTCCGCCACGCCAGCGCCGGCATGGACACACTGGTCGCGCTCGGGACCGGCGCGGCGTACTTCTTCTCGCTCGCGGCGATGATCCGGCCCGAACCCTTCCTCCACGGCGCGGGCCACGACGGCGCCCCGCCGGTCTACTTCGAGGCCGCAGCGGTCATCGTCACCCTCATCCTGCTCGGACGCACGCTGGAGGCCGGCGCCACCGGCCGCACCACCGCCGCCATCGGGCGCTTGCTCGGCATGCGCCCGCGCAAGGCCCGCGTCCTCCGCGACGGCGTCGAGACCGAGATCCCCCTCGACCAGATCGCGGTCGGCGACGTCGCGGTCGTCCGGCCCGGCGAGAAAATCCCCGTCGACGGCGTCGTGATCGAGGGCGCCTCCGCCGCCGATGAGTCCATGCTCACCGGCGAGAGCATGCCGATCGAGAAAAGTCCGGGAGACGAGGTCTTCGCGGCCACGCTCAACACCAACGGCCTGATCCGCCTGCGGGCCACCCGGGTCGGCGCCGACACCGCGCTCGAGCAGATCGTCCGGCTGGTCCGGGAGGCCCAGGGATCCAAGGCCCCCATCGCCCGCCTGGCCGACCGCGTCAGCGCGGTCTTCGTCCCGGTCGTCCTCGCGATCGCGGCGCTGACCTTTGCCGCGTGGTGGTGGTTCGGCGGGGCGGCGGCGAGCCCGTCCGTCGCCGTCATCACCGCCGTCTCGGTGCTCGTCGTCGCCTGCCCGTGCGCCCTCGGGCTGGCCACCCCCACCGCCGTCATGGTCGGCACCGGCCGGGGCGCCGAGCGTGGCATCCTGATCCGCAGCGGCGCGGCGCTGGAAACGGCCCACCGGGTTTCCACCGTCATCCTCGACAAGACCGGCACGATCACGAGCGGCCGGCCCGTGCTCACCGACGTGCGCCCCGCCCCGGGGTTCACCGACGACGAGCTCCTCGCCCTCGCCGCAGCGGCCGAGCACGGCAGCGAGCACCCTATCGGCGCCGCCGTCGTGCGCGGCGCGGAAGAGCGCGACATCGGCATCCCCCGCGCCGACGCCTTCGCCGCCCTCATCGGCCGCGGCGTCCGGGCGACCGTCTCCGGCCGGCGTGTGCTGATCGGCAAGCCCGAGCTGCTGCGCGGCGAGGGCGTCGACGTCACGCTCACCGACGAAGCCGCTCGGCTCGCACGCTCCGGAAAAACCCCGGTGCTCGTCGCGATCGACGGACGCGAAGCGGGCCTGCTCGCGGTCGCCGACACCGTGCGCCCCGGCTCGGCCGACGCGATCCGGCGCTTGCGGGCGCTCGGCCTGCGGGTCGTCATGCTCACCGGCGACAACCGGGAAACCGCCCAAGCCATCGCCTCGGAAGTCGGCATCTCCTCGTTCGAGGCCGGTGTTCTACCAGGGGACAAGGCCGAGCACGTGGCCAAGCTCCAGCGCGAGGGCCACGTCGTCGCGATGGTCGGCGACGGCATCAACGATGCGCCCGCGCTCGTGCGGGCCGACGTGGGCATGGCGGTCGGCGCGGGCACGGACGTCGCCGTCGAATCCGCCGACGTCACGCTCATGCGCGACGGCCTGGAGGCCGTGCCCGAGGCCATCGCCCTCTCGCGGCGCACCATGCGCGTGATCCGCCAGAACCTCTTCTGGGCCTTCGCCTACAACGTGCTCGCCATCCCGATCGCGGCCGGGGTTTTTTACCCGTCCACGGGCGTGCTGCTCAGCCCGATGATCGCCAGCGCCGCCATGGCGTTCAGCAGCGTGAGCGTGGTGCTCAACAGCCTGCGCCTGCGGGCAACCCCGCTGCGCTGACGGCCAAAACGCTCGACGCTCCCGCGTCGACCGCTATCATCCGCCCCCCATACCAACCCGATTTGTTCACGAGGAGAGAGATGTCCAAGACACGCATCATCGCCGCCATCGCCGTCGCCCCGGGCGCCGCCCACGCCGCCGACCTGTTCGTGCTCGACTTCGAGACGCCGGGCGCGGGCTACACCACCTCGATCGCCGAGTTCACCGACGGCGCGAGCGACTACTTCACCCGCACCAACGGCTCGAACATCGCGTCCAGCCACCAGTACCACAACGCCACCGGCTGGTTCTTCGCCGGCCAGGACATCGACGGCGAGGGCGCGTCCCTGCCCCAGATCCTCACCACCGCCACCTTCAGCATCGCCGGCTCGAACGCCCTGCAGTTCCACGTCGACCTGGCCGAGGACCGCGCCAGCGACAACAACCAGGACTGGGACCTCACGGACTACGTCGCCTTCGAGTACTCCGTCGACGGCGGCGCATGGCAGAACATCTTCACCGTGATGAACGACGGCTCGCAGTTCAACTCCGCCGCCTTCGTCAACGGCGTCCAGGTCACCGACTCGTTCAGCACCTTCACCGCCGACCTCAGCGGCGTCGTCGGCTCCACGCTCGCCATCCGCGTCGTGTGGCAGCTCGACGCGGGCGACGAGGACCTCGCCCTCGACAACCTCCGCGTGACCGGCCAGCTCGCCGTCGTCCCGCTGCCCCCCGCCGCGTGGGCCGGCCTGGGCATGCTCGCCACCATGGCGGGCGTCCGCGGCCTGCGCCGTCGCTGAAAACCTTGCCCGAACGCACCAAGCCCCCCGGCCCGCGCCGGGGGGCTTGTCATTGCCGACGCACCCACCCGGCCCGCGCCGAAAGCACGCCCGTAGAATCGCCCGGCCCTTCGGCCCCGGACGAGATGCGCCGTACCCGGTCAGGACAAGACGACGCGCCGAAGGAGCGTCCCGATGGCATGGTTCATCCTCGTTATCGCGGGTCTTCTCGAGATCGCCTGGGCGATCGGGCTCAAGTACACCCACGGCTTCACCAAGCTCTGGCCCAGCGTGCTCACGATCGCCGCGATCGTCGCCAGCATGTACCTGCTCGGCGTCGCGGCCCGCACGCTGCCGATCGGCACCGCGTACGCGGTGTGGGTGGGCATCGGCGCCGCGGGCACCGCCACCCTCGGCGTCCTGCTCTTCGGCGAGCCACTGCCCCCGGCCCGGGCCGCCTGCCTCATCATGCTCGTGGCCGCGATCGTCGGACTCAAGCTCACGAGCGTGCCCGCGCCGCCGCCCGTCTGATCAACCGCTCCGCTCCCGACCGCCCAGCACCTTGAGCAGCACCAGCGCGTGGTTGTGCTCCTCGGACTTCGCGCCGTACAGCAGCGTCACGCGCGACCGACCCGCGATCGCTTCGCGCAAGCCATCCAACGCCTCGGTGTCCGCCAGCTCCGCGCGGTAGCGGCGCTGGAACTCGGCCCACTTGGACGGGTCGTGCCCGAACCACCGGCGCAGCTCCCGAGAGGGCGCCACGTCCTTCGCCCACAGGTCCAGGTGCGCCTCGTCCTTCGTCACGCCCCGCGGCCACAGGCGGTCGACCAGCACGCGGAAACCGTCGTCCGGCCCCGCCGGCTCGTATACACGCTTCACCCGAAGCCGCGCCATGGCCATTCCCCCGGGCGACGGCCCGCCGCCTTCCCATCGTACCCGGAGTTGCCCCGCAAGGCCGAAACCCGCGGCGAGGCCACAGACAACGGACGGATTGTTTTGCGAGAAGATCGCCACGCGGCGGGTCTACGGCTGGCGGAGAAACTGAAAGACCGTCTCGCATGGATGTAAGGCAAAAAAACTACAGAGCTCACCGGGTACTTTATACAATACGCTCTCGTTGCTCATTACGGGAACATCAAGATTGCACCGTACAATCTTTTCAGCGGACCGCCCGTCGCATGCGGTCAGCAAAGCGTTGCTTAACCAATTGGCAACTCCCGGACCCGGATTTGGGCCCTCAATGATCGCGCGAACAACTCGCGAAGGGCCCGTTCCAAGTGCTACACCGCAATCATGTCGGCTTCTCGCCGGATCGTTTCCGCAACAAAACTTTGCTCGCACATACAATTTGTCCAAAGACACAACGCCCAGAGTATCGTAGCTCCAGTCGCATTCAGACGCCATGGAGCATCCCATGTAAACGTTCACAAAAAACTCATTTGCGAAGCACCAGAAATCCGGCGACACACGTAGCTCCCCCACCCACCCCGCACTCTGATGCAAAAGAAAAGCGAGTGACGCTGCCGGAGCATCGCCTAGCCCTTGCTTAGATGCATGAAAGATACTACGATTGATCGTCACGACAGACGGGATGCACATCATTCCGACTGCTCGTGATAAGTCGGGCGCATCGTCACCAGCCTGCGCATGATGTAAGTAAGCAATTGTTAGTATGCCGTCATCCGGCGAGCCGAAAACGCGGTGATGCAAAATAGCTGAGTCGTCCGCCAATGGCGTTACCCCTCCTCGCCTCTTTCTTCGCACAGCTTTTTGTTATGTGCGCGGCAGGCCTTGTGTGCGTCATCGAGAAACTGGTCAAACTGATCCAAAAAAGCCACAGTAGCAAGCCCGCTCATGACTCGACCAGCCGCCTGCATGAGCTCATCCCTGCAGCGTGAACCTTGGTTATCAATTTCGCTTGGGTTACAGGGCTTGCCCTGCTGAGCCGCATTCTTTAAGTGATCCTGAAGCTTTCTGCACCCGCTGGAGGGGTTTGCAAGGTTAGCTGCGACCTCGTCCGTAAAAAAGAACATGGACAGAGCGACGCCTAGAATGCCTGCGCTCCGTAACCGAGAGAGAAGACGATTGTCTTTCTGTTCTCTCGCAAACTCGGCTAGTTCCGTCAGGAGCTCATCTCTTGTGTAGTTTTGAGCCGGTCCCCTGAGTCCTGGTTTTCCTTGGTGAATATAGCTCCTGAATCTTTTGAAAACATTGTTATCGTCGATGATCTGAGACATGTCATGCCAGTTGTCGCCGGGCTTCAGGCCCATTGGGTCTGTTCTCGCAGTCGGATTATCCACAGAGTATGCGTACAACGTCGGGCCGCCCAAATAACCAGCCGGGTCTCTCTGCCTCCACCGTCCAAGCTCGGTTGTGAGAACTCGGAACCGCACCGTGTAGTCCTCCCGCTCCGCATTGAACACGTACCCCGCGTAGCCGATCGAGTTGTCCGGGCCTACGGACGACGACGGATCGCCGATCCACCCCACCGGCAGCGCGGTGCTCATCTCCCCGTTCCGGACCGTGTCCGTGATGATTTGCGAGTCATCCGTGGCATCGGTTCCCACTCGCACGCCGCCATCGAAGTTCACGTCAAAGTCCGCGTGGTAGTTCGCGTCGCCGATGGCCGATTCCCCGCCCAGCGCCGCCAGATCGAAGAAGTCGTACCGCCCGTCCCCATTGACGTCGCCGGCGTACCGATGCCTGGCGTTGCCGTAGGCGTCGTACTCGATCCGCTCCCACAGGTGCTTCTCCCAGTCCAGCACCGCCACCACGCTGAACTGGCTGTCCGTGATGAAGTACCACTGGCTCGCGGCCGAGTCCCGCCAGTCGCCGTCCGCGTCCCGGTCCACACGTTTGGCGACCAGGTCGTCGATGTAGCGCAGGCCCCAGAAGTGCTGGCTGACCCAGTCGGTCCCGGGACCGGTGCCGTGGTCGATGTCGACGCGCTCCTCGATGATCCGCCAAGAGGCGTCGTAGACGAACACCCGCTTCTGCTCCATCACGCCGTCGTAGGCCCCCTTGCTCGCGTCGACGGTCTTGCTCGTCCGCCAGCCCAGGGCGTTGTAGGTGTAGGCGGAGACGTCGGAGGCGCCCAGCGGGCTCGTGTACTCGGTCGTGACGAGGCGGTTCCAGGCGTCGTAGCCCATGCGGAGCCCGGCCATCAGACCCGACCCGACCGGCACCGCCGCGGCCGAACGCTGGTCGGTCATGTTCCCCGCGTGGTCGTAGCGGTGCTGGTGGAACCGCGACGCGGCCGGGGACCCGCCGGAGATGACCTCGCGGTCGAAGTTGGGGTCCGACACCAGCCCGTTGCTCTCGATCTCGTTCGCCGCGTTGTGACGCCGCCCGTCCGTGTGGTTGGGGCCCTCGGAGTCCGTGAACGAGCCGTCCTCGTCCGCGTCCCGCACCAGGCTGTTCCAGTTGCCGAGCATGTCCAGGTCCCACCGGAGACTCTTGTGCTGCGACGCGTAGGTCCCCGACGACAGCCAGCCTACTGCTCCTCCAGCGCGGCCTGAAGAACCGACAGCAAACGATCTCCCCCATAGAATCTTAAGTCACTGGCGTCCAAATGCTTGACATCAATCGGGAAAAGCGGGTCATCCACAGATCTAGGGGTGCGGCTAGGCAACGGTTTTAAGTTAATATAACCCGAAGGCCGTACACCAGGATCCAGTATCTGGCCCGCTCTCACGCAATCCACGACGAGTATATCCAGATGTTTGGGGCTGCTCGGCCACGGCACACCTTTCTCCATGCACAAAATAGCCAGTTCGCAAACAGCCTGATACGCGGCAATCGCCTCTGACCGCTTATGGCTGCCCACCGCGACCGAGACCGCCATGGCAGATAGATAAGCACAGAGCAAAGCAACGGCAACAATGAGCAATCGCTTATTCATTATTAGTGTCACCTAATGATGGATCTAAATCAAATAGTGAAGGATGCGCAGAAAGACAGGAGTCACCTTAGGCCCAACGGTATCCTCGATATCCTTTAGAATAGTGGAGGGCGAGCTGAAGCCGCTCAGACAACAAGCCTCCGTGGCCGTCTTTACGTCCGTCTGGCAATTGTTGGTACTGGTCTGGGGACCGACCATCGGCGGGTAGTTCGCCAAGCAGTGAGCGATTTGGCTCTGGGTCGCTCTCGAGCAAGGTACGGGAGGGCCTTCATGGGAAGGATCCTGCCAAAGTACCCCTTTGTTCTTTTGAGTCAACGGAGAAAAGGTCGTTCCCGGAGGGGCCGGACTATTTGGAATCGCGGTCTTGCCACCTCGGCCTGTCCGAACGAGCCCGTCATTATAATATATATCGACATGTCCACCCATTGTATCGGCAAGGAATTTCTCCAGCGGGTCGTCCAAATGGGTGTTTCTGCTGCCAACGGTGAATCCTTTGGCGTTCGGGTCCGCCGTGAGCCCGCTCGGATCGATATATTCTGTAGGCCGCGAAGCGACATATGCCATGCGATGTTGCCCGTCCGCATACCCAATCGGATCCCTCGTCCTCCACCGCCCCACCTCCGGCGTAAGGACCCGATGCCTGACCGTATAATCCTCCCGCTCCGGGTTGAACGCGTACCCCGCGTACCCGATCGAGTTGTCCGAGCCCACCGACGAGGTCGGATCGCTGATCCAGCCGACCGGCAGCGCCGCGCTCATTTCCCCGTTCGGGTCCGCGTGGGTGATGATCCCCACATCTGTGGTCCCCGTGCTGATCCGTGCCAGCCCATCAAAGTTGACATCGAGGTCCGCGTGGTAGTTCCCGTCGCCAATCGCCGACTCACCCCCCAACGGGAAGATATCGAACACGTTGTATGCGCCGTCCCCTGTTACATCGCCCGCGTAACGGTGCCGCGCGTTACCGTAGGCGTCGTACTCGATCCACTCCCACAGGTGCTTAGCCGAGTCCAGCACCGCGCAGACGCTGAACTGGCTGTCCGTGATGAAGTACCACCGGCTCGCGTCCGAGTCCGTCCAGTCGCCGTCGGCGTTCCGGTCCACACGCTTGGCCACCAGATCATCAATGTACCGCAGGCCCCAGAACTGCTGGCTGACCCAGTCCACGCCCTCGTCAACGTCAAAGTCGATGTCGGTGTGCTCCTCGATGATCCGCCATGAGGCGTCGTAGATGAACACCCGCTTCTGCTCCATCACCCCGTCGTAGCCGCTCTTGGTGGCGTCGAAGATCTTGCTGGTCCGCCAGCCCAGGGCGTTGTAGGTGTACGCAGACACATCCAGCACGGTTCCGCCGCCCAGCGACACATGCTCGGTCGTCACCAGGCGGTTCCAGGCGTCGTAGCCCATCCGCAAACCACCCATCAGGCCCGTGCCGACTGGCACGAATTGCCTGACCTTTGGTCTGTCATGTTTCCCGCAGAATCGTAGCGGTGCTGGTGGAACCGTGATACCGCCGGTGAGCTGCCCGACAAAACCTCCCGGTCGAAGTTCGGGTCCGACACCAGGCCGTTGCTCTCGATCTCGTTGCCCGCGTTGTGGGTGCGGCCGTCGGTGTGGTTGTCGCCCTCGTAGTCCGTGAATGAGCCGTCCTCGTCCGCGTCACGCACCAGACTGTTCCAGTTGCCCAGCATGTCCAGGTTCCACTGGAGGCTCTTGTGCTGCGAGAGATAAGGAGCTTCAGGCTCAGGCGCCCGCGTTTCCTCGACCAGCCGATGCAAGCGGTCGTAGCCAAAACCGCGGGCGCGGTTAACCGCGACGAGTCTCTGCGGATCATCGACGACGGGACCTTCGAGCGCGCCCGGACGCAGTTCGCGGCCAACCGCGTCAATCGCCCGCGCGAGACGAAGGAAGTGCGTCCCTTCACACGCATCTCTTCTGCGGCGGCTGCGGCAATGTCTTCTATGCCCGCAAGAGCAGCAACACCAAAGGAGAGTACCGCTACTACTCATGCGGTCATCGGCACCTGCACGGGCCGGAGGGCTGCGACAACCGGGCATCGCTGCGCGAAGACAAGCTCCTTGATCGCGTCCGGGCGGCGATGAGCGCCGTCTTCGGCGACATGGACGGCGTGCTCGATGAGGCCGCGGCGATGGCGGGCGAAGCGCAGGAAGCCAACCGCAGCGAAACAGCACGCCTCAAGAGCGAGATCGCGGAAGCGGACAAGTTTGTCGGCAATCTGACCCGCCTGCTCGCCGACCCTGATATAGAGGCTGGGGCCAAGAAGGCCGTCGCCCGGCAGCTCGCCGAGCAGGGGAGGAACTGCGGGTGGCCCTGGAGGCCGTGGCGATGCGGGCCGTGGCCGACGCGGACGGACTCATGGCCGAGTGCCGCCGGGCGTTCCTGGAGGCCAAGGCCAACTTCGCGGGGCTGATGACCAACGCCGAGATCAACGGTTCATCACCGAGGTGGTGGGGCCGATGACCGTCCTGCCGGATGGCCGGATCGTCCAAAAAGAAAGAGCCGCCACAACCGGTGAAGTTGTGGCGGCCGGAATAGCGGGGGCAGGATTTGAACCTACGACCTTCGGGTTATGAGCCCGACGAGCTACCAGACTGCTCCACCCCGCAATCTGTCCGAACCATAGCGCTCAGGCCGGGCCGGTTCAAGCCGGGTGGTCAGTCGGCGTCGCCGAAGTCGAAGGTCAGGCAGTAGCCCGCCCGCCAGATGGGGTAGGTCACCGCGACGCGGTAGCCGATGAAGCCGTCCGGGTCGGCGCCGGCCGTCTCGAAGGCGTAGCGGGCCAGGTCCCGCTGGCGGGGGTTGATGGGCGAGCCCGCGCCTTCCAGGCCGCGACCCAGAACCTCCAGGCGCGGGCTGCTCGGGAAGCGCGTCCGCCAGCCCGGCCGGGCGCTCAGGTCCGTGTCCAGACCCCACAGGTGGGCCCCCACCGACGGCAGGGACGCGCGGGCCTCGTGGACCGGCATGTACGCGTCCAGCAGCATCGACCGCGCGGGAAAATGGATCATGGCCCACAGGTTGGCGATCGCCGGGTCCTCCAGGCGCGGGTGCGGGCCGTCGCCCGACGCGGCGTACACCAGGTCGATCGGGTCCGGCGTGCCGCCGCCCGGGGGGTCGACACGTTGGGCCAGCAGCCCCCGCCCCCGGGGGTCCCGGGCGAGCACCGCGGTGTCCGTGGAGAACGACTCGACCAGCCCCGCCGCGCCCGGCCCGGGCGTGCCCGAGACGTCCCCACCCTCCCGCACCGTGCCGAGCCCGAAGTTCTGGATCACCAGCGGCACCGCGTCCGGCGTCGCCCGGTGGCCGAGCAGCCCGTACACCCGGAAAGCCCGCATCCGCTGGGTCGCCGCGTCGGGCCGGAACACGTACACCGCGGTCCACACGTCCGACCACCGGCCGGTGACCCGGGCCGCCGCCTCGAACAACAGCCGGCGTTCGTCCTCCTCGTCCGCGCCGACGGGTCCCGCGCCCGCCCCCAGCTCGGCGCCGGAGACGTCCAGCCGGCGGACCAGCCGGGTCTGGCTGCCGCCCACGTCGTCGATCAACGCCGCGAACGCAGCCAACGCCGCGGTCGCGGCCTCGTGCATTTCGGGCGGGACGTGCCCCGCTCCGGCCGCGAGCAAGCCCCTCAAACCCGGGATGCCGGGCACCCGGGACACCAAAGCCGGGCCGTCGAAGCCCGATCGCACGGCGTGAACCAGGCGCTGGCAGGTCGTCCGGTCCACCCCCAGCCCGCGGCTGAGCCCGCTCGCGGACTGGAGCCCGCTGGGCAAAGCCCCCAACCACGCCTTCCAGGCGGCGTGCAGCTGGCCCGCCACGCGGGCCGCACGCTCGATCTCGACGGGGCTGAGAGGCTCAATCGCCATCGGGCGAGCAACATACCCGCGATCGGGTGCGGAAAGCACCTCGACGGGCTTTTTCGATTTTGCGCTTGTGGACATCCCTGGATCATGGTACTGTTCTGAACAGTTCTGAACAAGTCCGTTTCGTGAAAAGGAGAACAGCCGTGCCCCGCCCCCACCGCCTTACGCTGCCCGTCGCCCTGATCGCCGCCCTGGCCGCTGCCCCCGCGAGCGCCCAGATCTTCGCCCAGACCACCTTCGAGAACGGCTTCGAGGGCTGGGGGGCCCTGTTCAGTTCCGACCCCAGCGGCCTGGGCGACCACATCGTCGATGGCGGCCCCGGCCAGGGCCAGGTCTTCCGCCACATCAACAACGCCTGGGGCGTCGAGTTCCGCAACACCACCAACCAGGCCTTCCTCGGCGACTACACCCGCTACGGCAACGCCATCAACTTCAGCTTCGACGAGCGGAACGCCTCGCTGGACTTCTTCCAGGGCTGGACCGGCCGGGCTTTCCACCTGCAGTTCACGAAAAACCTCGACAACGGGCGCTCGATCATCGCGTCCTACGAGTTCTACCGCGTGATGCCCGACGAGGGCTGGGTCACCCACAGCCTCGACATCGACCTGACCTCGACCGACACCCCGGACGGCTGGCGCCTGTTCTACAACAACCTCGATCCCGTCACCGACTACACCTTCGCCGACATCATGCGGGACGTGGACACGGTGACCCTGAGCAACTTCAACCCGGACTTCGCCTACCCCTCCGGTTGGTTCGCGGTGATGTTCGACAACGTGACGATCGCCGCCGTGCCGGCGCCCGGCGCGCTGGGCCTGCTGGGCGCCGCCGCGGTCCCGGCCGCTCGCCGCCGCCGGCGCTGATCCCCACTCCGACCCGAGACCCGCCCGCGCCCACCGCACCCCAGCGGGGCGCGGGCTTTTTCGTGCCGCGCCCCGCCCGGCTACCGGACCCAAGCCCGAAACCACCCCGCCCCCGCGGACGTAACCCCACCGGAGCCCCCGCCC
>CAYXFA010000044.1:18478-27062 GCA_964464165.1 uncultured Phycisphaeraceae bacterium | reverse complement strand
GGGGGGTGGTATGCTCGCCCGCGTGCGGGCCGAGGGGCGGCCCGCGCGGGGGAGACGCGATGGGGGCTGCCTGGACGGCGACGGCGTGGGTGCTCGCGGTGGGCGGCGTGCTGCTGCTGGCGTGGGCGTTGTGGTGGGATCGGGCGCGGGGGCGGCTGCGGTGCCGGCGGTGCTGGTACGACTTGGCGGGGGTGGTGGGGGGAGGGGGAGAAGAAGCAGGAGAGAGGCCGAGTGGGAGTCGGCCCTACATGTGTCCGGAGTGTGGGCGGGAACATCGGTCGTTGGGGGCGATGCGGCGGACGCGGCGGCGGTGGGGATGGGTGGTGGTGGGGGTGTTGGTGCTGCTGGGGGGCGCATGGCGCGCGGGCCGTTCCCCGGGTCCAGAGGGAGGGGTGGGGCGCGGCGGCGCCGCGGATCGGTTTGGTGCTGCTGTTGCCTTTTTTGTCCGAGGAGCAGGGATCGGGGCTGTCCAGTCCCGTTTTGTCGCCGCGGGCGTCGAACGCGTCGGGGCTGGACCGTTTCGTGCTCGGGCAGGTGCCGAATTATGGGCTCTTTTACGGGCCGTCGAGTGAGGTGGATACCGGGCTGGGGTGGCTTTCGCGCCGGTTGGTGTTTCTCTTCGCCCGCTTCCAGGATCCGGACGTGATCACGGACGGCACCACCGCCAAAGGCGTGGTGACCAAGTCCCTGGTCAGCCAGTTGGTGCATGGCGGGAAGTGCTACCGGTTCGAGGCGGATTGGGCCAAGCGGCAAGCGACGATCGAGGTCGACGTCGCGCGTGATTTCGGGCCTGACGAGACCCCGATGGGAGCGGCGCGGATTCGCCGTTTGCTGCTTGGCCTTTACCGAGTCCGGTTTGGGGCGGAGAGCAGCGTGTACCGCGGCGGGTCGCCCTCAATCTTGCGCATAAACGGGTTCATGCCGATGTTTCGGTCTGCGGAGGAAGAGCGGGAGCACTGGGTGCGTCGCTTTCTGTGGGACGACCTGCATCCGGTCAGGGCGGCGTACGGCGGCGGCCGCGATGCGAGACTCCCCGGTCACCTGCTCCCGAAGGGGGTGGACCGGGGCGACGGCACGGCTGTCATTGATTTGCGGTTTACGTTTTATGATTACGTCGGCGATGATTGGTCGCGTGCCCAAGACGACACCTTGTGGAGGCCCGGGGCGGGGGTCACAACGGAGGTTCGATACCCGTTGAACCCGGGCAGGGTGATCCAGCCGGACGCGACCGATGCTTTGAGACGAGCGATCCAGAGCGCGTTCTCGGCGCGGCTCGGCGTGGAGTACGACCGGGGGAAGGATCGCTGGGTTCCGGTGGTGACGATCACGGTGCGTTCCGGCGCGTCGTCCATCCCGGACGACGTCGTCTTCGGTGGTGAGCTCGCCGTCGTCGGGGTGGCGTCCGACCCGGCGGCCCGTGGCGAGACCGAATACATGAGAGGCAGCTCGGGCACGTTCTGGGCGTGGGGGCATGAGCAGTACGCGGAACCCGTCTTGGGGCCGGGGAAAGACCGGCCGGAGGTGATGCGGCTGGTGCTTCCGCAGAGATCACTCCGTGTGCGTCCGAGGTCTGTTGAAGCTTTGCCGGGCGAGATGATCTGCAACCACTGGGCTCTGGGCCACGGGGGGGATGCGAACCAGCGTCTCGTGTTGCGCATGAGACACGCCCCAGGTTCCGCGTCTTTGGGGGGCTTGTGGGGCGACCGTGTGTTTCACGGCGAGCTGGAGTTCGAGATTCGGCACTGGACGGTGGGCGAACTGCGGCGGTACATGGTCAGCGGGATCGTGCCGGACCACGCGATGCCGTGAGAGGCTCGATGTTGATGGGGGCGCGTGAAAACGCCCCGCGGGGCGGGGCGCTTGGGGGTTGGGATGGGGAATACAGGCGGGACGCCCGTGCCACGGGGAAAGATCAGGCGATGGTGATCTTCGGGTCGAGGTAGACGTCCTGGATGGCGTTGAGGAGGGCGACGCCTTCCTTCATGGGGCGTTGGAAGGCCTTGCGGCCGGAGATGAGGCCCATGCCTCCGGCGCGTTTGTTGATGACGGCGGTGGTGACGGCTTCCTTGAGGTCGCTCTCGCCCTTGGACTCGCCGCCGGAGTTGATCAGCGGGACGCGGCCCATGTACTGGTTGATGAGCTGGTAGCGGCAGAGGTCGATGGGGTGGCCGCCCTTGCCGTCGGCGTCGGAGCCGGCGAGCTGGGTGTAGACCTCCTTGCGGAACTTGCCGTAGGAGGAGTCGCCGGAGTTGAGTGCGTGGTAGCCGCCGTTGTTGGTGGGGAGTTTCTGCTTGACGATGTCGGCCTGGATGGTGGCGCCGAGGTGGTTGGCCTGGCCGGTCAGGTCGGCCGCGCTGTGGTAGTCGACGCCGCCGACCTTGAAGGCGGGGTTGCGGATGTAGCACCAGAGGACGGTGACCATGCCGTACTGGTGTGCCTCGGCGAACATGTCGGAGACGTACTGGATCTGGTTGGTCGAGTCGTCGGAGCCGAAGTAGATGGTGGCGCCGACGGCGGCGGCGCCCATGTCCCAGCACTGCTTGATGGAGCCAAAGGGGATCTGCTTGAACTGGTTGGGGTAGGTCATGAGCTCGTTGTGGTTGAACTTGACCATGTAGGGGATTTTGTGGGCGTACTTGCGGGCGGTCATGCCCAGGACGCCGAAGGTGGAGGCGACGGCGTTGCAGCCGCCCTCGATGGCCAGCTCGACGATCTTCTCGGCGTCGAAGTAGTCGGGGTTGGGGGCGAAGGACGCGCCGGCGGAGTGCTCGATGCCCTGGTCGACGGGGAGGATGGAGGTGTAGCCCGTGCCGGCGAGGCGGCCGGTGTTGAGGATGCGCTGGAAGTTGTTGAGGACGCCGATGTTGCGGTCGGAGTTGATGAGGATGCGGTCGACGAAGTCCGGGCCGGGCAGGTGGAGGCGGGACTTGTCGATGGTTTTGGACTGGTAGGTCAGGAGGCTGTCGTCGGCGAGGACCTTGGCGACGTCGATGGTGAGGTTGGGCATGGCTTTTCCTGCGGGATTTGTGGCCGTCGGGGCGTGGAAAGACGGGTGCGGCGTGCCGCGGGGGGAGTGTAGGGGGTGGGTCGCGGGGGGTCAGTGGGGCACGGCCCGGTCGAGGGTCTCCAGGCAGCGTGCGGCGAGGGCGGCGTAGCGGTCGGGCGGGAAGTGGCCGAGGTGGGTGCCGAGGTCGGCCAGCGCGGCGACGAGGTGGGAGCGTGCGTCGCCCGGGTCGCAGCCGAGGGCCCGGGCGTGGCGGGCGGCCTGGGCGCGGAGGGCGCCGGGCGAGAGTTTCATCGACATCGCCAGGCGGACGAGGTCGTAGAGGCCGTAGCCCTCGGTGGAAGCGCCCGGCCAGTCGATGATGGCGATGCGCCGGAAGCGGTCGGTGCGGGCGGGGTCCTGGGTAAAGAGGACGTTGCCGAGCCAGAAGTCGCCGTGCATGACGGCGTGGCGGGGCTGCCAGGCGCCAGAGGCGAGGCGGCCGAGGGCGCGTTCCGCGGCGGCGCGGACGGGGGCGGCCATGCCGGGGTTGGCGGCGAGCTGTTCGAGGGGTTCGCGGAAGGCGCCGGGGATGCGTTGGGGGTCGGCGGGGCGCGCGGTGGCCTCGGTGGCGGCGGCGAGCCAGCCGGTCACGAGGGGGCGGAGGCGCGGGGCCTGGAGCCTGGCCGCGAGGCCGGCGCGGGCGGCGGGCTTGCAGTAGGGATACACGGCGTACGAGCGGCCGTCGGCCTCGCCCTCGGCGAGGGGGAGGAGGACGGCGGCGCCGAGGTCGGGCCCGAGGCGTTCCCGGACGAGGCGGGCCCGGTCCGCCCCGCGTCGGACGAGGTGGGGGTCGGCGGGGGCGGCGACCATGGCCACGCAGCGGGGGCGGCCGCCGGCGTCGCGGACGAGGAGCTTGGTGACGTCGTCCGCGACGGCCTTGGGCTGGCAGAGGAAGGAGATGGCGGGGTCGCGCAGGCCGGGCGCGGCGTCGGCGAGCACCGGCCGGATGAGCTGCCGGTAGGGTTCGATGTCGCGCGCTGGGTGCGTGTCCATGCGGGTTGCTCGGGGGGTGTTTGGGCGGGCGGTATACTGCGCGGTCGGGAACGGCGGCCGGGGCGGGGGGGCGGGGTTTGTGTGCGGCCGGGCGGGTGGCGGAGCCGATGTGGTGAAAGCCTATCGGGGCCCGGCCCGCGGGATCGGTGCGGTTTCCGGTCGGACGGATTGCCAGCGGAGGGTTGCGATTGAACGCGAATCCGAACGGGACGGCGACGGTTGCGGGCGAGAGCGTGTACCGGTGCCCGCGTTCCGGCGTGGCGCTGGTCTGGGCCGACGGCCGTCTGGTGAGCGCGGACGGGTCGGTGTCGTACGACGCGCCGGGGGGCGTGCCGCGGTTCGCCAGCCACCCGCAGCCGGAGTCGGACGAGGTTCGGGCGAAGCTGGAGCGGGTCAACGAGCTGGCCCGGTCGGGCCCGTGGCGGGACGCGGTGCGGGAGGTCTACGGGTCGTTCGATTACATCTTCCCGGAGGGGCGGGACAAGTGGATCGAGCTGCTGGACATCGCGCCGGGCGACACGGTGCTGGAGATCGGCCCGGGGATGGGGCAGTTCACGCCTCTGCTGGCGCGGATGTGCGGCGAGCTGTACGCGCTGGAGGTGGTGCCCGAGCAGGCGGAGTTCGCGCTGGAGCGGAGCCGGCAGGAGGGCTGCTCGAACGTGCGCGTGGCGGCGGGGGGGAACGACTGCCTGCTGCCGTATCGAGACGGGACGTTCGACTGGGTGGTGATGAACCTGGTGTTCGAGTGGTGCGCCTCGCGCAAGGGCGAGCGTGACGACCCTGCGGCGGGCCAGCGGCTGATGCTGGCGGAGATCCACCGGATCCTCAAGCCGGGCGGGCGGCTGTACCTGCTGACGAAGAATCGGTACGCCATGCGCCTGTTGCTGGGCAAGCGGGACGAGCACTGCGACAAGATGCGGTGGGGCAACGCGCTGCCGCGGTGGCTGATGCGTCTGGCGATGCGGATGAAGGGCAAGGCCCAGCCGCGGGGGCTGCTGCACTCGTACAACGCGCTGCGGGGGATGCTGCGGTCGGCGGGCTTCGTGGAGACGCGGAGTTACTGGGCCGTGCCGGAGATGCGGCATCCGAAGGCTTGCGTTCCGACGGACGCGGCGTCGGTGCGGGCGGCCCGGCGGCAGCCGGGGTTCGTGCAGGGGGAGTTCCGGAGCACGCGGGCGCTGATGCCGCTGGTGCCGGCGGGCCTGGTCAAGCACGTGACGCCGGGGCTGCAGTTCGTGGCCCGCAAGGGTTCGGCCTGAGGCGGGCGGGCCCGGGTGGGGTTGGACCGGGGCTTCAGGCCACCCGGAACGGTGGGGGCTTGTGGTTATCGGGCCTGGTGATCCGCGCACGCGCGGTAAAATTCACCCAGCCGGGCTGGCCGGGTCCGGGAAACGGTGGCATGTTTGAGGCGGTGGGTCAGGACCGGCGGCGTGCCCGCTGCCGGGGACCGATCGGTGCTCGCCGATCGAGTTGAATGACACGAGGAACGCCTTCCTTCGGGGAGGCGTTGCTCGTTTTGGTGTGTGTGGGGGGGGGGGGGGGGGGGGGAAGGGGCGGGGGGAGGGTGGGGGATGGGGGAGGGTCAGGCGTGGGCGGCGAGTTTCATGAGGGTGGCGAAGGTGCCCAGGGCCTCGGGGGAGTCGGGGTCGGCGTCGGGCGGGGGCATGAGTTGTTCGGACCGGCCCTCGGAGTTGATGAGCCACGCGTTGCGTCGGTCGCGGAGGATGACGTCGAAGATGCCGGCGAGTCGGGCGCGGGCCTCGGGGTCGGGGACGGGCGTGATGCACTCGACGCGGGCGGAGAGGTTCCGGTACATCCAGTCGGCGGAGCCGATGAAGTACTCGTACTCGTTCGGGTCGGCGCTGCCGTTGGCGAAGGCGTAGATGCGGGAGTGTTCGAGGAATCGCCCGATGACCGAGCGGACGGTGACGTTCTCCGACATGCCGGGCACGCCGGGGCGGAGGCAGCAGAAGCCGCGGACGACGAGGTCGATCTTCACGCCGGTGTTGGAGGCGCGGTAGAGGGCCTCGGTGACGTCGCGGTCCTCCAGGGAGTTCATCTTGGCCATGATGCGGGCCGGGCGGCCGGCTTGGGCGTGCTGGATCTCGCGCTCGATCATGGCGATGAAGCGGGAGCGCATGTGGACCGGGGCGACGAGGAGGCGCTCGTAGTGCTGTTCGGCGGCGTGGCCGGTCAGGGCGTTGAAGAGGTGGGCGGCGTCGGAGGTGATGGCGGGGTCGCAGGTCAGCAGGCCGAGGTCGGTGTAGAGCTGGGCGGTCTTGGGGTGGTAGTTGCCGGTGCCGATGTGGCAGTAGGTGCGGATGCCCCACTGGCCGTCGACGCGCTCGCGCCGGACGACCACGGAGCACTTGCAGTGGGTCTTCAGGCCGACGACGCCGTAGGCCACGTGGACGCCCGCGGCCTCCAGGCGGCGGGCGAAGGTGACGTTCTTCTCCTCGTCGAAGCGGGCGCGGAGCTCGACGAGGCAGGCGACCTGCTTGCCCTCCTCCGCGGCGGCGATCAGGTGGCCGACGAAGGGGCTGTCCTTGCTCGTGCGGTAGAGCGTCTGCTTGATGGCCAGCACGTCCGGGTCGGCGGCGGCGGCGGCGATGAATCGCTCCACGGAGTCGGAGAAGGACTCGTAGGGGTGGTGTACGAGGATGTCGCGCTCGCGGATGCGGGCGAAGATGTCCGCGTCGGGGTCGGCGAGGGCCGGGGGCCGGGCGGGGCGCCAGGGCGCGGTCTTGAGGTCGGGGCGGTCGATCTCGGCGAGCTCGAAGAGGTCGGCGTAGGCGAGCGGGCCGGGGCGGACGTACACGTCTTCCTCGGTGAGTTCGAGCTCGTCGGTCAGGAAGCTGAGGATGCGGGGCGAGGGGTCGGGCGCGACCTGGATGCGCAGGGCGCTGGCGAAGCGGCGCATGCGCAGTTCGGCCTCCACGTGCTCGAGCAGGTCCTCCACGTCGTCGTCCTCGATCTCGACGGCGGCGGAGCGGGTGAGGCGGAAAGGGAGGATCTCGGCGATCCGCATGCCGGGGAAGAGCTCGGACACGTTGTTGAGGACGATCTCGTCGAGTTGGATGTAGCGTCCGGGGGCGTCGCGGGTGGGTGGCGGCACGCGTCCGCCGCGGACGATGGACTCGACGCGGACGTACTGGGGGAGCACGTCCGGGATCTTGACGCGTGCGAAGCGGAGCTCGGGGTCGCCGGGTTTTTCGAGCAGGACGCCGAGGTTCTCGGAGAGGTTGGAGATGAAGGGGAAGCGGTGGCCTGGGTCGACGGCCAGGGGCGTGAGCACGGGGAAGACCTGCTGGCGGTACCAGCGGTCGACGGCGGCGCGGTCGTCGTCGGGCAGGTCGGCGTAGGCGGTGACGAGGATGCCCTCCTCGGCGAGGGCGGGGACCAGCTCGTTGGTCCAGCAGCGGGCGAGGGTGATCTGCAGGTCCATGACGACCCGGCGGCAGGCGCGGAGGGTCTCCTCCGGGGGCATCTCGCCGGGGCGGGCGGGCGAGCCGAGGTTGCCGTGCTGCTCGCGCTGCTTGAGCAGGCCGACGCGCTTCATGAAGAACTCGTCGGTGTTGTTGGCGTAGATCGCCATGAACTTGACGCGGTCGAGCAGGGGCGTGCGCGGGTCGAGGGCTTGCGCGAGGACGCGCCGGTTGAACTCGAGCCATGAGAGGTCGCGGTTGACGTAGCGCTGGGCGTCGCGATCGCCCGCCTCGGTCTGGGGGGCCGCTGGGGTTCCGGGCTGGGTCGCGGGGTCGGTCATGGAACGGTTTGTATCGGCCCGGGGGGGGCCGGGGGTCGAGGTGGGCGGCCCGGGCGGCGGGCGTGGCGGGTTCATGCGTCCGGGTAATACACGGCGGCGCAGCCCGGGGACTCGGTTACGCGGACGGACTCGATCCGGGCGGCCCCGGCCAGCGAGCCCTCCAGGCGGGCGGCCAGCTCCCGGGCGACGTGCTCGGCCACGCGTTCGGCGGTGGGGTTGGTCTCGTCGAAGGGTGGGGTGGCGTTGAGGTCGTTGTTGTGGAAGGGGGCGACGATGTCCACGAGCACGCCGTGGGCGGTGTGGAAGTCGCAGAGCAGGCCGTCGGCGTCGAGGGCGGGGCCGGAGATGCGGGCGGTGACGTGCCAGTTGTGGCCGTGGACGGGCTCGCGGCGCCCGGCGATGACGATGGCGTGGGCCGCCGCGAACTCGGTGGTGATCTCGATGGTGAACATGGGGGGAGGGTAGGGGGTGGGGGGGAAGGGATGAGGGAGCGGCGATCAGCCGTGAGGGTGGGATCAGGGATCAGCCATCGGCCATCGGCCATCGGCCATCAGCCATCAGCCATCAGCCATCAGCCATCAGGGGGGAGCAGGGATCAGGGATCGGCGGTTGGTTCTTTTGGCGTCGGGCGGTGGGGAGTGGGCAATAGGCAATGGGCAATGGGGAATGGGGATGAGCATCGGCCATTGGGATCAGGCGTCGGTGGCTCGTTCGGGTTCCCTTTCTGATGGCTGATGGCTGGTCCCTGATCCCTTCTTGAAGGTCACGAACGACCGCAC
>CAYXFA010000044.1:0-18378 GCA_964464165.1 uncultured Phycisphaeraceae bacterium | reverse complement strand
CTGATGGCTGATGGCTGGTCCCTGATCCCTTCTTGAAGGTCACGAACGACCGCACGGCCATGGCGAGGACGATGGCGTTGGCGGCGACGCCGGCGGCGGAGTCGACGCGGAGGTTGAAGGCGATCCAGAAGCCGCTGGCGAGGGCGGCGAGGATGAAGCCGTCGCGGTGGCGGTCGCCCAGGCGCCACATGGACAGGAACATGAACAGGGCGGCGGCCCAGTCGATGCCGTTGTGGGCCAGGAAGAAGTCTCGCATGGCGGGACGGTAGGGGGCGCTGGACGAGCCGCGATCGTGAGGGAGCGGGTGATGGGCTGGCTTGGCCTTCCGCCCTCGGGCCGTCTCGGGAGTGCCGAGGATAGGGGTTGGCTTCGGGGCGTTTGGTGGGCCTGCCGCTCCTTTACAGTCGCGGCTTGTATGGACAGTCGCGGCTTGTATTCGGCAGGCGCGGCTTGTATGGGTGGAGCGGTCGTACACTGGGTCCGGCCCCCGTTCCGGGGTTGCGCGAGGGTTGGCCATGGCGGATGCACCGTTGATTCTGGGCGTGAGCGGGCTGCGAGGAATCGTGGGCGAGAGCCTGACGCCGGAGGTGGCGGTGCGGTACGCGGGGGCGTTTGGGGAGTGGTTGCTCGAGCGCCACCAGATCGCGGCCGTGGGTGTGGCGCGGGACGGGCGTGCGGGCGGTGAGCAGATGTATGCGAGCGCGATCGCCGGGCTGCTGGGTGTTGGGTGTCGGGTGGTGGAGCTGGGTGTCGTAACCACGCCGACGGCGGGTTACGCGGTCCGCGCCGAAGGGCTGAGCGGGTGCCTGATCGTCACCGCAAGTCACAATCCGCAGGAGTGGAACGGGCTGAAGGCATTGGTGGCGGACCAGATGGAGCCGGAAGGGGACGAATGGGTCGAGCACGAGGGCCGCGCCCCGACTCTGCGGGAAGCCGACGAGATCATCAAGATCTTCCGAGCGGGGCCGCGATACGGCGCCTCGACATTCGGCAAACTGGTCGTTTCGGCGGACGAACCCGCATTCGGTCACTGGGATTCGGTTCTGTGGTGGTACGGCGAGATCGCGGGTCGCACCAACTTGGGCGACGGGTACGAGCAATACCGAGGCATTCTGAGCAAGTTGCTCGGGCGTCGAGTTCGGTGCGTGGTTGACGCGGTGAACTCTTCCGGCTCGACCGTGGCTGTGCCGTTCCTCGACGCGGTTGGAGAGGTCATACAGATCCACTGCAACGGGACGGGCGAGTTCCCCCACACCCCCGAACCCACACGCGAAAACCTCTCCGGCGAAGGTGGTCTCTGCGATGCGGTGCCGGGTTTGAAGGCCGACATCGGCTTCGCGCAGGATCCGGACGCGGACCGGTTGGCGATCGTGGACGAAAAGGGTCAGTACATCGGGGAGGAGTACACGCTGGTGCTGTGTGCGGCGGCGTTGATGGAGGCCAGGAAGGAAGACGGGCTGGAAGCCCGTCCCACCAAAGAGAAACCCGTCTTCGTCGTCAACCTCTCCACCTCGCGCATGATCGATGACGTCGCCGCCCGCTACGGGGCCGAGGTCGTGCGCACGCCGGTCGGCGAGGCGAACGTGGTCGAGGCCATGAAGCGGCTCAAGGCCGAAGGGCGCGACGTCGTCATGGGCGGCGAGGGCAACGGCGGCGTCATCTGGCCGGAGGTCACCTACGTCCGTGACTCGCTCTCCGCCATGGCCCTCACGCTCGCCCTGATGGCCCGCACCGGCAAGAAGGTCTCCGAACTCGTCGCCATGATCGACGCCATGGGCCCGGGGGGGAAGGGCTACGCCATCCTCAAGCGCAAGGCGCCGCTGGCCAGCAAGGCCGACGCCGTGCCGGTGGTCGAGCACCTCGCCAGGGTTTACCGCGACGACCCCGACGCCGCGGTGGACACCCAGGACGGCGTGCGGATCGACTGGCCCGCCCGGGGGGTGTGGGCCCACGTCCGGGCCAGCAACACCGAGCCCATCATGCGGGTGATCGTGGAGGCCCCGACGGAGGCCGAGGCGGAGGAGACGGCCCGGGCCGTGGAAGGGCGGATCGCGGAGGTCTGAACCGCCTCGGGCCCGCTTCGCACAGGCGGGACGCCTGTGCCACCGGGGCCGTCTCGGACCCGGCACGGCGAGCCGGGCCACCATCTATAGTTGCCCGCCATGACCACCCCCACCCAAGTCGGGTCCTACCAGATCGGTGACCGCGTCCGCGTCGTGCAGCAGATCCCCCGGCGCACCGGCACGACGACCACCACCATCGAGGGCGTCGTGCTGCGCGCGGGCCAGCAGAAGACCGGCTCCTGGTTCGCCCACGCCAAGGACAAGAAGCTGTGGCTCGACCGGCTGGAGCTCCGCCTGGACGACGGCGAGATCGTGGTGGTCAACCTCGACCAGTTCTCGCGGGTCGAGCGGGTGATGTGAGCGGGCCGGCTCAAAAGTCCCGGCCTTCTAAGCCCATGCGCGTCCAGATGGTCGGGTGAGACATGCCTATTACCGTCGAGTTCGGCCTTGGCCGGGCGTCCCGCAACGGGATGTACTTCCCGGCCGAGCCGTCTGCTTTACCGGAATAGATTGCTTCTTCGTCCGGTATCCCGAAGACATCCGGGTGCCTTGCCAGGAGGAGCCCTTTGGAAGCGGGATGCCTGGTCCGCGTTGTGCGTTGCGTCCGCATCTGGGAATCCGCAGGCACGGCGTCTTCGATAAAGACGTCGGGTTCGGCAAAGGCCGCGGAAGTCATGGCGTACCAGGTACGGCGAGGGTGGGGGTGATCATCCGGCACGACCTGCATCCCGTGGGCCTTCATCGCGACGATCCACTCGGACGAGTTGAGCATCACATAATCGTCGGCCCGCAAAGGCCAAGGAAAAACATCTCCCATAAAGTCAACGGGATGATCACCCAGGGCATAGGTGGTGGGAAAACGATCCTGATGACCGATGGAGTAGCCGGTGACGGCGATAAGGTTCTGTCGTAAGTTGCTGAGGTGGATGGTCCGCGTTGATTGATCCTTGGCGCCTTTCAGGGCGGGCAGAAGGATGGCCAGAAGCACGGCGATCACAACGATGCAGGCCAGAACTTCAAGGATAGTGAAACCCGATGGATATGAGGGGGAGACTGGTTGTGCGGCGTCTGGTTTCGTGAGGATGCGTCGCGACGGAGGTCGGAGCCGTGGCACGGCCCATATCAACATCGACGCCAGGGAGATGTTCCGCACGATGCCGAACACGGCTTGAGATCGCGCGTCCCGTATGCCCCCCGTCCAAGTCCCGAGACAACCGCACGAGGGAGCGTCGGGCATGCCGTGAAGGGCCAGCAAGAAGGCGGAAAAGATAACGAGGAGGCCGATTGTGGTGATTGCGGCAAAGACGCGCAATGCACCACAGATGAGAAGCATCCCCAGACATAGTTCGATACAGGTCACAGCCGCAATCAATGCGCTCGCGTGCCGCATCTGTACTCTGGCCTCAGCAAAGTACTCCCCGGATACGGCCATGACGGCGGCTCTCCCCGCGTAGGGGTCGAGCATCTTGCCCCATCCCGCGATGATCAGCACAAAGCCGACGGACACGACGATGATCACCGTGACCCACGCCTGCGCGTTCATCGTCCTTGCCTTGCGTCTAAAAAACAGGGATCTCACCTTTCTCCAACTCCTGAGGCGGATAGTTGTTGAGCACGGTGAACGCCAGAATCCATTCATTCAAGATCGGATTCCAAACGAACTGGAAGCACAATGGGCGCGGTGGTTTATCCTTGTAGAAAAGAATAAAGCCGACTTCCGCGGCGGGAAGCGGTCCGTGCGAAGACAGCAAAGCGCGGAAATCGTGCTGGTGCGTCGTGAAGGGCTCGAGCGAAGTCGAAGTCCCGCCGTACCACCCCGCATAACCGAGACTCGTCGGGCTGAGATCACACCTTATTTCCCCCGGAATCGCGTACCCGTACGCGATGGCGACCGCGTCTCCGCCGTTGCCGATCGCGTGAGGGCGATCGCGGTCAAACAGCAATTTGATGAGGTCGGCGGGTCCTTCATCCGGCCCCGGGGGCTTGCCGGCGAGGTACTGAAAGGTCCCGTCGAACGAGCTGGGGAACCGTTTCTCGAACAGGAGGCGGTCGGCGCGTGCGCCGTACCGGGCACGAACACCGAGGTATTCGTCCGGAGATGAGGCCGCGAAACGGGCCGCGAACGTTTCCGCCGTCTGCCGAACCAGTTTCTTATGCATGACATCGGTCACCGTGAGTTTCACAAGGCGGTGCCGTTGCTGAACAGGGGTCGGAAGATCGACGACCCAGCCCTCTTCCGCGGGCTGGTGGCTCGCGCCGACCACCGTCCCCCGCGAGAGCAGGTCGAGGAACCGGGCATTGTCGGCTTCGCCGGAACCTGTCGGCTCGAAGGAAACGGTTGCCTTTGGGAGCGCATTGTAAAGCGGTTGCGCGATGTGCAGGTAATAAGCCACCGGATCATTCTCTTCCGATGGCTTTGTAAGTTGATGCCAAACATAGATTCCGCAGGCCGCAGAAGTCCCCGCGATGAGAAGAAGGACCAGCGCCTTCTTGCGTGAGATCCGCATCATGCCGACCCGAAGCAGTGCTGGCCTGCGGGCGCCGTGGATTCACAGGTACCCGCGGCCTTGCAAGTGCAAGTCTTGAGCGGGGAGTTGGGATTGCCCTGCGGGAAGCAGCAGCACGGGGCGTTGTTCCCCGTGCAACGCTTGTTGCCGGTGCAGGGGTCTGGGCACGACGTTGCGGCGCAGTTGACGCCTTCGGCGCAGTCGATGGGTTCCGGGTCGGCCACCTGTGCGAAGAGCGGGGCCGTCATTGCGCCGATTGCAAAGACGCCGGCGACAAGCGGGGTTACGAAGGATCTCCATTTCGTGTTCATCCAATGCTCCTTGCGTGCGCAAGGGGGGATGCGCCCCCCTCTTTGCGAGAATGTACCGCAGGGGGGGGGGGGGCAATCCCAGTTTGCAGCAATTTGGAAAAATGTTTGAATGGCGGTTGATGACCGCGTTTGTGCGCACAGGACGGCGCGTCCGGGGGACGGTCCGCGGGATTGTCGCAGATTTTCTGTTTCCGTCCCGGCAAGGGCTTGCGCGTGTTGGCGGCCGCTTACGACCGCGTTTGTGCGCACGGGCGCGTCCGCGCGTCCCTTCGTGTGAGGGCCGGCCGTGATCGGCGGCCCCGGATGCGGAGGAGGGACCGATGCCCGGCCAGCCCGAACGGAAACACGCGGACGCCGACCCCCTGTGGGGGACCATCTCGCTCGCCATCGACGAGCACCGACGCCGGGAACTCCCCCGGCACGAGAAACTCTGGGCGTATTACCGCAACCCGCTCGGGCTGGTCGGCGCGTCGGGGACGGACTCGTCCTCCCCCGGCGGCTGGTACCGCCAGGCCCAGGAGGCCGGGCTGCCCCGGCGCATCCGCGGGCGCAACGCGGGCCTGGCCGGCCTGCCCGGCTCCGAGGCCGGGCGGCGCGAGGTGGTGATCGAGAACGACATCGCGTGGCGCGTCCAGACCATGGTCGACTTCATGTTCGGCCGGCCCGTCCGCTTCGAGTCCCTCGCCGCGGACGAGCGGGTGCGGGCCGACGCGGAGCGCGCCGTCGAGGCGGTGTGGGAGCGGTCCGGCGGCATCGCCATGATGCAGGACGCCGCCCTGCTCGGCCACGTGTTCGGCCACGTCGACCTGCTCCTGCGCATCGACGAGTCCCGCCTCGGCGGCACGCTGGACGACGCCCTCGGGGCCTTCACCATCGAGCCCGTCGACCCCCGCCGCGGCGTGCCCGTCGTCTCGCCCGACGACTACCGCCGGCTCGACGCCTACGCCATCCACGCCCGGCGGGCCCGGCCGGGCGAACCCCGCGGCCCCGTCGCCCGGGCGCTGGACGCCCTGACGGGCGCGGACGCCGACCGCCCCCGCGATCGGGAGACGCTCACGGAGGTCTTCGCACCCGGCCTGCACCGCGTGTACCGCGACGGGCGGCCCGTGCAGGCCCGGCGCGCCGGCGTGCTGGCCGACGTGGTGCCCGTCGTCCACGTGCAGAACGTCAGCCAGCCGTTCGTCTACGGCGGGATCGGCGAGGTCGAGCCGCTCGTGCCCCTGCAGGACGAACTGAACACCCGCCTGAGCGACCGGGCCAACCGCGTCACGCTCCAGTCCTTCCGCATGTACCTGGCCAAGGGCATCGAGGCTTTCGACGCCGCCAGCATCGGCCCGGGCACGGTCTGGAGCACCAACAACCCGGACGCCTCGATCCAGGCCTTCGGTGGCGACCTCTACAACCCCGGCGAGGAGGCGCACCTCCAGGAGATCCGCGAGGCGCTCGACAAGATCAGCGGCGTGCCGCCGCTCGCGGGCGGCGTCGTGCGGGCCAAGCTCGGCAACCTCTCCAGCGCCAACGCGCTGCGCGTCACGCTCATGGGCCTGATCGCCAAGACGCAGCGCAAGCGGATCGGCTACGGGCGCGGCATGGGGCGCATCGGCTCGCTCGTCCTCCGCGCCCTGCACGAGTCGGGCGTCGCGGGCTTCCCAGAGCGCGACCGGGGCCTGCGCACCGTCTGGCCCGGCTTCGTCTTCGAGGACGAGGCCGACCTGCTCGCCGCGGCCCAGCGCAAGCGTGACCTCGGCGCCGACCCCGACCGCGTGCTCGCCGAGATCGGCGCCGACCGGCCCGACCCCGGCGCGGTCTGAAACACCACACCCCAACACGAAAGGAGCGATCCATGAGCAAGGACGGAGGCGGCCCCTCGCCCATCGGCGGAGACGGCGGCGGCGGGGGCGGCGGGAACCAGCCCGCGTCGAGCGCCGCACGCCCGCCCACCCCGGCGGAGATCCAGCGCTGGAAGGCCCTGGCCGAGGAGGCGGAGGAGGAGATCGCGGCGCTCGAGGAGCGCGTCGCGGAGCTGGAGGCCGCCCTCGAGACCGCCCGCGCCGACGCGGCCCGGGCGTTCGCGGAAGCCGAGCTCGGCCGGGCCATCGAGCGCGAGCTGACCCGCGCCGGGGCCATCGACCTGGAGGCCGCCGCGCTGCTGCTTGAGGCGCCGGCCGACGCCGCGGGCGTGCCCGGCGCGGTGCGGGCCCTGCGTGACCGCAAGCCCGCGCTGTTCCGGCCCGCGCCCGGCGCGGCGGGCGCCTCGATGAGCCCCGCCGCGCCCGACGACGAGCTGGCGGACCTCGCCTCCGCCGCCCGGCGCACGGGCGACCGCGCCGCCCTGCTGCGCTACCTGCGGCGCCGGCGCACCGCCTGATCCCGATTCACCGATCCGACCCACGCCACCACCGAGAGGAGAATCCCATGGCATTCACCGGAAAAGCGACCTTCAGCGCGGGCGCCGGCCTGCCCGAGCTCGTCGAGGACGTCGCCGACGTCATCGGCATCGTCAGCCCGCACGAGACGCCCCTGCTCGACCACCTCGGCGACCCCAAACGCGCCGCGCTCAGCACCGTCCACGAGTGGATCGAGGACACCCTGCTGCCCAACACCGGCACGATCAACCAGACCACCTTCACGCCCACCCCCACCACGGCGACCGCCATCACCTGCGACGACGCGTCGCGCTTCCGCCCGGGCGACCTCGTCCGCCCCGGCGGCTCCGGCGAGGTCATGCTGGTCATGGGCGTGAACACCACCACGCAGGTCGTCACCTTCACCCGCGGCTACGGCGGCACCACCGCCGCGGCCCTGCAGGACAACATGGTCCTCCACGTGCTGGGCAACGCCGCCCTCGAAGGCGACGACGCGCCGGAGGCCCGCTTCACCAGCCGCGTCCGCCGGCGCAACTACACCCAGATCTTCACCGCCACCGTGGACGTGTCCGGCTCGATGCAGGCCGCCGCCGCCCACGGCGTCACCGACGAGGTGGACTACCAGAAGCAGGAGCGGCTCCGCGAGCTGCTCCGCGACCTGGAGAACTGCGTCATCAACGGCGTCGCGCCCGGCGCCAACCAGCAGGGCTCCTCGACGGTGCGCCGATCGATGAACGGCATCATCCGTTCCGTCACCACCAACGTCTTCCAGCCCGGCAGCGGGCCCATCCCCGACGGCGACGGCGACAACGACGACCAGCTCACCGAGGCGGTCCTCAACGCCGCGCTCCGCGCCGTGTGGGAGCAGTCCTCGGGGACCGTGGACACCATCGTCGTCGGCGGGAGCCAGAAGCGCCGGCTCAACGCCTTCGCCACCGGCTCGCGTTCCTACATGCCCTCCGACCGCACCTACTCCGACATGCTCTCGGTGTACGAGAGCGACTTCGGCGTCTGCCGCGTGGTCCTCTCGCGCTGGGTGCCGCCGGACGCCGTCCTGCTGCTCGACTCCTCGCGGATCGCCGTCATGCCCCTCCAGGGGCGCAGCTTCCACTACAAGCCCCTCGCCGCCACGGGCGACTCCGTCAGCGGGCAGGTGATCGGCGAGTACACGCTGGAGTTCAAGAACGAGAACGCCCACGCCGTCATCCGCGGCCTGGCCGTCTGACCGCCCATCTCACGCGGGTCCGGGGGAGCGGGCCCGCCCGGCGCGGCCGGGAACGACCGCGCCGGGATTCCGACCACCAAGGAGACCGCCATGTTCGCACTCGACCGGGACCTGCTCGTCCTCGAGCCCGCCCTCCTCCGCGACGCCGCCTGGGCCGGCCAGCGCACCCTGGACACCACCGGGACCGTCGCCGGGGGCGTGCTCACGATCGCCTCGGGCTCTTTCGCCCAGTCCGGCGTCGGGCCCGGCTCGGTCGCGCTGGTCGACGGGCTGGCCGTCGAGGTCGTCTCGGTCGAGTCGGACACGCAGGCCGCGGTGTCCCTGCTGCGCGCCCGGCGCGACTCGGCCGCCCTGCCGCCGCCGGCCGTCAGCGCCCGGCCGGTCCGCGTGTACTCGTTCGCGCCGCAGCGCGAGCTGGTCCACCGCGCCGTGCTCGTCATGCTCGGCGTCGACCCCGAAGGCCAAGGCCCCATCACCGAGGCGCAGATCACCAACCCCGGCGACCTCGTCCGCGTTGAGGCCCTGGGCACGCTCGAACTGGTCTACGCCGGGGCCGACCCCGCCGGCGGCGTCGGTGTCGCCCACGGCGTTCGCGCCGCCATGTACCGCCAGCGCTTCCACGAGGAGCGCGCCCGCGTCTCGGCCTTCATCGACCTCGACGGCGACGGCGTCGCCGACTGCCGCCGACGCATCGCCATGGTGCAACTCACCCGCGCCTGACCCCAGCCCGCTTTCTCCGGGAGCCCGCCATGATCATGCTCCGACCCGACCGCGTCACCTTCGGATCCGCCGCCTGGCCCGGCGTCGAACGCCTCGCCGTCGACCGCGTCGGGACCCGCGTCGTCCGCGCCTGGACCGAGGGCGGCCCGTTCCCCACCTTCGCCGACGTCACCGAACAGACCGTCCGCGTCCGCGTCGTCCAGTCGCTCGACCAGACCGACCTGAACGCCCCCGCCCCCGGGGACCGCGCCCTGCTCCGGGCCGAGCTCTCCCGGGGCGGGGACGAGCGCCGCCGGCTCCTCCGCGTCGACGCCGTGGTCGAGTCCGTCACGCACGAGATCGGCCCGCGTGCCGCCACCCGCACCGTCACGCTCACAGCCGTCTCCGACGACGCGGACGAAGACCCCGTTGTCCTCACCGCGCTCTGACCCTCCCCCCCCCGCCCCGCCCCGACAAGGAACGCCGCCATGAGCAGCTTTAAGGGACTCGACCTCTTCGGCTCCGGCCCGCACCGCTTCACCGTCGGCCGCCAGGGCTCCCGGCTCGTTTCGTACGCCGCGGCGTCGGGCGACCCCACCCTGCCGGGCGTGTTCGTGTCCGGCGACCTCGACCTGCGCGTCACGGTCGCCGGGCGGCTCGTCGCGACCAGCGAGCCGGCCCTGTGGGCCCTCCGCGACGCCATCGCCGCCCAGGCCGCGGCCGGCGCCGGGCCGGGCGTGCTCGCCGACGGGCGGGGGCGATCCTGGCCCGACCTCAAGCTGGCCTCCTTCACCCCCGCGGGCCCGGTCGAGCGGGGCCGCGTCTTCAGCCTCGCCTACGAGGCCGAGTTCGTCCGCACCACCTGACCGACCCCCAACCCCACCCGGAGCCGCCCCATGCCCCCCGAGCTCGCCGCCACCCTGACCCAGTTCGGCGTCGCCGGCCTGATCGGCTGGATGTGGCTGACCGAGCGGCGCACCGGCGCCGAGCGGGAGCGCCAGATCACCGAGGCCCACGCCATGATCCACCGGGTCGCCGAGGATCGCACCGCCCTGCTCGACGCCCTGCGGGATTGCGCCCGGGCCATGGTCGCGCTGGAGTGCGCCCAGCGCGCCCTGGCCGACCTCGTCCGCGCCCAGGCACCCGCCCCCCGCCCCCACGCCCCCGAGGCCCCGTGATAGCATGGGCCCGTGCGAACCGCGACCCGTGGACTCATCGCGATGAGCGCCCTCGCCGTCCTGGCCGCCTGCCGGGGGGGCGGCGTGGTGGTGCGGGAGCAGGTCGTCCGCACCGACGACGCCCTGGTCGTCCCCGGCCCCTTCGCGCCGCACTCGATGCGCATCCACCCCCTGACCCACGCCGAGCTCGACGCCGAGGGCGAGCCCCGCGTCGTCCTCCACGTGGAGCTCAAGGACGCCTGGGGCGACACCGTCAAGGGCATCGGGCGCGTCCACGCCCAGGTCTGGGCGGACGGCCGCTCCGTCGACACCGCCACCCGGTGGGACGTGGACCTCCGCGCGCTCGACGACAACGCGGCCTTCCACGACCCCGCCACCCGTACCTACCGCATCATCCTCGCCGGCCTGCCCGCCTGGCTCGCCGACGCCGTCCGCCAGGGCGCGCCCCGGCCCGCCCGCGTCCGGGTGCTCTTCCTCACCGCGGACACCCACGGCGTGCCCGTGGTGCTGCGCGACGAGACCGTCATCACGCCCTGAGCGGTCAGTCCTCCCGGCGCACGCCGAGCTGGCGGTACTTCTCCCGGTACTTGTCCCGCAGCTCGGTCTGCTTGTTGCTCAGGTCGATCGCCCGCCCGTCGATGTAGGCCATCTCCACGAACGAGCGCACGTCCAGCACGTGCCCGTCCGTCACGATCAGCGTCGCCCGCTTGCCGGGCTCGATCGTCCCCAGCTCCGCGCCCAGGCCCAGGATCTCGGCGGCCCGCGCCGTGATCGACGCCAGCCCCGCCGCCCGGTCCAGCCCGTAAGCCACGGCCATCGCCGCGTTGTCGATCAGGTTGCGCTCGTGCCCGGTCTCCGCCCCGGACGCCAGGCACCACCGCACGCCCGCGGCCTCCAGCCGCGCCGGCAGCGTGAACGCCTCGTCGAACGCCGAGTCGTCCCGCTTCGGGAACCGGTGCACGCCCTGCACGATCACCGCCGCGTCGTGCGCCTTGAGCAGGTCCGTGCACGACGCCGCGTCGCGCCCGCCGACGATCACCGGGCGCAGGCCGCGGCCCGCGCTCCAGTTCACCGCCGCCACGATCTGGTCCAGGTCGTCCGCCCGGATGAACACCGGGTTCTGGCCCTCGCCGGGCAGCGCGGTCGCGATGGCCTCCAGGCGCAGGTCGGCCGGCGCGTTGGGGTCGGCCTTGCGGCTCTCCCGGTACGCCGCGGCCTGGTCGAACCACTCGTTCAGCGCCGCGACCCGCTCGGCCACGCGGTCGTTCCCGCCGCGGGGCTCGCCGAACCGGTTGCGCCGGGGGCGCATCGCCGGCCAGTTGATGATCAGCCCGGCGTCGCGCCGCAGGGCCATGTCCTCGTTGGTCCAGCCCTCCAGGGCGATCACCGACGCCCGGCCCGGGATCAGCCCGCCGGTCGGGAACACGCCCGCCGTCAGCACGCCGCTGGTCCGGGCCACCGGGATCAGGGTCGAGTCGGGGTTGACGGCCACGTACGCCCGCACCTCGGGCGTCGCGTCGCCGACCTCCTGGAAGTCCCGCATGGCGCGCACGGCGTTCAGCTCGTCCAGGCCGAGCAGCGTCACCGCGCCGATCGCCCCGGGGAACAGGTGCTTGCCCGACAGGTCGATCACCTCGGTGTCCGCCGTCAGGCGGATCCGCGGCATGACGTCGTCAGCCTTCCCGACCAGGCCGATGCGGCCCTCGGAGAACGACACCACGCCGTTCTCGATCACCTCGCCCGTGCCCGTATGCACCGTGGCGCCCACCAGGAAGATGGGGTGGTCCTGCGGCGGGGCGGTGACGGTCAGGTCCTGGGCGGTTGCGGCGGCGGCGGTCAGGCAGGCGGCCGCGGCGGCGATGGCTTTCAGCATGGGGCGGCTCCTTGGGTTCAGTCGAGGGTGCGGAGGAGTTCACGGGGGAGCAGGTTGCAGCCGCAGTCGCCCGGGCGGGCGCCGTGCTCGACGTGCTCTTCGAGCGCCCGCTCGTAGGCGCGGGCCAGCATGGACCGGCGGGTGGGGGCCTCGTCGGACGCGGGCTCAGGCTCCTTCTTGTCGGCGGGCTTCGGGCGTCCCTCGGCCATGATCAGGCCGATCAGGCGGGCCCGCTCGGACCGCATCCGCTCGCGGTGGGCGGCGTCCTGCTCGGGGCTGAAGAGCTGGCGGCCGTCCACGAAGGTCCGCTCGCAGCGCGACAGGGAGCTGAGGGGGTCGCCCGACCAGACGGCCAGGTCGGCGTCCTTGCCGGGCTCGATCGTGCCCACGCGGTCGATGATGCCGAGCTGGATCGCCGGGTTGCGGGTCACGAAGTCCAGCGCCTGCTGGGGCGTCATCTCGATGCCCGCGTCGCGGGCGTACTTGTACGCCTTGCCCGCCTCGACGTTCATGCGCCGGGCCAGCTCGTCCGAGTCGGAGTTGAAGCTGGTCATCAGGCCGGCCTCGAAGTTGATCGGCCCGGCGGCGGGGATGGCGTCCTGCACCTCGACCTTGTAGGCCCACCAGTCCGAGAACAGCGACGCGCCGATCGCGTGCTCGCGGACGATCTCGGCGACCTTGTAGGTCTCCAGGCCGTGCTGGAAGGTGCCGATCTTGAAGCCGAAGTCCTCGGCCACGCGGCAGAGCATGAGGATCTCGTCCTGGCGGTACGAGTGGCAGTGGACGAGCCGCTCGCCCGCGAGGATCTCGGCGAGGGTTTCGAGTTCGAGGTCGATCGGCACGTCGGCCCGGGCCGGGGCGCTGCGCCGGGCGGTGTCGGGCGGGGTGGTGGTCAGGAACGAGCCGGTGCGGCTCGCGTCGGACGCGGGCTTGAGCTTGCCCCGCGCCGCGGCGTACTCGCGGGCCTTGGTGAAGCGGTCGCGGATGAGGGTCTCCACGCCCATGCGGGTCTGGGGGTAGCGGCTGGTGGCGTCGTCGCCCCAGTTGGACTGCTTGACGTTCTCGCCCAGGGCGAACTTGATGCCGGGCTTGGCGCCCTCGAAGTGCATGTCCTCGGGCCGGAGCGCGCCCCAGCGGAGCTTGACGGTCTGCGACTGGCCGCCGATGGGGTTGGCCGAGCCGTGCAGGAGGTTGGCGGTGGTCAGGCCGCCGGCCAGCTCGCGGTAGAAGTTGACGTGGCCGGGGTCGAGCGAGTCGGCGATGCGGACCTCGCTGGTGACGGCCTGGCCGGACTCGTTGACGCCCAGGCGGAACAGGCCGGTGTGCGAGTGGGCGTCGATCAGGCCGGGCGTGACGTGCTTGCCGTCAAGGTCGATGGATGTGAAACCCGGTCCACCGCTTTGATCGAAAACGCCAGAGCCGATCTGGGCGATCTTGCCATCGCGGACGAGCACCCATCCGTTCTCGATGATGCCGCGGTCGGTCTGGGTCCAGACGGTGGCGTTGAACAGCAGGTACGCCCCCGCCTCGGGGTATTGCTCGACGGTGTACGCGCCGAAGGGGGCACCGACGGGCATGGCGGGGGGCTCGCGCCGGGCGACGGCGTTGCGGTCGCGGCCGCGCGGGCGGTCGGCCTCGGCGGTCTCTGTCTTGCTCTGGTCGTCGGGCTCGGCTTCCGCCGCGGGGAAGTCGTCGGACGGCACGGCCTTCTCGGCGCCCGCTTCGGCGGCGCGTGTGCCGGTCCACTCGTAGACGGACTGGTCGGGCGCGACGCCCGTGCCGCGGATGACTCCGTCGGGGCCGAGGACGCCGGTGAGCAGGTACGAGCCCTCGCCGCCGTCCTCGTCGTCGATGACCATGGAGATGCGGTCGCCCTTGATGGTGACCTTGCGGGCCTTGCCCTCGGCCTCGCCCTCGAAGGTTTTGACGGTCGTGCCGTCGACGCGGACGGTCATGGCGAAGTCGGCGCCGACGACGCCGAGGGTCCATTCGCCGTCGAAGCGGGTGTCCTTGGGGTCGTTGATTTTGTGGTGGCGGCCGTCGATCCAGACGGAGAGGATGGTGGCTTTGTCGTCGCCCTTGGCGTCGGAGTGGTGGAAGAGCGGGGCGGAGGTCAGGACGAGGTTGGCCCGCTTGCCGGCCTCGACGGTGCCGAGCGTGTCGGCGACGCCGAGGAGTTCGGCGGGGTTGGTGGTGAGCATGGCCAGCGCGTCGTCGGGCTTGAGGCCGGCGTCGATGGCGCGGTGGAGGTTGGTCAGGAAGTCCTGGCCTCGGGGGAGCTTCGAGGCGGTGATGGAGACGGTCAGGCCCTTCTCGGCGAGCCAGCGCGGGTTGGCGGGGGCCTGCTCCCAGGCGGCCAGCTCTTCGAGGCTGACGGAATCGGCGGCGCCCACGCTCCAGACGTCCGGCGTTTCGGGCTGGACGAGGGGGACGACGACCGGCCGGCCGGCCTGGGCGAGGGCGTCGAGGCGTTTGAACTCGTTGCCCGAGCCGACGAGGGCGACGCGCTCGTGCGCGAACTCGCGGGCGACCTTGTCGGCGAGCATGGCCTCGAGCTCGGAGCCGGTGTCGTAGACCATCAGGGCGGCGGGGTCGATGGCGTCGAGCGCGGAGGCGTCGGGGTGCTCGGCGCTGGCGCGGTGTGCGGCGTCGAGGAAGGTCTGGCGCATCAGGGCGACCACGCCCATGTGGCTGGTGGGGTAGCCGTCGCCGGACCAGCCGGCGCGCTGGAAGCCCAGGTGCTGGGCGGCGCGGGCGCGGTAGACGGGCGGGCGGCCGAGGGCGGGGTCCGCGAAGGGCTCGGCGGTGGAGACGACCGCCGACCAGCCCCGGAAGATGCCCGCGTCGGGCGACGCGTGGGCCGCGGTGAAGCCGAGCTTGCGGAGCTCCGCGGCGTCGGAGGCGGGCAGGCCGGGCCCGGCCAGGGCGTCGCGCTGGGGCGTGACGAGGGAGGACCAGTGCGTGCCGGGGCCCCCGTCGTTGGGGGCGGCGGTGGCGACGGGCACGTAGGCGTCGATGAAGCCGGCGTAGAGGTGCATGCCCTCGGCGTTCCAGACGCGGGCGGCTCCGGGCTCGATGCGCTCGGCGACGCGTTCGATGCGTCCGTCGCGGATCAGCACGTCCATGACGCGGGGCTGGGCGCCCGGGGCGGCGTGGACGGTGGCGTTGTCGATCAGGTGGAGGCCGGGCGGCGCGGGCATGGGGCCGTTGGGGCGGGGGGCGAGGGGGTCCACGCCGGCCGCCGCCGCGGCGACCGCTCCGGCGACGCCGAGCGCGAGGGTGATCGGTCTGTTCATGGATCGGGGCTCCTTGAGCCGGATGGTACCGGAAGACGGGTCGCCGGGAGGCGGGGGCGGGAGGGATCAGGGCGGGCAATGGAAAACCCCCGGCCTGGGGCCGGGGGTTTTCGGCGGTGCGGAGAGAGAGCTCGGATCAGCGGCGACGGACCGCGCGGACGCCGGCGATGGCGCCGAGCAGGCCGAGGCCGGCGAAGGCTGCGGGGGGCAGCGGGACGACGATGACGTTGATGCTGGTGCTCAGCAGCTCGGCGCCGGCGATCCCGTTGTCGTTCTCGAAGACGCGGAGGGTGATGATCCAGGTGCCGGTGTCGGACGGGTCCCAGCCGTCCATGGAGTTGCCGGAGAAGAAGGAGGAAAGGAAGCCGAAGTTGGAGGAGTTCTGGGCGACGTTGTAGATGCTGATGTTGCCGTAGTAGTCGAAGATGCCGCTGACCACGTCGTTGGCGGCGGTGGTGGAGTTGTCGCCCAGCGAGTGGTCGAGCGCCATCATGGCGATGGGGTCGTTGATGAGGTCGCCCATCGCGCCGAGGGCGGGGTCGGTGCCGGCCTTGTGGATCGACAGCTCGTAGATGAAGTCGCTGAGGTTGTTGCCGGTGACGCCGGCGACGTCGGTGTTGATGGACCAGTCCCAGTTCCAGGTGGCGCGGCCCGCGGGGGCGTTGCCGGCCTTGGGGTTGAACACGTAGGTGTTCGTGTTGCCCACCTGGTTGAAGTCGTTGGTGGGCTGGCCGCTGGCGTCGTAGCGGACGCGGGCGCGGAGGCCGATCTCGATGCCGTGGCCGGTGGCGACGGTGAACCCGCCGTTGGCGACGCCGGAACCGAAGATGACGCCGGGATTGACGTCCGCGGCGTTGGCGAGGGTGGCGGCCGACGCGACAGCGGCGGCGATCAACAGATTCTTCATCTTGTTCTCTCCAATCTCTTTGCGTGCGTTGACCGTCCGCGATCGCGGACGGCTTTCACCGGCCAACTCCCCAGAAAGGAGCCCCCCGGATCGGCGACGGAGAACCCCCCGCCGGTCCGGCAGCATACCGGAAAGCACCGTGCTGTCAAATATGGCACCCGGCAATTTCCCACGGTTGAATGCCCGAGACCATTCGGCTGGCGTACAAAGACCAAAAATATGGCTTGGGACGGCCTGGAGCGGCCTTGCTGGGCACTCGGCGGGGGGGGCGTCCGGGGCGTCGGGGCCTACGCTGAGGGTCCGCCCCGTGGGCCGGTCGGCTCATCGGTGGGGCGGTTCGAGGAGCGAGCGATGGCGGAACTGATCCCGGGCAACGCGGTCATCGGCCAGTCGGGCGGGCCGACGGCGGTCATCAACGAGTCCCTGGTCGGGGTGGTCGAGGGGCTGCGGATGCACGCCAACGCGGGGGTGGCGGGCTCGCCGATCCGCAAGATCCTGGGCATGCGTCACGGGGTGTCCGGGCTGACGCGTGGGGAGTTCCACGACCTGACGGACATCAACCACGACCGGCTGCAGTTGATCGCCAAGACGCCGTCGGCGGCGCTGGGCTCGACGCGGGACAAGCCGGACGCGGCGTACTGCGAGCGGATCTTCGAGGCGTGCAAGAAGCACGACGTCCGCTACTTCTTCTACATCGGGGGCAACGACAGCAGCGACACGTGCCGCATCGTGAACGAGCTGAGCAACCGGCAGGGGTACGAGCTGCGCTGCTTCCACGTGCCGAAGACGGTGGACAACGACCTGATGGAGAACGACCACACGCCGGGGTTCGCGTCGGCGGCGCGGTTCGTGGCCAAGGCGTGCATGGCGGACTTCCTGGACAACATCTCGCTGCCCGGGATCAAGATCAACGTGATCATGGGGCGGCACGCGGGCTTCCTGACCGCGGCGAGCGCCCTGGCGCGGCGCGACGACCGGATGAAGCACGAGGGCCCGACGACGGACGGCCCGCAGCTGATCTACCTGCCCGAGGTGGTCTTCGACCTGGAGCGGTTCACGCAGGACGTGGCCGAGCTGTACGAGAAGAAGGGGCGCGTCCACATCGCGGTCAGCGAGGGCGTGAGCGACAAGGACGGGAACGCGATCGCGGCGAGCCTGATCCAGGGCGGGCAGACGGACGCGCACGGCAACGTGCAGTTGTCGGGCTCGGGCGCGCTGGGGGACGCCCTGGCGAACCACCTGAAGAAGGCGCTCACGCCGGCGGGCGGCAAGCCGCCGCGGGTGCGTGCGGACACGTTCGGGTACGTGCAGCGGTGCTTCCCGGACCAGTCGGAGGTGGACGCGCGCGAGGCGCGGGGGACGGGTCGGTACGCGGCGAAACTGGCGGCGTCGGGCGACCTGGACGGCTCGGTGGCGATCAAGCGTGTGCACCCGATCGGGAGCGGGCAGCCGTACGCGGCGCGGTACGAGCGGGTGGAGTTGAGCGCGGTGGCCGCGAAGACGCGGCACATGCCGGCGGAGTTCATCGAGGGGCACAACAACGTGTCGCGGGCGTTCCTGGACTACTGCCGGCCGCTGGTGGGGGAGTTGCCGTTGTTTGATCGGCTTTGAGGGGAAGCGACGGAGAGACGGAGAGTGGGGCGACTGTCTGGACGGGGCGCGTTCGCTCGGCGTGCGAAGGTGCGAAAACGCTGTGCCACGCGGCTCGGACCGTTCGTCCGTTTCCTTGCGGGCGCGGCTGTTTGATTGGCTGACGCGGCGTTTGCGGGGGAGCGGCGAGCGTTGCGCTGGGTTGTGTTGGGAGTGTGGAGGGTTCGGGGTGCTTGGGGGCGTGTTTGGCGGGGGTTGCCGCTCCCTGACGGTCGCGGCTTGTCGTGAACGCGGCTTGTCGTGCCGCTAGTCGCGGCGGCGGGTGTCGGTTCTGGTTGCGGGCCGGCTGGCGGGGGCTGATTG
>CAYXFA010000043.1:0-28234 GCA_964464165.1 uncultured Phycisphaeraceae bacterium | reverse complement strand
GGCGGGGGCGGGGCGGGGAAACGCGTGCGGGTGCGTGATGGACCCGCGGGTGTACGAGGCGGTGATGGATTCGGCGCGGACGCTGACCGGGTCGGCGCGGGCGGAGGTGTACGGCGCGTTGGCCCGGAATCACGCGTTGGATACCGAGAACCGTTTGCGCCTGATCAGAGAGGCGCAGTCGCTGACGGGCGATGCCCGTCGGGACGTGCTGCTGGCGATGGCGGGAGGTGGGCGTTGTCGGTGAAGGAGGCGTGTTCGAAACGTTCGCGACGAGGTCGATCCTTCATCTTCTGGGCCCGCGGGGGGGCCCCCTTCACCTCGCTGCCCCGCCGGGGCGCGTGCGGGGTTGGGGTGGGGGGTATGGTGTGTGTGGGGGGGCCGGGGGCGGGGCGTGGTGGGGAAGGGTGTGGATGGGTTGTGGGTCGGGGCGGGGGGTTTGGGCGGGGTCGGCATAAACCGCAGGGTTTCGCTGATCCGGACGATCGGAACTGCAGTGATGGCCCCCCGGTGGTCGATGGAGCGTGTGCCAGGGATGGCGCGGATCGCGGCGGAGCCGTGCGAGACGAGATGTTTTCGGGGCGGCGTCCCTGTCGGGGACGGACGTTCCCGCGCGGTCCGCCCGCCGGACGGAAGGAAAGCCTTATGTCGACCGACGCCATGCACCACGCCAACGTGCCCGAGATGACCGTGATCGGTCCGGACACCAAGATCAAGGGCGAGATGTTCTTCGAGAAGTCCGCCCGGATCCTGGGCTCGTTCGAGGGCAAGATCACGGCCCAGGGCGAGGTGCAGATCGGCGCGGGCGCGGTGTGCAACGCCGCGGTCGAGGGGGAGCGGATCATCGTGGACGGCCGGGTGCACGGGCCGATCACGGCGCGCGACCGGCTGACCCTGACGGCCAACGCCCAGGTGCAGGGCGACCTGACGGCGGGCACGCTGGTGGTGGCCGAGGGCGCGAGCTTCGTGGGGCACTGCCAGGTCGGGCCGCACGCGCACGACCTGTCGAAGGGCGAGGCCGGGCGCACGCAGGCCGCCCGCGCCGCCGCGGTGCAGACCGAGGCGAAGCCGACGGGCTCGATCGACCTGACCCCGCCGTGGGCGCGCAGCAACGCCGGCGCGGCCTGATCCCTGATTGACCAAACAAACCGGCCGGACCGGCTCCGCGGCCGGTGCGGCCATTGTTCATGCTCTTCCGCCTGCGTCGATTCCGTCCGTCGCTGCTGGAGCGGGCCGCCCCGCGTCTGCCGGCGCACGCGACCCGGGTGGTGCGCTGCTACCGGTGCGGGCGGTCGTTCGAGGCGTCGGCCTTCGCCGAGTCCACGGGCTGCCCGGGCTGCGGCGGGGCGGTGCGTCTGCCGGACCTCGTGCTGGACAAAGGGCACTGGGGCGGTTCGGTGCAGACGGCGGGCTCGGTGCTGGTGCCCGAGGGCGCGACGGTGCGTTCGAGCCTGATCGTCGCGTCGGGCGACGTGACCATCGAGGGCTGCGTTCACGCGATGCTGCTGTGCGGGGGGACGGTGCGCGTGGGGCCGAAGGGGCAGCTGCGCGGTGGGGCGCGCTGCCGCGTGCTCGTCGTGGACCCCGGCGCGGTGATCCGGGGCGGGCCGTTCGAGGCGCCGTCGGACGCGCTGGGCACGGTGAACATCGAGGCGGCGGCGCGGGCGGTGCCGGGCAAGGGGCCGGCGGCGCGCGTGGCGGCGATGGAGCCGGCGCCGGTGGTGGTCATGGCGCCGGCGCGTCCGGTGTTGCGGGTGATCCGGTAGGGGGGAGAGGGCCGGCCGGAAGTCGGCCCGACAGCCCCGCTCCGGGCAGGGGGTTACTGGCCGTCGGGGATTTCGGGTTCGACGAGGTTGGCGAGTTGGCCGAGGGATTCCTGCCAGCCGAGGTAGCACATCTCGGCGGGGATGACCTCGGGGACGCCGGTCTGTTCGATGCGCAGGTCGGTGCCGCCGATGACGGGGCGGAGGGTGACGGTGACGGTCATCTCGCCGGGCAGGTTGGGGTCGTCGAAGCGGTCGTTGTAGCGGATGCGTTCGTGGGGGACGAGCTCGAGGAAGGTGCCGCCGAAGGTGTGCGTCGAGCCGGTGGAGAAGTTGGTGAAGGACATGCGGTAGGCGCCGCCGACGCGGGCGTCGATCTCGTGGACCTTGCCGAGGAAGCCGTGGGGCGGGGACCAGCGGGCCATGGCGTCCGGGTCGAGGAAGGCGCGGTAGACGCGCTCGGGCGGGGCCTTGAGGACGCGGTGGAGGTTGATGGTGTGGCCGGGCATGGGGCTTCCTTCGTGCGTGGGTGTCTTTGCAGAATACGCGCGCGTGGAGGGTTCGGGTCGGCGGTTCGGGGCCGATCGGGCGAAGAAAATCGCGGGAGTCGGGCGGGGCGATTCCGCGTACCTCGCCCCGTGCGCGGAGATAGGCTACGGCGTGGCGTTGACCGTGTTTTATGACGGGTGGTGCTCGCTGTGCGCGGGGACGGCGCGGTCGATCGAGCGGCTCGACCGGGGGCGCGGGCGGGTGCGGACGGTGGACTTCCGGGCGGACTTTTCGGGGGCCGCGGCGGTGGGGATCACGGCGGAGGCGCTGGAGGGCGCCATGCACGCGCTGCACCCGGACGGGCGCGTGACGGCCGGGCCCGAGGCGGTGCGCGACGCGGTGCGTGCGGCGGGGCTGGGGCCGCTGGCGGCGGTGCTGGGGTGGCCGGTGGTGGGGGCGGTGTTCGCGCGGGCGTACGACGTGGTGGCGCGAAACCGGTTGAAGTGGTTCGGGAAGGCGGCGTCGGGCGGGTGCGCGGGGGGCGTGTGCCGGCTGGACGGGCGGCCGCCGGGGGAATGAAAAAACCCGGGCTTGGGGGCCCGGGTTTGGCGGGGTGCGGGATCGCGTTTAGAGCAGGGTCGGCAGGACGGCGGCGAGCTTCTCGAAGTCGGCCATGGTGTTGTGCCACTGGCAGCTGACGCGCATGAGGCGGGGGTGGACGCCGCCGAGTCCCCAACAGGGGGCCTGGATGCCGTGGTCGAGGACGAGGGCGTCCCAGAGGGCGTCGTCGAACATGGCGCCCTTGGGCACGCCGGTCTCGGGCACGGGCAGGCAGAGGGAGACCATGCCGGCGATCATCTCGTCGGGGACGGGCTGCTCGATGCCGACGGCGTCGGCGATGAGGCGGGCCCCCGCGGTGACGATCTCGTGGTTGCGCTTCTGGAGGCCGGGCAGGCCGTCGGGGTGCTGGGCGCTGAGGTGGGCGATCGCGACGGGCAGCACGAGGTTGCCGGTGGGGTCCTCGGTGCCGACGTAGTCGAAGTCGCAGAGGAAGGCCTTGCGCTCGGGCCGGCTGAGGTGGGTGCGGCAGGAGAGGGCGACGGGCTTGATGTTCTTCTGGCGGTCGGGGTCGGCGTAGAGGAAGCCGGTGCCCTTGGAGGCGCCGAGCCACTTGTGGCAGCTGGCGGCGTAGTAGGTGGGGCGGAGGGCGTGGAGGTCGATGGGCACCTGGCCGGGGGCGTGGGCGCCGTCGAGGAGGACGTCGACGCCCTTGGACCGGGTCATGGCGACGATGCGGTCGACGGGGAAGAGGACGCTGGTGGCGCTGGCGACGTGGGAGCAGATGACCAGGCGCGTGCGGGGGGTGATGGCGGCCTCGATGGCGGCGACGGCGGCGTCCGGGGTGACGCGCGGGAAGGGGACCTTGGCGACGACGATGCGGGCGCCGGCGCGGGCGGTCACGCGGGCCAGCTCGTTGATGGTGGCCTGGTACTCGTGGTTGGTGACGACGATCTCGTCGCCGGGCTCGAGGGCGAGGTTGAGGATGACGGAGGACATGGCCAGCGTGCCGTTGGGCACGAGGGCGAGGTCGGCGGCGTCGCAGTTGACCAGGGCGGCGAGGGCCTGGCGTGCGTCGTCGCAGTAGCGTTCCAGGTCGAACTTGTAGAAGCGGACGGGGTCGAGTTCGATGCGCCGGTGCAGCTCGCGCTGCGCGTCGCGGACCACCTCGGGCACGCAGCCGTAGGAGGCGCCGTTGAGCATGACCAGGCCGGGGGCCACGCCGTGGCGGGCGGGCTGGCCCACGCGGTCGGCGAAGGCTTCGAGGATGGGCTGGGGGCGGGCGGGGGCGCGGACGGCGGCGGCGGTGGTGGGCATGGTGTGAGAAGTATCGGCGCGCCGCGCGCGACGGGATCACCGGACGCGGACGCCGCGTGCGGTTATCCTGCGGCCATGAAGCAGTTTTTTGCGGCGGCGGCGGTGTGCTGGTGTTCGTGGTCCGCGGTTGCGGGCGATCTCCCCACGCTCAAGCAGATCATGGACGACCCGTCGTGGATCGCCCGTTCACCGGAACCGGTGGGCTGGCTGGCGGACGGGAGCGGCGTGCTGTTCGACCAGCGGCGCGACGGGGTGATCGGGCGGGACACGAGCGACCGCTTCGTGCTGGAGCTGGACGGGGTCCGTGCGGCGGGCGAGCCGGTGATGGTCGCGGACGCGGACCGGCGCCGGCTGCTCCCGGCGGGGGTGTGGTCGGCGGACGGCCGGCGGATGCTGGCCGAGGCGGGCGGGGACCTGTTCTGCTGGGAGGCGGGGGCCGGGTGGCGGCAGCTCACGCGGACCGCGGAGTGGGAGTGGTCGCCGACGTTCATGGCGGACGGGCGGATCGCGTTCCGGCGTTCGTCGGGGTGGTTCGTGCGGGACGGGGAGGTCGAGGCGCAGGCGGCGGAGATCCGGTTCGAGAACGAGCCCAAAGAGGACGGGGGCGAGCCGGAGGGGGACCTGGAACGCCAGCAGCGTCGGCTGTTCCGGGTCATCCGGGAAGAGGACGAGCGCCGGCGGCTGAACCGGTCGGTGGGGCGGGAGCGTCGGCGGGCGGACGCGGCGGCGGCGCCCGGGCCGTTCTACCTGGACCCGTCGCGTCGGGAGGATGGCCAGTGGCTGAGCCCGTCGGGCGGGCACCTGCTGGTGGCGACCCTGCCGCGGAACCGGCCGAACGACCCGCGGGACCAGATGCCGGACTACGTGACGGAGACGGGGTACGTGCGGACGGAGCGGCTGCGGGTGAAGGTGGGGTACGAGACGCGGCAGCCGGTGGGGTTCGTGCTGCTGGACCTGGCGGGGGGCCGGGTGGTGGACCTGCCGCTGGAGGATTTGCCGGGGATCCGGGAGGACCCGCTGGCGGAGATCCGGCGTGCGGCGGAGGCGGCGCGGAAGGGCGCGGAGGCCGGGGAGGGGGCCGAGGGGGGCGACGCCGAGCGCTCGGAGGGGGACGGGGCGGGGGGCGGGGATCGGGAGAAGCCGGCCAAGCCGGGCCCGGCGCGGGCGGTGGGGGAGCTCGGCGTGGCGTGGTCGGAGAGCGGGCGGCACGCGGCGGTGATGCTGCGGTCGCACGACAACAAGGACCGGTGGCTGGTCGCGATCGACACGCACGCTGAGGAGCCGGGGTGGGTCGTGCTGCACCACGTGCGCGACCCGGCGTGGATCCAGTGGGAGTTCAACCGGTTCGGGTTCGTGCCCGGGACGGAGACGGTGTGGTTCGAGTCCGAGCACGAGGGGTGGGGGCACCTGTACCTGTGCGAGGTGGGCGGCACGCCGCGGGCGCTGACGGCGGGGGCGTGGGAGGCGCGCGGGGCGACGCCGCTGCGGGACGGGTCTGGGTTCGTGCTGCGGACCAACCGGGGCGACCACGGGGTGTACGAGCTGGAGCGGGTGTCGATGGAGGGCGTGCTGACGCCGCTGACGGCGCTGGGCGGGACGGTCGAGTGGTTCGGCGTGTCGCCGGACGGCGGGCGGGTGGCGTTCGTGTGGTCGGACGCGATGAGCCCGCCGGAGCTGTACGCGGTGGCGGCGGACGGCTCGGCCGGGCCGGAGCGGCTGACGCGGACGGACTCGGCGCTGTACCGGTCGTTCCGCTTCGTCGAGCCGGAGTTCATCAAGGCGCCGTCGTCGCACGCGGCGCTGCCGATCCACGCGCGGGCGTACCGACCGGACCCGGAACGCTTCCCGGGGCCGCGTCCGGTGGTGATCTTCGCGCACGGGGCGGGATACCTGCAGTTCGCCAACCGGGGGTGGTCGTACTACCAGCGTGAGCACCTGTTCCACTCGCTGCTGGCCGACCGGGGGATCCTTGTGCTGGGGCCGGACTTCCGGCACTCGGAGGGGTACGGGCGCGACTGGCGGGCGGCGGTGTACCGGGACATGGGCGAGCCGGAGCTGCAGGACCTGGACGACTGCCTGGCGTACGCCGCCGAGCACCTGGACGCGGACGTGGAACGGGTGGGGATCTACGGCGGGTCGTACGGCGGTTTCCTGACGTTGATGGCGATGTTCACGCGTCCGGACGTGTACGACGCGGGCGCGGCGCTGCGGTCGGTGACGGACTGGCGGCACTACAGCCACGGCTGGACGAGCAACCCGCTGGATACGCCGCAGGTGGACCCGGAGCCGTTCGACCGGTGCAGCCCGATCACGCACGCGGAGGGGCTGCGCGGGGCGTTGCTGATGTGCCACGGGCTGGTGGACGACAACGTGGTGGCGCAGGACGTGATCCGGCTGGCGCAGCGGCTGATCGAGCTGGAGAAGACGGGCTGGGAGCTGGCGCTGTACCCGGTGGAGGCGCACGGCTTCCGCGAGCCGAGCTCGTGGCTGGACGAGTACCGGCGGATCCTGGAGCTGTTCGAGCGTGAGCTGCTGGGGGAGTCCGTCAGCCGTTGATGACGGCGGTGACGTCGTCCGCGGCGGCGGCGTCGAAGATCCGCTGGCGGTTCTCCGGGCTGTGGAACAGGCGGGCGATGCCGGCCAGGTGCTGGAGGTGCGCCCGGCCGTGGAGGCCCTCCGGCGAGAGCAGGACGACGACGGCGCGCGCCTCGCGGGCGATCTTGCCGAAGGGCAGGCCGGGGTCGAGCGTGGCGATGAAGCCGACGGCGCGCCGGACGCGCGGCGTGTGGAGGTGCAGGAGCACCACGCCGGGGGCGATCTCGATGGGGCCGGTGTCGGCGAGGGCGCCGAGCTCGATGGCCAGGGCGGCCCGGGTCTCCACGCTCTCGTCGGGCATGTGGTCGAGCACCTCGGCGACGACCTCGGCGGCCGACCGGGCGCGGACGCCGACGAGCGTGCGCTCCGGGTTGACCAGCTCGGACAGGGGCAGCGGGCGGTCGGCCTGCTCGGCGACCGTCTCGGGCGCGACCTCGGACGGGTAGATCACGATCATGCTCGGCTCGTCGGGCCGGGACATGACGGCCCGCGGCAGGCGGTCGAGGGCGGGGCGCCAGGACACCTGGTTCTCGCGCGCCGCGAGGAGGACGAAGATGTCCTGCGGGTTCAGGGTGGGCCCCTTGGCGTTCATCCACGACTCGATGGCGCGGACGGGCTCGGCGGCGGTCTTGACCTCGGGCTTGACGCCGGCGATGAGCGGCTGGATGCGTTCGAGGTCTCGCTCGCGGGCGCTGAGCACGAGCGTGCAGCCCGCGTGGCTGGCGAGGTTCTTGACGGTGCGGACGGCGTCGAGGAATCCGACCTCGCGGTCGGCGAACGGCGGGACGACGAGGACGAGCCGGCTGGCGGTGTGCAGCGGGTGCTTGAGGCGGCAGACGACGAGCTGCTGGGGGCAGCGGCGCAGGAGCTGGTCGAGCACGCTGCCGAAGATGAAGCTGCGGGTGGCGCTGACGCCGGTCCAGCCCATGACCACGGTGGAGATGCGCATCTCGCGCACGGCGCGGAGGATGCCGTCGGCGGCGTTGGTGTCCAGGCGGGTCAGCGGGGTGGCGGGCACGTCGGCGGCCGCGGCGTGGGTGACGGCCGCGCCCAGCATGCGCTCGGCGGCGGCCACGCGGGCGGAGGCGTCGTCGGTGTCCTGCACGACCGCGAGGGGGTAGACCGGCTCGTGGGACGGGTGCTCGCGGATCATGAACGCGACGTCCATGATGGCGGGGGCGGCCTCGGGGTTGCGCAGGGGGATGAGGATGCGCTTGGGGGCCAGGGCGAGGTCCTCGGCGGCGCCGGCCTGGCGGAGGGCCAGGTCGCGCCCGAACTTCTGGACCGCCGTCGAGCCCAGCAGGCAACTGGCGAGGATCATCATGACCGTGCCGTTGACGACCGTCTCGTCGAGCACGCCGAGGTTGAAGCCGACGATGACCGCGGCGAGGGTGCCCGCGGCCTGGTTGACGCTCAGGCCGAACATGACCCACCCCTCGGTGGCCGAGTAGCCGAGGATGCGCCGGGAGAGGTCGGCGGCGGCGTACTTGCACGCCACGACCGTGACGGACATCGTGATGGCGACCTTCCATGTCGCCGGGTCGGAGAGGAAGACGCGCGGGTCGACGAGCATGCCGACCGAGACGAGGAAGACCGGGATGAACAGCCAGCTTCCCGCGAAGTTGACGCGGGCCATCAGCACGCTCTGGCGGGGCACGAGGCGGTTGAGGGCCAGCCCGGCGAGGAACGCGCCGAGGATGGGCTGCACGCCCGCGACGAGGGCCAGGTACGCGCACAGGTAGGCCGAGGCCATCAGGAACACGAAGTGCGACGGCCCGTCCGCGGGGATGGCCCGGAAGAACCATCGCGCGATCAGCGGCAGGCCCCACCAGACCGCGGCGGTGTACACGGCCAGCGAGACGAGCAGCACGGCCCAGAACCCGGGCGTCAGCTCGCCCTGCGTGGAGCGCGCGATGACGGCCAGGACCAGCAGCGCGGAGGTGTCCGTGATGATCGTGCCGCCGACGGTGGTGGTGACGGCGGGGTTCTTGGAGAGGCCCAGGCGGCTGACCATGGGGTAGGTCAGCAGCGTGTGCGAGCCGAACATGCTGCCGAGCAGGATGGCGGCGGGCATGGAGAAGCCGAGGATCCACATGGCCACGGCCACCCCGACGGTCTGCGGTATGAGGTAGCTGATGGTCCCGAAGATCAGGCTGTGCGTGCGGTAGCGCCGGAACTGGTTGAGGTCCATTTCCAGGCCGGCGCTGAAGAGGATGTAGAGCAGGCCGACGGTGCCGAGCAGGACGATGGTGTCGTTGCGGTCGAGCACGCCCAGGGCGTGGGGCCCGACGATCACGCCGGCGACGATCAGGCCGATGACGTCGGGGATGCGCAGGCGCTGGACGACGAGCGGCGCGATCAGGATGATGCCCATGACCAGCGCGAAGGTCAGCACCGGGTCGGTGACGGGCAGCGACCAGTCGGCCTGTGCGAGCGTGGGCATGGGGCGGATGGTACCGCTTCAGGCCTTGCGGGGGCCGAGCGCGTCGGCGAGCGCGGCGACGAGCGTCTCGGGCTCGGCCATGCGTCCCGCGCCGACGTGGCGGCATGCCTGCCAGCCCGTGCCGGGGCCGACGAGCGTGAAGCCGTCGGCGGCGAGCGTGGCGGCGTTGCGCTGCGTGGCGGGCTGGTTCCACATCGCGTCGTTCATCGCCGGCGCGAGCAGAACGGGGGTTTTCGACCGGTTGATGGCGCTGAGGGCGAGGCTGACGGGGTCGTCGGTGCGGCCCGCGGCCAGCCTGGCCATCATGTCCATCGTGCACGGCGCGACGAGGGCGGCCTCGCAGCGGTCGGCCAGGGCGATGTGCTGGGGGTCTTTCGCCTCGTCGTGCTGCCAGACGGAGGTGTAGACCGGGCGCGCGGAGAGGGCCTGGAAGGTCAGGGGGGTGACGAAGCGCGTGGCGGCCTCGGTCATGAGCACGGTGACCTCGGCGCCGGCCTGGGCCAGGCGCGAGACGACGGTGCAGACCTTGTACGCGGCGATGCCGCCCGCGACGCCGACGATCACCCGGCGGTGCTCGAAGCGCGGGCGCAGTTCGTCCGGGTCGAGGGTCATCGGGCGGTGGGCGGCGTCAGAGCAGCGGCTCGCTGGCGCCGTTGGCCGGGGCGGACTCGTCGAAGGCGAGGGTGATCTTGTCCTGGAGGATCTCCTCGATGACGATCTCCAGGTCGGTGCGGCCCTCGCGCTCGACGAGCGGGCGGGCGCCCTCGACGAGCTGCTGGAGCCGGCGCTGGATCAGGGCGGTGAGCTTGAAGCGTCCGCCGACCTTGTCCACGATCTCTTCGCTTTTCAACGCTTCGATCATCTGCTATCATCTCCAAGGCCGGGGGCCTGCCCTCGACGCCTTCGATCGGATCCCAGGGGTTTCCGTGTCCCGTCCTGTCGCCCGACCGGGCTTCCGGCGCCGGTTCGGCTCGTTCCGGCGACCGACAGATCCGGGTCGGTGTCCGGGGAAACCCGGAAGAACCTTGGGATCGGCAGGGCCCGCGGTCGCGGGTCCCTGAGGCGATCGGCCGCGTGGTCGATCGCTCGGCGCCAGAGCGAAGCGTAGACCGGGTGCGGGATCGAGGCCAGCCGGATCCCGACGACAAGCCCCTACACGGGCATACCTTCCCGCTTTTCGGGACAAGACATCTCTCATGCCAACCACGACAGAAGACAGGTTCCAGATCGGCGACCGCGTGCTGCACCCCGGGAAGCCGGAGTGGGGGGCGGGGACGGTGGCGTCCGCGGCCGGCGCGGTCCACGAGGGGGCCCCGTGCCAGCGGCTCTCGATCCGGTTCGACCGGGCGGGGCTGAAGACGATCTCGACGGCGTTCGTGAGCCTGCGCCGGGCCGGGGGGCTGAGCGCGGCGATCGCCGAGGCCAAGCCGGCGCCGGCGGTCCAGGCGGCCGTGCCGCAGACGGCGGGGGTGTTTTCCCCGCGTCCCGTCCCGTCGGAGCCGGACCCGTTCGGGCCGGGCCCGTCCGACGGGCTGCCGACGGACCCGCGCGAGCTGCGCCGGTACATGACACGGATCCCGGAGGACGCGGTGGACCCGTTCCGCACGCCGGCGGCCCGGCTGCGGGCGGTGCTGGGGCTGTACCGGTTCGAGCCCACACCGGGGTCGCTGATCGACTGGGCGGCGGCCCAGTCCGGGCTGGCGGACCCGCTGACCAGGTTTTCGCGTCAGGAGCTGGAGGATTACTTCGGCGACTTCCGGCGGAACCTGGACCGGGCCTTGGCCAAGGCGGTGGCCGACGCGGGCCAGGTCGACCCGGCCGAGCTGCGTACCATCGCCCAGAGCGCACCCGCGCTCGGGCAGCGCGCGTTGCAGGCGCTGCACCGCCGGCGTTGACGCGGGGCAACAGCCCGCGCAACCCGACCCGTGGCCGAGGGACCGGCCGCGGGCCCGATCGCCCCAGGGAGGGGCCTCAACGGAGTGTCTGACCCCAGGGAGGGGGTTCTTTCCGGACGCGGCGTCCGGACGGCCCCGGCGTGTTCGCGCTGGCCCGCCCGGTGCATCCGGTCCGGCGGTCTCGGCACGAAGCCGGGACCGGACATCGCCCAGACCGGAGGGACCAGACATGACCGAGAACGAGTTCCACAGCCGCCTCGCCAGTCTGCTCGAGCAGATCGAAACCCTGCCCGAAACGGAGCGTCCCAAGCTGGCCCAGCTGGCCGCGGAGACGCAGGCCCGGCACCAGCGGATGCGCAAGACGATCGCGGAGCTGCAGGACTCCCTGGACCACCTCCGGCTGAGCGTCAAGTACCTGGTGTTCGACCTGGAGGCGACCCGCCGGGAGAACAAGTACCTCCGCAACCTGCTCGAGTCCCGCCAGAACGGCGAGGGTGCGGACTGAGGCCCGGCGTCCGGCCCGACGCCGGGTTCGGGGGCGGGCCCGTTTGTTCATCGCGGTTGACCGCCCTACGCTCCGGGTCCCCGAGCCCGGAACGGTGCCCGAGAGGCTGAAGGGGCCGGATTGCTAATCCGGTATACATCGTAAAGGTGTATCGAGGGTTCGAATCCCTCCCGTTCCGCTGCGAAGCCCGCCTCACGGCGGGTTTTTCGTGCGCCGGGTTCGGCGTCGGGGCGGGCCGGGGGCTGGAGTGGCAAGAATCGGCCATGGCCCTCCCCGAACCCGCCGCGTTCCTGCTCGCCCGCCGTTCCGCCTCGGTCAAGGCCCTGGGGGCGCCGGCGCCGGAGGGGGAGGTGCTGCGGTCGATCCTGACGATCGCCTGCCGCACGCCGGACCACGGGCGGCTGACGCCGTGGCGGTTCGTGGTGCTGTCCGGGGAGGGGCTGCGGGCGCTGGCGGGGGCGGTGGGGGAGGCGTTCGCGGACGACCACCCGATGGCGGAGGCGCACGTGGTCAGCGCGGCGCGCCAGCGGTTCGACGCGGCGCCGATGGTGGTGTGCGTGGTATGCACGGCGCGGGCGGATCACCCGGCGAACCCGAAGATCCCCGAGTTCGACCAGGTGCTCGCGGTCGGGGCGGCGTGCATGAACCTGCTGCACGCCTGCCACGCGTACGGGTTCGGGGCGGTGTGGCTGACGGGGTGGGCGTCCGAGCACCCGGCGGTGCGGGGGCACCTGGGCCTGGCGCCGCACGAGCGGATCGCGGGCTTCGTTCACGTGGGCGCCGAGGTGGAGAAGCGCGAGGACCGCGAGCGGCCGGACGTGGGGGCGGTGACGGAGTTCCGGGGGTGAAGAATTCCGGGTATGAGTGATCGTCGGAGGGCACGGGCTTTCCCCCCCGGCTTCTTGCGCCTCTGGCTCAAGCGTGTGGAGCGTTGAGCCGTTTCCCGCAAGGGCTGTGTGTGCAAAGGGGGCCGTAATGTCCGAGAGGGGGCCGTAATGTCCGAGAAGTCGCTGGCTAGTGGATCGTTGCAGGGCTCCGATCTCGACCGGTCGCGAGCGATCGCGATCTTTCGGTATCTGCGCGACCTGGCGCAGCTGCGGTCGAAAATCGTGCGCGACCTGACATCGTATGAACGCACCTTCTGGCTCGACGAGTTGCGCGGGCGCCCCGATTGCGAAGCGCGGTGTTTCAGGGAAGTTGATGTTTCTGACCGGATAGACGGCGACGAATGGGCCGTCGTTCGCAAACGGGCCGAGCCGGTCCGCCCGCCCCTTCCTGAAGTGGTCACACGCTGGGTCGAGCCGGGCACGGGTGTGAGCGTGGACAGCCCACCGCGGCTGATCGACCGGATCCAAAAAACACCGACAGCGGAGGTTGAGGAAGAGTTCGAGCATGGGCTCGAAGGCCCAATGGACCTACGCGAGGAGGACGGCTTTGAACGGCTGGCCGACCACCCGGAGGTGGCGAGGGCGTTCGATGCGTTCATGCGGTCCCGGTGGGAGCCGTGGGCGGCCGAGCACAGGGCTTGGCAGGAGTATCAGGCAAAGGTCTACAACCCCCTCTTCCTCATCCACCGCGACCTGTTGCGTTTGGGAGAGGAGTTCGAGCTGGTCCTGGGCATCGGTTGTCTTACTTGGAGACCCGATGGCGGTCAGCAGGTCCGCCGGCATCTCGTGACCGCCCCGGCGCTGCTGGAGTTTGATGCGGCGAGGGGCACGTTCACGCTCGGGCTTGCCCCCGAGGGCTCGGGGCTGGCGGTCGAGACGGACATGCTCGACCCGGGCGAGCGGCCTTCGTTGGATCAAATGAAGGGCGTCCAGAGCGATCTTGAGAAAACCGGGGGCGACCCGTGGGCTTTCGAGGCCGTTGATCGTGTGCTTCACGGGTTCGTCAATGCCGTCCATGGGCGGGGCGAGTACTGCCCCAACGCGTACCGGGCGGGCGAGTTTGGTCCCGATCCCCGGGTGGCGTTCGCGCCGGCGCTGTTGCTCCGGAAGCGGACCGCGAGGGGAAAAGTGAAGGCGCTGGAAACGGTCATTTCGCAACTCGAAGGGGGCGGTGAGATTCCGGAAGGTGTGCGCCGGCTCACGCGGGCCGCGGGGCCCAGGAGCGACGGCGGCCAGGCGCGGGCAGGGGCTGACGGCGGAGCGGACACCGAGCGGATCTACTTCCCGCTGCCCGCGAACGAGGATCAGCGCAAGATCGTCGAGCGGCTCAACGAATCGCACGGCGTGCTGGTGCAAGGTCCGCCGGGGACGGGTAAGTCGCACACGATTGCGAACCTGATCTCCCACTTACTCGCGACGGGGAATCGGATCCTGGTGACGGCGGAGTCGCCGCGGGCGCTCGGGGTGCTCCGGGACAAACTGCCCGAAGGGATCCGACCGCTGTGCCTCAGCGTGCTGGGTAACGATCGGGCGGCGCAGGACAATGTCAAGAGCAGCGTCGAGGGCATCCTCGGTCGGGTGGAGGGTTGGAACGAAGCGTCGGAGATCGACAGTCTGGAACGGGCGGAGCGGGATCTTGACGACTTGATGCGGCGTGAAGCGGAACTTGAGAGGGAAGTTCGGACGTTCCGCGAGGCGGAGACCTACACGCAGACGGTGTGCGACGGCGCGTACCGGGGGACGGCGTCGTCGATCGCGCGCGCGGTCCGAAAGGACGCCGAGCGTTACGGGTGGCTAGTGGATGCGGTCGGTCTGGACGAGGCCTGCCCGGTCACGGTCGAGGATCTCAAGGAGTTCCGCCGGCTGCTCGGTCTGGTGTCGCCGGAGCGGGAGTTGGAATGCGGTTTGAGCCGCCCCGCCCCGGGCATGACGGCCCACGGCCCTGACGCGATCGCGGGGCAGTTGGAGGAGCTGGCCGCGTTGGACGCACGGATCGGGTGCGGACCGAAGGACGGACCGGAGTTCGCGACCGCCTCCGATGACGACCTCCGGGAAGCGTTCGTCGCCTTGCGGGCACTCCAGGCGGCGGCGCGCGGGGTGCCCGTCCGGGCCGCGCCGTGGGCCGCCGGAGCCTTGTCGGACGTGCTCCGCGGCGCGGGCGGGGCGTGGCGGCGGCGGCAAGAGCGGACGGAGGCGGCGCTGGCGGAACACGGGGACGAGGCGGGGGTTCTGGCTTCGTTGAGTGTGCGGCTGCCGGAGGGCCGCCGCTTAGACGAACTGCTGGCGGACGCGTCGGACCTGCTGGACCACCTGCGCCGGGGCGGCCGGATGGGGTTCCTGGTGTTCCGGCCGCGGGTCGTGCGTCGGACGCGATACCTGGCCCGGGAGGCCTCGGTGGACGGCCGCCCGTGCGACCAGGCCGGGACGCTCGAACTGTTGCGGCGGCATCTTGCGTGCGCGGCGGGGCTCCGGCGGGGGTGGGAGGCGTGGGCGAGCACTGTGGAACCCGCCTCGGAAGACCTGGGGGCGCTGGTCGGGGGGTTGCGCGATCTTCAGAGCGTGCTTGCGCGGGTGCTGTCGGCCGGAGAGCTGGCCGAGGTGGCCACCGCCGCGCTGGCTCGGCTGGCCTTGGACGAGACGCCGGCGCTCGAAGACCCGGCGGCCGTCGAGGCGGTGGCCGCGGCCCTCCAGAGGACGCTCGATCGGCGCCGCGTCGCCGCGTTGGAGGAGGCGCTCGGAGCCTCCTGCGCCTTGTTGCGTGCGATGGCGGGCACGGCAGGCGCTCACCCGGTGTGCGGGCGGCTGGCGGACGCGGTCGGGCGGCGTGACGCGGGCGCGGTGCGTGCGGCGTGCGAGGAGATCGAGGGTCTCGAACGCGACGCCGCGCTCGTCGTTGAGCGTGACCGCCTGCGTCGCCAGATCGGGTCGGTGCTGCCCGGGCTGGTCGGATCGCTGGCGGCCACGCACACGGACGAGGCCTGGGATGCCAGGATCGAGGGGTGGGATGGCGCGTGGTCCTGGGCGCGGGCGCGCGCGTGGCTGGAGCACTTCACGAACCCCGGACGGGCGCGCGAGGCGGAGGCGGAACTCGGGCGGGTGAAGGCGCGGATCCTGAAGCGCCTCGCCGAGGCGGCGTCGCTTCGGGCGTGGCGGTCGTGCGTGTCGTCGATGGAGCCGGCCCATCAACAGCATCTGATCGCGTGGCAGCAGGCGGTCAAGCGGTTCGGAAAGGGGAGGGGTCCGAACGCCGAACGTCACAGGCGGAGTGCGCAAGGGCATCTCGAACAGTGTCAGAAGGCGATCCCGGCATGGATCATGCCCCTTTATCGCATCTTCGAGACTGTGCCACCGCGACCGGGCATGTTCGACGTCCTGATTGTTGACGAGGCGTCGCAATGCGGTGCGGAGTCGCTGATTCTGTTCTACCTAGCCAAGAAGATCATCATCGTTGGAGACGACAAGCAAATCAGCCCCCAAAACGTTGGCGTGGATAGAAAAGACGCGGCGGTGCTTCTCAAAGAGCATTTGAGTGATGTTGATCTTGCTGACACGTTCGATCTCGAGAACAGTCTGTTCAAGCATGGCGAGGTCCGCTTCATTCAGGATAACCTGATGTTGAAGGAACATTTTCGGTGCGTCCCCGAAATCATCCGATTCAGCGACGATTTATGTTATGACAACCGACTCGTTCCTCTCCGCCAGTACCCGACGGACCGGCTGGCACCGCTCGTGGCGCGGCACCTGCCTTGGGGCGTGCGAACCGGCGACAAGAAGGCGGCAAATGACGCCGAGGCGGACGCGATCGTGGATGCCGTGGCGGCCTGCTGCGGAGATCCGAGATACGAGGGCAAGTCGATGGGTGTCATATCATTGCTCGGCGACCAGCAGGCGAAGATCATCGAATCGCGTCTCATCCAGAGAATCGGACCGGAAGAAGTCGAGCGCCGGCGGATCATCTGCGGGGACGCCTACTCATTCCAAGGGGATGAGCGCCACGTTATGTTCCTCAGCCTTGTTGCGGCGCCATCAGGTCGATCATCGAAGTCGTACAAGGCCCTGACCACCGAAGATGATGAACGCCGCTTCAACGTCGCCGCCAGCCGTGCCGAGGATCAGGTCTGGCTGTTCCACTCCCTGATGCCCGAGGACATCCCGAACAAGGAGTGCCTGCGGTGGAAGTTGCTCAATCACTTCTACGAGCCTGCCCGGGCCACGGCGGAGGCCAACGGCGTGGACCTCGACGCGCTGCGCGTCGCGGCGGCCGGGAGCCGCTCGGACGAGCCGCCGGAGCCGTTCGACAGCTGGTTCGAGGTGGACGTGTATCTCCGGCTGGTGGCGCGGGGGTACCGGGTCGTGCCGCAGTTCCGGGCGGGGCGCTACCTCGTCGATCTGATGGTGGAGGGGCGCACGCGGCTGGCGGTCGAGTGCGACGGCGATCAGTTCCACGGCCCGGAGCGGCTCGACGCCGACATGGGCCGGCAGCGTCAGTTGGAGCGGGCCGGGTTGCGGTTCTGGCGGGTGCGCGGGAGCGAGTTCTACTTTGATCCGGACGCGGCGATGGCCTCGTTGTGGTCACAGTTGGACGCGTTGGGCATCGAACCGGCCCCGGCGGCCGGGGGGACGACGGACCGCGGCGGGCACGTGGCGGAGGTGGTTCTACGGAGGCCGGTCGAGATGATCGAGGAGGAGAATGAAGACGATACGGGCTACACGGATGATGACGCCGCCGTAGCATGAGGCATGTACAAGTCGGAGTCCGGGGTATTGTCGGTTGTGTCGATCGCGTTGGCGTCTGGAGCGGTCGCTTCTCACCTGCGGCAACCGTGTGAGCCTGTCGCCCCGCGAGAAAGCGAGCGTGTCTTGGACCCCGCGTCCGATCTTGACAGTCTTGCGGCGCGCGGTTCGGCGTTGATGGACGGGGCGGTGGTCGTGTTCTTCGGGGACTCGATCACGCAGGCGGGCGGGTACATCGCGATGCTGAAGGAGCGCCTGGACGCGGCGCGGCCGGGGCACGGGGTGCGTCTGGTCAACCGCGGGCACGGGGGGTACTGCGTGCCGGACCTGCGGCCGCTGCTGCAGCGGGAGGTGCTGGACGAGAAGCCGGACCTGGTGGTGATCTACATCGGGATCAACGACGTGTGGCGGCGGGCCCACGGCCGGGGGACGCCCGAGGAGGAGTATGAGGCGGGCCTGCGTGATCTGCTGTCGCGCTGCCGGGAGGCGGGCGTGCCGGTGGTGCTGTGCTCGCCGAGCATCATCGGGGAGTTCCCGCGCGGGTCGAACCCGCTGGACGAGCCCCTGGACGCGTACGCGAAGATCTCCGAGCGCGTGGCGGCGGAAGAGAAGGCGGTGTTCTGCGACCTGCGCGGGCCGTTCTTCGCGTACCTGTCGGAGCACAAGACGGACCGATCGGACCGGGGCGTGCTGACGAACGACGGCGTGCACATGCTGCCGGCGGGGGACCGGCTGCTGATCGAGACGATGGCGGGGGGGATGGTGCGGGCGTTGGAGGGTGGGGGGGAGCGGGCGGACTGAGCGTGGGGGGTGCGGAGAAAAGGCCGACTGCAAGTCGGCCCCACGGGGCATTCGAGTCGGTCCACGGGTCAGGGGAGGTCGCGGCCGTGGACGCCGTCGAGGGTGCAGGTCGATGCGGCGGGCCGAGCCGTCGCACAGGGCCAAGGCGGCGACGCCATCGGCGTTGTAGACCATGGTGCGGTCGTCGGCGAGCAGGGCCTTGAGCGCCGGGAAGCGGACGGCGGTGGCGCGCTGGCCGCGCCACTGGGCGGGGCCGGTGCGCGTGGCTGGGTTCCAGTACGCCGGGTCGGCCATGAACGAGGCGCTGTAGCGGTAGTCGGTGACGATCCAGTTCTCGACGGATCCCCGGCGGCGGAAGACGGGGCCGTCGAGGACGCCGTCGTAATAGGCCTCGCTGAGCCCGAAGTGCCAAACGAAGACCTGGCCGAAGTAGCCGTTGATGGTGCGGGGCCGGCCGGCGACGGTGTAGGTGGCCGGCCATAGGCCGCAATGTACCGTGTTGGGGGAGGGTGGGGTCAAGATCCTTGATCGAATTCTCGGACTTTTCGTTGCGCTGTGGTCGAGACTTCTGTGATCGTGCCACGGGGCGTGTGCCGTGCTGGGCCGGCAAGGCGCTCAATCCGCGTAATAGTCCGCCCAGTCGATTTCAGCGTTGTCCTGCGCGTCGGCGGGCTTGGGGATGAAGAGGAGGCCGAGGGCGGGGCCGATGGTCAGGGCGACGGCGGCGGCGCGGAGGGTGAGCGTGCGGAGGGGGGCGCCGGCGCTCAGGGCCAGGGCGGCCGAGGAGAGGGCGACGAGGGCGAGGGCGGGGAGGCTCTTGGGTTCGCTCTGCACGCCCGCACCGATCAGGCCGACGAGGACCAGGCCGGCGACGACCGTGCCGGTCCCCGCGCCCAGCGAGAGCGCGGGCAGCCGGATCGAGACGAGCAGCGCCGCCGAGAGGGCGGCGATGGCGCCGGCCAGGGCGAGCGAGCCCGAGGAATAGCCCGCGAAGTGCAGGAAGGGCTGGAGCGCCCCGACGACGGCGAGCGCGGCGGCGGGGCCGGTCCAGCCGCGGGTGCGTGACAGGCCGTGCTCCGCGCCCGCGGCGAGGAGGGCCCCGGCCACGCCCGACGCGGCGATCAGCGTCCAGAGGCCCGCACCGGAGAGGACGCCGGGGCTGTACGGCGCGGCGAGCATCCACGCGACGCCCGCGAAGGCGGCGGCCCGCAGCGGCCACGCCGCCCACACGGGCACGCGGGGCAGGCCGGCGAGGGCCCCTGCCACGCCCAGGAGGAGCGCGGCGTGCGGCACGCGTCGGGTGGCGTCGCGCGGCCAGAGGTCGATGGACTGCTTGACCACCCAGTCCGCGACGATCACGCCGAGCGCGATCAGCAGCGGGGCGGCCCAGCGCGGGCCGGGGCGGGGTTCGGAGGCTTCGGGGCCGTCGCGCCGGGTCTGGCGACGGTGCAGCCACCAGAGGATGGCGAGGGCCGCGAAGGAAACGGCACCGGGGACGACGCCGCCGTGCAGCGTCAGCCGGAAGAGCAGGTCGTTTGGCATGGAAAGGGGGCGCGGGCGGTCGGGCCCGCGCCCCCGCGTGGTGTTACTTGGCCGCGGCCTCGACGGCGACGATCAGGCGGACGGTGTTGCCGAGCGCTCCGCCCTCGCCCTTGTCGGGGGCGAGGTAGGTGCTCATGCCGAAGTCGGAGCGCTTGATCTCGAAGGTGGCCTCGAAGCCGAGGGCGTCGGTGTCGCGCACCTTGCCGGTGGTGACGTTGCTCAGGCGGGCGGTGACGGGGCGGGTCTCGCCGTGGAAGGTGAGGTCGCCGGTGACGTCGTACGCGCCCTCGCCGGCGGGCTTGATCGAGGTCGAGGTGAACTCGATGGTGGGGAACTGGCGGCTGTTGAAGAAGTCCGCGTTCTTGAGGTGGTTGTCGCGGTTGGCGTTGCCGGTGTCGACCGAGTCGGTGCGGACGGTGAAGGACATGGTGGAGTTGGTGGGCTGGGACTCGTCGAAGTGGATCTCGCCGCGGAAGTCGTTGAATCGCCCGTAGAAGTTGGCCAGGCCGCTGTGGCGGATGCTGAAGATGAGCGAGGAGTGGACGGTGTCCACGGCGTAGGTGCGGGCGGCGGTGGTCGCGGCGGCGGTCGGCACGGCCTCGGCTCCGGCCGACCAGCCCGCGAGGGCGGCCAGCCCGGCGGATGAGGCGACAAGTACGGCGGCGGTCAACGTCCGGTGCATCGGAATTCCTTTCAAGGTGCTTGGGGCCGGCCCGGGGCCCGGGAGCCGGCGAGTTGTTTGTGGCAACAGGCATTTGAACGCCTCTGGCGAGCGTTTATTCCTCGCCTGGCGGCAATTTGTTCCCGGGGGGCCTGGGCGGAATGCCCGGGTGGCGGGGGTCAGGGCTCGGAGGCCCGGGGTGCTAGTTCGGTGGTTGGTGGAGAGGGGCGAGCGGTATGAGAAAAAATCCTCCCGGTGGTCGAGAGCACGGCGCCGGTGCGGGGGGGGCGGCGGGCTGGAAGCCCACCGCTCCGAGAGAATGTTCGGGGAGCACCGCTCCGAAAGATCATTCCCACTCGATGGTCGCGGGCGGCTTGCTGGAGATGTCGTAGACCACGCGGTTGACGCCGCGGACCTCGTTGATGATGCGGTTGCTGATGCGGCCGAGCACCTCGAAGGGGATGCGGGCCCAGTCGGCGGTCATGAAGTCCTGGGTTTCGACCGCGCGGAGGGCCACGACGCTCTCGTAGGTCCGCCCGTCGCCCATCACGCCCACGCTCTGGACCGGGAGCAGCACGGCGAAAACCTGGCTGGTCTTGCGGTACAGGCCCGCGGCGACGATCTCTTCCAGCAGGATCTCGTCGCAGTCGCGCACGACGGCGAGGCGGTCCTCGGTGACCGGGCCGAGCACGCGGACGGCCAGGCCCGGGCCGGGGAACGGGTGGCGCCAGATGAGGGCGTCGGGCAGGCCGAGCACGGCGCCCAGGCGTCGGACCTCGTCCTTGAACAGCTCACGCAAGGGCTCGATGAGCTCGAAGCCGAGGTCCTTCGGCAGGCCGCCCACGTTGTGGTGCAGCTTGATGTTGGCCGAGTGGCCGGCGTGGCCGTGGCCGGACTCGATCACGTCCGGGTAGAGCGTGCCCTGGGCGAGGAACTTGGCGCCGTCCACGTCGCGTGCGGCCTGCTTGAAGACCTCGATGAAGCGGTGGCCGATGCGCCGGCGCTTCTCCTGCGGGTCGGTCACGCCCGCCAGGTCGCCGAGGAAGTCGGCGCGGGCGTCGGCGACGCGCAGGTCGATCTTGAAGTGGTCGCGGAAGGTGTGCTCGACGAGCTCGCGTTCCTTCTTGCGCAGCAGGCCGTTGTCGACGAACACGCAGGTCAGCCGGTCGCCGATGGCCTTGTGCAGCAGTGCGGCCACGACGGAGGAGTCCACGCCGCCCGACAGGCCGCAGATGACGCGGTCGTCGCCGACCCGCTCGCGGATGGCCTCGGCCTGCTCGGCGGCGTAGTCGGACATCTTCCAGCGGCCCTCGCAGCCGCAGATCTCGTAGAGGAAGTTGCGGAACATGTCCACGCCGTGGGGCGTGTGGGTGACCTCGGGGTGGAACTGCACGCCCCAGAAGCGCCGGGCGGGGTCGGTGGAGCGCACCGCGGCGAAGGGGCAGGTGGGCGTGGCGCCGATCGGTTCCAGCCCGCCGGCCTGCAGGCGGGTGATCTGGTCGCCGTGCGACATCCAGACCTGGGTCTTGTCGGGCACGGCGTCGAAGATGCCCGCGGCGTTCGAGACGGCCATCTGCGCCCGGCCGTACTCGCGGTGGTCGGCGCGGGAAACCTCGGCGCCGAGGATGCGGCAGGCGAGCTGCATGCCGTAGCAGATGCCCAGCACGGGGACGCCCAGGTCGAGGACCTTGGGGTCCATGGTCGGGGCGCCGGCGTCGTACACGCTCGACGGGCCGCCGGAGAGGATGACGCCCTTGGGCTTCATCGCGGCGAGCTCGGCGGCGGAGACGTCGGGGCGGACGAGCAGGCTGAAGACGCCCGCGTCGCGGACGCGCCGGCAGATGAGCTGTGCGGTCTGGCCGCCGAAATCGAGCACGGGGACGATTTCGTGGTGCGTGCCGGTGGGGGAGGGCGCGGGGGTGGGCATGGGTCGGAAGCCCCTGACGAACGCGACCGCGCGGGGATCGGCGCGGCCTGTGGTCCGAAAACCCGTGCGCCCGACGCGCCCGGGGCGGATCGTAGACCGGGGAGCGGGCGGAACCGGCGGGTCGGGGGGTCGGTCGGGGGCCGGGACGGAGGCTTTTGCGTGCGGGCGGGTTCGGCTACCATCCCACCGATGGCCAGGGCCGTGGCAGTCCGGACCGCGGGGATCGCCGCCGCCGCGTTGGCGTTGGGGGGCTGCATGCCCTCCGAAAAAGAGGGTTTCGACGCGGCGGGCCCCTCGAAACGGCTGGACGCCATCGTTCGGGCGTCAGAGCCGGGCTCCGACCCGCGGTCATTGGCCAGGCTGGTCGAGCAGCTCGACAGCCAGGACCCGGCGGCCAGGATGCTGGCGATCCGGGCTTTGGAGCGCCGGACGGGGACCACGCTGGGCTACGAGCACGCGGCCCCCGTATGGGAACGGCAGGAAGCGATCGAACGCTGGATGAAATACCTTGATTCGGGGGGTTTTGGAACGGATCTTTCGATGGAGGCTGGTGGACAAGGCTGAGGGCATCCGATGGAGTAGCGTGGCCAGTTGATCCGGCCGGCCCGCGGGTTCTCGGCGGGCGATGGACAGGCGTCTGAACCAATGACCGAACGCCCCCACATCAAGCTCGAGCTGGTCAGCGACCCGACGTACCTCTGCGGGGCCCGGGAGCTGGTCGCGTCGATCTCCCGGCGTCTGGGCTTCGAGGACATGGACTGCTCGAAGATCGCCCTTGCGGTCGACGAGGCCCTTTGCAACATCATCCGGCACGGGTACAACCGTGCGATGGACCGGCCGATCTGGATCTCGGTGTGGCCGGTCCCGGGGGACGAGCGTTCGCCGGGGGGCATCCGGATCGTGATCGAGGACGAGGCCCGCCAGGTGGACCCGTCGCGGATGAAGAGCCGGGACCTGGAAGACATCCGCCCCGGGGGGTTGGGCGTGCACATCATCCGCGAGGTCATGGACGAGGCGGTGTACGAGAAGCGGGACCCCAAGGGCATGCGGCTGACGCTGGTCAAGCACGCCCCGCGCCCCGCCGAGCCTCCCAGCCTGACCGATCGGCGCGGGTGTCCGACGGTTCTCGGTGAGCGCACCCCCGGGCGTGTACGATAAACGGCAGGCAGGGGAGCGCATTGGCAGATCCGGACTCCATCGTCGAGGTTCATTCGCCCCGGGCCGGGGTGGTCGTGATCACGCCGCGGTCGGACGTGGACCTGTCGCGGTCGCCCGAGCTGCGCCACGCTCTGCGTGACGCGGCGGACCGGCGGCCGGAGCGGCTGATCGTCGATCTCGGGCAGGTCGGCTACATGGACTCGTCGGGCCTTGCCACGCTGGTCGAGGCGATGCGGACGAGCAAGTCGAGCGGCGCCCCGCTGATCCTGTCGGGCATGTCGCAGAAGGTGCGGGCGATCTTCGAGATCGCCCGGCTCGACCAGTTCTTCACGATCGTCGGATCGGTCGACGACGCCCTGGTGGCCTGACGCCCGGAGGCCCGCGGGTGGACGACCGCAACGCGCAGGCTGGTGGCGGGGCTCGGCCGGGGATGGTCGACGCGCTGCTGTACCCGGTGGCGGTGGTGGGGCGGCGGACGGTGGGCATCCTGGACCACACGGGCTCGGTGTTCTACCTGCTGCTCGACGCGATGCGTTGGGTGTGGCGGGGGCTGACCAACAGGCGGTACCGGCTGGGCAAGAGCGCGATCGTTTCGCAGATGATCCGCGTGGGCGTGCAGTCGGTCTTCATCGTGTCGATCGTGTCGGGCGCGGTGGGGCTGATCCTGGCGCTGCAGCTCGCGCCCCCGCTGGACGAGTTCGGCCAGCGGGACAAGATCGCCAACATCATCGCCGTCGCCGTGCTGCGCGAGCTGGGGCCGCTGATCGGCGCGATCGTGCTGACGGGCTTCGCCGGGGCCTCCATCGCGGCGGAGATCGGCACGATGGTGGTGTCCGAGGAGATCGAGGCGCTCGAGGCGCACGCGCTCAACCCGGTGCGGTTCCTCGTCGTGCCCCGCGTGCTGGCCTCGCTGCTGTCGATGACCTGCCTGGGCGTGATCTCGGGGTTCGTCGCGATCGCCTCGGCGTTGGCGATCTCGGTGCTGGTGCTCAACGTGCCCTACGAGACCTACATGTCCAACATGCTCATGCAGGCCAAGCAGGTGGACTTCTGGACCGGCGTGTTCAAGGGCGGCGTGTTCGGCACGCTGATCGGCATCATCGCGTGCGCCAACGGGCTTCAGGTGACCGGCGGCGCCGCCGGCGTGGGCCGTGCGACGACCTACACGGTCGTCGAGTGCGTGGTGGCGATCGTGATCGCGGACCTGGTGTTCACGGCGATCTTCTTCGCGTTGGAGTTGTTCTGAGGGGGAGGCATGAGGCGCCGGGCACCGGGCCGCGGTCGGAAGAGTCTTCTTGCATGCCTTCTGCCTGATGCCGAATGCCGAATGCCTCGTGCTTTCCCCAACAGACAACCCCCGCCGGGAAGGCGGGGGCTGCGCGGAAGAGGCACGATCGTGGGATCAGGCGGCGCGGCGGCGGCGGGCGCCGGCGAGGGCGCCGAAGCCGAGCAGCGCGACCGACGACGGCGAGGGGATCCAGGCCAGGCCGTCGATCATGCCGAAGCCGTTGGCGCCGATGAGGGTCGCCTCGCCGGTCGTCACGTCGACGCGGTAGAGCGACTGGGTCTTGAGGCCCTCGTTGAGGTACAGCGTGCCCGTCGACTCGTCGAAGGCCAGGCCGACCATGTCGCTCGGGATGCCCGTCGCCCCGATCCGCGTGGAGGCGCCCGTGTTGATGTCGACGCTGTACAGGCTGGCGTCGGCGTAGTTGATGGCGTAGAGGATGCCGTTGGTGTCGTCGTAGGCCATGCCGCGGCCGTCGATGCCGGTCGGGCCGACGAAGGTCATGTTGCCGTTCAGGTCGGTGCGGACCAGCATGTTGTCGTTCTGCTGGGAGATGCTCCAGGTGACGCCGAGGGACTCGGACGAGGCCAGGCCGTGCCAGTTGAGGTCGAAGCCCTGGTCGTGGATCGGGCTGAACTGGCCGGAGCTGCTGATCCTGCCGTAGAAGCCGAGCGGGTCGAAGGACATCACGTCGGAGGCGTAGAGCTCGCCGCGGAGGAAGGTGGCGCCGACGAGGCTGGTGTTGTGCGAGAGCTGGGCGAAGCGGGTGGCCTCGCCGGTCTGGGCGTCGATCCGGAAGACCCAGGTGCCCGAGTCGTCGTCGGTGGACTGGATGCCGTAGAGACCGGGGGGGAACCAGGCCGACGCGACGGTTCCGGCGGCGGCGATGGCCGCGCAGGCGGCAAGGGTTCGGTGCATCACGCTCTCCTCTTCGCTGGCTGCCCGGGGCTGCCGGCCCCGGGCGGGTGTTTCGAGCGGCGTCCCCGCGCGGGGCGCCCGGCGCCCGCCGCGGAGCGGTCGGCACGCCGGCCCAGCGGGGCGGCGGGGTACGCACGCCTCCCCGGAATCGGGCCGATTTCAAGGTATCACCGGGCCGGGAAGCGGTCAAGAGTTTTCCTCAAAACTTCCTGACGAACTCTCTAGAGAGTTAAGGAAACGGTTGCGGCCCGCCCCGCCGGGCAGTATGATGGGCCCGGGGGGATCGGCCGAGTGGCCCGACCCGCTCCGAACGGATCCTTGACAGGCCTTCTATGCCCGTGCAGACACCCGGCCCGAGCGCCGGACAAGCCGACGCCCCGGTCTGGGGGGACTTCCAGTCCGACGCGGAGCGGGTGCTGCACCGGCTGCGCACGGCGCTGGCGGAGGTCGTGGCCGGGGTGCCGGGGCGGGTGTCCAAGCCGACCGACCTGCAGCGCACGCTGCGGGTGGACCTGAACGTCTGCTGCAAGGTGCTCAAGGCGGTGTCGGCCCCGGGCGTGCTGGCGGTGGGGCTGCACCTGCCGGGCGTGCTGGCGCTGCGGTCGTTCCTCAAGGCGGCCCGGCGGGCGGGGGTGGCCGAGCCCGTGGTGGACGCGGCGGCGGCGGCGACCGAGGCCTTCAACGACCTGGTGACCGTCCACGCCGACGACCGCTCGACCTTCGACTCGATGATCAGCTCGCTGGTGACCTCGGACGACGCGGCGAACGTGACGTTCCAGCACCGGCGTGCCACGGCCCGCGGGCAGGCCCACCTGTTCGGCATGCAGGCCCGGGCGCTGTTCAAGTGCCTGCTGATCCAGCCCAACGCGGACGACCCGCGGATGCTGGACCTGGCGAACCTCACGGGGTTCGTCTCGCTGCGTCTGTGGCGTCCCGCGCGGACGCCGATCGTGCTGACGCCCGCGTACACGACCGACGACGACGAGAGCTCGATCCGGAGCGTGCGCCGGGAGCCGCTGGGCCCGGGCGGCGACCAGACCGCGGGCGCGACGCTGCTGACCGAGTTCTGCGAGGGCCCGCCGGTGCGTCTGCGCGAGGTGTCCACGGCGCCGGGGCGGGTGCTGGGCGAGCTGGTGGGGGTGGGCATCGGGAACAAGGCGGCGGTCACCTGCGTGGAGGGGCACCTGAACCGGGCCGCGGTGCCGCGGTACCAGGACGCGGGCAACAAGATCGGCGGGCACCTGGCGGAGATCCGCGTGCCGTGCGATGCGCTGTTCCTGGACCTGGTGGTGCGTGAGGACACCTTCGGCCCGCTCCGCCCGACGGTGAACATGTACGCCGACCACCTCGCGGAGCTGCGCGCCCCCGGCGCGAGCGCGTGGCAGCGGATGGAGTACGAGACGGTCGAGCACCTGGGCCGGGGCGCCTCGGCGTTGTACACGCCGGAGTACCCGCGCTACCCGGAGCTGGCCCGGCACGCCTTCGAGCGGCTGGGCTGGGACGGCGAGCGGTTCGACGTGTACCGCTGCCGCGTGGAGTACCCGGTGCTGCCGTCGACGATGGCGATTTTCTTTGATTTGCCGGTTGAAGAAGGCACTGGGCGGGAGTGAAGGCATTGGGCACTAGGTTGGGTCGTTGGATGCCTCATGCCAAGTGCCTAATCCCTAGCGCCCAATACCTCCCCTACAGCCGATACCCCACCGGGTGTTCCGCCAGGGCGTAGACCTCGCGGAGGACGGTGATGGCCAGGGCGCCGGCGACGACGAGGGCGGCCATGATGGAGGCTGACTTCCACTGGCCCACGCCGGCGAGCCAGCCGAAGCCGTACACCGCGGGCCAGAAAGCGCCGTAGCGGGCGATCTTCTCGCCCAGGCGCGGGCCGGCGCCGAGCGTGCGCCAGCGGCGCCAGATCTGCAGGGCGAGCAGGCCCGCGCCCGCGGCGGGCCACAGGGCGGCGCGGAGGGTGACCCAGCCGGGCCAGAGCGCCCCGTCGAGGCGGTTCCAGGCAAGGGCGATCAGAACGGCGGTGCAGGCCAGCCACCCCGAGAGGGCGAAGCCGGCGGCACGGCGCGAGATGGCGGGGCTCTTGCGTCCCAGGGAGTGGCTCAGCCCGGCGATGACCATCGCGTGGGTCATGACCCACCAGACCGGCGGCAGGAAGGACAGGCCGAGGTTGGGCACGAGCGTGTGGCCGGCGTAGATCACGCTGAGCAGCAGCATGCCGATGCCGGGGACGAACTTGCCCAAAGCGTTGAAGACGAGGACGGCGGTGGCCAGGAACACGGTGGCGAGCACCGCGGGCGTGCCGAAGACGGTCGCGCCGAGCACGGAGACGACGAGGGAGCCGGCGACGACGGAGACCGCGGCCTCGGGGGGGAGCGCCCCGCCGACGATGGGGCGGTTGGGGCGGAGGATACGGTCGCGGTGGGCGTCGAGCAGGTCGTTGAGCCCGGCGCCGAAGCCGTAGAGCCCGGCCCCGGCCAGAGCCCCGCCGGTGAGCAGCAGCCAGAGGGGGGTTTGCTCGAGCTGCGGCGTGGTCCGTTCGAGCGGCATGGCCCGGGACCAGAGCGTGGTCAGCCAGAGGCCCGCGACCGCCCCGAAGGCGGTGCTGACCCGCGCCAGGCGCAGGACGGGGGCGATCTGGAGGATCAGCGTGCGCACGGCGGCATGGTAGTGTGAGGCGGCGGGGCCGGTGTACGCCCGATCACGGGCACCCGGCGTGGAAGGCGTTGAGGTACGCGGCGAGGTCGAAGAAGTTG
>CAYXFA010000042.1:0-29159 GCA_964464165.1 uncultured Phycisphaeraceae bacterium | reverse complement strand
GCGAGTGAAGAAGAGGGGGCTGTGGCATCAAGTGTCGCGATTGGACCGACCGCCTTCGGCGAGTGTTCGCCGACCTACCTCAATGTCGATGAGACGGCCGCGGTCATTCGCAGCACCGTGCCCTCGATCCGGCTCATCGCGATCCTGCGCGACCCGGCGCGCCGTGCCGTCTCTCACCACGCCCACAATCTGCGTGTCGGGATCGAGAGTGAGCCGGACTTCGTTGCGGCGTTGGAGGCCGACGACAAGCGCGGGGCGCACGCAAACTATGTCCGTCCAGGGCTGTACGCCGCGAGGCTGACGCCTTACTTCAAGCACTTTCCTCGCGAGCAGATCCTGCTGCTTTCGTACGATGAACTGGCTACGGACACATCCAGACTGATGCGCCGCGTCTTTGAACATATCGGCGTGAATACCGATTATCCTACGCAACCCGAGCATCGCTTCAAAACAGATCCGGCCTGCCTATCTCCTGAATCGCAGGATCTTTTGCGCAATCGATTCCGCGAAGACACTCGCCGCCTGGTGGATGAGTTCGGCTTTGAGCCGGCCCGCATGTGGTCGACTTACGGCTGAGTGCGGGTTTGCCCGATGATTTGACGCGATGTCCGCACTTCACGCCGGGTGGAAAAATAGTTTACAGTTTGCTGGTAGTATAGGTTACGCGAATTCCACGGAACGAGAAGCGAGATCCGATTGCAAGCCCGTCGTTTGCGAACAGCCGGATGAAGTACGATCGTTCAGAGTTGTTGATGACTCCATTTGTTACAGAAGTCGAGGCAAAGTTTCGGACTGCACTGCTCGACCCGGAAGAGGTGACACCTGTGACGAGGTTTGAGTAGTTGATTTGACCGTCGGACGATGCCGGCGGCTCTGCGAAACTCATAAAATATAGTCCCGCCGCAAGATCGATAAATATATTGTCCACACACCGCAGGTCGATGCGCGTCACTTCTGCGCCGTGAGGCAAGCGGATTTCATACAGAAGCGAGTTGGCTCCGTCCCCACCACGCAATGAAAGGTCAGTCACCCAGATGCTTTCTTCTCTGGGTTGATCGAGAAAGTAGGCTTCCGCATGGATGAATTCGGCCAGAACACCTCCATTGGGGACGATCAAGTCTCGATCTGCGTTGACACGAAGACTGTTAGTGCCGTCGATGACAAGGTGCCAGCTTGATGTTGATGGACTGTAAAAATGCTGGGCGGAGTTGGTTGACCCAGCCCGATACACGAACCCGGGAGTCGCAGTTGAATACGGGCTCATGACCGTTGCGTTGACGAACCCGGACGACACATTTCCGATTACCGTAAGGTAAGAGCTTCCTCCGATTCCTGCGGCATTTCCGTTAAGCACAAAGCGCCGCGTGCCGCCCCCGTCATTGTGATAGAGCACATTGTTGGAGACATCCTCGTACCAGCTTGATCCTCTCATGCCGCCGATATCCCCGAAGATGGTCTTCTCGTCGAAGGCTTGCTGAGCAAACGCGGAGATGGAGATGGTGAAGATGGCGGTGATCGCGGCGGTCAGGGAAGCGTTCATGGCGGTTTCCTTTCTGAATACAGCCTTGTCCGGGCGGTCACTCCGCCAGGAAGCGCGAAGGTACCAAGTTCCTGGGTCTCCGCAAGAGGTCCCGATCGAGTTGGATGAAAAACTTGTTGATCGATCCGCCAAACGGCGTTTGAACTGCGCATTTTTGCGCGGCAGACACAGGCTCCATCCGTGAGTTGACCTGCTCAGGGGAAGATGGCCGAGAACTTCGCTCCCGTGTTCCAGAATGGGTGCCGGGTATGCACGAATCGTGGCCGGTAGGACAGCCAGTTCCGGGGGGTTGGGGCGGTGTTGTTGGCTTCCGGATACGCCGCGGCAAGTTCAAAGAAACGGGTGAGCGCCGATTGGCACTCGCCTTCCAGCAAGTTCCGCACCGACTCGGTGGTGTTGGTCGCGTGGATGCGGTAGCGCATCAGCCGGTCGGGGATGAACACGGGTTCGGTCAGGGCGACGGAGCGGATGAGGAAGTCCCAGTCGTGGGCGAACTTCTGGGTTCCGAAGCCTCCGAGACGGTCGTAGAGGGTGCGGGTGAAGACGAAGTTGCCGCTGGTGACCGAGAAGTTGTGGACCAGCAGGGCGAAGCCGATGGTCGGTTCGGTCTCCGCGGCGGTCAGCGCAGTGGCGTACCACCGGGGCCAGTGGTGATGGGGGGGCAGTTCGTCGCCGCGTTCGTCGATGATGCGCAGGCCGGTGAAGGCGATCGCCAGGTCACCGTCGAGGGCGGGCAGGACCCGCTCGAAGCGGTCAATTTCGTAGAGGTCGTCCGAGTTGAGCACCGCAACGACCGGCGTATCGAGAGACTCGATGCCCCGCATGATGGCCGCGTGGGCGCCCCGGTTCTCCTGCTCGATCAGCGTGGCCGATCGGCCCGGGAACCCGGCTATTGCGTCGCGGACGACGTCGGCCGATCCGTCCTTCGAGCCGTCGTCGACGACCACCAGCTCCACGCCGTCGATGGTCTGTCCCAGCACCGAGCGGACCGCCTCGCCCACGAAGCGGGCGTGGTTGTACGACGGGATGACCACACCGACCCGCACGGTCAGACTCCCGCCGTGTGGGACAGGGGCGCGTGTGGCAGCAGGGCCGTGGTCAGCGAGCCGACGTACCGGTCCCACGACAGCCGGTCGCGGGCGATGCGGAGGGCGTGGCGCCCGGCTTCCTGCCGTAAGGCCGGATCGGCCAGGAGACCGGCGATGGCCTCGCCCATGGCATCGGCGTCGGCGTAGCGGACGACGACGCCCGCGTCACCCTCCGGGTCGAGGATCGCTTCCGGGGCGCCGCCGGCGCCGGCGAAGGCGACAACAGGGGTGCCCGACGCGAGCGCCTCGACGTTCACCAGGGGGAACGGGTCCTCCCGGGACGAGAGAGCAAGCACGTCGGCCGCGGCGAAGTACGGCCGCGTGTCCTCACGCACACCGATGAAGCGGACGTGCTCGGAGATGCCGGCGGCACAGGCGTCGTGCTCGCACCAGGCACGGGCTTCCGGGCCCGTCTGGTCCCAGCCGACCCAGAAGAATATCGGGAGGGGTTTCGCAGCTTCACGGGCTACCCGAAGAGTCCGGGCAGCGGCACGGACCCACAGGTCCGTCCCCTTGCGGGGGTGGATCGTCCCGCAGCCGAGCACGAGCGGCGTGGCGGGATCAACGCCTAGCTCGGCCGCGACCTTGCGACGCGCGGTGTCGCGATCCACGACGCCGGATTTGGAAGGGAACACGCCCATATGGACGACTTCGGGGCGTTCCGGCGGCAGGCCGTACCGCTCGCACAGCCTATCGCGGACGAACTCGGACACCACCACGATACGGTCCGCGGCACGGTCGATCGTGCGCATGGTCTTCTCGCCGCCGAGCATCGCATCGATTGTGGTCGGGAGCTCGTGGAGGTAGGCGACGGTGCGCATCCCGCGACGAGCGCACGCGGCCACGGCGTCGGGAACCGCGGCGGTGTTGCAGATCGCGGCCTCGACCGGCGGCATGGCGTCCAGCGCGGCCTCGATGGCCTTCGCGCGTGACAGCCCGCGGCGGGTCAGGTCGTCGAGGCACAGCGTTGTGGCGAGCGGTCGGAACTCGGGCTCGAGCCGTCCCGAGCCGCAGAGTAGGTGGTACACGCGGACCGATGGGTCCTGCGCGAAATGGCGGAGGAGTTCGAGCGCCACGATCTGCGCCCCGGCGAGGCACGCGTCGTGGGAGACGATGAGGATCGGCGTCGCGTCCGGGGCCACCCGCTCCTTGCTCCCCGCGTGCCACAGGTCGCGGTTGCCGCGGACAACGACGGGTGCTTCGGGTTCGGGCGGGGCGGGAGATGCGGAGGCGGACGATGCCATCTTCCGCACCACCCCCGCGGCCTTGTTCTTGATCCCCGGGTGCCGGTTCAGGAAGGTGTTGAGCGCCGGCGTGGTACGCACGACGCGTTTGATCCGGTCCTCGATGGTCCGTTGTGCCGGCTGCGGCGAGACGTCCGAAACGGGCGCGGACGGGGGCACGGAATCCGGGCTGGCCTGCTCGGCCCCGTCAGACGCGACGGGCCCGTGCGGGAGCAACACCCGGGCGGTCGCGCGGAGGTACGCGTCGCCGAGGTCGCGCCGGGGTTCGAGGACGGTCCCCTCCGCCCACTCGTTCCAGGCGTTGATGAAGACCAGGTTCTCGGCGGGTCCGCCCTCGGGCTGGGGCTGGTTGACCGCGCTGCGCAGCCAGGCCTCGTACAGCTCGGGCGTCGCGCCGCGGTAGACGATGGCGTTTTCCATCCGGCGTGCGGTGTTGTCCCAGGATGGCATCACGCCGCGGTACAGGCGGTAGCCGGGCCGGCGGGGCTTGTCGATCACCGCACGGACGCCGGCCGCGTAGTCGTGGATCACGCCGCGGAACGCCGGGTCGAGGTCCGGGACTTTCGCGGTGATCTCCGGGGCGGGGAAGTGGTGGGGGGGGAACTCGACCGCCGCGTCGAACCCGAGCGGGCGGGGGTCGGCCGTGCGGAACTGCACCGCGCACAGGTGGATCTCGCCCAGGCCGGCGCGGAGGCACTCGTCACGCCAGACCGCCGCGGTGTCCGCCGCATCGACCATGAGGTCGGCGCGGTACACGAGCACCACGGGCCGGCCGTCGACCCGCACGTATCGCTCGTCCTCCATGCACGGGATCAGGTCGAGGATGAACCGGCGGTCGGACGCGAGCGTGTGCTGCTGACGCAGCAGGACCTCCTGCTCGAGGCCGTCCCATCGGCGCGTCCAGTTCTCGTTCGCCCAGCACACGCAGAAGGGGAACTTCGGCGAACCCGACGCGAGCACCTCGTTCAGCGGGCGCTCCAGCACACGCCGGCCGTTGAACCAGTAGTGGTAGTAGCAAAAGCCGTGGATGCCCGCCGCCCGCGCGAGCTCCGCCTGGCGATCGCGGACCTCCGGCAGACGCAGGTCGTAGAACCCCAGGTCGCCCGGCAGCATCGGCTGGGCGTGCCCGGGGAACATCGGTCGTGCCCGGGCCACGTTGGACCATTCCGTGAAGCCCTTGCCCCACCAGGCGTCGTTCTCCGGGATGGGGTGGTACTGCGGCAGGTAGAACGCGAGCACCTTCGTGCGGGCGAGCTTATCGGGATCGACCGGCGCGAGCGGCGGCATCGACGCGGGGCCGGCGACCTCGACCCGGGCCGTGGGCCGCTCCGGGCTCTCGGCGGTGGGCCGGCCCGCGGACGCCCCGGGCGGCATCGGCCGGCGGCCCTCGATCACGCCGCGGGTGATGTAGTGCTCAAACGGGTGCATGCCCGCCTTCGCCACGTCCGGGTACGCCTCCAGGTACCACGCCGTGTCGAAGCCCTCGGAAGGTCTGCGGCGTTCGACGCCGCCGCGGGCGGCGAAGTGCCAGGCCGGATCGATCCCCGCGATCGCGATCTCGGGGTAGGTCGCGCGGTAGTAGTCCGGGTCGAAGAGGGACGATCGCCGGAACAACGCCGCCCGGCGTTCGACCGCCAGCCGCTCGCCCCCCGGCAGGCCCAGGCGCGACAGCACGCGGGCGCTCAGCCCCAGTGTGCGCAACCCGAACGCGTTGCCCGCGGCGGACACCACCCGCAACGGGGCCGTCCAACGCCACGAGCGGGTGGCGCGGAGACGGGCGAGCTCCCGTTCCGCCTCCCGCGCGAGCCGGGCGGCGTGCTCGGCGGCCCGGGCCGATTCCGAAGCGTTCCGCTCGGCGAGCTGGGCGCGTGTCTCGAGCCGCGCCGCCCTGGTCGAGGCTTCGCCGGCGGCCTGGCGGGCCTGGGGGAGCTGGTCCGCACGCGCTTGCAGATCGCGGATCCGCTCGGTCGCCGCCCGGAGCTCGGCCTGCGTCGCGGCGAGTTTCCCCTGCGCCTGCTGGAGCCCGGTGCGGACGCGTTCGAGCTCCTCGGCGGCCCGCTTCCGCTCCGCGCGCGCCGCTTCGAGGTCACGGACGGCGGCGTCGCGCTCGGCCCGCAGCCGGCCCCGGTCCTCGGCCACGCCCAGTGCCTCGCGCAGGCCCCGTTCGAACGAGGCGCCCAACCGTTCGGCGTCGACCGCGAGGTGGGCGAAGTGCTTCTCGGCGACTTCGGCCCGGGTCGTCATCTCGCCGAGGCGTTTGCTCAGCGTGGCGACTTCCTGCTCCAGCCGCCGCCGGGCTTCGAGCAGCGAGGTGACCGTCCCAACCGAGTAACGCCGGTCGTCGAGCGCCTGGGCGCTGACCGGCGGCAGTTGCTCGTCGGAGCACACGACGATGCGGTACACCGCCCCCTCGGTCGCGTCCAGGCGTTCGTACGCACGCCCGTCCCCGGTCCGCACGACGCCGGTCTCGGCCTGTCCCTCGGGCGCGATGAGCGCCCCGCTGACGAGGCGCTGCCCGAAGGTCCGTGTGTGCCGGAAACGGGACCGGAGCAGGTCGTCGAACTGGTCTCCCGTCAGCTCCTTGCGGTGATACGGGTTCTCGGCCTGCCCCGCCAGGTACACCGACTTGTCGGGTGTGGAGCAGACGAAGAGCCCCCCCGGGCGAAGCACGCGGCGCACCTCTTTGAGGAAGCCCGCGTGGTCCTCGATGTGCTCGATCGTCTCGAACGACACGACCGCGTCGAACGACCCGTCCGCCGCCGGGATACGTTCGCAGGATCCGACCCGGAAGCTCAGCCCGGCGAGGGCGTAGTTCCGCTCCGCGTGGGCGACGGTCTGCTCGTCCACGTCGACGCCGAGGACCTCCGAGGCGACCTGCGCCAGCAACGCCGCCCCGTACCCCTCGCCGCAGGCCACGTCCAGCACCCGCCGCCCGGCGCACAGCGACGCGGCGAAGAGGTACCGCGAGACGTGCTCGGCCTCGATCTCGCCGGATACCGACGGCACGAACCGCTCGCCCGTGAACGGCATGCCGTCGGACGGGCTGATGCGCCGCAGGGATCTCGCCCGCAGGCGGTCCTCCTCCGCGCGTGCCGCTTCCCACGCCTCGTCGAGCACCGCGGCGTCCGCGGGGCGGTCCTCCGCGAGCGCCGTCATCTGTGCGAGCACGGCCGCGGCGTCGTCCGGCAGGTCCTCCGGCCCGGCGTGGTGGTGCCGCAGGGCCGTGTCGAGGAACGCCGCGACCCCCGCCGCGCCGGCCTCCGCGTCGAGCGACAGCCCAAGGGCGTCGTTCGCCCGCGCGACCTGCCCGCGCCAGTCGGCCAGCAGCCGGTCGTACGCCACGACAACCCGGGGCAGGTCGCGGGTGTCTCGCTCCGCGCTCAGGGTGTACCCCAACCACAGGCGGAGCGATTTCTCGCGGTCGTACCCCTCGCGGTTGGCCAGCGAGCGAGCGACCTCGTCGGGGTGACGCAGGGCGATCACGACCGTCAGACACGCCCCGAGCCGCTCGCTCACCGCCTTCCACAGCGGGACCAGGCGCGAGGCGCGCGGGTCCTTGACGGCCAATACCCGCGCCTCGCCGAACTGGTCCTCGACCAGCCCGGCCAGCTCCTCCACCCATTCGTCCCGGACCGGCACGCCGCGCGGGGCGGGCCCGTCCCAGGTGGTGCCCAATCGCTCAAGGATCCGGTCGTGGGCCCGCACGATCGGGGCCGGCTCCCAGAACCCCCGCTCGTTGTTTGCCTTCGCCGGAGGCAGCGGCGTCCGCGGCATGGCGGCCCCGCAGAGCCCCAGCACGCGGGTCAGCGAGGACGTGCCGCTCCGCCCCATGCCCAGCACGAGGACGATGGTCCGGCCCGGATCGCTCGTGGAGTGATTGACCGCCGCCTCGCTCACAACGGGGCCTCCTGCAGCGCGTCGGTCACGGCCTTGATCTCGACCAGCCCGGACCCGTACCCCTCCGCGCCGTCCGCGCGCAGGTCCACGTAGCCGCCGGTCATCGGCGCACGCGGCGTGTCGATGCGGAACATGCCCGCGTCGATGATCCGGGCAAGATAAGTCTCTTCGAACGCAGCCGCCCCCACGGGCCGCCCGAGGATCCCGCAGTTCACGAAGTACGACCCGCTCGCGAGCGCCGCCCGGAAGCGGAACCCCACGCGCAGCCGGGTCCCAGCCCGCACGGCGACGCCGTCCATCGGCCCGGCGGACGCCACGCCGTACAACTCGACCCCCTTGACCGTTTTGATGAGCATCCCGAAGCGCACCTGCTCGCAGTCCTGGTCGAACACCGCGTCGTAGACCCAGCGGTAGGTGCGCCCGCGCGACAGCACGTTCACCGGCTCGCCCGCCTCGGTCTCGATCCGGGCCCGCTCGATCCGCACGCCGTTCGGCGCGTACGCCACCGTGCTCTTGGGCTGCATCGAGGGCAGGTACGCCTCGTCGTTCTCCAGGCGGGGCGTGGCGACGGCGGGGGAGGCCGGGGGCCGGGCGGCCGGGGACGGCGCGGGCTCGGGTCGCGCGGGGCCCTCGCCCCGGTCGGCCCGGCGGATCTCCGCCCGCACCGAGGCGACCTCGCCCTCCGGCGCATGCACGAGCTTCTGGTACCACTGCGTCACCGATTTGGCGTCGCCGGTCATCAGCCGCTCGCCGCGTTCGAGCAGCACCGCGCGGTCGCACAGCTCGACCACCGCGTTGGGCGCGTGCGAGACGAACAGGATCGTCACACCCTGGTCCTTCATGACCCGGAGCCGCGCGAAGCATTTCCGCTGGAACGCGGCATCGCCCACGCTCAGGATCTCGTCGAGGATCAGGACGGCGGGGTCCACGTGCACCGCCACCGCGAAGGCCAGGCGTGCCCGCATCCCACTGGAATAGGTGCGCACTGGGTGTTCGAGGAACGGCCCGACGTCCGCGAACGCCGCGATGTCGTCGAAGCGGTCGCGGACCTCGGCCGCGCTCAGCCCGAGGATCGTGCCGCAGAGATTCACGTTCTCCCGGCCGGTGAACTCGGGATTGAAGCCCGAGCCCAGCTCCAGCAGCGGCGAGATGCGCCCGCCCCGTTCGACCGAGCCCTCCGTCGGGCGCAGCGTGCCGCACACGAGCTGCAGCAGCGTGCTCTTGCCCGCGCCGTTGCGACCCAGGATGCCCACGGACTCGCCCCGACGCACCGTCAGGTCCACCCCGCGCACCGCCCAGTGCTCGGTGTGGCGCCGGCCCGACCCGAGCATTTCCAGCAGGCGGTCGTGCGGGCGCCGGTAAAGCCGGTACGCCTTGCCGAGCCCGCGGCACACGACCGCGTCGGCGTCCGGCCATGCACGGGATGCCGCCGCGACGGGCTCAGACGACATCCCCGAAGCCCTCCTTCAGCCGGGAGAACACCGCGAGCCCGCCCCACGCGCACAGCCACCCGAACGCCAGCAGCAGCCCGAACCGCGCCGGGTCGAAGGAGGCCGGCGCGAACGCCAGGTCCCGGGCCGTGTCGATCGACGCGGCCACAGGGTTCCAGCGGATGAACGCCCGCCAGGGTTCCGGCACGATCTCCGCGGGGTAGAACACCGCGCTGAGGAACAGGACGACCGTCGCCAGCGTCGCCGAGATCGGGGCCAGGTCGCGCAGGTACGCCCCCAGGGCCGCGAAAGCCCACCCCGCCCCCAGAGCCATCAGCGCCAGCGGCACGACCGCCACCGGGGCAAACACCACCGACCACGCCGGCGGGCCCGCCATCGCCCACCCCAGCGCCAGGAACACCAGGAACGCCATCCCCGAGTCGAACAACGCAGACCCCAGGCGCACCGGCACCAGCGCCTCGGTCGGGAACACCAGCCGCGTGACGAACGAGCGGTGCTGCCGGAGCAGGTTCGGCGATTCACCCAGTATGCGGGCCAGCACCTGGAAAAGGATCAGGCCCAGGAACAGCCGGGCCGCGAAGTCCCCCGCCCCGGCCTCTCCCCAGCGCGCCCGCAGCACCCCGGCGAACACGAAGGTGTACACCGCCAGCATGACCAGCGGTGTGAGCACCGACCAGCCGAGCCCGAGCAGCGAACCGCGGTATCGGGACTCGATCTCACGCCGGGCCATCCGGGCGATCAGCGGCCCGTGGTCGCGGAGCACGCGCCAAGGTCCGAGAACACCGGCCCGCGCACGCCCCGCGGACGGATCAAGAGCGTCGGGTTGGGCCGGGATCGCGGACATCGGGCGCTCGAATAGTCTAGCGACCCGCCGGGGCGGTCACCCCGTATGATCCGGCCCGCCGGGGGCGGCGGACCACCACGCACGCAGGGAGTTTCCATGAAGGGCATCATCCTCGCCGGGGGTCTCGGGACGCGTCTGCGCCCCATGACCCTCGTCACCAACAAGCACCTCCTGCCCGTCTACGACCGGCCCATGGTCTATTACCCCATCGAGTGCCTCGTCAAAGCGGGGATCGACCAGATCCTGATCGTCACCGGCGGCGAGCACGCGGGCGACTTCTTCAAGCTGCTCCGCAACGGCAAGGACCTGGGCGTCCGACACCTCGAATACGCCTACCAGGAGGGCGAGGGCGGCATCGCCGACGCCCTCAAGCTCGCCGAGGACTTCGCCGACGGCGGCAAGATCGCCGTCGTGCTCGGCGACAACGTGATCGAGAAAAACATCAACCGCGCCGTCGAGGACTTCCGGCGCCAGGAACGCGGCGCCAAGGTCCTGCTCAAGAAGGTCGAAGACCCCCATCGCTTCGGCGTGGCCGAGTTCGGCCCGGACGGGTCGATCGTCCGCATCATCGAGAAACCCAAGAACCCCCCGTCCGACATGGCCGTCACCGGCTTCTACATGTACGACGGCCGGGTCTTCGACGTCTGCCGGACCCTCAAGCCCTCCGGGCGCGGGGAGCTGGAGATCACCGACGTCAACAACGACTACCTCGCCCGCGGCGAACTCACCTGGTCGGAACTCGAAGGCTGGTGGACCGACGCCGGCACCGTCCCGTCGCTGCTCCGCGCCACCAACCTCGTCGCCCAGACCGGCGCCAATAACGCCTGACCGGTCGCCCGCCGACCGGGCGTGGCGGCCAAACCGGAGGCTCGCATGCCCCAGACTATCCTCGTCACCGGCGGCGCCGGGTTCATCGGATCGAACCTCGTCCGCTACATCCTGGAAAACCGCGAGGACCGCGTCATCAACCTCGACGCGCTGACCTACGCCGGCAACCTCGAATCGCTCGCCGACGTCCAGAACAACCCGCGCTACGAGTTCCTCCACGCCGACCTGTGCGAGCCGGAGAAGTACCGCCAGGCCGTCGAACGGGCCGACTGCGTCCTCCACCTGGCCGCCGAGAGCCACGTGGACCGCTCGATCCACGACCCCTCGGCGTTCCTCCGCACGAACGTCATCGGCACCCAGTACGTCCTCGACGCCTGGCGTCGCAAGCACAACCCGGGGCGTTTCGTCTACGTCTCGACCGATGAGGTGTACGGCTCATTGCCGCTCGAGCCCGCCAGCCTCAAGTTCACCGAGCAGACCCCGCTCGCCCCCAACTCCCCCTACGCCGTTTCCAAGACCGGCGGCGACATGCTCGCCCGCGCCTACCACCACACCTACGGGCTGGACACCGTCATCACCCGCTGCTCGAACAACTTCGGGCCCTACCAGTTCCCCGAGAAGGTCATCCCCCTGTTTGTCAACAACCTGATCGAGGGGAAGCCCGTGCCCCTCTACGGCGACGGACGCAACGTGCGCGACTGGCTGCACGTCCTCGACCACTGCGAGGCCATCTGCGCCGTCCTCGACCGCGGCCGCTCCGGCGAGGTCTACAACGTCGGCGGCGACAACGAGCGCAGCAACCTCGAACTGACCCACATGCTGCTCGACCTGTGCGGGCGTGATAATTCTTTCATCCGTCCCGTGCCGGACCGGCTCGGCCACGACCTGCGGTACGCGATCGACGCCACCAAGATCAAGACCGAGCTCGGCTGGCGCCCGACCCGTTCCGCCTGGCCGCAGGCCCTCGAAGCCACCGTGCGCTGGTACCACGATCACCGGGACTGGTGCGACCACGTCCGCAGCGGGGAGTACAGGCGTTTCCACCAGCAGCATTACGGGGCCTGATCCGCGCGACTTTCGTTGCACGCGCCCGTTTATCCGGGGTATGCTGATAAGGCCACGCGCGTCCCGCAACCTTTCACGTTGCGGGAAGCCGGTCGGTCCGTACGATTTCTGCCGGGACTCTCCGGCGCAACCAGCGAGCCGTGCTCCATGGAACAGGCCGATCGTCTAGCCAAGGCTCTCCGTGCGCTGCTCCGCGACGAAGCGGGGAAATCTCCGGTGTTGATGGAGTTCCTGATGGAGCTCGCCAACACCATTCTGGAGGAGGCGGAACGCCAAGGGGTAAAAGCCCGGCCGCCCGCGTCCCCCGAAGCGTCCGCCGAAAAGCCGGTTGCGAACGCCCCGCCGGCCCCACAGGCGCAGCCCGCGCCGGATGAGGGGGGAAAACAACCTCTCCGCCGCTCCGTGCCCCTGCGCATCGGTGACGTGTCCATCCCCGTTGAGGTCGCGGGCAGCGAGGCGGACCTTCGCGCCGCGGAAGCCTCCCACGCGTCCGCCCGCATCGAGCCCCCGCCGTCCCAAGGCGAGCCCGAGATCGATCTCAACATGATCGTCGAGCGCGCCCGGCTCAAGGCCGCGTCGTGCCGGCTGTTCATCGAGCGCCGCCAGGCCGAGGGCGACGCCGACCGCGAACGTCCCATCCTCGAAGTGATGAAGGGGATGATCGACCGGGCGCAGAACGAGCTGACGCACTGCTTCCTGTGGGTGTTTTTCCGGGAACGAACGCAGCCCGACGACGCCACGCTTTTGGTCATCGCGTCCTGCTATGACGCGCTCGCCGACGCGGCGCGCCTCTGCGCCCGCGTGACCGACCCGCGGGCCCGCTGCGACGAGCGCGAGCAGCACGCCGCGCTCAGCCTGCTGGCCGAGGCCTCGTCCGCCCTGCGCGTGGCCCTGCGTGACACATGGCTGGTCCAGGCCGACCGCGACCAGGACGAAACCCACCTCTGGCTGCGCACCGAGACCTGGCGCCGGTCGATCTTCGTCGAGCGCCACATGACCCTCGACGACCCCGCCGACCCGGCCCGCGCCGACGCCATCCGCAAGGAGGCCGTCGACCTGCTGGAGGCCTTCGAGAACCGCCGGCGCAACGAGCGGCGCATCGAGGAGGTGTTCAACAAGGCCCGCTACCACGCCCGCCAGCTCGCCGACGAGCCCGGCCACGAGCACCACGCCCGCACCATCAACACCTGCCTGGACGAGCTGTACGCCAAGGGCGTCCGCCCCGGCGACGACCGGCTCGACCCCCTCCGCCTGCTGGTCCCCCCGGACGGCTTCCCCGCCGCGGTCCCCGCGTCGGAGGCCGCCCGGGCCCTCCTGTCCAAGCCCAAGCCCGCCCGCCAGGACGAGCCCCGCCCCGCCCCCGCGCCCCGCGCCTGGAGCGCCCGCGTCCTCGAAGCCCGCGAGCTCCTCCAGGGCGGCTCGCTCGTCATCATCGGCGGCGAGCCCCGCGCCGACGCCATCGAACGCATCACCGAAGCCTTCGCCCTCGAATCCGTCGAGTGGGTCCCCCTCAGCGAGCACGGCACCGGCGCCCCCATGCAGGCCCCGATCGCCCGCCCCTCCACCCGGGCCGTGATCGTCCTGATCAAGCTCACCGGCCACCTCCACGCCGAGGAGGCCCGCGTCTACGCCCGCCAGGCCGGCAAGCCCTGCATCCACCTCCCCGCCGGCTACAACCCCGAGCAGATCGCCGAGCACCTGCTCAACCAGGCCGCCGAACGCCTGAACTAAGCCCGGCCCACCGCCCCGGCCGCCCCACCGACCCCAAAAACACAACGCCCCGGGCGAGCGGCCCGGGGCGTTTTTCGAGTGGAGCGGAGGAGATTCGAACTCCCGACCTCATCATTGCGAACGATGCGCTCTACCAACTGAGCTACCGCCCCGACAGGCCCGGACTATACGCCCGGGCCCCGCGTCCGTCACGCCCGGGCCCCGCAAGAACGCGCCCGGCCGGCCCGCGACCGGCCCCTTATTGAGAATACGATCGCATCATGACCCGGCCCCTCGCCATCCTCCTCGGGCTCCTCGCCGTCCTGGCCGCCGGCTGCGGCAAACGCCCGGGCGACCTGCCCGCCCCGGTGGTGCTGGTCGAGGTCGCCCCCTTGGTGTCCCTGGTCGAGCCGCTCGTGGGCGAGGGCGTGGTGGTCCGCACCATCGTGCCGCCCGGCGCCTCCGCCCACGGCTACCAGATCAGCCCCGCCCAGGCCCGCGACATCGCCAAGGCCGGGATGGTGGTCCTGGTCGGGCCCGTGCTGGACCCCGGCATCGCCCGGGCCGTCCGCCGGCTCGCGCCGGAGGAACGCATCTTCGAAATCGGGGCCCGCCTGGGCATCGAGCCCGAAGAACACGACCACGATCACGGGGACCACGACCACGATCACGACCATCACCACGGCCCGGACCCGCACCTGTGGCTCGACCCGGACCTGATGGACCGGATGCTCGACTACCTGCCCGGCGCCCTGGCCGCCCGCGGCCTGTCCGCGCCGGACGCCGAGGCGGCGGTCGCGGGCGTCCGGGCCGAGATCGCCGGCGTGCGCGACGCCTACGCCGAGCGTCTGGCCCCGTTCGCCGGCCGCGCCATCATCACCCACCACGACGCGTTCCGCCGGATCGCCGACCGACACGGGCTGACCATCGCCCAGGTCGTCCGGCCCGTCGCCGCGGTCGAGCCCACCCCGGGCGACCTGGACCGCGTGCTGGCAGCGGCCCGCGCTCACAGCGTGGGGGCCATCTTCGTCGAGCCCCAGTTCCCCGACGCGCTCCCGCGCCGGATCGCCGAACGCCTCGGCATCGGCGTCCACGTGCTCGACCCGGAGGGCTCGACCGACTGGGCCGGCATGATGATGGGCAACCTCGAAGCGCTCGAGGCCGGCCTGTCCCGGCCCGCGCCGGGGGGGCCGGGGGCGGGCGGATGAGCGCTCCGCCAACCGAGCGGGGGCCCGACGCGCCGGCCGTGGAGGTCCGGGGCGTTTCCTTTTCTTATCCGGGCCGCGGTCTGCGGGACGAGCCCGTCCGGGCGCTCCAGGATGTCACGCTGACGGTGCCCGCCCGGACGCGTCTGGGCATCCTCGGGCCCAACGGCGGCGGCAAGTCCACCCTCGTCCGCCTGATCCTGGGCCTGCTCGAACCGGAGGCCGGCTCGATCCGCGTCTTCGGCCTCACCCCGTCCGAGGCGCGCCGCCGGGCCCTCGTCGGCTATCTCCCCCAGCGGATCGGCGCCGACCTGGACTGGCCCGTCTCCGTCCTGCAGGCGGTGGCGATGCCGCTGGCCGTCCGCGCGGGCCCGCTGGCGCTGCGCGACCGGGCCGCCGCCGAGGCCGCCCGCCGGGCGCTCGCCCTGGTGGGCCTGTCGGACCTGGCCGACCGGCCGGTGGGGGCGTTGTCGGGCGGGCAGCTGCAGCGGGCCATGATCGCCCGCGCGATCGCGCCCAACCCGCGTCTGCTCGTGCTGGACGAGCCCACGGTGGGCGTCGACGCCGCGGGCCAGCAGCGTTTCGCCGACCTCATCGACCGGCTGCACGCCGAGCTGGGCATCACGATCATCACCGTGTCGCACGACCTGCGCGCCATCGCCGCGGGCTCGGACAGCGTCGCGTGCCTGCACCGGCGCCTGCACTACCACGACGCCCCCGCGGGCCTGACGCCCTCGATCCTCGCCGAGGTCTTCGCCCACGACGTGGAGGCGATCTTCGGGCGCGTCCACGTCGATGCGCACCCCGCCGCCGGCTGTTCCGACCCGTCCCACCACCACCAGGGGCCGAGCACGCCATGATCGCCGACGACCTGCCCCTGTTCCTGCCGGGGATCGCGGTCGCGGTCCTGGTCGCCGTGCTCGGCGGGCTGCTGTCGGTCGTCGTGGTGCTCAAACGCCTCGCCTTCGTCGGCCAGGGCGTCTCCCACGCGGCTTTCGGCGGCGTCGGCGTGGCGGCGCTCCTGGGCTTCAACGGCTACGCCGGGCCCGACCCCGCCCTGCGCACCGCGACGGTGGCCGTCTTCTCCATCGGGGCGGGCCTGCTCGTCTCGCATCTGGCGGGGCGCGTGCAGAGGCGCACGGACGCCGCGATCGGCATCGTGATGACCGCCAGCATGGCCCTCGGGTTCGTCCTGTACCGCCTGGCCGCCCAGCGTGCCTACGGCGCGGGGGACGGCCCGCTGCCGCCCATCGAGGGCGTGCTGTTCGGCGAGCTGCTGTCCATCTCGCCCGGGGCGGCGTGGACCACGCTGGGCGCATCGGCGCTGATCGGGGGCGTGCTGTTCTGGAAACGCCGCGAGATGCTGCTCTGGGCCTTCGACGAGCCGGCCTGCGAGCCCTCGGGCGTGGACGCCGCCCGGACCGGGCTGACCGTGCTCGTGCTGCTGGCGGGCACGGTGGTGCTCGCGGTGCAGGTCGCCGGCGTCGTGCTGGCCACGGCCGCCCTGGTGCTGCCCGGCGCCACGGCCCTGCGCCTGACGCGGTCGCTCGTGCCCGCCTTCGTGCTCAGCACCGTCGTCGCCCTGGCGACGGTGGGGGCCGGGCTGGCCCTGAGCGTCGCGGCCGACTGGCCCCCGGGCTCGGCCATCGCCCTGACCCAGTGCGCGGTCTGGCTGCTCGCCGCCGCCGCGACGGGCTGGCGCCGCTAGGCCGCGTCGTTCTCTTTCCTCGTTTCCGCGAGCGCCCGGCGCATCAAGGCGATGGTCCGCGTGGCCCAGGCCGACCAGTTCAGCTCGTCCCGCGCCCGCGCGAGCGCCGCGACCGAGTACCGCCGGTACCGGTCCGGGTCGTGCACCAGCCCAGCGATCGCGTCCGCCCACGCCCGGTGGTCCGCCTCCACCGGCAGCACCAGGCCCGACTCGTCGTGGCGCACCACCGAGGGCAGCCCGCCCGCGTCGGACACGACCGCCGGGCGGGCGAAGTGCGCGGATTCCGCCGGCGCGATGCCGAACGCCTCGCCCACCGACGGCAGCACCTGCAGGTGGCAGCCCCGCAGCAGACGCCGGTGCTCGTGCAGGTCGTCCGGGTCGTCCAGACGCAAGCGCCCCGCGCACTCCACGAAGCCCGACCGGGCCGCCAGCCGGGTGGCGGGCCCGATGACGGTCAGCGTCGCCGCGATCCCGCGCGAGCGCAGGGCCTCCGTCGCCCGCACCGCCAGGTCCACCCGCTTGCGCACCGGGTCGGCGGCCACGATGGCCAGCCGGCACGACCGGGGCGTTGGGGGCTCGGCCGGGGCCGTGACCGTCGCCGGATCCACCGGCGTGACGTGCGCCCCCATGGGGATCACCGACGCCCGGCCCGGGTCCAGCCCCAGCTCCTCCACGGCCGACCGCATCGTCCGCGGCGAGGCGAACGCGGCGACCGTCGCCCGGGACAGGGATACCCGCTCGACCTCCTCCAGGGCCGCCCGCCGGGACCGCCCCCGGGCCGCGAGGGCCGGGTAGGTTCGGTGCAGCAGCGGGCTGGTGGCGTCGGAGAAGTAGACCACGGGCAGGTCGGTGCGGAGGTCGTACAGGGCGGTCGAGATGCACACGCCGAACAGCAGGTCCAGCCCCCGCCCGGCGAGCTGGGCCTCCACCCGCCGGGACAGCCGCTCGGCCCGGCGCAGCACGTCCCGCCGCGTGCGTTCCGCGTTCAGGTCGTCGACCGCCGCCCGGAGGCGGTGGGGGATCCGCCGGCGGGCCTCCCGGCGCAGGCGCGACACGCCCCGGGCCCAGAGGTCACGGGAACCCGGGTCCCCCCCCAGGATCGGGACGACCTCGACACCCTGCCCGCGCAGCGCCTCCGCCATGCGGTACGGCATGCCGGACAGCTGGGCGGGGTTCGACGGGTCGGTCAGGAAGATCATCCCGACCCGCAGCGGCGTCTGGCACGCGGCGGCGTCCGGTCCGGAAGCCGCGCTGGCGGGTCGCTGGAGCATGCGGGAGCTTTATAGGTCGGGCCTTCCGCCGGCCCGCCTGAAGGATTTCCCGAGCGTCGGGCCGGGCGGGGCGGCCCCGAAGAGCGCCGGTCGGTGGCCCTTCCCGGGCCCGAGGCATACCCTTCGCTCCCCGCTCCGGCGGGCATCTTCGGCCGTTGAGACCCTTCACACTGAGGTACCGCTGGTATGGCGCAAGGCACCAAGGGCACGATCACCCAGGTCATCGGTTCGACCTTCGACGCGAAGTTCCCCGAGGGTGAGCTTCCCGACATCTACAACGCCGTGGTCATCGAGTGGACCCAGGACGGGACGGCCCGCAAGCTCGTCGGCGAGGTGCAGCAGCACCTCGGCGGCGGCCAGGTCCGCGCCGTGGCCCTCGGCTCGACCGACGGTATGACCCGCGGCATGACCGCGATCGACCAGGGCGGCCCGGTGTCCGTCCCCGTCGGCGAGAAGGTCCTCGGCCGCGTGTTCAACCTCCTCGGCGAGCCGATCGACAACAAGCCCCCGGTCCAGGGCGCCGAGCGCCGCCCGATCCACCGCGAGCCCCCGGAGTTCAGCGAGCTGAACCCCAAGACCGAGATCCTCGCCACCGGCATCAAGGTCATCGACCTGCTCTGCCCCTTCGTCCGCGGCGGCAAGATCGGCCTCTTCGGCGGCGCCGGCGTCGGCAAGACCGTCATCATCCAGGAGATGATCGCCCGCGTGGCCCGCGAGTTCGGCGGTTACTCCGTGTTCTGCGGCGTGGGCGAGCGCACCCGCGAGGGCAACGACCTGTGGCGTGAAATGGCCGAGGCCGAGTACACCGACGCCGAGGGCAACACCGCCCACGTGCTCGACAAGGTGGCCATGGTGTTCGGCCAGATGAACGAGCCCCCCGGGTCGCGTCTGCGCGTCGCCCTCTCCGGCCTGACCATGGCCGAGGAGTTCCGCGACGCGTCCGGCAAGGAAACCATGATGTTCGTGGACAACATCTTCCGCTTCACCCAGGCGGGTTCGGAAGTGTCCGCGCTGCTCGGCCGCATGCCCTCCGCCGTGGGTTACCAGCCCACCCTCTCGACCGAGATGGGCGAGCTGCAGGAACGCATCACCTCGACCGCCAAGGGCGCCATCACCTCGGTGCAGGCCATCTACGTGCCCGCCGACGACCTGACCGACCCCGCCCCCGCGACGGCCTTCGCCCACCTCGACGCGTTCGTGGTGCTCGCCCGCGGCATCGCCGAGAAGGGCATCTACCCCGCCGTCGACCCGCTGGCCTCGACCTCCCGAATCCTCGACCCGGGCATCATCGGCGAGCGTCACTACGCCGTCGCCCAGCGCGTCCAGAAGATCCTGCAGCGCTACAAGGACCTGCAGGACATCATCGCCATCCTCGGCGTCGACGAGCTCAGCGAGGAGGACAAGCGCATCGTCGCCCGCGCCCGCCGCATCGAGCGCTTCCTCTCCCAGCCCTTCTACGTGGCCGAGGTCTTCACCGGCTTCCCGGGCGTCAACTCCAGCCTCGAGGAGACGATCGACTCGTTCGAGCGCCTCTGCGACGGCGAGGGCGACGACCTGCCCGAGTCGGCCTTCATGTACGTCGGCACCCTCGACGACGCCCGCAAGAAGGCCGAGGCGGCCGCCGCCAAGGCCTGATCCGGCCCAACCCCGCTTCCCAAGCCCCGCCCCACGGCGGGGTTTTTTTACGCCCGGCGGCCCCCGCGCGCAAGGAAAAGGGCGCGGCCCATCCCGGCCGCGCCCCTCTCTCCTCCTCAGGTCTGGTTTGGGTTCCGGCTCGGGTTCCGGTTCAGCGCCGGCGACGGGCCGCCAGGGGGGCGACCGCCCCGAGCAGGGCCAGGCCCGCCGGGGCCGGGACGAGGGCGTAGGTGTAGGTCAGCGTGACGCGGCCCTCGGCCGAGAGCAGGTCCGTGTCGACCAGGAGGTCGGGCGGGCTGCCATTGGGCCCGTCAACGTAGGCGTCCGTGAAGCCCAGCAGCCGGGCCTCCACGACGCCGTTCTGGAAGACGCCGAAGTCGGCCGCCTCCAGGTCGAAGAAGCCCGCCAGCAGGCCGGTGAACGAGCCGCTCACGCCGGGGCTGCCCGGCTCGCCCGAGCCGGGGTCGCCCGCGCTCAGGAATCCGGTCAGCCCGTTGAACTGCACCACCCCGGCGTAGCGTTCTACCGAGTTGGGGCCGAACTCGCCGAGCAGCACGTTGAAGTTGGCCAGCCCATCGGCGAACCACGCGTCGGCGCCGAGGGTGGCGGACGAGTAGTTCAGGACGGTCACGTCCCAGCGGGCCGAGCCGTCGACGCTGAGCGACACGCCGGTGAGCTGCCGGGTCCCGCCGGCGTTGTCGAAGCCGGCGAACGAGCCGATCTCCAGCCCGGTCTCGAGCCCCCAGTTGAAGTCGATGGTCTGGGTGATGGTCTCGGCCGAAGCGGCGGCCGCGGCGATCGCGCTCGCGGCAAGGGTGGTCCAGATACGCATGGGTCTCCTCCTGTGGCGGCGGCACGCCGCGGGTCGGCGGGTCCGCGGTCCCGCCCGGGTCCGGCGGGGTTCCGTGGGCGGGGCGTCGGCCCCGCGTCGGCGAGCATACCTGAACGCCGGCCTCCGTCCAAGATTTCTTCAAAGAAAAATGCAAAGATTCTTTCGCCCCCGGTTCCATGCCCCGCGAACGCGCGGTAGGATGCGGCGTGCGCCCGGAATCCCCCAGTCTGAACCCCGGTCCGGCATCCGTGCCGGGCACGCCCGATTCCGGGGAACAGTCCAGCCCGGGAGCTCCCACACCCAAGGCGGCGGCCCAACGGTTCACCGACGAAGCCTCCTCCCGGCTGCGGGCGGCGCAGGCCGCGCTGACGGATCTGTTGGACGAGGCCGGGCTGGGCGGGGCGCGACCCACCCAGATCGGGCGAGTGCTGGGGGTGGACAAGACCCTGGCGTGGAAGGTGGCCCGGTTCGTCGAGGAGCCCGAGGCGCTCGACGCCGCCCGGCACATGCCCGGCACGGCGGGGGTCGAGATCGTCCTGAAGGCGGCGGCGGCCAAGGGGGTCACCGCGGCCCGGGTCGACGCGGTCCGCCACGCGGACGGGCGGCTGCGGGCCTTCGTGCGCCGCCACGCCGGCGACCGCCGGTCGTTCGAGGCCATGCTGGCCCGGGGCGGGCGGGACGACCGGATCGAGAGCGAGGAGCGCCGGGCCCTGTACCGCTCGGCGTCGGCGGTGTGGGGGGTCCGGGCGAAGGTCCAGATGCTCACCCTGGCCCTGCGCCCGAGCGGGACGGACCCGGCCGGGGTCGACGTGCTGCACCTGGGTGGCATGGTGGGCTTCGAGCGTCTGCGGGGGGACGTGCCGTGGATCATCCGGCGGCTGACCAGCCGCAGCGACACGGGCGCGAACACGGGGTTCGCCCGCGAGCCCCTGGACCCCGACGGGGTCTCGCCGACGGGCGGGCTGCCGCTGGTGCGCCGGTTCTGCTCGGAGCCGCCGCCCGAGATCCGCCAGTTCCGCGACGGCGAGGGCACGGTGTACGACGAGATCGCGCCGGGGCCGGTGGGGCGGCACGGGGCGGTGACGTTCGTGGCCGGCGAGGTGTACCGCTCGGCCGTGCCGCTGGCGTGGTCTGCGGAGAACACGGAGGGCCGGTACACGCTGACGGTGCGGACGCCGGTGGAGGCGGTGGTGTTCGACCTGCTGCTGCACGCGGACCTGGCCCACTTCGGCGAGCCGACGGTGCGGGTGTACGGGCTGCTGGAGGACCGGCCGGGTGGCCTGGGCGGCGGGGTTGGCGCACCGATGGACGGCCCGGACCCGGCCCAGCGTCTTGGAGCGCCGCCGGTGCTGCAGACCACACGGATCAGCCAGCACGCGTCGATGGTGGACGAGGCGCTGACGATGGCCGGGTGGGGCGGGCTCGGGTCGTTCCGCGGCTACCGGGCCGAGTTGGACCACCCGCCCGCGCCGTGCCGCGTGATGATGGTGTGCCCTGCGGTGTGACGGCCCGGGAGGTCGGCGTCTAGGGTGATCGCATGGCCAAGCCCCGCGACTGGAAGCCCGCCTCGTTCCGCACGCTCGACGAGCTCAGCGCCGAGCTTGACGCCGTGGAGGCGGCCGAGCGCGCCGGGGCGCTGCGCACGACGGGCGCCTGGTCGGCGGGCCAGATCCTCGAGCACTGCGGCATGCTCATGCGGTTCAGTTTCGACGGCTTCGGCGGGGTGCGCGCGCCGTGGTTCGTCCGCCTGGGCGGCTCGGCCTGTTTCAAGCCGCGGCTCGGCAAGAGCCAGATGAAGCCGGGCCTGAAGCTGCCCAAGTCCGCGGCGAAGCTGCTGCCGAGGGACCTCGCCCCGTTCGGCGAGGGCATGGCGTTGATCCGCTCGCAACTTGCGCGGATCGCGGCGGGTGAAAGGATGACGCAGGACTCCCCGGTCCTCGGGCGGATGACGCACGAGCAGTGGGTGCTGCTGCACCTGGACCACTGCCGCATGCACATGGGTTTCCTGAGGCGGGATTGAGGGGCGGCCGGGGACAAGCCCGGAGGAGACGACGGATGGGTGATCGCTGGGGCCCGGTCGCGAACGACGCGGAGCGGGCGTTCGTGAGTCGCGCGCTGCGGACGAGTTTCGGCACGCCGACGGAATCCGCCGGTCCGATGATCGACGAGGCGGGACCGGAGCGGCAGCGGGTGTTCCGCGACGCGGCGGGGGCGCCCGTCGGCGCGGCCATGGTGATCTGGGCCGGGCAGTGGTTCGGCGGGCGGGTGGCGCCGATGGTCGGCGTGCGCGCGGTGGCGGTGCCCCCGGAGCGGCGCGGCGGCGGCGTGGCCAGCGCGATGATGGAGGCCCTGCTGGGCGAGGCCCACGAGAAGGGTTACGCGCTCTCCACGCTGTACGCGGCGACGCAGGCGCTGTACCGGCGGTCGGGCTACGAGCAGGCGGGGCACCGTAGCCGGATCATGATCGACCCGGCCCGCCTGCGCTGGCGCTCGGCCCCCGGCGTGCGCGTGCGCCCGGCGGACTTCGGGTCGGACCACGACGCGATCTGCGCCTGCCGGGCGGCGATGGCCCGCGAGATGCCCGGGAGCCTCGATCGGGACGCGTACCTGTGGTCGCTCATACGCACGCCGCGGGGCGCGGAGACGGACACGCTGGTCGTCGAGGACGGCTCGGGCGTGTGCGGCGTGCTGACGACGCGGATGGAGCGGGCGCCGTACCCCGCGCGGGGTTTCGTGCTGTTCGTCACCGACTGGGCGGCCAGCAGCGAGGCCGGGGCACGCGGCGTGCTGGGCGCGCTCGCGGGATTCGGCTCGATGGTCACGGAGATCCGCCTGTGGGCCGGGCCGACGCACCCCGTGCTCCTGCTGCTGGACGAGCAGAAGTACCGCATCGAGCACGAGGACCACTGGATGACACGGATCGTCCGCCTGGCCGACGCGATCGCGACCCGCGGGTACGCTCCTGGCGTGCGTGCCCGCGTCGAGGTCGCGGTGCGCGACGCGTTGTTCGCGGAGAACGACGGGAACTGGGTGATCGAGGTCGAGGGCGGCGTCGGACGCTGCGAGCGAGGCGGCTCGGGCGGGGTCGAGCTGGACGTCGGGGCCATGGCGGCGGTGTACACGGGGTACGCGTCGCCGGCGCAGTTGCGGCTGGTGGGCCGCGTGCGTGGAAACGACGACGCGGTCCGCTCGCTCGGGGCGATGTTCGCGGGACCGGCGCCGTCGATGGTCGATTTCTTCTAGCGGACCTTGTCCGTCACCGGAAGTGGTCGATCATCTCGACCAGGTCGAAGAAGTTCACCTGGCAGTCGTTGTTGAGGTCGGCGAAGCAGTCGATGCAGCCGTCGCACGGGCCGAGCGCGTCGATCAGCATGGACAGGTCGAAGAAGTTGACCACGCCGTCACCGTTGAGGTCCGCGGAGCTGTAGCAGTTCTGCGAGGCCGGCCGGGTGGGCCAGACGATGGCGGCGTTGGTGAAGTAGTTGTTGAGCGCGTTGCGGAACGCGGTGGCGTGGCTGTTGGAGCTCTTCCACTCGTTGATGGTGACGGCGTAGTTGATCCCGCCGCCGAGCTGCACCGCGACAGCCTCGCTGCCGTAGGTCGCGCCGCCGTGGTACTGCACCGTGCCGGGCGGCAGCGGCTCGGTCAGCCGGGCGCCGATCAGCGGGCCGTTGACGTGGTAGTTGTTGAGGAAGTGGAGCAGCGACCTGGCCGTGGTGACGTGGCCGCCCTGGCCGACGCGGGCCTCGTGGTGGTAGCTGCCGTAGGGGCGGGCGACCAGCGGGCCGTCGGGGTCGAAGACGTTGGGCGCGTACCCGGGGAAGTGGTAGTGCGGCTCGCGGGGGTGCTTGTCGGCCTCGAAGCTCCGGCCCAGCACGTACTCGGCGGGGTCGACGCCGACCGGTTCGAGCACGCGGCGGTGGAGGAACTGCATCAGGTCCATGCCGGAGACCTCCTCGACGATCAGGCCGAGGACGAGGTAGCTGATGTTGGCGTAGGACGAGGCGGCGCCGGGCGTGAACTGGAGCGGCTGGCCGAGGATGTACCGCATCGTGTTGTCACGCCCTGGCGGGCTGGGCACGCCCATGGCGTCGGCGATGGCGATCTCCATGTAGGTCAGGTCGCCGACCTGGTTGCGGTTCCAGCCGCCGCGGTGGTGGAGCAGGTGGTCGACCGTGATCTGCTTGAGGCGTTCGTCGCCGAGTGCGGGGAACGGCTCGTGCGGCAGGACCCCGCCGCGGGGCTGGCCGAGGTCGAAGGCGAAGTCGTTGAGCCGGAGACGGCCGTCCTCGACCAGCTTGCGGACGGCGGCGGCGGTGACCGGCTTGGACACGCTGCCCACCCGCATCATCGCGTCGGGCGGCATGGGGATGCGCCGGGCCTCGTCACGGTACCCGAAGCCGCGTTCGTAGACGACGACCCCGTCCTTCATGACGGCCACGGTCGCGCCGGGGATGTTGCGGCTGGTCACCAGGTTCGTGACCAGCTCGTCGAGCTCGGCGAGCCGGGGAACGGGGCACCCGGTGACGGGGATCTCGGCTTGGACGGGGACGACCGCGACCGCCCAGGCCACCGCGACGATCACGCGGCGGGCGAGGCGGTGCGGCAGGGTGCGGCGGGACGTTCCGGAACGCATGTGGGGACTCCGTGGTACAGGGCCTCGGCGGTCGACGCGACCGCCCGGCGGAACGCGTCGCGGCGGGCCGGGGGCGGCAACGGAGCCACACATTTTTTTGAGGGGGGCGGGGGTTGGCGGAAGGGTGGCGTTAGGCCGTGTAGGACGCGATGAGGGTGAACGAGGTGACGGCCCCGGCGAAGTGCTCGGCCTTGGCCCGGGCGTAGGCCGGGTCGGCGAAGAAGCGGTCGCGGGTGGCCTCGTCCGGGAAGGAGAGGATGAACAGCCGGTTGAACGGCTCGGCGGCCTCGCCCTTGAGCAGCTCGGAGACGCGCATGTCGTAGCGGAAGAAGCCGCCCATGGACCCGAGGATGGGCGTCATGGCCGCGCGGTAGCGGGCGTAGGCGGCCTCGTCGGCGACCCGCATCCCCACGAGCATCTCGAAACGCGTGCTGGGGGCGGTCATGCTTGCTCCTGTCAGGCGGTGGGGGGGCGGTCAGCGGGGTCCGCCGGGCCGCGCGCCGCGGCGGCGAGCATGGCCAGGTCGGTGCCCGAGGGCTGCTGGAAGACGCGCAGGCCGAACTCACCGGCGATGGAGAACACGTGGTCGAAGATGTCGGACTGGGCGTTCTCGTAGACGGCCCAGCGGGTGTCCTTGACGTAGCAGTACAGCTCGATGGGCAGCCCGGTGGGGCCCGGCTGGAGCTGGCGGACGAGCTGGGTCATGCCCTGGTGGATGAGGGGGTGGTGCTTGAGGTACTCGGCGACATACGCGCGGAAGGTGCCCACGTTGGTCATGCGCCGGGCGTTGGCCACGCAGTCCCCGTCGGGGCAGTACTGCTTGTTGTAGGCCTCGATCTCCGCGGTCTTCGCGTCGATGTACTCGCGGAGCAAGCGGAAGTTCCGGAAGCGACGGATCTCATCGGGCGTGAGGAAGCGGATGGAGTTGGTGTCGATGTAGACGGCCCGCTTGATGCGCCGGCCGCCCGCCTCGTGCATGCCCCGCCAGTTCTTGAACGAGTTTTCGAGGAACTTGTGGGTGGGGATGGAGGTGACGGTCTTGTCCCAGTTGCGGACCTGCACGACGTTGAGCGAGATGTCGATGACGTCGCCGTCCGCGTTGAACTGGGGCATCTCGATCCAGTCGCCGACGCGGATCAGGTCGTTGTTGACGAGCTGGATCCCGGCGACGAGCGAGAGCAACGTGTCGCGGAAGATCAGCAGGAGGACGGCGGTCATCGCCCCCAGGCCGGAGAGGAAGATCCAGGGCGATTCGTCCATGATCGTCGCGAGGATCAGGATGCCCGTCGCGCCGTAGGCGAGGATCTTCACAACCTGCAGGTAGCCCTTGATGGGCCTGCCGGTCGCGATGGGGTAGCGGTTGTAGATCGCGTTGACGGTGTTGAGCAGGGCGCCGAAGGCCAGGGCCACCAGCAGGATGGCCACGGCCTGGGCCGTGCGCAGGACCATCAGCTCAACGGCGACCGGAAGGTGGGGCACGAAGCCGATGCCGCGGGCGATGATGACCGTCGGGACGAGCGGCACGAGGCGCTTGAGCACCTTGTGCTCGACGACCATCCCGTTCCACCAGTCCGGCAGCCGGACCATGGCCAGCGCGACCGCGCGACGGACGATGCGCCGGACGATGAGGTGCGCCAGCCAGGCGAACACCAGCAGGGCCGCCAGCACCGTCAGTGACTGGAGGATGGGGTAGTCGGACAGCCAGCCGAACCAGAAATCCGTGAACGCCTGGACCCGCTGCTCGAACAGGCCGGGCTCGGCGTCGACCGGGGCGGGAACGCCTCTGTCGGGCGGGAGCGTCGCATCGGCGGGGATCGCGGCGGCGTCGGGCTCGGGGTGGGGCATGGGGTCCAAGGCTCCGTGCTGGCTGGGCCGTCAGGTCCGAGGGAGAAGGAGGCCGGCTTCGCGGGCGGCGCGCATCCAGGCGCGGAGCTGGCCGCCGTGGTGCCCCTCGTGCCAGACGGCGTAGGCGACGTTGTGGGCGAGGGTCGGGAAGAAGTCACGCACGCGCGGGTTGGGGTGGGCCCCGGCGAGGCGGTCGGGGTCGGCCGTGCGGACGGCGTCGACCAGCCTGGCGTGGTTAGCAGCGACGGCCTCGATGGCGGCCGGCCAGGAGCCGTAGCGGGCCGCCATGCGCTCGCGGGCGTGGGAAACGTCCGAGCCGGGGCCGAACTCCTGGAAGTACCCGTCGTCGTCGCCGCCGGGCTTGCCGGTGGTCAGGGTGCCGAGTTGGCGGGCGTCGGCCAGACCGATGTGGCAGACGATCCAGCAGGGGGACTGGGCCAGGCCGGCGGGCAGGGCGTCGCAGACGGCTTCGGGGACGGTGCGGGCCAGGTCGAGGGTGGCCGCGCGTTCGCGTTCGAGTGTGTCGGCGATGGATCGGAGCATGGCGGGGACGGGGCGCGGGCGGTCAGCACATGGTCATGCCGCCGTCGACGGCGATGGTCTGGCCGGTGAGGTACCCGGCCTCGTCGCTGGTGGCGTAGGCCACGGCGGCGGCGATGTCGTCGGGCGTGCCGAGGGTCTTGACGGCCATGGCGGCCTTGACCTTGTCGATGACCTCGGCGGGCAGGTTGGCGGTCATGTCGGTCTGGATGAACCCGGGGGCGATGACGTTGGCGGTGATGCCCTTGCCGCCGAGCTCGCGGGCGATGGTCTTGGTCAGGCCGGTCAGGCCGCTCTTGGCGGCGGCGTAGTTGGCCTGGCCCGCGTTGCCCACGAGGCCGCTGGTCGAGGCGATGTTGACGATGCGGCCGAACTTGCCCTTCATCATCGGGCGTGCGGCGGCGCGGCAGGCGACGAACACGGCCTTGAGGTTGGTGTTGATCACGTCGTCCCACTCGTCGTCCGACATGCGGAGGATGAGGTTGTCCCGCGTGATGCCGGCGTTGTTGACGAGGATGTCGATGCGCCCGAGCTCCGAGGCGACGGACTCGATCATGGCCGTGACGGCGGCGTGGTCGGAGAGGTCGCACGGCTTGGCGGTGGCCTTGCCCCCGGCGGCGGTGATCTCGGCGACCAGCTCGTTCAGCGGGCCCTCGGAGCGGGCGACGGCGACGACGTGGCGCCCGTCACGGGCCAGACGCAGGGCGATGGCGCGGCCGATGCCGCGGGAGGCTCCGGTGACGATGGCGACGCGTTGATCGGTCATGGGCGGGTCTCGTTGAGGACGCGGGCGCTCGGCGGGGGCGTGCGCGTTGGTTGATGGGTCGGGGACGCGGGACGGGGGGCCGGAAGCCCCCCGCTCCGGGATCAAGAGGCGGTCGAGGTTTCCGGCGTGTCGTGGGTGGTGACTTTCACGGCTTTGTCGATGCGGCGCATCATGCCGCTGAGGGACTTGCCGGGGGCGAGCTCGTGCCATGCGGCCCCCGATTCGGACGGGGCGTGGGCCTGGGCGAGCCACTCGCAGTTGGCCGCCCACCGGACGGGGCTGGTGAGCTGCTCGACGAGGCGGCGGCGGATGGCGTCGGGGTCGGCGTCGTGGGGCAGGCCGGTGACGTTGGACATCACCGTGCAGCGGGGTGCGCCGATGGGCGTGGCGGTCAGGGCCTCGGCCAAGCGGTCCGCCGCGGGCTGCATCAGGGGCGAGTGGAACGCGCCGGCGACCAGGAGGCGGGTGGCGCGCAGGCCGTGGTCGGGGGCGAGACGCTCGGCGCGGTCGCAGGCGGCGAGCGAGCCGGAGATCACGACCTGGCCGGGGGCGTTGAAGTTCGCGGCCACCAGCACGTCGTTCTCGCGGGCGGCGTCGCAGAGGGCGTTGGCCTTTTCCTCGTCGGCCCCGATGAGGGCGACCATGGACGACGGGGCGGCCTCGGCGGCGTCCTGCATCGCCCGGCCGCGGAGGGCCACGAGGCGCAGGCCGTCCGCGAAAGAGAACGCGCCGGCCAGGCACAGGGCGGTGTACTCGCCCAGCGAGAGGCCCGCGGCGGCGGCGAGCGGGAAGTCGCCGTGCTGCTCGGTCAGGGCCCGGAAGCAGGCGATCGAGCAGGCGTAGATGGCGGGCTGGGAGACGTCGGTGCGGTTGAGCGTCTCGGCGGGGCCTTCGAAGCACAGGGCGGAGAGCGGCTTGCCGAGCGTGCCGCCGAGGACGGCGTCGGCCTCCGCGAAGACTTCACGCGCGGCGGCGCTGGAGGCGTGCCACGCCCGGCCCATCGCGACGGCCTGGGCGCCCTGGCCGGGGCAGAGGATGATGGTGGGGGGGGTCA
>CAYXFA010000041.1:24908-30934 GCA_964464165.1 uncultured Phycisphaeraceae bacterium | reverse complement strand
AAACCACCAGCACGAACAGCAGCCCCGCCGCGGTCGCGTCAAGCCCCAGCCCCAGCCGCATCGACGCCTGCCTGCTCTGCGACGCTTGCGGCAGCGCGTGGAACCCGCCCGAATCTCCGGGGTGATCGCAACGACAAGCCGCGACTGCAAGGGAGCGGCCGCGGTCGCGTCAGCAGGAAAGTATGCCGATTGATCGGTCGTTTCCGCTCGTCCGGCATCGGGGCGTCGGTTGGCGGCCCCGGCCGCTTCCTTGCGGGCGCGGCTTGTCAGTCGCTCGGATCGCCCCCCACGGCCTGCCGCCGGGCCGGCTATCCTGACATCGCCGCCATGCATCCGCCAAAGCCCAGCACGGAGCAGTCGAGCGCTGGGCGTGCGGCCCCGGAGGGTTGCCGGAACGGGGCGGGCCTGCTCGTCATCCGCGACGACCGCGGCCGGTCCCACCCGCTCCGCCTCGGGATGATGCCTTGGAAAGAGGTGTACGACGCATCCGATCTGGGTGAGAACCCGCCGGGAGGATCGGGCGTGCTGCCCGAGGCGGTCACGGGCGGGTTCCTGTTGATCGGGATGTTCGCGTGGGGGCTTGGGCCTTGGATCGCTGACCTCCTGCGGATCCCGCGATGGCTCGGCTTCACCGCGGCGATTGTGCTGTCCATCGCGGTCGGTGCGGCGACCGTTGTGCTCTGGAGACTGTGCAGCGCCCGCCTGGTCGGCCTGCGCGGGCGTGGGGACGCGCGCAGGAGCCTGGCTGTCGCCCATCATGTCCGCACCCGCATCGCGCGTGACCGTGCGTGCCCCGTCTGCGGCTACCCGATCGAAGACCTGGCCGCCGAGGGGGACGGATGCACCGTCTGCGCCGAGTGCGGCTCGGCGTGGCGCGCCGACCAATGGGCCGCCGACGCGGGGATCTACAAGCCCCCCGCGGTCGATCCCGCGCTGCACGGCCCGGACGGGCTGCTGGCGGTCCGGGACGCGCGGGGGGTGCGGGTTCCGTTGCTCGCTTCCGGCCCGAAACGCGCTCGGATGGACGCCGTCCGCGGGATGCAGGCCCGTGTCCGCTCGCGTGTTCGTCGCCGTCGGATCGCTGGGGCATTGATCTGGCTGGGATGCACCGGCGCCGTGGCCGGTTTCCTCATTTCCATGAACGGGTTCGGCTCGTCCATCGAGAAGGTCTACACGATCGGGACGACGGCGTTTGTCGGCGCGCTTCTCTTTGGCGTGTCCCTGCTCGGCGTCCGGGCCGCCATCTACCGGGTGGTCAAGCCGGTCCTCGTTCGGGAAACCGTCTCGAAAGGCCGCTGCCCCTGCTGCGAGTCACGGCTGCGAGACACCCCCAGCCCCATCGACGGCTGCCTGCTCTGCGATGCCTGCGGCAGCGCGTGGAACCCGCCCGAATCTTCGGGGTGATTGGAACGACAAGCCGCGACCGCAAGGGAGCGGCAGGGCGCGAGGAAGGGATCGGGGATCAGCCATCAGGGATCAGGGAAGAGAAGTGGCCGATTGGAAGTCGGCCCCACGGGGGGGAGTCGGCACGGAGTGCCGACGCAAGACCCGGCTCGGCGAGCCGGGCCACCGGATCTACTCAGTGCGGGACTTCCTTCACCGCGTTGCGGTTCCAAGCCGGCACCCGCACCACGATCTCGCCGTCCTTCTGGATGATGCATTGGCAGGACAGGCGGCTGTTCCGCTCCAGACCGGGGGCCTCCTCCACGCGGTCCTCTTCCTCCTCCTCGGCCTCGGACAGCAGCTCCATCCCCTTATCGATGTAGACGTGGCAGGTCGAGCAGGCGCAGACCCCGCCGCAGGCGTGCTCGATGTTGATCCCGTGCTCCAGGGCGACCTCCAGCAGGTGCTCGCCCTTGGCGGCCATGAACTCGTGCTCCCGGGCCGTCGGGTCGGACCCCGTGAAGTGGTCCTCGTCGATCATGCCGTCCGGGTTTTCCAGGACGTACTTGACCTTGACGGTCGCCGGGCCGTGGTCGTGGTCGCTGCGTCGGAAGTGCATAGACTGCCTCGCCTGGGGTCATTGAATCGAAACTTGGAATCATTCTAGACCCCCGGCCCCGCGAGCGGCCCGCCGGGGGGTAGCCCCGACCGCCGGGCCCACGCACGACGCATGCCGCCACACGCCACCGCATCCCGGCCCGAAGCATCCATCGACCTGACGGTCGTGGCCCCCGCGCGCGACGAGGCGGACAACGTCGCGCCGCTCGTCGAGCAGGTCGGCGCCGCCCTCGCCCCGACCGGGCTCGCCTTCGAGTTCCTCATCATCGACGACGCCTCGACGGACGCCACCGCCCAGCGTGTGCGCGACCTCATGCACGAGCGCCCCTGGCTCCGCCTCATCAGCCTGCCCACGCCCCCCGCGGGCGGGGGCAACGGCCAGTCCGCCGCGTTCAAGGTGGGCTTCGCCGCCGCGCGGGGCCGCCTGATCGGCGTGCTCGACGCCGACCTCCAGAACGACCCCGCCGACCTGCCCCGCATGATCGAGCACATGGAACGGACGGGCGCCGACTTCGTGCAGGGCGACCGCTCCGCCGCCCGCCGCGCGGGCGACCCCTGGATCCGCCAGGCGGGCTCGGTGGTGGGGCGGGTTTTCCGGCGCATGATCCTCGGCGACTCCATCCGCGACACCGGCTGCTCTCTGCGGGTGATGCGCCGCGAGGTCACCGAGCACCTGCCCCTGGAGTTCAAGGGCATGCACCGGTTCATCCCCGTCACGGCCCGCCGGCTGGGCTACGCCGTCGTCGAGATGCCGGTCGCCCACCGCCCCCGCCACGCGGGCGAGCCCAAGTACGGCCTGGGCATCACCCAGCGGGCCCTGCCGGGCCTGATCGACTGCTTCGGCGTCCGCTGGATGTGCAACCGCCGGCGCATCCCCGGCCCGCCCGTCGAGCACCACCCCGCCCCGGCCCCCGAGCCCGCCCCCTCGGAGGCCCTGCGGTGAAACCCGGCCCGCTCATCGCGATGGCCGCCATGCTCTTCGTCGGCATGTGGCTGGTGCTCCAGCCCACCCTGCGCCGGGGGGCCCACGACCTGGGCATCACGATCGGCTCGATGGAGGTCCTCCTGGCGCGGACCCCCGACGCCGATCCCCCCGCTTACAGGGTGATCTCGCCGCCCGAGATGGCCGGCATGGTCATCGCCCACGAGGAGATGGACGACTTCGTCTCCGCCCGCCTGGACGCCTGGCTCGACCGCCCCGCCTGGGAGCGCACCCTGCTGGGCTTCTTCAACATCACCCGATGGTCCACCTTCGGCTGGGTCATGATCGGCCTGGCCGGCCAGGGAGCCTTCTTCGGCCGGATGATGGTCCAGTGGATCATCTCGGAACGCTGCCGCGTGTCCACCGTCCCCGAGGTCTTCTGGTGGCTCAGCCTGGCGGGCGGGCTGGCCCTGTTCATCTACTTCGTCTGGCGCAAGGACGTGGTCGGCGTGCTCGGACAGGCGACCGGCGTGGTGATCTATGCTCGGAATCTCCGATTGATCCACAAACAGCACGCACGAGACCGGGCCTCCGAGCCGACCACCTGATCCCAGCCCTCTCCCCCCGTCATGGAGGAAAACCCGATGCGAGTCACCATGGACGGCCAGACGATCACCGACCAGGCCGAGGGCGTCGCCCAGGCCATCGAGATGGTCCGCGAGCGGGCCGAGAGCCTCGGACGCCTCGTCATCGAGGTGATCGCCGACGGCCAGCCCGCCCCGGACCTGCTCGACGCCATGCCCGCCGACCCCGCGGGCGTGCGAGAGCTCGGCGTGACCACCGCCAAGAAATCCCTGTTCCTCCGCGAGACCCTCGCCCAGGCCCGGGAAACCCTGGAGCGCACCCGCGCCGACCAGGCCCAAGCCGCCGGCCGCATCGACGCCGGCGAGATCGCCGAGGCGCTCGGATCCCTCCGGGCCATCATCGAGGGCTGGCAGCTCGTCCGCGCGGTCGTCGACCAGGCCGCCGCCCTCTCGGGCCTGGTCTGCGACGACCTCCGCTCGGGCGACGAGCCGGGGGGCGTCGTGGTCCGCGCCCTGGCCGACGACCTCGTCGCCCTCCGCGACGCCGTGTCGCGCGAGGACTGGTCCGGCCTGTCGGACAACCTCGCCTGCGACCTCGACGCCCGCGCCGTGCAGTGGATCGGCCTGATCGACGACCTCGCCGCCCGCACCACCGGGCCGGACGACGGAGCCACGACGGCGTGAACGCCCGGGCCGACGCCAACGCGATCGACGCGATCATGGAGCGGGCCAGCGCGGCGTCGGCCGTCACCCGCGCGTTCGAGGCCGCCCGCCTGTGCCAGGAGGCCCTCCTGCTCGCCCGCGCCGCGGACGACTTCGAGCGCATGTCGCGCATCTGCCTGCCCCTGCAGGAGGCCCGTCGCTGGATCCGCCAGGACGCCCTCGACGCCGGCACCGTCACCGTCGTCGCGCGGGCCTCGGACCTGCCGCCGAACCCCGGCCCGGGCTGCTACCTCGTGCAGCCGCCGATGATCGGCCTGGACGCCCGCCTGTTCCGCGACGCCGCGTGGGCGCGTGAGATCCCCGTGTTCGTCCTCTGCCGCGAGCCCATGACCCGCGACGGCCTCTGGCCTGTGGTGGGGGTGGGGGAGCGCGTCTCCCGCGTCCGCATCGACCCTCCGCCCGCCGCCGTCCGCTGGGCCGAATCTTCGGGCGTGCCCCGTCCCGTGTGCGGCGACCTGCTCACCGGCCCGATCTCGCCGGAGTGGTTCGCCGCCGCCGCCGAAGCGCTCGGCGACCGCGCCATCGCGGAGGCCGACGCCCTCGCCGAGCCGGGCGACCCCCCCGCGTGGCGGGTCGACGACCTGCTCGACTACCTCTGGGCCTGCCCGGAGCATGAGAAGCTGCTCCAGGCGCTCGCCGCCGCCTGCCGCGACGCGATCGGGACCGCCACCCCCCGCGACCCGCGCCGCCGCCGCGGCGTGGGCGCGGACCCCAACGCCTTCTGAAACCCGGGCGTCAGCCGACGCCCGGGCGCGGCGGTGTCCCCCGGGGCCTCGGCCCCGAAGGGAGACCCACGATGCGCACCAACCGCCGAACCAGGTTCATCACCCCCGCGCTCGCCACCGCCGCGATCCTGACCGCCGGGGGCTGCAACAACGCCGGGCAGGGCGCGCTCTCGGGCGCCGCCGTCGGCGCCCTGGGCGGCCTGGCCATCGGCTCGCTCAGCGGCGACGCCGGGAAAGGGGCCACCATCGGCGCCGTTTCGGGGGGCATCGCCGGCGCGGTTATCGGCGACCAGAACGCCCGGCGCACGCCCCCGGCGCGCACCACGCGGGACGTCGAGCGCCCGTGACGACCGACCTACGATCCCCGTTCCATGCCCGACCCCCGCCTCCTCGAAGCGTTCCCGACCCCCTCCGACACGCCGTTCGTGATCGAGCACGTGTCCGAGGAGTTCACCTCCGTCTGCCCGGTCACCGGCCACCCGGACTTCGGCGACGTGCTCCTGCGCTTCCAGCCCAGGGCGGCCCGGGACGGCGGCCTGTGCGTCGAGCTCAAGAGCCTCAAGCTCTATTACCAGAGCTTCCGCAACGAGGGCATCTACTACGAGGCCGTCACCAACCGCATCCGTGACGACCTCGTCGCACTGATGAACCCCACCTGGCTCCAGATCGTCACGATGTGGAAGGGCCGCGGCGGGATCAAGAGCAACATCCGGGCGGACTTTGGCGAAGTGCCGGCGCACTACCTCGGCCGTTGAACCCGGGCCGAAGCCCCGAAGAACGCTGCCTGCGTCACGCGCTCACGAGTCACGGCTTTTAAGAGCCTCTTTGGCGACCGCCAGCATCGCGGTCTTTCCGAAGTGCTCAGGTAGGGCCATACATAAACAATGCATGACGGGTTGTCGACCAAAGGACCGAACTCCGTGGCGATGCCCACGCGCCGGTGTCCGGATACGATCTGCGACACGAACTGCTTGCCGACGCCGAATTGAGCGCCGATCGTCGTGTCGCCCAATCCGTCACGGATAATCCTGCCGCGTCGGCCGGATCAACGCATCGGCGATGTGTACGCCC
>CAYXFA010000041.1:0-24808 GCA_964464165.1 uncultured Phycisphaeraceae bacterium | reverse complement strand
TCACGGATAATCCTGCCGCGTCGGCCGGATCAACGCATCGGCGATGTGTACGCCCGCGGGCTGGCGCACGATGAACCCGATCGTCCGCGCCACGTCCTCCGGGCGCAGCACCGGGGCGATGCGGTCCATCAGGGCGCCGAAGCTCTTCTCGTCGTAGCCCGCCACGCCCTGGAACTCGCTCTTAACGATCCCCGGCTCGATCAGCGTGACGCGAACGCCCTTGGGCCCAAGCTCCCGCCGCGCCGCCTCGGCCAGCGAGGCCAGCGCCGCCTTCGTCGAGCCGTACATCGAGGAGAACGGCGAGATGTGACGCCCCACGGTCGAGCCCAGCAGCACGACGTCCGCCGGGTGCGACTGCCAGTCCCGCTCGGACTGCAGCTCCGCCAGCCGCCGCCCCGCCTCGCGCAGCAGCCGGGCCGCGCCCGTCAGGTTCACGCGGATCATCTCTTCCCACTGCGACTCGTCGCTGTCGATCACCGACCCGGCCAGCCCCCGCCCCGCGTTGATCACCACCAGGTCCACCGGACGCCCGAAGTGCGCCGCGGGCTCGTCGAGCATCCGGGCCGCCATCCCGGGGTCCGCCGCGTCGCCCGGGATGGAGTACGCCCGTCCCGGGTCCGCCAGCCCGGGCCGGTTGGCGCAGCGGTCGGCGATCTCCTGGGCCAGGGCCACCAGCCGGGCCTCCCGGCGGGCGTTGATCGCCACCCGCGCCCCCAGCACCGCCAGCTCGCAGGCCACCGCGTGGCCGATCCCCGCGCTGGCTCCCGTGACCAGTGCGACCCTCCCAGCAAGCGGCGGCGTAGTCATGGCGGCGTTCCCTTCCGGAAAGTGTACCCCGCCCCCGCTTGAGGTAAGATCCGCCCATGACCATGCACCGACCCGCCGCGTCCCTGCTTGTTTCGCTCCTGCTCGTGTGCGGGGGATGCAACCGGATGCAGCACCGGGACGCCGCCCGGGACCGCTCGGAGCCGGCCCCGGCCCGGCCCGCCCCGATCAACATGACGCCCACCGGGGCCGACCCCGAGGGCCGCATGGCCGTGGTCGACGAGCGCCCCAGCAGCCGCTACCTCGTCACCGAGCGTCCGCCCGCCCGACGCGGGGGCCCCGACCGCGCCCCGGCCCTGACGATCGACGAGGTCGCCGCCGACCCGCAGCCCGCCACCCGCGAGGGCGAGGCCCTGGATCGAGCCCGCGAGCACCGGGCCACCGGCGACATCCGCGCCGCCCTGGCCGAGCTCGAGCGGGCCATCGCATTCAACCCCCGCTTCACCCCGGCGCTGCTGGAGGCGGGCGACCTGCACATGGAGATGGGCCAGATCGCCCTCGCCGAGCGCAGCTTCGCCGCCGCCGCCCGCGCCGAGCCCCTGAACTTCGACGCCCAGTCCCGCCACGCCGCGGCGCTGCGCGCCCTGGGCCGCACCGACGAGGCCGTGCGCGCCTACCTCCGGGCCCTGGCGATCCGCCCCGGCGAGTTCGACGCCATGCTGGGCCTCTCGACCGCCTACCTCGAATCCGACAACCCCGAGCAGGCCCTGCCCTACGCCACCCGCTCGGTCGAGGCCCGCCCCTCCTCCGGCGAGGCCCGTATGCACCTGGGCAACGTGTACGCCGCCCTCGACCGCCACGAGGAGGCCGTCGTCGAGTTCCGCCAGGCCGCCGAGCTGATGCCCAAGCCCGCCCCCGGCCTGCTGCTCAACATGGCCGAGAGCTTCAACCGGCTCGGACGCTACGCCGAGATGGTGGGGGCCTTGACCGAGGTCGTCGCCGGCGAACCCACACCCGTCGCGTGGGAACGCCTGGGCTCCGGCCTGTTCCGCCTGAAGCGCTACGAGGAGTCCCTCGACGCCTTCGCCAACGCCGTGGCCCTCGACCCGACCTACGCCCCCGCCCTCAACGGCGTGGCCGTGTGCGAGCTGAACAACTACCTGTGGTCGGGCAAGTCCGACGGCCCGGCGCGCGAGCGGGCCGTCGAGGCCATGCGCGCCTCGCTGCGCGTCGACCGCAACCAGCCACGCATCGTCGAGCTGCTCCGGCGCTACGGCCAGGCCGCCCCCGAGGAGCGCGTCCGCATCGAGCCTTGAAACGGCCGGGCCCCGCCCCGGCCGGAGCCGGGGCCGGAGACAGCGCGCCCGCCGCGCGTCACTTGCAGCCGTTGTTGTCGTGCCGCAGGTACAGCGACACCTCGAGGAAGTTGGACAGCGTGTCGCCGTTCGCGTCCGCCCGCGGGCCGCAGGCCGAGTAACGCCAGGTACTGGTTGATGCCGAAGAGGTTCAACGTGCCGCATCCACCCGTCGTGGGGGGCATGGGCGATCGTGCCCGTGACCCGCGCGGACCCAAACAAAAAAAGGCACGCCGGAGCGTGCCCTTGTGAGCGAACGGTCGTGTTATCGGCCCCCTTGAGGCCGTCGGCCGGCGGTTTACGGGAAGATCCCGCGGACCTTGTACACCGCGCCGATGTGCTCGAGCGCCGTGGCGTAGGCCGCGGTGCGGAGCGTGCAGCCCAGGCGGGCGCGGGTCTTGAGGGTGCGCTGGGCCGCGACCACCATGTGGCGGTTCAGCTCGCGGTCCACCTGCTCGGCCGTCCAGGTGACGGCGTTCTTGTTCTGCACCCACTCGAAGTAGGACACGGTCACGCCGCCGGAGTTGGCCAGCAGCGCGGGGATGATCTCCACGCCCTTGTTCAGCAGCACCGCGTCGCCGGAGGGGTCGCACGGGGCGTTGGCGGCCTCGGCCATGACCTTGCAGTCCAGCCAGCCGGCCTGCTTGGCCTTGATCATCTGCTCGAGCGCGCCGGGGATGAACACGTCCACCTTGGTGCGGTAGAAGTCCTCCTCCGAGATCGCGTCCGCCTCGGCGTACCCGGCGATGCCGCGGTTGTCGCGGTTGTAGTCGTACAGCTTGTGGCAGTCGATGCCGTTGTCGTTGCGCAGGTAGCCGGTGTGGTCGGCCACGGCGACGATCTTGGCGCCCATGTCCTGGAGGATCTTGCCCGCCCAGCCGTTCACGTTGCCGAAGCCCAGCAGGCTGACCTTCATGCCCTCGATCTGGACGCCGATGTCCGGCAGCATCTCGGCGAGCACGTCGCACACGCCCTGGCCGGTGGCCTTCTCACGGCCGACGGAGCCGCCGAACTCGACCGGCTTGCCCGTGACCACGCGGATGGCGTCGTGGTGCTGGTGGCCGCTGGACATCATGTAGGTGTCCGCGAACCACGCCATGATCTGGGCGTTGGTCCCCACGTCCGGGGCGGGGATGTCCACGTCCGGGCCGATCTGGTCCATGATCGCCGAGCAGTAGCGCCGGGTGACGCGCTCCAGCTCGCCGATCGACAGCTCGCGGGGGTTCACCTTCACGCCGCCCTTGCCGCCGCCGAACGGCACGCGGACCAAGGCGCACTTCATCGTCATGAGGAACGCCAGCGACTTGACGTCGTCCAGGTGCACGTCCTCGTGGTAGCGGAAACCGCCCTTGTACGGGCCGAGCGCGTTGTTGTGCTGGATGCGGTAGCCCTTGAACAGGCGGTGGTGCCCGTCGTCCATCAGCACCGGGAAGTGCACCATGATCTCGTTCTTGGGCTGGGCCAGGATGATCCGGGTGCGGTGCTTGAGGTTGATCAGGTCGGCCGCCTCCAGCATCGTGTTGACCGTCTGCAGGTACAGATTGTCCGGATCGGTCGGGAACCCCAGCTCGTCGGTCACGGAGCCGCGGGGCAGTTCGGTGGCGGTCGTTGCGGTCGCGCTCATGTTCGAAAACCTGCTCTCGTGCCCGGAACGCCCCGGGCCGGCCCAGCTTTCCATGTCCCCGCGCAGGCGGGGGTGCGTCCGCGGCGTGCTGATGCGTCGCGGACGGCCCGGCTTGCCGCCAAGCCGGGCCATGACCTCGATCATACCCCCCGCCAGCGAAAGTCGAACTTTTCGGGGCCTCTCCGGGCGCACGCAACCTCTTTCATGACCGCCCGCTGCGCGTCGACGCTGCGCGGGGGCCGGGCTAGACTCCCGACCCCGCGTCCCGCGCGGGGACGGGCCGACGCTGCGCCCCGGGTGTTCCGGGACGCGGCAGACCGCAGCACTCCAGCGCCCCCGCCCGAGCTCCGGCCCGGACCGGGGGACCCCCCGGCGACCCCGGGGGGAGGACGCGGCGCCCGGCGGGCCATGTCGGCCGGCCCGCCCGAAGGCGACGCGTCCCATCCCGGGCCGGACGGCCCGGGGAGAGGACACACCATGATCGATGAGACCCTGATCGCTTCGCTGGGCGTCGCCGACGACGAGGCGATGGCCCTGCTGGGCGAGGTTTTCGGCTCCAAGGCCGCCGAGGACGACAGCATGGACGCCGTGCTGATCGACCAGGCCAACGACCTGCGCGCCGGAAAACTCATCAAGGGACGCGTGATCGGCTTCGCCGGCGACGACGTGGTCGTCGACGTCGGCCTCAAGAGCGAGGGCCTGATCCCCCGCGAGGAGTTCCCCAACCTCAACGAGCTCCGCGTCGGCGACGAGATCGACGTCCTCCTCGAGTCCCTCGAGGGCGAGGGCGGCCTGATCCAGCTCTCCAAGCGCAAGGCCGACCGCCAGATCGCCTGGCAGCGCATCGTGGACACCACCCGCGAGGGCGACCAGATCGAGGGCACGGTCATGCGCAAGATCAAGGGCGGCCTGCTCGTCGACATCGGCGTGCCCGTGTTCATGCCCGCCAGCCAGGTCGACATCCGCCGGCCCCACGAACTCGGCGACTTCATCGGACGCAAGATCCGCGCCGAGATCCTCAAGATCGACACCGAACGCCGCAACATCGTCATCTCCCGCCGCAAGCTCATCGAGCACGAGCGCGAGAGCGCCAAGAAGCGCCTCCTCGAGACCATCAAGGAAGGCGACATCGTCACCGGCACCGTCAAGAACATCGCCGACTTCGGCGCCTTCGTCGACCTCGGCGGCATCGACGGCCTGCTCCACATCACCGACATGTCCTGGGGACGCATCAACCACCCGTCCGAGCTGCTCCGCATCGACGACAAGGTGGAGGTCAAGGTCCTCAACATCGACCGGGAGAAGGAGAAGATCGCCCTCGGCCTCAAGCAGACCGAGTCCTCCCCCTGGGAGGAGATCGAGGCCAAGTTCCCCGTCGGCGCCCGCGTCCGCGGCACCGTCGTCAACATCATGTCCTACGGCGCGTTCATCCGCCTGGAGGACGGCATCGAGGGCCTCGTCCACATCTCCGAGATGTCCTGGACCCGCCGCGTCAACCACCCCTCCGAGATGGTCAGCCCCGGCGACGAGGTCGACGTGGTCGTCCTCGAGATCGACAAGAACAAGCACGAGATCTCGCTCGGCATGAAGCAGACCGAGGTCAACCCCTGGGAACTCGTCACCGAGAAGTACCCCCCGGGCACCATCATCAACGGCACCGTCCGCAACCTCGCCAACTACGGCGCCTTCATCGAGATCGAGCCCGGCATCGACGGCCTGCTCCACATCTCCGACATGTCCTGGACCAAGAAGGTCACCCACCCCAACGAGCTCTACAAGAAGGGCGACGAGGTCCAGTGCGTCGTCCTCGAGGTCGACCAGGACAAGCAACGCATCAGCCTCGGCGTCAAGCAGCTCACCGAGGACCCGTGGGTCGACGCCATCCCCAGCGCCTACCAGCCGGGCATGGTCGTCCGCGGCAAGGTCACCAAGATCACCAACTTCGGCGTCTTCGTCGAGCTGGAAGACGACCTGGAAGGCCTGCTCCACATCTCCGAGCTGGCCGACCACAAGGTCGAGAACCCCCAGGACGTCGTCAGCCAGAACGAGGAGATCGACGTCAAGATCCTCCGCGTCGACACCGCCGACCGCAAGATCGGCCTCTCCCTCAAGCGCGCCCAGTGGGGCGACGCCTCCGGGGGCGACTCCGACGCCTCGGGCCCCGACCACGGCTACTCCGGCCCCCGCAAGCCCTCCCGCGGCGGCATGGACGAGCACGGCGCCATGGGCACCGACAAGATCCAGTTCTAACCTATCCCCCCAACGCCCTCACCACGCCCCGGCCCGAGCCGGGGCGTTTTTCTTTGACCCCCCGCACGACATCTCGGAGTGGGGGGCTTCTCGGAGCGGAGGGCTTCCCTCCCTCCGCACCGATCCCCGCCCGCCCCGAACCGCCCGGGTAAAGTCCGCGAATACCTCACACCCCGCCCGCCGGCCCAGGCCGGCGCCCGCGGGATCCCACCGGGCCCGGGCTCAGCACAGCGCCAGGAAGCTCAGCAGGCTGAGCAGGGCCACGCGCTTGCGGATGTCCGTCATGAGGAAGGTCTGCTGCATGAGTCGCATGGTCGAGTCCTTTCTGGGGTTGTCGCCGTTCAAGAAACAACCCGCGTGCCGGACCGTGCCGGCGGGCCAACCGGCCCCCCCCGGCCGGCCCGTCCGTGCGGGCGTGGTGCCCGCGTTCCACACCATGTTGCCACGGCGCGACGCGCGCCGTCAACAGGCAAACCCCCGCCGCGCCCTCGCCGCCGCTTTCGTCGCCGCCATGACCCTCTTTCTCGGACCCGCCCCCGCCCAGGAACTCCCCGCCCCCGCCGAGGCCCTCCGGGCCCACGCCGCCGTCCGCGACTGGGTCCTCCGCTGGGCCGTCCCGGACCAGGCCCCGGAGGCCATGCCCACCGTCTGGGGCGCCTCCCTGACCCTCCGCCTGGACGGACGGGTGATCGCCAGGTCCGCCGCCGCCGGCCCCGACGCCGTGATGGAAACCGCCCGGTCCGCCCTCCGCGAGGCGCGTCCGAAAATGGAGGTCCCCAACGACGCCCTCGCCGACGACGCCTTCGCCGCCCTGGCCCGGCGCGTCACCGTCTCCCTGGAGCTCTACGCCCGGCCCGTGCCGATCCCCGCTTCCGACCTGGCCCTGCCCATGGCCGGGTGTTCCCCGGGGGCCGAGGCCCTCGTGGTCGCCGCCGGCCAGGGGGCCGACGAGCGGGTGGTGATCTCCGGCGTCGACGCCCAGCTCTCCCGGGGTGTTGACCCCGCCCGAGAACTCAGCGCCCTGGCCGCGGAGATGACCGGCGACGGCGCCACCGCCCTGCGCCCCATCGGCGACCTCCTCGCCGACGGCCTGCGCTTCTCCCGGGCCCCCGTCGTCCACACCGCCATGCCCTTCGAGGGCGCCGCCCCCGTCTTCCTCGACCGCGGCGGACGCCGCGTCGCCCCGACCGAGATCCGTACCGACACCATCCGCGCCCTCGCCAACGGCGTCGCCGCCCACCTCCGCGCCCGGCGCTGGCCCGGCGTCGAGCGCTACGGCCTGGCCGGCGACCTCCGCCTCGCGACCGGGGCCCCCTCGCCCATGGTCGCTCCGCCCTTCGAGCAGGCCCTCGCGGCCTACGCCCTGGCCCGCCACGCCGCCCAGGGCGGGCCCGCCGGCGCGGCCTCCGCCGACGCCGCCCTCGCCGTCCTCCGCGACCTGGCCTCGGTCGAACCCGCCGAGGACAACCCCTGGGCGAGCCCCGTCAGCACCGCGATGACCACCGCCGCCCTCGCCGCGATCAACGCCGAGGCCCGCGCCGCCGACCCGGCCCTGACCGCCCTCCAGGCCCGCGTGCTCGACGCCCTCCGCCGCGCCTACGACCCCGCGCCGCAGGCCTTCGCCCCCGACCTGCCCCCCGCGGCCCAGGGGCTCGTCGCCTGGGCGCTCGTCCACGCCGCGTCGCTGGACCCCTCGTTCACCCGCGCCCGGGCCGAGTCCGCCGTGCGGGCCGCCTTCCGCAACACGCCCCAGCCCCAGCTCGTCGCCCAGACGCCCTTCCTGGTCTGGGCCGAGCTCGCCCTGAACCCCGCGGGCGACCTGCCCTCCGCCGCCGCCCTCGACGGCATGCGCTCGATGGTCTGGGACCACCAGCTCACCCGCCCCGACCTGCGCGCCGTCGACCAGGACTTCGCCGGCGGCATCGTCTTCACCCGCGGCCCGTCCGTCCTCCCGACCTGGCACACCATGCGCCCGCTGGCGGCACTGGCCTCGATGCTCGGCGACGAACGCCTCACCCCCGGCACCGCCGTCGACGGCCGGGCGCCCGGCGAGCTCGTCCGCCTGACCGACGGCCTGCGCTTCGTGCGACAGCTCGCCCTCACCGACGAGGCCCTCTTCCTGGCCCGCCATCCGGGCGCGGCGGAGTGGGGGGTCCGGCCCGCGTTGTGGGAGCCGACGGCTAGCGTCGAGGCCGCCGCGATGGCCCTGCTGACGGCCTGCGAAACGCTCGACGCGATGCGCGCCGTCGCCGCCCGGAGCAGCGCCGCGCAACCCGATCGCCCGCAATGAGTTGAAAGGGCCCGCCGGGCCCGCGAAACACGCGGTCTAAAGCGGCTTTCGCCCGCTCCTGCGCCTATGATCCGCCGGTGGTGCGCGGGCCGGCGACGGGGGGTGGTTTCCGACGCGGCCCTGTCCCCCGGAGCCATGCATGCCCGACGAAGTCAACCCCGATCACACCCCAGCCAACCCCGCCCCCGCCGAGCGGGCGCCCAACGCCGGCGTGATCGACCTCGAGATCGAGCGCGAACTCCAGGACTCGTACCTGACCTACGCCATGAGCACCATCATGGACCGGGCCCTGCCCGACGTCCGTGACGGCCTCAAGCCCTCCCAGCGACGCATCCTCGTCGCCATGAACGACCTCAACCTCCGCCCCGGGCGCAAGCACCTCAAGTGCGCCAAGATCTGCGGCGACACCTCCGGCAACTACCACCCCCACGGCGAGTCGGTCATCTATCCCACCATGGTCGGCATGGCCCAGGCCTGGAAGATGTCCGTCCCGCTCATCGACCCCCAGGGCAACTTCGGCTCGATCGACGGCGACCCCCCGGCCGCCATGCGTTACACCGAGGCACGCATGACCCACGCCGCCGTGGACATGCTCGCCGACATCAAGCTCGACACCGTCGACTTCCAGCCCAACTACGACGACCGCCTGCAGGAGCCCACCGTCCTGCCGGCCAAGTTCCCCAACCTGCTCGTCAACGGCGGCATGGGCATCGCCGTGGGCATGGCCACCAGCCTCCCCCCGCACAACCCCACCGAGATCCTCGACGCCATCATCCGCGTCGTCAACGACCCCGACATCTCCCTCGCCGACCTGATGAACGACGAGACCGACGACGGCGGGGCCGTCGTCCGCCGCGGCGTCAAGGGCCCGGACTTCCCGACCGCCGGCCGCATCCTCGGCCGCCGCGGCATCCTGGAGGCCTACTCCTCCGGCCGCGGCAAGGTCACCGTCCGCGGCGAGGTCCACGTCGAGGAGTTCGGCAACAACCGCCAGCAGCTCGTCATCGACGAGATCCCCTATTCGCTCGTCCAGAACACCCTCGTCGAGAAGATCGTCGAGGCCGTCAAGGAGGAGCGCATCAAGGACATCTCCGACGTCCGCAACGAGTCCGGCCGCAACGCCCAGACGCGCATCGTCCTGGAGCTCAAGAAGGGCGCCGACCCCGCCGTCGTCGAGAACCAGCTCTACCAATGCACCCCGCTGCAGCAGACCTTCAGCATCATCAACATCGCCCTGGTCAACCGCCAGCCCCGCACGCTGGGGCTCAAGGAGCTCATCGAGTGCTACGTCGAGCACCGGGTCGAGGTCATCCGCCGGCGCACCCAGCACCTGCTCCGCGAGGCCAAGAAGCGCGCCCACGTGCTCGAGGGCATGATCTACGCCGTCGTTGACATCGACGAGGTCATCGCCCTCATCAAGGCCAGCAAGACCCGCGAGGAGGCCATCACCCGGCTCATGGAGCGCCGGTACACCATCCCCGCCTCGCACCCCGCCGCCGCCACCATCCCCGCCCGCCTGATGCGCATCGTCCGCGACGCCGAGGCAGCCGGCGGGGTGGCCCTCACCCGCGTGCAGGCCGAAACGATCGGCGCCATGCGCCTCATCCAGCTCGTCGGCCTGGAGATCGAACGCCTCGTCAACGACTACACCAACCTCGTCGAGGAGATCGAGGGCTACGAGGCCATCCTCGCCGAGCACCGCCGCGTCCTCGACATCATCGTCGCCGACTGCGAGGAGATGAAGGCCCGCTACGGACGCGACCGCCGCACCCGCATCGAGGACGCCGCCGGCGACATCGACCTGGCCTCGCTCATCCAGGAGCAGGACATGGCGGTCACCATCAGCCACCAGGGCTACTGCAAGCGCCTGCCCGCCGAGACCTACCGCGCCCAGGGCCGCGGCGGCAAGGGCGTCCGCGCCGGCGATTCCAAGGACGACGACTTCATCGAGCACCTCTTCGTCGCCTCCACCCACGACGACCTGCTCTGCTTCACCGACACCGGCCGCGTCTTCAAGATCAAGGTCTACGAGCTGCCCGAGATGAGCCGCACCAGCAAGGGCCGGCCCATCATCAACTTCATCGACCTCCGCCCCGGCGAGCGCACCTGCGCCTACCTGGCCGTCAAGGACTTCGAGTCCGGCAGCCACTACCTCACCTTCGTCTCCCGCAACGGCATCGTCAAACGCACCCCCCTCAAGGCCTACGCCAACGTCAACCGCTCCGGCATCATCGCCGTCGGCCTCCGCGAGGACGACGCCCTGCTCGGCGTCCGCCTGACCACCGGCGCCGACGACCTCCTGCTCGTCACCTCCAACGGCATGGCCATCCGCTTCCCGGAGAACGACGTCCGCGACATGGGCCGCTCGGCCGCCGGCGTCAAGGGGATCGAGCTCGCCGACGGCGCCACCGTCGTCGGCATGCTCTCCGTCCCCATGGTCCCCGACGAGAAGGACCCCGACGTCTTCCACACCGACCCCGCCGCGCTCGGCCGCAACCTCTGCCTGCTCACCATCACCGAGAACGGCTACGGCAAGCGCACCCCCGTCGACGAGTACCGCGTGCAGCCCGAGTCCGGCCCGATGCGCAGCCAGTCCCGCGGCGGCAAGGGCCGACAGGACATCCGCGTCATCCCACGCAACGGCCCGTCCGTCGCCGCCATCGGCATCTTCGAGGACGAGGACGTCGTGGTCATCTCCCGCGGCGGCCAGCTCGTCCGCATGCCCGCCTCCTCCATCTCCCAGTACGGGCGGGGCACCCAGGGCGTGCGCATCGTCAGCCTCAACGACGGCGATAGCGTCGTCGCCGCGGCCCGGGTGGAGGAGAGCGACGAGAAAGCCGAATCTGTTCCCCCCGCCCCCCTCGACACCGCTGACGGGGCAGGCCAGACCGAGGGAGATTCCTGACATGGCCGTCGAATGGTCCGACACGATCCTGCTGGCCAACCTCGCCGACGAGCCGGCCCTCTCCGACGAACTCTCGCTCATCTGCGAGAAGGTCGAGACCGCCGGCCCCACGCCCCACGCCGTGCTCGACTTCGGCGAGGTTTCCTACATCAACTCCTCCAACATAGCCCAGCTCCTGCGCCTGCGCAAGCTGCTCGACGCCGACGGCCGCGGCATGCGCCTCGTCGGCGTGACCGATGATGTCATGTCCGTCCTCATGGTCACGGGCCTGGACAAGGTCTTCAAGTTCGCCCCCGACACCCTCACCGCCTTGGCTGGTCTTCAGCTCAGCGAGGCGGAGTGAAGATAAGGGGTATTTTCCCCGGCTCAACCAAACTGTTTCCGCAGGTGGATTTTTATGTTTCACCCCCTGAAATGGGGATTGACGCTCCATGTGAAATGAGGTATTTTCCGACTACTTCAAGAAAAGGAGTGTTCCATCAGTCTCAGATTTCGTGCGTTCGTGTGCGGTTGCCTGTCCGCTCTGCTGGCGATGTTGCCTGTTTCCTCGGCATTGGCCGAGTCGAACTCGCCATCCGATTCGGACGCGATCTATCGGGTTTTCCCAGAGACACAGGATTATCCTGCAAACCAGGCAGAAGCGTTTGATGCCGTTCGTGGCATGAACTCGGGTTTGACTTACAGCATCGCGGTCGAACCTCAGCCCATTCCGATCCGGGATTATGTGGCGATGCTCAATGATATTTGGGATGTCCTCTTCGACCTGGACTATAACGCCGGCGCCTCCGGGCTCTACTTTGCTGAGTGGCCAGAAAATCAGGGCGGCGAAGTCGTTGGCGCGAACGAGGTAGGGAGCCCCGTGAGTGCAACCGTGTTGCTGTCTATCGATTGTCCGCCTGCGGAACTGGAAGTATTGACCCCGGAAGATGTCGCGGTTCTTGACAACTCAGCTGTCCGGTTTGGAGGGGCGTTGGTCGAACTGCGGACGGCTTCCGGAACTGTCAGGATGTCCTGTGCTTGGCTTGAAATGCGCGACGCTCAGGAACTGACCATCACCAAGGTGTTCCCGCTCAGCATTATTCTTGATGAGTTTTGGAACGACATGGCGCAGTATTTGCCGATGGTCATGGATGTCTTTGAAGATCTCTGGTCAGGCGACCTACGGGCTTCCAATCCGCTGGAAACATTCCGTGGAAAAGTGGCGGCTGCTGGTCGGAAGTTTGCCCGCAGTGTTGGACGAGCGATGGTCGGAGCGGCTGTAATCGCTGCGGTCGGCCTCGCCGTCGGTGCCGCTTTGCCGTTGGTTGCGACTGTCGCCGCTGTCACGATTGTGCTTGCGGCCATGAATGCCGCGGACCAGTATGTAGCGGATGTTCAGGATGCGATCGACCATCTGGCGGATGATATGGTTGACGATGGTATCTTTCCGTATACCGATCCGGACAACTTGACCAATGCGCAGATCGTTGGTGTTGCGGAAGAAGTCTATGGGTTACAATAGTTTGCATCAATGTCGTTCTTATGCAACCGGCGAAGAACTTCGGCTGAGGGATTCGGGTTATGATCGGTCGTTCGCGGCGATACTGAGGCGGATTATTGCGATCGCGATTGTTGTCGCCGTTCCGATCTTATTTGCAGCTTCCCTTTGGAGCTTTATAGATTCGGCCGGAGCCAGATCGCATTTTTTTCCCCGTCTCTCATTGTATTTAGTTTTGTTTGCCGGACTTGGCTGTTTTGTTGTAACTGTTGCCGGCGTTGCGGGTTTCTGTCACGCCTTGGTTTTTTCGGAGTGGCTTTTGCCTGGAAAGTTTATTGTGTACAGGTTTTTTCGTAAGCGAGTGTTCTCACTCGATCGCAGTAGAATAACTGTTCGAAAGTGGGTGTGGTTTTATTATTCTTGTCGAATTTCTGCTGAGAATGGGAATGTTGTCGTGCTGAAGCTGCTGACTGATGCCGAGGTCAAACTGTTTCGGGCCTACATCGATGCCAGCCTTTCGTCGGGCGCGGCCTCCTGCAACCTGGAGGACCGTTCGGGGCTACAGTGATGGCATGACCGCCTTGGTCCATCCTGACCTTCCGCCGCCCTCGGCGTTCGCCAATACGGCTGCCGTCGCCGAACTCACCGACATCCGCAAGATCTACTACAAGCCCGACGGCTCGGTCATGGTCGAGGCCCTTCGCGGCGTGGACCTGACCATCCCCAAGGGCCAGTACCTGGCCATCATGGGGGCGTCCGGCTCGGGCAAGTCGACCCTCATGAACATCCTCGGCTGCCTCGACCGACCGACCTCCGGCAGCTACCTCCTGGACGGCACCCCCGCCGAGCAGCTCGACGACGAGGAACTCTCCGCCTTCCGCGGCCGCAAGATCGGCTTCGTCTTCCAGGCCTTCAACCTCATCCCCCAGCTCACCGTCGAGGAGAACGTCGCCGTCCCCCTGTTCTACCAGGGCGTCCCCAAGGCCGAACGCCTCGCGCGCGCCCGCCAGAAGCTCGCCCTCGTCGGCCTCGAAGACCGCACCGAGCACCGCCCGCGCGAACTCTCCGGCGGCCAGCAGCAGCGCGTCGCCATCGCCCGCTCCCTGGTCACCGAGCCGGTCATCCTCATGGCCGACGAGCCCACCGGCAACCTCGACTCCAAGACCGGCGAGGCCATCCTCACCATGTTCGAGGACCTCCACCAGAACGGCATGACCATCATCATGGTCACCCACGACGACTCCGTCGCCGACCGCTGCGAACGCATCTTCCGCCTCCGCGACGGCGTCGTCGAACGCGACGAGGTCCTGCGCAACCGCCGCGTCGGATAAGCCCGGGCGCTCTGACGCCCCCGAACACCGACGGTCACCAACAAAGAGCCCCGAGCGCAAGCGAGGCGATCCGCGACCCCAGGGTCACGCCCCGACCGCCGCCCCCGTCGGCGCGATGAACAGCGCCGTGATGTCGTCCGGCTGGTGCAGCGAGCCCGACGCACCGTCCAGCTCCCGCTCCAGCTCCGCCACCGCCTCGGCCAGCGGCACCCCGCCCTCCCCCGCCCGGGCCAGCTTGTCCAGATAGGTCAGCGTCGGCCGCTTGAAGTCGTCGCCCTCCGACCCCGCCTTCGGGAACGCCACCTCGAACCCGTCGCTGAACAGGATCAGCAGGTCGCCCGGGTCCAGACGCACCGTCGTCTCGCCGAAGTCCGCCCCCGCGAACACGCCGAGCAACGGCCCCTCCGGCTCGATCCGCTCGATGCTCGCCCCGCCCTGGCGCACGATGATGGGCGGCGGGTGCCCCGCCCCGGCCACCGTCATCTCCCCCGTCCGCGCGTCGAACACGCCGTACACCGCCGTCGCGAAACGCGACGAGCCCCCCGTGTGCGCCGTCATCGCGTTGTTCAGGCGGAACAACGCCTCCGCCGGCGGCACCACCCGCGCGTCCGGCCCCACGCCGTCCAGCTTGTGCAGCCCGCACGCGATGATCATGGTCATCAGCGCCGCCGGAACACCGTGACCCACGGCGTCCGCGATGAAGAACGCCGAGCGGTGCTCGTCCAAGCGCGCCACGTCGTAGATGTCCCCCGACACGTACGTCGCCGGCCGGTACACCACCCCGACCTCCACCCCGCGCAGGTCCGGCGCCTTCCGCGGCATGTGCGCCCGCTGGATCGACGCCGCCGTCTGCATCTCCTCCTGCAGCTTGGCCATCTCCCCGTACGCGCCGTTCACGCTCAGCTGCGCCAGACGCAGCTCGTCCCGCAGGCGCGACACCGCGGCCTGCCGAGCCGCCAGCGCCCGCGCCGACCACGCGATCGAGGCCGGCTCCGCGTCCCACGGCATCACCAGCAGCCCCTCCGCCGCCAGCAGCGTCCCAACCCGCTCCAGCTCCGGCGGGATCAGCACGATCCCCGGCGTCAGGGACTCCAGCGCCCGGTCCGCGAGCTGGTACACCGCCGCGTCCGGTTCGTCCGGGGCCAGCACCGCCAGGCACACCCCGCCCGCCGACGGCCCGAACGCCGCCTCGAGCCCGATGTTTTTCGTCGGCAGCCCGTGGGCCCGGCACGCCGCCGCCCACCGCTCCGGCCCCCCCGCGCCGGCCAGGCGGGGGCTGCCCGCGACGAGGATGATCGGACCTGCCCCGGTCGGTTTCTGGCTCGTCACGGCGGTCTCCCGGCTCGGCGGGCCGAGAGAGCCCGTCCGGGCGCAGATCGACCGGCCGGGAAACCCCCTTTAGCGGGTCATCCCCGCCAGACGCTTGGTGTCCAGCTCCACCCGCTCCCCAGCCCGCAGATCCAGCTCCTCCAGCAGCCCGCCCCGGATCTCGATCGCATACCGGGCGTTGAAGCGGCTCGAATACCGCTTCAGCCGGCGCTCGTACGCCATGTCGGACTCGCCCTCACGCCGCGGCTCGTCCAGCGGCATGTGGTGCATCGCCACGATCACCCCGTTCGCGTCCAGGAACACGATGTCGATCGGGAACAGGCAGTCCCGCATCACGAACTGGCGCACCTGCGCGTCCGGGAACGAGAACAGCATCCCGCCGTCCTCCGGGATCGACTCCCGGCCCCCCAGCCCCCGCTCCCGGGTCGCGGGGTCCGCCACGATCTCCAGCGTGAACGACCGCCCGCCCAGCTCGACGATCGCGTACCCCTCCGGCGCCGTCGGCCCCGAGCACCCAGGCGCCGCCACGCACGCCCCCAGCGCGAGCGCCCCGACCCCCGCCGCGACGGATCGGGTCGCCGTCCAGCCCCAGCCAAAGCCCCAGCTCAGCCCATGAGCCATGCGTCGTCCTCCGGTCGGAAAATGATGTCGTGCCGCGGGATGGTATCGAGCCGCACCCGCCCGATCAGGTCCCCGGCCCGCGTCCCGTCCCCCGCGTCCACGCCGCACCACCGCGCCAGCAGCGCCAGGACCCGCTCGGCCGGCACGCCCGCCGCGCGGTAGCGGTCCACCCGCGTGTCGCCGTGCCGCTTCGCCAAGCGCCGCCCGTCCGGCCCGCGCACCAGCGGCAGGTGCGTCCACGCCGGCCCGTCTCCCAGCCCGAGCGCCCGGTACAGCAGCGTCTGCCGCCCCGCCGAGTCCAGCAGGTCGTCCCCGCGCACGACCTCCGTCACGCTCTGCCGCGCGTCGTCCACCACGACCGCCAGCTGGTAGCTCGGGCACCCGCGCCGCGTCCACACCACGAAGTCGCCCACCGACCGCGCCACGTCCAGCCCCACCGGCCCGCGGAACCGGTCGCGCAGCGCCACCCGCCCGTCGTCCACCGCCAGACGCCAGTTCGTCCCCTCGTCGTCGAACCGCCCCGGCCGCGACGCCGGGCGCAGCGACGCGTCGAAACGAACCTCGTGCTCGCCCTCGTTCGGGGCCGACGCCGCCGCCGCGATCTCCCCCCGGCTCAGCTCGCACGGGTATACGAGCCCGCGCTCCGCCAACTCGCGCATCGCCGCGCGGTACGGCTCCAGGTCCGCCGTCTGCACCAGGGGGCCTTCGTCCCAGTCCAGCCCCAACCACTCCAGCGTCGCGATCGTCGCGTCGATCACACCCGGCTTGACCCGCGGCGTGTCCAGGTCCTCCACCCGCAGCAGCACCCGCCACCCCGCCGCACGCGCCAGGCACCAGTTGACCAGAAAAGTCCGGGCATTCCCGAGGTGCAGGGCCCCCGTGGGCGAGGGCGCCAGGCGCGTGGTGGGGGAGTCCGCCGAAGTTTGCACGCCGCGGGGAGACACGGCCGGATTGTGGGTACACTCGAACGGCGGGGCAAGCCCGCGGGAGGAAGCAGATGACCGACCAGACCCTCGTCCGGCTGACCGAGGAGCAGATCGCCGCGGCGCTGGAGAAACACCCCGAATGGTCCGAGGTCGGCGGGCGCATCCAACGCACCTTCCAGTTCCCCGGCTTCATGCAGGCAATCGCCTTCGTCCGCCAGGTCGCCGACTACGCCGAGCGCGTCCAGCACCACCCGGACATCCTCATCCGCTACGACAAGGTCACCCTCAGCGTCTCCACCCACGACGCCGGCGGCCTGACCCAGAAGGATTTCGACCTCGCCGGCGAGTCCGACCGCCTCGCGGGCTGACCCCCGCCTATTTCAGCTCGACCGACCAGTACGCCTCGTCCAGGAACGCCTTCCACGAGTGGTACTTGTCGTGCCCCAGCCGCAGCGCGATCAAGGGGTTCCGCCGCGGCCGCTTCGGGACCGCGATCAGACGCATCCGGGCCTGCTCGGGCGTGCGCCCGCCCTTGCGGCTGTTGCACTTCACGCACGCGCACACCAGGTTCTCCCAGGTGTCCGGCCCGCCCTGCGAACGCGGGATCACGTGGTCCAGCGACAGCTCGCTGCTCGGGAACAGGTTGCCGCAGTACTGGCACCGGTTCCGGTCCCGCGCGAACAGGTTCCGCCGGTTCAGCTTGACCCCCTGTTCGGGGAGCTTGTCGTACCCGATCAGCCGGATGATCTTTGGCACCGCGATCTGGATCCGCACCGTCCGCACCCAGTCGTGCGCGTCCGGCTCGAACCGCCGGCGCAGCTCGGACAGCTCCGTCCAGCTCCGCAGGTCGTAGTTGGCGTACGAGCCGTTGTCCGCGTCGATCACCTCGGCGCAGTCCCGGGCCAGCAGCACGAACGCCCGCCGGGCCGTGATCACCCGCACCGCCGCGTACGCCCGGTTGAGCACCAGCACCCTGGCGTCCAGCCCCACGTGGTCGACGCCCGCGTCGGCACCCACAGCGTTCCCGCCGATCGCCTGGGACGGGTCCGCATCCTCCCCGGAAACCCTGGGCGGGCGAGCCATCAGCAGGTTCTACCCGATCCCGACGCACTATTCAAGCCGGACGCCTCCTTCCGCACATCTCCCGTACGTTCCCGGGCCCGGTTTGGGTCGCGCCGGCCCGGATCTCGAACGAAACCCTCATCCGCCCGCCCCCCCCCCCCCGGCCCGCCCCGTTTTACTCCCCCTCCCCGCCCGCACCCGCCCCACGCCGGCCCCCACGACCGCATCATGCCGGCGTACAACGCCGAACGCTGGATCGCCGACGCCGTCCGGTCCGTCCTCGCGCTCGACGCCGTCCGCTCCCTGACCATCGCCGACGACGGCTCCGCCAACCCCCTGACCCCCGCCCTCGCCGGCTCGGACGACCCCCGCCTGACCATCCTCCGCCGGCCCAACGGCGGCGAGGCCGCCGCCCGCAACACCGCCATCGAGCGTCTGCTCGCCGCCGCCGACCCCGCGGACGACGCCGCCTCCTGGGTCATGTTCTTCGATTCCGACGACCTGCTCCTGCCCGGCTGCGTGGACGCCCTGGCCGACGCCGCCCGCGCCGGGGCCGTCGCCTGCGTCGCGTCGCGCGAGTCCTTCTGGCCCGACGGCCGCCTCGAGCCCCTCGACCCGCCCGAGGACCTCCGCGACCGCTGCTTCGCCTCGCCGGACGACGCCTTCCGCTACCAGCAGGTCTACGCCTCGACCGGCATGACCGTCCGGCGCTCCGTCCTGCGCGCCGGGGAACGCTGGGACGAACGCATCCACACGTGCCCGGACATCGAGCTGCTCCACCGTTTCGCCAAGCACGGGCCCGTGTGGGTCTCCACCAGACCCGTCCTGCGCTACCGCCGCCACACCGACGGCGAGAACCTCTCCGGCCACCGCCACCTCCCCCGGCGCGTCCGCGGCTTCATCCGCACCGTCGAGCTGCACGCCACCCCGGCCAACGACCACCTCCTCCACGCCCAGGCCCGTTGGCTGCTCAACCAGGTCTCCAAGCACGGCTCCGACCGCGCCGTCTGGGACGACCTCGCCCGCCTGTTCGCGCAGCGCGGCTGGCCCCTGCCCGCGAAGCCCCGGGCCCGCCACGCCGTCCGCCGGGCCCTCGGCCGCGTCCGCTGAGCGCACGAAAAAGCCCCGCGCCGGGCGACGCGGGGCCTTGGGAAGAGCGCCGGAACGGGTCAGTTCAGGCCGAGCATCTCGCCGACCATCGGGCCGTACTTGACGATCAGGCCCGCGAACACGACCGCCACGATCGAGATCAGCTTGATCAGGATGTTCAGCGCGGGGCCGGAGGTGTCCTTGAAGGGGTCGCCCACCGTGTCGCCCACGACCGTGGCCTTGTGGTCGTCCGAGCCCTTGCCGTAGACGATCATCGTGCCGTGGCCGGCCGCGACGGCCTCCTTGGCCCGGGCCATGATCGCGTCACGCACGGCCTCGGGCACCTTGGAGGAGTTGCCCGTGCCGTCGACCATCTCCTGGGCCGTGGTCTTGCCGTAGGACTCCAGCAGCTTCTTGGCGTTGTCCCACGCGCCCCCGGCGTTGGCCATGAACACCGCCACCGCGAAGCCGGAGACCAGGCCGCCGGCCAGCAGGCCCATGATGCCCGGCACCGACAGCGTCAGGCCCACGAGGATCGGAACGATGATCGCCAGAATGGCCGGGACGACCATCTCCTTCTGGGCGCCCGCCGTCGAGATCGCCACGCAGTTCGCGTAGTCGGGATAGTGCTTGCCATCAAGCTCCACGCCCTCGCGCGGCCAGTTGTCCGGGTCGGACACCTGAGCCTCGGTCATGCCCTTGGCCCGCATGGCCTCGCGCATCTTGCCGAACTGGCGGCGGCACTCACGCATCATCGCGTACGCCGCGCGGCCCACCGCGTTCATCGTCAACGCGCAGAACAGGAAGGTCAGCAGCACGCCGATGAACATGCCGCCCAGCAGGCGGGGGTTCGCCAGCGTCACGTCGTAGAAACCCAGCACGTCGCTCAGCGTGCCGTTCCGCGACCCGATCAGCTGGACCTCCAGGTCGTGCCCGTGGCCGCCATGGTCGACGTGCTTCGAGGCCACGAAGCGACGCGAGGTCTTCACCGTGGGGTCGTCGTGCGTGTCCACGCCCAGGCGCGGCAGCGGGGCCAGCGCGAACACGTCGCCCACCTTCACGCTGTCGTCGAAGTGCGTCCCGGCGAGCTGCTCGCGGTCGACGATCATGCCGCCGTCCACGTAGCGGGCGTTCTTGCCGTCCTGCACCGTCGGGTCGACGATCGCGAAGCGGTGGTGGCCCTGGTAGACCGCGTACGGCCCGTCCACCACGCCGGCCGGGACGGAGTACGACTCCTTGGCCGCGAACGTCTGCGCCTGCGAGGTGATCTGCACCTGCACCACCTGGATGAACGCCGCGAACAGCGCCAGCGCCGTCAGCGCCGCCGAACCGATCGCGAAGCCCTTGCCCGTCGCCGCGGTGGTGTTGCCCAGCGAATCGAGCATGTCCGTCCGCTCACGCACGTGCGGCGGCTGGCCGGTCATCTCCGCGTTGCCGCCCGCGTTGTCCGCGATCGGGCCGTACGCGTCGGTGGCCAGCGTGATGCCCAGCGTCGACAGCATGCCCACCGCCGCGATCGCCACGCCGTACAGGCCCATCAGGAAGTTCTCGCCGCCGCCCGCCAGGGAGAACGCGGCGATGATCGCCACCGCCACCGTCAGCAGCGAGGCCCAGGTCGACTTCATGCCCTCCGCGATGCCCGCGATGATCACCGTCGCCGGGCCGGTCAACGCCTGCTCGGCGATCCGGCGCGTCGGCCGGTGCTCGTAGCTCGTGTAGTGCTCCGTCGCGTACGCGATCACCAGGCCGGCCAGCAGGCCGGACACGATCGACAGGCCCAGGCCCCACCAGGTCGTCACGCCCTGCAGGCCCACCGCGTCGTTGAAGATGAAGTACAGCAGGCCGAACGAGCCCAGCACGATCAGCGCCGAGGCCACGTACACGCCCTTGTGCAGGCCCTTGAGCAGCTGCGCGAACGAGGCGTTCTCCGCCGCCTTCACCGTGAAGATGCCCAGCACCGAGCAGATGATGCCCAGGCCAGCCAACGCCATCGGGGCCGCCGCCAGCCGGATCGCCAGCGCCCCGGCCTCGTCGCCGGTCAGCCCGCCCAGCGTGAACGCCGCCGCCGCGCCCAGCGCCATCGTCGCCAGGATCGAGCCGTAGTACGACTCGTACAGGTCCGCGCCCATGCCGGCCACGTCGCCCACGTTGTCGCCCACGTTGTCCGCGATCGTCGCCGGGTTGCGGGGGTCGTCCTCGGGGATGCCCGCCTCGACCTTGCCCACAAGGTCCGCGCCCACGTCCGCGGCCTTGGTGTAGATGCCGCCGCCCACGCGGGCGAACAGCGCCTGCGTCGAGGCGCCCATGCCGTACGACAGCATCACCGCAGTCAGCTCACGCAGGTCGCCGCCGGCGCCCGTCGCGTTGAACACCAGGAACCACACCGAGATGTCCAGCAGCGCGAAGCCGACCACCACCAGGCCCATCACCGCGCCAGCGCGGAAGGCCACGGTCAGGCCGTCGTTCAGCGACTGCTTGGCCGCGAACGCCGTCCGGGCCGAGGCGTTGGTCGCCATCCGCATGCCGAACCAGCCGCACAGGCCGCTCAGCACGCCGGCCACCGGCACGCCCACCACCGTCCACACGCTCTGCAGGCCCAGCGCCCACATCGCCACCAGGAAAAGGATCAGCAGCGCGAACACCGCCGCGACGACCTTGTACTGCCGGGTCAGGTACGCCATCGCGCCCTGCCGCACCGCCTCGGCGATGCGGATCATGTCCGGCTCGCCCTCCGAGCGGCTCATCACCGACCCGTGGAAGATCTTGGCCATCGCCAGCGCAAGCACCGCCCCGACCGGGGCCAACCAATACGCCAAATGGATGTCCGACAGACTCGCGAGCGTCGTCATGGCTGTCATGTGTGTCCCTCGTGTGCGTCAGGAAGAGGACGGAAAGAAAGCCGTCCGTCGATGCGGGCAGCGGCCCCGCCCGTCAGGGCGGACAGGTTCCGGTGCGGCCGCAAGGGTTGCAAGGTTAGGATCGGTCCGCGCTTGGGTCATCCGTGACAGACCGCGATCCGGGGAGCGTTCCGCCGGGCCCGCCGCGATCCGCGTTCCCGCCCCCCGCGCCCCCCAAGAGATCCGGCCGGCGCGCCCGCGTCCGCTCGAGCATCCGCTCCAGCCGCCACCGCGCCACCGCACGGTGGTCCCCCGAGAACAGCACCCCGGGCGCCTCCCGCCCCATCCACACCCGCGGCCGCGTGTACTGCGGGCAGTCCAGCAGCCGGGCCCCCTCGGGTATGCCCAGCTCCCGCAACAGTTTGCGCGGCAGCTCCGCGCCCACCGCGTCCGTCGTCGGCGCCGGCCCAAAGCTGTCCCGCGCCGCCGACTCGCCGTGCCCCAGCACCCCCGGCAGCAGCCGCGCCACCGCGTCGATCAGCACCATCGCCGCCAGCTCGCCCCCCGACAGCACGAAGTCACCGACCGAGACCTCCTCCGGCCCCAGCGCCTCGATCACCCGCTCGTCGATCCCCTCGTAGTGCCCGCAGATCAGCAGCAGCCGCCCCGACCCCGCGAAGTCCTCGACCATCGCCTGGTCCAGCCGCCGGCCCTGCGGCGTTAGCAGCACCCGCCGCGCCGGCCGCGCGTCCAGGCCCTCCGCGTGACGCGCCGCGTCCCACAGAGGCTGGCACGCCATCACCATCCCGGGGCCCCCGCCGAACGGCCGGTTGTCCGTCTTCTGATGCTTGTTGTCCGCGAAGTCCCGGATGTTCGTCGCGACCAGCTCCAGCAGCCCCGCCGCGCGGGCCCGCCCGGGGATGGACACGGCCATCGCCGCCGGCGCTTCCGCCGAAAACAGCTCCGGGAACGTGGTCAGCACGTCGATCCGCATCGGTCACAGGGTATCCGGCCGCGGAGCAACCCCCCCCGGCGGCGCACGGCGGATCGGCGTGGTCGGGTGGCGCACCGCCAAGGCGTGCGCCGGCGCGATCAGACCCGCGGACCGTCAGCCGGCCGCGGGGACCACGCGTGAATGCCTCACGGACGACGCGGGGCGGACTTACGGGCGGCCCGGCGACGACGCTCGGACGGCTTCTCGTAGAACTCCCGCTTCTTGATGTCCTTGGTCAGGCCTTCCTTCTCGCACAGCTTCTTGAAACGCCGCATCAGCTGATCGACGCTCTCGCCGCCGCGGGACTTGATCCGAATCGCCATGAAAACTCCTTGCTGCCGCCAGGACCGCCCGGCCGGGCCGCTATCCAAGGCCCCGAACGACGCAAGGTCAACCGCGGGGCCGGGTTCCGGCCGGAAGCCGCAGCGCTTCCGCCACCCGAGCCAGCGCCGGGTCCAGCACCGCCCACGCCGGCCGGGCCACCTCCGGGTCCGGCTGGTAGCCCAGGCGGACCATCAGCCCCGTCCCCGCCGCCGCCTCGACCACCCGGATCTGGAATGGCGACAGCACCGCCCGGTACCGCCCCAGGCGCGAGGCCGTCACCGGCCCCGCCGCCCGGCCCTTGTACCCCGCCTCGTGGGCCTGGAACGCCCCGCCCGCCCCGGACCGCTCCAGCATCGCCGGGTCGAACGCCACCCCCAGGAACGCCGCCAGCCCCTCCAGCACCCCCCGCGGGTCCGCCACCAGGTCCTCGTACCGCACGATCCGGTGCCGGCGCGGGCCCAGCCGCGCCTGCCAGTCGTGGGCCGCCAGCAGCGCCTTCCGCCAGTGCCGCGCCGTCCGCCGGATCGACCGCCCGCGCCACCAGTCCATCCCCATCAACCCCACGACCACGTCCCGCGGGTCCCGGCAGATGTGGATCACCCGCGCATCCGGGAACAGCACCAGCAGCCGCTCCATGTGCATCCAGTGCTGCGGCGTCTTCTCACCCCGCAGCGACCCCGTCTGCTCCTCCGCCAGCCGGTCCGCCACCCACCAGAACTGGTCCCGCGCCGACCGCAACCCCCCGCGCACCGCGTCCTCGTACGCCTCCCCCAAGGGAGGCTCCCCCGCGTTCAGGATCGTCCACCCGTACCCCGCCCGCACCCGCCCAAGATACTCCTCCACCGACCCGTCCGGCAGCGGGTCCCGCAGCCCGAACGCCGCCGGGTCCATCCACTCGAAGAACTGCGTCTCCGGCGGCATGCGGATCTCCGGGTGCGCCATCAGCATCGTCTGCAGCAGCGTCGACCCGCACCGCCCCGTGCCCACCACGAAGAAAGGATCGCCCCGCGGCGCCGCCCCTGGTTGTTCACCCCGCTCGGCCATGCCCCCACCATACCGCCAACCGGCCCCCCGCGTGTATTCTCCGTCGTGCTCCTGGTCGACGCCTACAACGTGGTCCGGGCCCACTGGGTCCTGCCCCCGGCCCGCCGGGGCATCGACGTCCACGGCCTGATCGACCTCATCGCACGCTCCCGCTTCGCACACGACCGCCTCCGCCTGGTCGTCGACGGCCGCCCCGGCCCCCGGTGGCTCCGCCACGGCGTCTTCGACACCGCCGCCGGACACGCCTGGACCCGCGTCGGCCGGGCCGAGGTCGTCTTCTCCGGCCGCGACGAGGCCGACGACCTCATCGAGGCCGTCCTCGCCGCCCCGGACCGGCCGCCCGTCACGCTCGTGAGCTCCGACCGCCGCCTCGTCAACGCCGCCCGCGCCGCGGGCGCCGCCCAGATCGGCAACGGCGCCTTCCTGCGGATGCTCAACGCCGACCTGGACCGGGCCGACGCCCCGGACCCGTCCGACCCGCCGCCCCTCGACCGCGACGCCGTCGCCCGCTGGATGCGCGAGTTCGACTTCGAACCCCCCTCCGCCCCAACCCCAAAGACAACCCCGGCCCCGCCCCCACCCGCC
>CAYXFA010000040.1:0-31071 GCA_964464165.1 uncultured Phycisphaeraceae bacterium | reverse complement strand
GACGACCGACCCGCCCGCGGGGGTCTGACCGCCCGCTCGGCGCACGAAGAAACCCCCGTATCGCGGGGGCGTCTCTCGGCGTTGGGACGCCGGGTGGGTAGGTGCGGGGAGGCGGCTCAGGCGAGCTGCTGCGTGCGGACGTGCAGCGCTTCCTTGAGCTGCTGGCTCGGGCGGAACGAGCAGGTGGTCGACTCGTCGATCTGGATGGGCTGCTTGGTGGCGGGGTTCATGCCGGTGCGGGCCGAGCGGCGCTTGCGGGTGAAGGTGCCGAAGCCGGAAATCGCCACCTTCTCGTCGCGTGTCAGGCCGTCGGAGATGGCGGCGATGACGGCCTCGATGGCCCGGGACGCCTCGGTCTTGCTGGACTCGAGCTGCGACGCGACGACTTCGATCAGGTCGGTCTTGTTCATGGCCCCTGTTCTCCGGGAGGATCTGGGAAGGCGGCCGGGCCCGTGCGGGATGCCCGCTCCGATGGCACGATCGGCGCGATGGCGGGGCCGGGTGCAAATTTCACCAGCGGGAACGGGCCCGGACCGCGCCGAGCGGCCGAAAGATGGGGCATGGCCGAGCGTCCGATCGTGCTGGTGACGGAGCCTCTGACCGCCGGGCCGCTGGCCTGGCTCGGCGAGCGGGCCACGGTGGTGCTCGCGCCGGCGGACAGCGACGAGTTCGCTTCCTGCTGCGCCCGGGCCGAGGGGCTGGTGGTGCGCACCTACACCCGCGTGGACGCCGCGCTGCTGGACCGCATGCCGCGGCTGCGGGCCGTCGGCCGCGCGGGCGTCGGCCTGGACAACGTCGACGCGGACGCCTGCGCCGCGCGGGGCGTCGCCGTCCTGAACACCCCGGACGCCAACACGCCCGCGGTGGTGGAGTTCGTGCTGGCCGGCATGCTCGACGCCACCCGCCCGCGGGGCTACCTCGACCGGGCGCTCGACCCCGAGGCGTGGAACGCCCTGCGGGCCGACATGGTCGCCCCGCGCCAGCTCGCGGGCTCGACGCTGGGCGTGTGGGGCCTGGGGCGGATCGGCGCGCGCATCGCGCGGGCCGGCGCGGCGCTCGGCATGGAGGTGCTGTACCACGACCTGCGCGAAGTCCCCGAGGCCGAGCGCGAGGGCGCCCGGCCCGTCCCGCGCGAGGAGCTGCTGGCCCGCAGCGACTTCCTGACGGTCCACGTGGACGGCCGCCCGTCCAACCGCGGCCTGATCGCCCGGGCGGAGTTCGCGCTGATGAAGCCCGACGTGGTGTTCATCAACACCAGCCGCGGCTTCGTGGTGGACCCAGAGGCCTGCGCCGACTTCATGCGCGCCCGCCCGGAGGCCAAGGCCATGCTCGACGTGCACGAGCCCGAGCCGATCCCGGTGGAGCACCCGCTCCTGATGATGCCCAACGTGCACCTCACGCCGCACATCGCCTCGGCCACGCTGGCGGCGAAGGAGGCGATGAGCTGGGTGGTCCGCGGCGTGTGGGAGGCGCTCGCCGCCCAGCCCGTGTGAGCGTCAGGGCTCGAAGGACAGCACCAGCACCCGCCGGTTGCCGCGCGCCAGGGCGCGTTCGAACAGCGCCGCGAGTTCCTCGTCGGAGCACGAACCGGGCTCGGGCGCCAGGGCCGCCTGGAGGACGGGGTTGGCCATGAGCACGGCGGTGGCGGCGTGCGGCGGCATGCCCCGCATCGCGGCGAGGCGCTCGGCCTGCACGCGCAGGGCCTGGCCCTCCGGCCGCGCGACCCGGGCGGCCAGGTGGGCCGCGGAGCGCCGGACGTCGGCGGGCTTCGTGCGGGCGGCGTCGTCGAGGGCGGCGTGGACCATCTCCACCGCGCTCGCCGCGTCGGCGTCCGGCGGCAGGCACACCCCGACGAACGCGGGCAGCGCCCCGACGGGTATCTGCGGGCCCGACGAGACGACCGAGCGGACCTCCGGCCGCTGCTGGAGCGCGAAGGCGACGCGGGAAACCAGGGCCGTGAGCTCGGTCGCGCAGCCGGCGTCGGTCGCGGGCAGGGCCACGAGCACCACCGTTGCGGGCACGTCCCAGGCGGCGCGGTGAAGGGCGGGCCAGGTCTCCGGCGCACGCGACTCGTCGTCCGGCGCCGGCGGTTCGCCGGGCTCGATGGGCCCGAAGAGCTCGCGGAAGTCGCGCTCGGCCTCCCCCGGGTCGAAGTCGCCTGTGACGAAGAGCGTCAGGTCGGAGACGCGGTGGCGTTCGAGCAGCGGGGCGAGCCGGTCCACGCTCGGCGCGTCGGGGACGCGGACGGCCACGCGGTCCGCGCCGTGGCGCCACGCCTGCACCGCGCCCATCGCCGCGAACTTGCCCACGAACAGGCCGGGCGACATGGCCACCGCGTCGACCTCCGCCCGGATGCGCGGGATCTCGCGGTCGACGTCCGCCTGGGTGATGCGCAGGCGGGCGAGCCGGGCGGCCTCGCGCTCCATGCCGAGGCGGGCGGACCCGGCGGGCAGGCTCTGGTCGTAGTAGGTGACCGTCGCGAGCGTCTCGGCGTTCGTCCAGGGCTGCAGCATCCCCGCGGGCTGGGTCTCGCCCGCGTCGGCGGTGCAGCGGAGGTGTTCGACGAGGTGGGCGGCCTGGGGCAGGCCGGCGGGGTCGTCGGCGTAGCCCGTCCGGTACAGGGCGACGACCGACACCGCCCCGCTGCCCGGCACGGGGTCGAACACGGCCCGGGCGCCGTTGTCCAGCACGATCGGCTCGGCGCCGTGGGCGAACGCCGCGCACCAGGCCGCGGCGAGCGCGAACATCCACCCCAACCGCGTCACGACGCGGAGCTCCCGGCGGCCGGCGCGGCCCCGTCCGGGGCCGCCTTGCGGTCGAGCTGCTCGACGGCTTTGCGCCACGACCGGCGAACCGTCGGTGTGAGGGCCATGATGAGCCCGCCCGGGAACAGCAGCGGGAACCACACGTGCGAAGGCTGCCCCATCGCGAGGGCCGCCGCGCCGAACACCGCCAGCACGGCCCCCGCGCCCGTCACGGCCGAGATGATCGCCGGGCCGGCGCGTCGCACCCACGGGGCCGATGCGTACAGGGGCATCAGGCCGCAGACCAACCCCAGCCCGATGCCGGCCAGCCCGCCGCCGAGAACGGTCGCGATCGTTTCGCCCTGTCCCTGTGTCCACCACGCCACGCGACGCCCCTCCGTCGGTCACCGGCCGTTTGCGGTCCGGTTGCGCAATGTACCGGATCCCGGGCCTTCATGCAAGGGTTTCGCCCCGGGCCGGGCGGCGCGGGGGCCGGATCGGCCCCCGCCGGATCTACGATCGCGCATGATCCAACTGGGTGTGAACATCGACCACGTGGCCACCGTCCGCCAAGCCCGGTACCGCGACCTGCCGGGCGACGGGGGCGAGCCGGACCCGGTGCGTGCCGCGCACGAGGCCGAACTGGGGGGGGCGGACGGGATCACGGTCCACCTGCGCGAGGACCGGCGTCACGTGCAGGACCGGGACGTGGACCTGCTGCGTCGGATGGTCAAGGTGAAGCTGAACCTGGAGATGGCCGCGACGGAGGAGATGATCGGCATCGCCCGGCGCATCGGGCCGCACACGGCGATGCTGGTGCCCGAGGGCCGGCACGAGGTGACGACCGAGGGCGGGCTGGACGTGGCGGGCCAGGCGGCGCGTCTGCGTGACGTGGTCGCCCGGTTGAAGGATGCGGGGATGATCGTCAGCGCGTTCATCGACCCCGAGGCGCGCCAGGCCGAGGCCGCGGCCGGGGCGGGCTTCGACGTGTGCGAGGTTCACACCGGGCCGTACGCCCACGCGTTCGCGGCGTGCGGGGGGGACATGCGCCGGGGCGAGCTCATCGCCGCCCTGGGCGCGGTGGAGTCGACCGGGCGACGCATCCGCGGGCTGGGCATGCGGTTCAACGCCGGGCACGCGCTGAACTACCACAACGTGGGGCCGGTGGCCGCGCTGGAGGGCATCGAGGAGCTGCACATCGGCCACGCGATCGTGTCCCGTGCGGTGTACGTGGGCATGCGGGCCGCGGTGTCCGAGATGAAACGCCTGATGACGCAGGCGGCTTCCGCCCGCGCTTTGCGGGTGTTTCCGGATGGGCCGGGCGGGGTGATCGCGTAGACTGGTCCGGCGGCCGGTGTCTCGGCCGCGCGGGCGCGCACGATCGGGCCCGGGCGTCTTCGGTCGATGGCGCGCCCCGGGGCCCGGCGGGTCTTCCCGGCCGGACCGGGCGGGGGCGGAAAGCGACGGTGTGTTGTGGATTACGACGAGGCGCTCGCGTACCTGAACAACCGGACGAACCTCGAGCGCTCGCGCCAGGACGGCTCGATGGCCGACGCGCTGAAGCTCGACCGCATACGCGCCATCGCGCACGCCCTGGGCGACCCGCACGAGGCGTTGACCATCGTGCACGTGGCCGGGTCCAAGGGCAAGGGCTCCACCTGCGAGATGGTCGCCAGCTGCCTCCAGGCGTGCGGCTACACCACCGGCCTGTTCACCTCGCCCCACCTGACGGACGTGCGCGAGCGGGTGCGCGTGGGGGGCGAGCCGATCTCGCGCGAGGCGTTCGCCGCGGCCATGGCCCGCGTGCGCGGGGCGGAGGACGCGATCAAGGCCGAGCACGGCCCGGCCACCTTCTTCGAGGTCATCACCGCCCTGGCCTTGCTCGTTTTCGCCGAGCAGGCGGTCGACGCCGCCGTGCTGGAGGTCGGCCTCGGCGGACGCCTGGACTGCACGAACGTCGTCCGCCCCGCGGTGGTCGGGCTGACCCACATCCAGCTGGAGCACACGGCCATCCTGGGCGACACGGTCGAGCTGATCGCGGCGGAGAAGGCGGGCATCATGAAGCCCGGCGTCGTGACGCTGACCGTGCCGCAGGACGAGGGCGTGCTGCGGGTGTTCCGCGAGCGTGCCGCGGAGATCGGCGCGCCGCTGCGGGTGCTGGGCGATGACGTGCTGTACTCGTGCCGGTTCGAGACGGCCCACGGGCGTAGCGGGCCGCACCCGCGCGTGTGCGTCGGCGAGGAGGGCGCGGGCTACGAGCACCTCTCCGTGCCGCTGCTCGGCGAGCACCAGGCGGCCAACTGCGGGCTGGCGCTGGCCATCCTGTGCGAGCTGCGGGACCGGGGCTTCCGGCTGCCGGAGCGGCCCGTCGCGGCGGGGCTGGCGCGCACGCCCCGCAACGGCCGGCTGGAGGAGATCCACGCCCCGCCCCGCATCATCGTGGACGGCGCGCACACGCCGGAGAGCGTGCGGGCCACGCTGCGTGCGTCGGGCGCGCACCTCAAATACGACTCGATGGTGGTGGTCTTCGGCTGCGCGTCGGACAAGGACGTGGACGGCATGCTCCGCGAGCTGGCCCGCGGCGCGGACAAGGTGGTCTTCACCAGGTCCTCGTGCAACCCGCGCGCCATCGACCCGGCCCAGCTCGCCGCACGCTTCGCCACGCACAAGGACGTCCCGATGGCCCTGGTCGAGCCCGACCTGCGCAGCGCCATCAACGCCGCGGCCCGGGCCGTGCAGCCCAACGACGCGATCCTGATCCTGGGCAGCTTCTACCTCGCCGGCGAGGCCAAGGCCCTGTTCGAGCGCAAACGCGCGATGGGGGCCGCCCGGTGAGGAAGCGGGGATGGGCGGTTCTCGGCGTCGGGGCGCTGCTCGCGCTGGGGGGCGGGGCGGCCGTTCTGTTCGCCAGGCCCCGCGGCGGGCCCGCCTACCCGACCACGCCCGAGGGCTGGGTCGCGCGATGGCACGACGCGGCGGCGGAGTTCGGGCGCACGCCCGGCGAGGGCTGGGACCGGCTCGAACTCGTGCGCCCCGATCTCGAATCGGGCGACCCGGACCGCGTGGCCGCCGCGCTCGACGGGCTCCGCGGCGTGGTTTTCACCGCGCCGGTTCCCCCGTCGCCGGGCCGTCCACATCTGTACGAGGAACTGCACGAGACCCGCTCTTTCGTCATGAAGCTGTCCCGGGGCCCGGTCCGCGCCGAACTCCGCCGGGCGATCGCCGCGGGCGACTTCGACGCCGTGGCGGCATGCATCGAGCGTGCCTGGGTGCTCGCCCGCATCGCGGGCTCCTCCGGGACGATCAGCGGCGGCCTGCTTGGGAGCGCCATCGTCGAAGAGGTGCTCTGGGTCGTCCGGCCCTCTTTGCGTGCCGGGGCCGGGTCGGAACCCTTCCGGCGCGTGATCGCGGGAGCGCCCGTCCCGGACCTCGCGTGGACGGTGCGCATGGATCGGGAGTTGGGGCTCGCCGTCATCCGGTCCGGCCCCACCGGCTTCCCCATGGCGTCCGACCAGGCCGCGCTGTTCGAGTCCGCCATGACCGACGGGGTCGCGGCCGAGACCGCCGGCGACGCCCGGGCCCGGGAGCGCGTCGACCGCCTGATGACGCGGCTGCGGAACGACACGCTGTACAGCCGCCGCCGCCCCCTGCTGGACATCACGCTGCCGGACTTCCGCATGGTGGGCCTTCTGTGCCGGGCCGCGTCCGCCGAGCGCGACGCGACGCTGGTCATGATCGCCCTGGAGCGCTGGCGCGACGCCCACGGCTCGTACCCGGACACGCTCGACCGGCTCGTCCCCGACTTGCTCGACCGCCTGCCCGACGACCTCTACGCCGCGTCCGGCCCGCTGCGATACCGAGTGGTTGACCCCGCGAGCGACGACCCCGCCGCGGCGTACCTGCTCTACTCGGTCGGGGCCGACGGAGAGGACGACAGGGGCGAGGACGACCCGGACGCCCCCGGCCACGGGCTGCGCAAGCGGGACCACACCGGCGACCACGTCTTCAACCGCCCGCCCCCCGACCGCCCCCGCAAACCGGCGGCCGACGACGACGCCGACAACGCGGGGGCCGGCCCGTGAAACGCGTCCGGGCGGCCGGCGTCTGCCTGGCCGTGCTCGTGGTGGCCGCGCTGGCCGCCCGGTCGGCGCTGACCCCCCGGTATCCGGGTGACGAGGCCGGCTGGGCCCGAAGGTGGGCCCTCGCCGCGGGCGAGGTCGGTCGGACGCCCGGCGAGGGCTGGGACCGCTGGCTGGAGGCCGGGCGGACGCTCGGCGCGGAACCCCTCGCCATTGATCGGATCCTCGCGGCGGTCGCCGACCCCTGGCCCGAGCGGATCACGCCCCCCGCCCACGCCGCGGCCCCCGACGCCCCCTGGGCCCAAGCCCTCGCCCTCATCGCGGCGGAGATCGACCGGGTCGCTGCGGCGGGGGACGCGGACCGGGCGGTCGCGCTGGCCGTCGCCGCGGAGCGGATCGAGCGGGGCCTGGGCATCGGCCGGGGCCTGGCGGGCGTGGCCGAGCGGTTCGCGGCTGGCCCGGCGGTCGACCGGGCCCTGCGCCGGGCGGTGTCGGCGGGGCTGTTCGAGCCCGGCGGCCGGGCCCTGGCCGAGCTGGTCGGGCTGAACGAGGACGGCGGCCCGTTCTCGATCGACTGGGCCGTGGCGTCCGAGCGGGAACGGGCCCTGCGCGCCTGCGTGGAGGCGGGCCGGCCCGGCGCGGGTCCGGCCATCGAGCGCCTGTACGCGGACATGGCCGAATCGACCCGGGGCCGGCGGGCCGCCGCGGCCCGGGTCGAGGCCCTCGCGGAGCGCCCGGAGCGGCTGGGCGCGGCCGGGGCCTTCGTGCCGGACCTGGCGGCGTACCTCGCGGCCCGGCGGGCGGCCCGCGCCGAGCGGGTCGGCCTGGGCGTGATGCTCGCCCTGGAACGCCACCAGGCCCGGACCGGGCGGTACCCCGCGGCCCTGGAGGTTCTGCTGCCGGTCGAGTTCGCCCGCCTGCCCGCCGACCCGTTCGGCTACGGCGAGCCGTTCGGGTACCGGCTGATCGACGCCGCGGCCACCCGCCCGGCGGACGCGTACCGGCTGTGGTCCGTCGGCCCGGACCGGCGGGACGACGGGGGGCGTCCGCCCGGGCCGGACGGGCCCGGGGACCTGGTCTTGAATCCCCCGCCCGGTTCGGGCGGATCGGAGGCGGAGCCATGAGGATGACCTGGGCGGTCGCGCTGGCGTCGGTGTGGATGGCGGGGGGCTGCGAGCACGGCTCCGGGGTGGTCCGCCCGGCGCCGGGGGTGCAGGTCGTCGAGGGGGCGGACGGGTCGTCCGTCGCGCTGCTGAACGCCGAGCCCGAGCGGGCCTTCACGGTGGTGGGGCGGGTCCGGGCCAGCGCGGACGCCCGGATCGAGGCCCGCATCGGCGAGGCGCGGGCCGCGGCGGAGCGGGCGCTGCGGGACCAGGGCGCGGCCGTCGGGGCGGACGCGGTCATCGTGGACGAGGCGGCGGTGCTGGACCTGGACGGCGGCGCGGTCGCCGAGCCGATGGGGGATACGGCTGGGGACCGCCAGCGCCCGGGCGGGTCGGTCTACGCCACGCGGCCGGTGCACCGGGTGGTGCTGGTGGGGCGCGCGGTGCGGTGGGAGTGATTGTCTACAATCCGCCCATGGCGACCCCGGGAGGGACCATCTCGCCGCTTCGAAGGATCCCGACGCCCGGCTGACGCTGCGCCTCGACCGTGCGAAGACACCGGAGGCCCCGCGTCGGCGGGGCTTTGTTTTTCGACCTGCACGCCCGAATTCGGATAGGCTCGGCCCGGCCGGGCCGTGAGCGCCCACCGCGACGGACACCACGCATGACCACCCCTGGCACCCGGCCCGAGAGCACGCAGTCCCGCTACGACGCCGCGATGGCCGACGCGATCGAGACCCGCTGGCAGGGCTGGTGGGAGGAGCAGCGCGTCTACGCCCAGCCGAACCCCGGCGAGCCGGGCTTCGACGCGTCGCGTCCGAAGTTCTACTGCCTGGACATGTTCCCCTACCCGTCCGGTGCGGGCCTGCACGTGGGCCACCCGGAGGGGTACACGGCGACGGACATCATCTGCCGCTACAAGCGGATGAAGGGGTTCAACGTGCTCCACCCGATGGGGTGGGACGCGTTCGGCCTGCCCGCCGAGCAGTACGCGATCCAGACGGGGGTGCACCCCGAGGTCACGACGCGCCGGGCGATCGACAACTTCCGGCGCCAGCTCAAGCGGTTCGGCTTCTCGTACGACTGGGAGCGCGAGTTCGGCACGATCGACGAGGGCTATTACCGCTGGACGCAGTGGATCTTCCTGAAGATCTACAACGCGTGGTTCGACCCGAGCGCCGACGGCGGGCGGGGGCGGGCCCGGCACATCGACGAGCTGGTGGCCGAGTTCGAGCGCGGCGAGCGCCGGGTGGCGCTCAACCCGCACGCGGCCGAGTACGTCGGCGCGGGCGACCTGCCCGACGGCACGGACGCGGGCGACTGGGGCACGCTCGACCAGGAGACGCGCCGGGCCATCATCGACTCGTACCGCCTGGCCTACCTGAGCCAGCAGACCGTCAACTGGTGCCCCAAGCTCGGCACCGCGCTGGCCAACGAGGAGGTCATCGACGGCAAGTCCGAGCGCGGGGGCTACCCCGTGTTCCGCAAGCCGCTCCGCCAGTGGATGTTCCGCATCACGGCCTACGCCGAGCGCCTGCTGGACGACCTGGCGGGCCTGGACTGGCCGAACTCGACCAAGACGCAGCAGGCCGAGTGGATCGGCCGGTCCGAGGGCGCGGAGATCGACTTCCCGCTGCTCGACCCGCACGGCAACCCGTCCGGCGAGTCGCTGCGCGTGTTCACCACACGCCCGGACACGATCTTCGGCGCGACCTACATGGTCGTCGCGCCCGAGCACCCGCTGGTGGAACTCACGCTGGACGCGCCGCACCCCGAGACCGACGCCGCGGCGCTGGGCGAGTACGCCCGCTGGGCGCGCAACCGCTCGGACGTGGAGCGGCAGGAGTCGCACGAGAAGACGGGCGTGTTCACGGGCGTGTACGTGCTCAACCCCGTGACCCGGGCCCGAGTGCCGGTGTGGACGAGCGATTACGTGCTGATGGGCTACGGCACGGGGGCCATCATGGCCGTGCCGGCGCAGGACCAGCGCGACTGGGACTTCGCGAAGGCGTTCGGCCTGCCGATCGTGCGCACGGTCCAGCCGCCCGAGGGCTGGGAGGGCGAGGCGTACACCGGCGACGGCCCGGCGATCAACTCGGGCTTCCTCAACGGGCTGCGCATCGCGGACGCGAAGCGGCGCATCGTGGAGTGGCTGACCGAGCACCAGGTGGGCGCCCGGCGGGTCAACTACCGCCTGCGCGACTGGCTGTTCAGCCGCCAGCGCTACTGGGGCGAGCCGTTCCCGATCGTCTTCGACGCGCGCGGGCAGCACCACCCGGTGTCGGAGAGCGCGCTGCCCGTGCGCCTGCCGCCGCTGGCGGACTACCAGCCGGTCGAGTCCGACGACCCGATGCCGCTGCTGGCCAAGGCCGGGGTCTGGGTCGAGACGACCGCGGGCGAGGCGGGCGTCGAGGGCCTGCCGCCGGACGCGCCCGTCCGGCGCGAGACGAACACCATGCCCGGCTGGGCGGGCTCGTGCTGGTACTTCCTGCGCTACTGCGACCCGAAGAACCCCGACCGTTTCGTGTCGCGCGAGGCCGAGCGGTACTGGATGGGCGAGCGCGGCGTGGACCTGTACATCGGCGGCAACGAGCACGCCGTGCTGCACCTGCTCTACGCCCGCTTCTGGCACAAGGTGCTCTTCGACCTGGGCGAGGTCTCCACGCCCGAGCCGTTCCACAAGCTCTTCCACCAGGGCATGATCACCAGCCACGCCTACCAGCGGGCCGACCGGTCGCTCGTGCCCGTCGACGAGGTGGAGAACCGCGGCACGGACGAGCGGCCCGAGTACGTCGAGGTGAGCACGGGCTCGCCGGTGACCCGCATCACGGCGAAGATGTCCAAGAGCCTCAAGAACGTCATCAACCCCGACGACGTGATCGCCGAGTTCGGGGCCGACACCTTCCGGCTCTACGAGATGTACATGGGCCCGCTGGAGGCCTCCAAGCCCTGGAACACGCGCGACATCGTGGGCCTGCACCGCCTGCTCCAGAAGATCTGGCGGATGATGGTCGACGAGTTGGGCGCCCTGCGCCTTGCCGAGGCGCCGGACGGGGGCACGGAGAAACGCCTGCACCGAATGATCGCCAAGGTCGCGGCGGACGTGGAGGGCCTGAACTTCAACACCGCGATCGCGGCGGTCTTCGAGTTCGTCAACGAGGCTCGCACGCTCACCCGCGATCAGGCCTCGCGTTTCGTGCGGGCCGTCGCCCCCTTCACGCCGCACCTGGCCGAGGAGCTGTGGCACCGGCTCGGCATGCACGCGCCGGGGGGGGGCGCGTCGGTGGCGCTGGCGCCCTGGCCGGAGCACGACCCCGCGATGCTCGTCGACGACGAGGTCGAGATCCCGGTGCAGATCCTCGGCAAGCTCCGCGGCAAGGTGACCGTGCCGTCCGGCGCGGACGCGGGCGCCACCGAGGCCGCCGCGCTGGCCGAGCCGCGGATCAAGGAACTCATCGAGGGCAAGACGGTGCGCAAGGTCATCGTCGTGCCCGGGCGTCTGGTGAACATCGTGGTTGGCTGAGCCGGCGGAGGGGCAGCATGAGGATCTCCTTCCTGAACCGTTCCAAGAAGCCCGCAACCCCCGTGCCGGCCCCCGCGCCGGCCGCACCCCCGCCGGGGCGGGCCCGCCTGGCCGCCGCGCCGCAGGACGCGAGCCTCCGCGACCTGTTCCGGGGCTGCGCCGACGAGGACTGGCTGTGGGCCCTGACCGAGGGCCGCTCGGCGGATGCACGCCTGGCGCGTCTGCTGCCCGCGCTGCCGCCGGAGGAGTTCCAGAAGCAGTTCACCGGGCGGAGCCACCGGGCGACATTCGAGCAGGCCATCAACGCCGTCAACCTGTTCCTGTCGGAGGCCCGCGCCATGGGCCTGGACACCGCCCGGCCCGGCCTGGAGGTCGTCGACGTAGGCTGCGGCTGGGGCCGCATCACGCAGACGCTGCTGCGCGACTTCGAGCCGTCGCAGGTCCTCGGCTGCGACGTGATGGACCAGCCTCTGGAGCTGTGCCGCTCGACCGGCCTGCCCTGCGCCGTGCGCAAGATCCCCTTCCTGCCGCCGACGGACCTGCCCGATGCGTCGGCGGACCTCGTGGTCGCGTACTCGGTCTTCAGCCACCTCAGCGAGCCTGCGCACATGGCCTGGATCGGGGAGCTGGCCCGCGTCCTGCGCCCCGGCGGCGTGCTGGTCGTCACGACGCGCCCGCGCGCGTTCATCGCGTACACCGAGTCGGTGCGCCGCTCCGGCGACGTGCCGCCGCACGCGCGGGGCACCGCGGCGTCGTTCGTGGGGGTGGACGCCTGGAACGCCCGCTACGACCGCGGCGAGTTCTGCTTCGACGGGGCCAACAACGGCCAGCTCTGGCCGGACGATTACTACGGCGAGGCGGTCGTGCCCGAGGGGTTCGCGAGGGCGAACTGGTCCCGGTTCTTCGCGCAGGTGCGTTTCACGCCCGCGGAGAAGCACGGCCTGTTCGACCAGTCGGTGATCGCGGGGCGCAAGGCCGAGTAGGCGTCAGGCCGCGAGAAGGGCCGCGCGGAGGGCGTCGAGGATGTTGGCGAAGACCTCGTCCGGCTCGCCCCGGGCGTCCACGCGCCGGTAGGCGCCGCCCTGCCCGATCAGGGCCTTATATCCCGCCCGGACCCGGGCGTGGAAATCGGCCCCCTTGGACTCCATGCGGTCCAGCAGCGGGTTGAGGCGCGACGCGGCGGTGCGCTGGTCCACGTCGAAGATCAGCGTGACGTCGGGCGACACCCCCTGGGTGGCGATGCGCCCGGCGGCCTCGATCTCCGCGATGGGGATGCCCCCCGCGTGGCCCTGGTACACCAGCGTGGAGCTGATGAACCGGTCGGCGACGACCAGCCGGTTCTCCCGCAGGGCCGGGCGGATGACCTGCTCGCAGAGCTGCGCGCGGCTGGCCATGTAGAGCAGCATCTCGCATCGCAGCGACATCTCGTCGCGCTCCAGGTGGTCGAGCAGGGCGCGGCGGATGCGCTCGCCGACCTCCGTGCCGCCGGGCTCGCGGACCTCCACGGTGGGCACGCCCACGGCCCGGGCCGCGGCGATGAACCGCTTGTGCTGGGTCGATTTGCCCGAGCCGTCCGGCCCGTCGAACACCAGGAAACGCCCGCGCAGGGCGTCGGCGAGCTCGTGGGGGATGACGTCCGATTGGCGCGGGGTGGTGGTCACGGCGGGCACGGGGCGAGTGTAGCGAGTGTCGCCGAATCGAGCAAAGCGGGCGTCTCGGAGATCACGGCCCAAGCGTCCACCGACGCCGCAGGATCGTTTTCCTCTCGCAAAGCCGATACCGGCGTTGCGAGAGGAGCGTGCAGAGTTGAAGAATGCCCTGACGGTCGGGCGGAAGCCTCATCGCCTCGCAAGCCGCCGCGAGCCGGTACACGGGCTTGCAGAGTCTGCCGCGCAGGTCATAGAAGGCTAGCCAGCCATCGGGTACTTCGAAGTGCTCAATGCGCAGCAGAAAGCCTCCCGCTTCTGGGGTTGTTGCTCGCGTAAGAACAACACTGTCCGGTCCCTGCCAGGAGCCGGGCTCCCGGTGCACTTCGACGTCGTCCGCGAGTTTGAGGGATAGAACGTCATCGATGATGGTTGTCATGGCGTGCCCGGTGTCGTGGTGTCCAGCTCGGCACGGAGGGCGTTCAACCGGTCCGACCACGGCGAGCCCCCGAGTCGGGGGTCGAGCAGCGTGAGCCGCGCCAGGTGGGCGCGGGCGGCCTCGGGGTCGTGCGGCCCGCCGACCTCCAGTAGCAGCGTCCACGCCTCCCAGAAGGCCGGGCCGCGCGAGCCCTCGGCGTCCAGACGCGTGGCCAGCGCGGTCAGCGTCGTCAGCGCGTTGGCGGTGCGCTTGGCGGCGACCTGCGCCCGGGCGAGCGCCAGCTCCGCTTCCTCGGTCGGCCGTCCGAGCGCCCGCGCCCGCGTGAGGGCCTGCTCGGCCAGCTCGATCGCGCGGACCGGCTCGGTGGAGAGCAGGGCGGCCGATGCGCGGACGAGCCAGGCGGGCGCTTCGGGGGCGTCGTGGCGGGCCAGGTACGCCGCGGTGCGCAGCGCGAGCGCGGCGTGGTCTTCGTCGGGGCTCGCCGCGAGCACGGACTCGGCCGTCTCGGCGTACGCCGCACGCGCCAGGGTGGCCTCGCGCGTCCCGGGCGTGACCGGCTCGAGCGCGTCCAGCCGGGCGGTCCCCTCGCTGAGCTCGGCCAGGTTCAGACGCCAGAGGTCGATCTCCGGGCGATCCGGGAGCGTGCGCACGGCGCGGTCGAGCAGCGGGCGCAGGGCGTCCGGGTCGCCCGTCAGGGCGATCGCCGCGGCGAGGGCGTCGGGGGCGTCGGGGTGGTCGGGGTGGTCGATGGCGAGCGTCGCGAACCGTTCCGCGGCCCGGCGGCGGGCGGCTTCCGTGGAGGGCGTGCGGGCGCGGTCGAGCAGGGCGAGGCGCCACAGCGCGGCGGGACGCTCCGGCGCGTCACGCCCGATCAGGCTTTCCAGAAGCTCCTCGGCGTCGGCCCGCGTCGCGGGCGAGCGTGACCAGGCCTCGGCGACCGCCAGGCGCACCACGCCCGGCGCGTGCCGGAGGGTGTCCGGGGCGAGGGCCGCGGCACGCGCCATCCGGTCGTGCGCCAGCGGCGTCCACGAGGGCACGCCCTCGCGCTGCGCCCAGGCGAGCAGGTCCAGCAGCGGCCGGTACGGGTCGGAATCGCCGGCGCGCAGGCGCGAACGCACCATCGCCTCGGCCATCGCCAGGGTCCAGTACGGGTCGGGCCCGGCGCGAGCGCCGCCGAGCGGGGGGGCTCGGAGGGCCGCCTCCAGGTCGGCGGGGCCGCGTCCCAGCGCCGCGCCCGTCACCGCGATGCGGGCCAGCGTCGCGGGGGAGAGCGGGAGTTCCCGGGCGTCGGCCGCGAGCGCGTCGAGTTCGGCCAGCGCGTCGTCCGGCCGGTCCGACAGGGTCAGCGCGTCGACGAGGGCCAGCCGGCGCCACGCGTCGGCGTCCGCGTCGTGGAGCAGCTCCGCGCCGAGCGTGCTGACAGCGTCGGCGTCCGGAGTCCCCGCGAGTGAGCGGGCCCGGGCGAAGAGCACCCGGGCGCGGGCATCGTCGGGCTCGCGTGCGGCCAGCCCCGCCGCCTGGGACGCCAGCTCGCGCGCTCGCGTGCGGTCGGCCTCGTCCGGCAGGCCGTGGACCACGCGGAGGGCCACGCCGGCGTCGTCCAGCTCGGCCAGCAGCGACGCCGCGGCGTCGACCGTGTCCGAGGCGTTCCCGCGGGCGCGGGGCGGCCGGGCCTGCATCGAGGCGAGGTTGTCCGCGCTGACCACGCGGTAGTCCGTGACGCCCTGGCCGTGCCGCGCGGCGATCGCGGGCATGATGCCGGTGGGGTCGGGGTCGAGCAGCTGCACGGCGGCGATGGCGGTGCGCCGGCGCCCGGCGCGGTCCGCGGGGTTGAGCCTGTCGAGCTCGTCCAGCGTGTCGTGCAGGCCGGCCCCCCACGCGGCGTGGGGCCCGGTGCGCTCGATCGACCGCGTGATGAGCATGACCAGGTCCGGGCGCATCTCCAGCGCGCGGCGCAGCCCGGCGAGCGGCTCGGACGCCCCGCGCGGGCGGAACGACTCCATCCACTCGGCCACGGCCTTCTTCGAGGCCGGCGTGGCCAGGGCCAGACCCCCGCGGTTCACGGGCGAAACCTGCGGCGGCGTGCCGTCCGGGCCCGGGAACACGATCACCTGGAAGCGCTGGGTCGGGCTGAGCTGGTCGATCGACCGGAGCAGCTCTTCCCGGACGAAGGTGAAGGCGCTGGCCACCGCGCCGGACGCGTCGACGACGAACACCACCGACCGGGCGGGCGTCGCGTCCACGTCGGCGAAACGCACCGTCGGCGCGGCGGCGCTGGACGGGCCGAGCATCGCCTCGGCCATGGGGGCGGGTTTGGGCTGCGGGGGCCGGGCGGTCGCGGCGGGGGCGCTCACGGCGGCCTCCGCGGCGCGGGCGACGGCGGCGGGCTCCGCCGGTGCGGGGATCGCGCCCGGAGCCGCGGCTTCCGACGCGCCCGGCGGGGGGGGCGTGGCGGGGAGCGATTCCGGGACGGGCGGGGGCGTCGCGGGGGCGGCCAGCGTGACCCGCTGGGCCTTGGGCGCGGGCTTCTCGCGGGTGACTTCCACGGTGACCGCGGCCAGCGCGGCCAGCAGGCCCGCGTGGACGGCGATGGAGGCGGCGGGCGGGAGGATCCAGCGGGCGGCGTTGCGGCGGGCTGGACCGTCGGGCGTCATGGCGTGTCGGTCGGGCGGCGATCGAAGGTCGAGCGCTTGCGGGCGGGCTCCTCGGCGCGCTCGAGCCGCTCGGTGGAGCGGAACAGGGCTCGGTCGAGCCCGACCGGCCCGGAACCCAGGAAGAACACCGCGAGCGCCATCACCAAGCAGCAGACCTGGAAGCACAGCGACTGGTAGGCCGCGGGGTCCCACGGGTCGGCCGCGGACGGCAGCAGGCCGAGGTAGGACGGCACGCGCCCGACCACCGCGGGGCCGATCTGGGTCAGCCACATGGCCTGGAGCATGATGCCCGCCACCAGCAGCGCGCCCAGGCGGGTCAGCACGCCGAGCAGCAGCATGCACGCGGCGAGGATCTCGCTCACGGCGGCGGCCCAGGCGAGGTAGATCGGCCAGCGGTCCGCGCCCACCCAGGTCGGCATGGTGCGCGGGATGGGCCGGGACTGGGCGTCGAGCCCGGGGTCGGCGGCCTTGGAGAGGACCAGCGTGACCCCGTGGACCCGCTGGACGCGGTGCTCGCCGGGGAAGTCCGCCGCGTTGTACGGCCCGCGGCTGAGCTGGACCGGGATCCAACGCGGCGCGTCGAAGCGCATCGAGAGCGGGGCGGCCCCGGCGTCGTCGTCGCCGGCGGAGCCGGACGGGGCCGGGGGCTGCGCCGCGGGGTTGTCCGGCGTGATCAGCTCGGTCGGCGGGGGCGGCTCGGGCAGCGGGCGCGTCGGGGCCGGGGTGTTCTCGGGGAGGGGCGCGGGCGGCACGTCGGCCGGCGAGCCCGTTCCGGGGGGCGGCGTCAGATGCACGCCCAGGTTGGTCAGCCGGGCCGCGTCGGCCCCGGTGACCGTCATCTCTCCGAGGATTTTGCCCAGGCCCGCCCACAGAAAGATCGCGCACAGGGCGAGGCGGAGCAGCAGGGCGGGCAGCGTGAGCGCCACTTGGTCGCGGAATCGCACGGTGGATCTCCCGTCTGGGCCCGGTGGGCGGTTCGTGACCTGATGATATCGGGTGGTCGCTCGCCGCCGGGCCGAAGAATTGGGACGGACCGCCCCCGCGCGACGGGGCAACAATCAACCGGACCCGGCGAGGCCGGGCCCGGCGCGTCGTGACGACGCGAGCGCGGGCGTGGCGGAACTGGCAGACGCGCGGGATTTAGGTTCCCGTGGGGCAACCCGTGCAGGTTCGATCCCTGTCGCCCGCATCCGAGCCCGCACGGCCAGCGCCGTGCGGGCTTTGTTCATGACGGGGCGCGGTCAGGGGCAGCCCTGGCTGTAGCGGTCCAGGAAGGCCGCGATGTCGAAGAAGTTGAGGGCGCCGAAAGGGGCCGCGATGTCCGCGTTCGGGCTGCCCTCGTTGAAGTCGGTCAGGAAGGTCGAGATGTCGAAGAAGTTGAGCAGGCCGTCGGCGTTGGTGTCGCCCTTGCAGAACGCGCCGATCCGGATCTGGGTGGGGCCGTAGATCACGCGGAACTCGAGGCGGTTGTCCGCGGGCTGCGGGGCGTCGATGCTGTCGAAGGCCCCGGTGACGCCCTGCCCGGCGGTCACGACGGTGGCGGACCAGTAGGTGGCCGGGTTGAAGCCGTTGACGAAGGCCACGGCCAGCGTGCCGTCGGCGTGGAAGGTCGAGGTGGAGCTGAGCAGGTCCGCGGCGTTGTTGGCCGCGATCTCGGCCTCGAAGACGGCGGAATCGGAGAGGATGATCGGCTGGCTGGCGGTCATGGACCCAACGGGCAGGCCCGGGGCGAGCGTGCCGTCGAGGTTGAGCTGGGCGCCGATCAGGCCGATGCCCTCGAGGCGCTGGCCCGGCCCGAGGTTCAGGGCCGCGCCCGCGCTGTCGGGGATGATCTGGGCGCGCACGCCGGGGGCGTTGAGCGTGATCCGGCCGTTGCCGGTCAGCGTGACCCCGTCGGTGACGCGGAGGCTGCTGGCGGCGAGGTTGACGGCGGGGTTGACGACCATGTGCCCGGCGTGGGTGACGTCGCTCGTGACGCTGAGGGTGCGCCCGTTGAGGATCTGGCAGTCGCCGGCGAGGGTGAGGCCGTCGATGGTGGCGTCGGCGTTGATGACGGAGATCACGCCGCCGTTGACGGCCTGGAGCGTGCCGCCGGCAATGGTGGCGCCGTTGAGCTGAACCACGCTGCCCGCCCCGTCGGCGGTGATGGTCGCGCTCGGGCCCTGGGTGACCGTGGTCCCGACGAGGGCGAGCGTGGTCCCGTTGACGGCTTGCATCCGGGCGTTGTTGGTCTGGGGCGCGGTGGAGATGGTCAACGGCTGGGGCGGCGCGTCGGCAGAGACGAGGCCGTTGTTGATCATGGAGGCGCTGATCTGTCCGTAGCCGGCGATGGTGTGGCCCGCGGCCTGGGTGAAGGTCGCGCCTGAGGTGGCGGGGATGATCTGCGCGCGTGCGCCGGGGGCGTTGAGCGTGATCCGCCCGTTGCCGGTGAACGTGACGCCGTCCGCGACGCGGAGGCTGCTGGCGGCCAGGTTGACGAGCGGGTTGACGACCATGTTCCCGGTGTGGGTGACGTCGCCCGTGACGTCGAGCGTGCGCGATGTGCTGATCTGGCTGTCGCCTGCGAGCGTGATGGAGTGGATGGCGGAGTCGGCGTTGAGGACGGTGATCACGCCGCCGTTTACGGCCTGCAGCGTGCCGCCGACGATCGTGGACCCGTTGAGCTGAACGACGCTGCCCGCCCCGTCGGCGGTGATGGCCGCGCCGGAAGCCTGGGTGACCGTGGTCCCGATGAGGGCGAGTGTCGCGCCGTCGACGGCGCGCATCTGCGCGTTGTTGGTCTGGGGCGCGGTGGAGAGGATCAGCCCCTGGGACGGCACGTTCGCGGAGACAAGGCCGTTGTTGGTCAGGGCGGCGGTGACCTGGCCGAAGCCGTCGATGGTGTGGCCCGGGGACTGCGTGAAGGCCGCGCCGGGGGTGGCGGGGGTGATCTGGGCGCGTGCGCCTGGCGCGTTGAGCGTGATCCGGCCGTTGCCGGTGAACACGACGCCGTCCGCGACGCGGAGGATGCCCGCGGACTGACCGCTGGTCAAGTTGACGAGCATGCGCCCGGTGTGGGCGATGTTCCCCGTCGCGGTGAGGGTGCGCGTGCTGGTGATCTGGCTCTCGCCGGTCAGGCTCAGGGACTCGATGGCGGAGTCCCCGGTGATGACGGTGATCACCCCGCCGTTGACGGCCCGGAGCGTGCCGCCGACGACGGCGGCGCCGTTGAGCTGCACGGCGCTGCCCGTCCCGTCGGCGGTGATGGTCGCGCTGGGGGCCTGGGTGACCGTGGCGCCGGTGAGGGCGAGGGTGGCGCCGCCGACGGCCTGCATCTGGGCGTTGTTGGCGAGGGGGGAACTCGTGAGGACCAGCCCCTGGGACGGCACGTCCGCCGAGACGAGGCCGTTGTTGGTCAGGGCGGCGGTGATCTGCCCGTAGCCATTGATGGTGTGGCCCGAGGACTGCGTGAAAGCGGCGCCCGGAGTGGCGGGGGTGATCTGGGCGCGTGCGATGGGCGCGTTGAGCGTGATCCGCCCGCCGCCGCTGATCGTGACGCCGTCGGCGACGCGGAGGATCGCGGCGGCTTGCCCCGTGGTCGGGTTGACGATGATGACGCCGAGGTTGTGCGCGCCGCCGACGACGTCGAGGGTGCGCGCGGAGTTGATCTGGAGCGTCGCGTTGGGGTTGGCGATGGTGAGGTGGTGGACGCCCGCGTTGACGGCGCCGAGGTTGACGGTGTACGCCCCCTTCAGGCCGAGCACGGCGTCGTCGGACAGCCCGGGCACCGTCGCGGGGTTCCAGTTGGCGGCCAGCGACCACACGCCGTCGGCCGCGGCGTTCCAGGCGATCGGGGCTCCGGCGCCGGCGGTGATCGTGGCGGTGGTCAAAGCGGCGGCGACGGCGCCGGCGTGCAGGACGGTCGTACGCATCTCTCTCTCCCGTGTGCGTGACGGCCCGGGGCCGCCGCTGGAGACGAGGATATCTTCCCCCGGGACTTTGCCCGCACCCGTTCCCGCCCGACCACGAAAAAACCCGCCTGGGAGGCGGGCTTTCGGGATTATCGGATGGAGCCGCGTGCGTCGGGGTCAGGGGCACCCGGCGTTGTACGCCGCGAGGTAGGCCGCCAGGTCGAAGAAGTTCAGCTCGCCGAACGGCGCGGCGAAGTCCGCCCCGGCGTCCTGCGACGCGTACAGGTCGAGGTATGCCGCCAGGTCGAAGAAGTTGAGCGTGCCTTGCGGCTCGGCCAGGTCGGCGACGGAGCAGCCGGTGGCGTCCTCGCAGAGCAGCGTCTCGACGCGGAAGCCGTCGATCGCGGCCTCGACGACGGAGCCCGCCCCGGCGTCGTCGGCGACGAAGCGCATCCGGATCTGGCCGCCGAGGTTGACGAAGTCCGCCGGGTTGAAGGCGTGCTGGAACCACCCGCCGGAGACCTGGTCGCCGGTCGGGCCGACGGTCTCCACGTTGGTCCAGGTCTGCCCGTTGTCGCCGGAGATGTCGACGCGGAACACGTCCGCGAACGGCGCGGCGCCGGCCGAGTTGGAGTACCAGCGCCAGTACGAGATGGTCACGCCGTCGTCGTAGCCCGAGAGGTCGAGGACGGGGGTGGTCAGCGTGGTCCGCCCGCCGTCCACGTCGTTGCCGCCCACGCCGCCGCCGGTGTGCTGGCCGGTGACGTAGCAGAACTCGCCGAACAGGGCGGCGCCGGGCTGGGCGGCGGTGCCGACGGGCCGGACGCGGGTCCAGATGCCGGCGGTGGCGTTGTCGCCCGGCGCGCCGACGACCCAGCCCTGGTTGGTGGAGAAATCGTCCGCGAACAGCTCGAGGACCTCGTCGGCCACCTCGAAGGAGAGCGTTTCCGCGGGCGCGCCGGCCGGAAAGACGGCCTCGTCGCCCTGGGCGGTCACGGCGCGGAAGTACGCCCGCACGATGGCCCCGCAGGAGGCGCTCGGCGTCGGGGCCGACCAGGTCCCGTCGCCGTTGTCGCTCGCCGCCACGGGCACGAAGCCGGCGCCGGTGTCGATCATCATCTGGACGCTCGTCACCGCGTTGTCGGCGTACCGCTGGTACACGCGGGCGGACAGCGGCGTGCCGCCGCCGGGGCGGACGGTGCGCGGGTTGTCCGTCGCGCCGACCGCGACGGCCCGCGGCCGGGCGTCGAGACGCAGCATGAACAGGCCGCGTTCGATGTCCGACACGATGATCGTGCCCGACGGGAAGTACGGGTAGTTCGACCACGCCCCGTTGAAGTCGGCCGAGTTCGAGCCCGGGTAGGTGTCGAAGTACGCCAGCGGCGTGGGGTTGACGGGGTCGAGCGCGTCGAACACGCGCAGGCCGGAGCGGTAGTTGGCCTGGAAGATCAGGCCGTCGCGGGTGTACAGGTTGTGGTCGATGGCGGGCTCGCCGCTGGTGAAGGTGCCGACAAGGTACGGGTTGGCCGGGTCCTCGACGTTGACGATGCGGGTGGTGGTCGTGCTGACCAGCGAGCCCTCGTCCAGCTCGTCGTTGAGGTACAGGAAGCGCCGGTCCTCGCTGAGCCACACCTGGTGGGCGTAGGCCGAGTTGGGGTAGAACACGGTGGCGAGCACCTGGGGGCTGGAGGGGTTGGTCACGTCGACCACGCGCAGCCCGGTCTCGGTGCGGCCCGTGTCGAAGCCGGCGGCGCAGAAGGCGATCTCACGCCCCGCGAGCGGGCCGCGGTCCCAGGTGACCACCTGCGCATCGTGCACGTACATCTGCGTCCAGCCGCCCGCCAGGGACGGCTGCTCGGGGTTGGCGATGTTGACGCGGACCAGACCGCCGTTGCCGACGTTCGCGCCGCAGATCCACAGCGTCCCGCTGTCCTCGTTGGCGACGATGTTGTGCGTGGTGGAGTAGCCGCCGCCGGTCCAGTTGCGCACCAGCGTCACCTGGCCGTTGTCGATGTTGGCCATGTTCATGATCTGGATGCCCGAGCCGCCCTCCGACACGCCGTAGGCGTAGTGCCCGACGACCTTCACGTCGTGCCACATCGACGTGGGGCCGGGGATGGTGGCGACGATGACGGGGCTGGTCGGGTCGGTGATCTCGACGAAGCCGTAGCCGCCCTCCAGGCCCATGATGGCGTACTCACGCCCGGACGGGGAGACGTAGCCCCAGCAGTCGTTGCCCATCCCGCGGACGACGCCGGCGAAGTTGTTCAGCGGCACGTGCGAGAGCAGGGTGATGCCGGAGGCGTCGAACATGCCCCGGGGCGCAGGGTCGCCGAGCCGGTAGACCGGCCCGAACTCGGCGGGCTGGCGACCGGCGAGCTTGCGCAGGTCCTCGTCGGCGTGGGCGGCCCCGGCCGCCAAAGTAAGTCCGAGAACGACCGCGCGACGGGTTCGGGACGGATTCATGCTGAGGACCTCGCGTTGAGCGGGGACGCAGAACGCGCCCCCGGCGGGGGGAAATCGGTCGCGGGAGTATCCGCTCGCGGCGGCCGGCGGTTGCACCCGGACGCAACCGCGGCGGGTGATGGGCGAAGAATGCCGGATGCCTTCGCCCGCGGCGGTCACGATACTGGGTCTCCTGCTCGCCACGCAACCGGTGAACACCCCGGCCCACGACGCCGCGGGAGCCCCCGAGCCGCGCCCGGCCCTGCTCCTGGTCGACGAGAGCGCCACGCCGGGCGTCCGCGTCCGGTGGACGAGCGCCGGCCGGCCCCGCGAGCTGGTGGGCGAGCGCCCCTTCGGCGCGCCGAACGACGCCGCCCCGTTCGAGGGCAGCAACCTCGCGGCGTCGGTCTCGCTCGGGGGCACCCGCCTCGAGCGCGGCGCCGGCCACCCGGAGGGGGCCCTGCTCCGCGTCGAGCTGCGCAAAATCGAACCCGGCCGCGCCCTGTTCGCCGGGATCGACCCCGGGTCGTCCGTCACGCTCGAGGTCCGCGGCGCGCGCTTCAACCAGCCGGTGCGCGTCCGTGCCGCAACCGCGATCGTCCACCTCCGCTACGCGCTCGGCGACCTGGAGGCCTGCGCGCTGCCCTCGGACGCGGCGAACCAATACCTGCTCTCCGACCCCGAGGACACGCTCGGCGGCATCGCGAAGGACGGCGACAACGCCCGGGCCGATGCGCTCGGCGGCGGTCCCGGGCGCGGCCGGGCCGAGGCCGTGATCGAGTCGGACGGATCCGTGCGTCTGACGGTCACGCTGCCCTACGCCCTGCTGCGCCACCCGCGCGACCCGTGGGCCAGCGAGCTGCCCGGCACCTTCTTCGAGCCCGTCCGCCTGCACGCGGAGGTCGAGGTGGTGCCCGTCGGCGTGCCGGAAGACCCCGACCCGGATTGAGCGGTTCAGCTCGCGGGGGGCACGCCGATGTCCTCGTCCCACAGGTCGGGACGCTCGGCGATGAACGCCCGCATCAGCTCCACGCAGCGCGGGTCGTCGGCGACGATCACCTCCACGCCCTCGGCGTTCAGCCAGTCCTCGCGACCGGTGAAGGTGCGGTGCTCCCCGATGACGACCCGCGGGATGCGGTGCAGCACCGCAGTCCCGCTGCACATCGCGCAGGGCGAGAGGGTGGACGCGAGCGTGAGCGTGTGCCAGTCGCGCCGGCGCCCGGCGTTGCGGACGCACACGGTCTCCGCGTGGGCCGTGGGATCGCCGGACTGCACCCGCATGTTGTGGCCGACCGCCACGACCGAGCCGTCCGGGGCGACGAGCGCCGATCCGATGGGGATACCCCCCTCCCGTAATCCGGCGAGGGCCTGCTCGTACGCGGCGTCGAGCGCGGCCCGGTCGAGGGCGGTCAGTGGGGCGGGCATGGGGCTGTTTCCTTGTTGGGGCCTGTGAATCTGGGGGGCCGGATCGGCCGTTTTCCGGCCAAAAGCCAGCGTCCACCGCCAAAATGATACCTGTTTCACGCGGGGTTCACCGGGCGGCCGGAAGCGGCTGGGTATCTCTATGCGTGTCCGGGGGAGCGTCGTGCAGAGCGGCGGAACCCGGACGGCATCAAGGAGAACGCAATGCTGATTCTGAACACCACCGTGATGGCGTGCTCCCTCTTCTTCGGCGCCCCCGCCGTCGAGGCCCCCGCCGTCAACCTCGTCGCGGTCGCCGCGGACGAGGTCAACGGCGTCGTGAAGAGCGCGAACGTGGACGAGAAGACCTTCACCGTCGCTCTCGAGAGCGGCGAGGAGCGCCAGGTGACCTGGAACGACACGACCGTGTTCATGCTCGACGGCGAGAAGTCCGACGCCAAGGCCGTGCTCGTCACCAACGGCAAGGTCCGCGCGACCCTGTCCGAGGAAGGCGTCGCCACCAGCGTGAGCCGCTGGAGCGAGTAACCGGTCCCCTCCTTCTTCTCCCCCCGCGACCCTCGCGCCCGTCGCAAGGGTCGAGGCCCGGGTCGGTCGGGCGTGGCGCTTCGGTGGAGGAACGAGCGTTGCGAGCACGGTATCGGGTGCCCTCTCATCCGTGCGGACCGGCCCGGGCCCTCTGAACCAGCGACCGTCACCCGGACCCAAAGGACCCGGGAACGCGTGACGGCCGACACAACCGGGCGGACGGGCAGGCCCGTCCGGCCCGGGTTCGCGGGCTCCCGGCTTGGCCGGACCCGCATCAGACCCCGCGTCCGCTCGCCCCTCGCACGGGGCGGCGGGCTTTTCCGAGAACAGGGAGCCGCGCGTGCCCGAGATGCTTGAGTGTGTTGCCGAGGGTGACGGCGCGGCGGTCGACGCCTGCCTGGATCGCTACGGCGACGCGGTCTGGCGGATGGCGGTGCGGTTCTTGGGGGACGGCCCCGCCGCGTACGACGCGACGCGGGAGATCTTCCTGCTGCTGTGGACCTCGGCGCACCGGTTCGACCCGCAGGAGTCGGCCGAGCCGGTGTTCGTGATGAACTTCGCCCGCCGCCACCTCCTCGACGCCAAACGCGCCGGCGCCCGCCGGGCCGCGATGCCCAAGGGCCCGCCCGGGCCCGCGGGGTCGGAGGCGTGGGGGCCGGAATGCCCGAGGGCCGGGAACGCTCTGCGCGGGCTGGCCGCCGAGGAACGCGGGGCGCTGCTGATGGCGGTGGGCCTCGGCCTGGACCACGCGGAGGTCGGTGCGGCCACCGGAGTCCCGGCCGAGACGGCGCGGGCGCGCGTCCGGCGCGGGCTGCGCCGGGTGGCGGAGGCGATGGCGGTTCCGGGCAAGGTGGACGGGTGAAAGCGCTGCGACCCATCGAGACCGAGCGGCTGGGCGAGCTGCTGGCGGACCGGGCCCTGGGCGAGCTGTCCCCGGCGAGCGCGGAAGAGCTGAGCGTCCTGCTCGACCGCGCGGGCCACCCGGGTTTCGAGCCGGCCGTGGCCTGGCTCACGCTCGCGCTCGACGACCCCTCCGAAGGCCGCCTGCCGGACGACCTGCGCGCGGAACTGCGGGGCCTCGGCGAGCGGCTGGTCGGCCCGGCGACCGGCGTCGTCCGCCGGGCCCGCGGGGCCAGACAGGCCGGGTTCATGGAAACCTCGGGCTGGCTGGTCGCGGCGGTGTGGTGCGGCCTGGCCGCGTGGGCGTGGACCGGCGGGCGTGGGAGCGAAGGGCACGGCGAACCCGAGTACGACACGATCGAGGCGGCGGGCGACACGGTGATCGTCGGGCTCGAAGGGGCCGGCGAGCTGGCCGACGCCGGCCCGGCGGGCGAGGCGCTGTGGAACGAACGCATGCAGGTCGGGTACCTCCGGCTGAACGAGCTGCCCCCTAACAACCCGGACCGCTGGCAGTACCAGCTCTGGATCCAGGACGGGGGCCGGGACACGACCCACCCCGTCAGCGGCGGGGTCTTCGACGTGATTCCCGACCACCGCGGCGAGTCGATCGTGGCCTTCCGTCCCGGCGTGCCGGTGGCGTGCGCCGAGCGGTTCACCGTGACGCGCGAGCCGCCCGGCGGGGTGGTCACCGCGCACCGGTCGGACGCGGTGCTGGCGGGCACGCCCCGCGGGGCGTCGTCCCCCCCGGGTAAACTGGGCCCATGACCGACACCAACTCCGGCGGGCTGGTCGTGTTCGACCACCCGCTGATCCGCCACAAGCTCACGATCATCCGCGACGAGACGACGAGCTACCGGCTCTTCCGCGCCACGCTGGCGCAGATCGCCGGCCTGATGGTGTACGAGGTGACGCGGTCGTTCGAGACGGAGACGTTCCGGGTGCGCACGCCGCTGGTGGAGACCACCGGCCACCGGGTGCGGGGGGTGATCACGCTGGTGCCGGTGCTGCGGGCGGGGCTCGGGATGATCGACGGGATCCTGGACGTGATGCCCGAGGCCCGCGTGGGTCACCTGGGCATGGCCCGCGACGAGCGCACGCTCGAGCCGATGACCTACCTCAGCCGCCTGCCCAAGGACCTCGACGCCGGGCCGGTCGTGCTGGTCGACCCGATGCTGGCGACCGGCGGCAGCGCTTCCGCCGCGGTCAGCCTGCTGCGGGAGGCTGGAGCGACCGACCTGCGGATGATCTGTCTCGTGGCGGCGCCCGAGGGCGTGGCCCGGCTGCGGCGGGACCACCCCGACCTGCAGGTCTACGCCGCGGCGCTGGACGAGCGGCTCGACGAGCGGGGCTACATCCTGCCCGGGCTGGGCGACGCCGGCGACCGGATGTACGGCACGGCCTGACGGAGCCGGGCCGGGTTTCCGGAACGGGCGGCCCAAAAAAGAACAAGGCCCCGCGTGGTGCGGGGCCTTGTCGTTCACCGTGTGTGGTGCGAGTCGGTTACGGGCAGCCGGCGTTGTAGGCGTCCATGAAGGCGGACACGTCGAAGAAGTTGAAGGCGCCGAAGGGGGCCGCCACGTCGGCGGACGGGTCCTGGGCGGTGTAGGCGTCGAGGTACGCCGAGATGTCGAAGAAGTTGACGAGGTCGTCGCCGTTGAAGTCGCCGAGGCAGTTGGCGGCCTGGGTGGGCACGTGGGCGACGGCGGAGAGCGACGACGGGGTGCCCGGGCGGAACAGGCCGATCTCAACGTTGCCGGTGGTCGGCGCGGCGTTGGTCTCGAACCAGAAGTTGTACATGGTGGCCCAGCGCACGGCGTTGGCGTTGGGGTTCACGTCGTAGGTGGAGGTGGCCCAGGTCACGCTGCTGCCGTTGTCGGTGACGGCCCACGGGGTGTTCTCCGTGGGATCGCCCGAGTGGTAGGAGATGCCGTGGAAGCCGTAGTTCGACGAGCCGGTGTTGACCGGGATCGAGATCGACGCGGCGCTGCGGTGCGAGTTCTGGTTGTGGATCGCGTACTCGTAGCGCCAGGTGCCGTTGCCCAGGTCGACGGCCTTGGAGGCGACGTGGAAGCGGCCTTCGCCGGGCACGTCGACCTGCGAGATCATCACGGAGGGGTCGGGCTGGTTCTGGCCCAGGCCGTGGGCCTGCCAGGCGAAGATGGCCGGGGTCTGACGGACGGTGCCGCCGCTGCCGGACATGGTGAAGTTCGCCTGGTTGACGATCATGCGCCGGTACGAGGTGTTGTTGAACTGGTTGCCGGCCAGGGCGTCGTCGCGGGCGGTGTACTGGCCCTCGGCGAAGAACTGGGCGGTGGGGCCGGCGACCATCTCGTCCGCCGGGACCTGCAGGCGTTTGAAGACGTTGTTGCCGGACTGGTTGATGAAGGAGGGCGGCCAGGGGAACTCGCCGGTGTAGGCGTTGATCTCGAAGCGCGGGCCCAGGTCGGTCTGGGCCGCGTTCAGGCTGGCGCTGTAGGGGTCGGAGCAGCCGGGGCCGAGGGCCTGCCAGTGGCCGCCCGCGCCGCAGCCGAAGCCGCAGGCGTTGCCGTTGACCGAGGCCCAGGAGTGCTTGACGAACGCGGCGCCGAGCTGGACCAGGCGGCCGTTCTCGAGCTTATAGAGGCTGGTCGAGATGACGGGGTGGTTGATGGTGTTGGCGATCCAGTTCGCCGGGGTGTTGCCCGCGTTGCAGGCGGTGGTGCCGATGGAGTACGCACGGACGGAACCGTTCAGGCCGTGCGAGATGACGTCCGACAGTTCGCCGCAGATCACGTCGGGCGCGGCCATGGCGGAACCGGCGAGAACGCCGACGGCGGCAGCAGTGACAAAACGATGCATGGGTGATTTTCCTCCGGGTCGTGGGTGGGGTGTCCGGCGGCGAGCATACCACAAGTCGTGCTCGGCGCGAATTGCTGGTTTTCCAGAATTGGGCCAGAATTTCGAACAGATTCCGAACTTGGGTTACGGGCAGCCCGCGTTGAAAAGTCCGATAAAGGCGTGCAGGTCGAAGAAGTCCACAGAACCGAACGGCGCGGCCAGGTCCGCCGCCGGGTCGTGGGCGGCCAGCAGCGACACGAAGTAGGCCATGTCGAAGAAGTCGAGCTGGCCGAAGGGGGGCGCCATGTCCGCCACGCACGGCGGGGCGACCTGGCGGGACCACGCGCTGGCCGGCACCGGGCGGGTGGAGATCGACGCGCCCTGGTACCGCACGATCAGGCCCGCGCCGCCGCCGTTCTCGAAGAACTCGGCCCGCACGGGGTGCTTGCCCGCGACCAGGGCCACCACGGCCGATCCCTCGACCATGCCGTGCAGCCCGTCGTTGTCGACGACGAGGTCGTCACCCACGTACAGGCGCGAGCCGTCGTCGGACTCGATGCTCAGGCGGTACCAGCCGGTCTGGGGGATCTCGAGCAGCGAGGTGAACACCGCGCCCACGTTGTCCGCCCGCCCGGAGGTGGCGAACGCACCGCTGGTGGAGGGGAAGTTGATCGCCGGCACGACGTCGGACAGGTACGGCGTCATCGCGTCGAAGTCGGGCATCCAGGACGGGTTGGACAGCACGTAGTAGTCCACGTCCACGCCCGGCTCCGTCGGGGTTCCGGCGGGCACGGGCTGGTACAGGGGGGCCACCTCGACGGTCACGCTCGCGCTGCCCGCCGCGCCCGCCTGGTAGCTGAACGAGTCGATGCCGACGAAGCCGTGGGCCGGGGTGTAGAGCAGGCGGCTGCCGCCGAGCTGGTCGGTCACGACGGACACCGTGCCCCCCGCGACCGTGGTCGCGTCGTAGCCGGTGATCGTGAGCGTCACCGGCTCGCAGGCGGTCGCCGCGTCGTTGCCGAGCACCTCCAGCTCCATCGCGATGTTCTGCATGGTCCGGAAGCTGTCGTCCACGGCGTAGGCGGAGGAGCCCGCGACGAGGTTGCACGAAGCGGAGTTCAGGAAGGACAGGATTCGGTTCTCGACGCGCTCGCCGAACCGCATGACCATGTTGGACAGCCCGCCCGGGCACAGGTGGCAGTAGGACATGATCGAGGCGTTCTGCGAGAGCGTGCAGTCGCCGTTGCCGCAGCCGTCGATGGGCGGGGTGTAGGAGTCGTGCGTGTGCCCGGAGCCGAAGTTGTGGCCCAGCTCGTGGGCGACGACCATCAGGTCCCAGTTGTTGTGGGAGTTGTCCTGGATGGGCAGCGGGAACCAGCCGTTGAGGTTGCCCGAGATGCCGTAGCCGTACTCGCTGTTGCAGAGGGCGTTGAGGTAGGCCACGCCGCCGCCGAGCCCGCGCCCGGACAGGCCGTGCACCGCGTTGCGGGGCACGTGGCGCATGGCGAGGTTCCAGTGGTCGCGGACCTCGTCGAGGAAGCCGCCGCTCTCGCCGCTGGCGCCGTAGGGGTCGTTGTTGGCGCTCCACACGCGCAGGTACGGCATGGCCAGGCGCACGTTGACGTCGCGCTCGTAGATCGTGCTGACCGCGCCGAGCAGGGTCTGGGCGTAGGCGGCGGACAGGAACGTGTTGCCGCCGAAGAGCTGGGTGAACTCGTAATCGCTGTCCACCGCGATGCGGGCCACGCGGCAGGGGCCGCCGCGGAGGGTGTGGGCCTCGCCCGCGTCGCCCGGCCACTCGTGCGCGTCGTGGTCGGGGATGACGCCGCCGGGGTAGAAGCGCGGGTCGTGCGGGTCGGTGGCGCAGGAAGTTCCGTCGCCCAGGGCCAGGTCGGACGCGAGCGCCGAGAGGACGGCCTGGTCGGCCCCGGGCTTGCCCGAGCTGATGATGCGGACCTCGCCGTCGGCGCGGACGAAGCCGCTGACCTGCCCGGGGGCCACGGAGAGGAAGGCGAGCGAGTCGGGGTCGCCGGCGATGGTGCCCTTGAGCAGGACGACCTCGGACAGGTCGATCGGGTGCTCGACGCCCCGGGCGTCCACCTCGACGACCACCGCGCCCGGCGTGAGGTTGGTGAAGCGGGTCAGGTCGAGGAACTCCTCGCCCCGGTCGACCGGCAGGGCGACGCGGACCTGGGCCCCGATCGGCAGGCCGGCCAGGCGCGACAGGTCCTCAACGGTGCGGGCGACGGCGTCCGGGCGGTGGTTCGGCCGGGCCGGCTGCTGGGCGGAAACGGGGGCGGCCATGAGGGCGCCGACCAACGGCAACCACAACGCGGGGTGGGCTCGCATGAACGAGTCTCCTCTCTGCTCTTCAAGAACCGGGATGTCCGGCCGGGGCCGGTGGAGCCAGGACCACCGAGAACCGGGGGTCCAACGGGGCGGCGGGCCGCCGCCGATCAATGTATCCGAGACCGGACGCCGCGCGGGTGCAAAAAAACCCCCGGTTGCGACGGGGGTGGGTCTGAGCGGGATGGCTCAGGCGGCGGAGCGGTTCTCGGACCTGCCCCGGGCCAGCCACAGCGCGCACAGCCGGCGCAGCTCGTCCGCAGCGATCGGCTTGCTGGCGTAGTCGTCGCAGCCCGCGGCCATGCACCGGGCCCGGTCGCCCTCCATCGCGTTGGCCGTCAGGGCGATGATGGGCGTGCGGAGGCCCCGCTCCCGGAGGTGCCGGGCCGTGTCGTACCCGTCCATCTCGGGCATCTGCATGTCCAGAAGGATCAGGTCGAACGGGGGGTGGGCGCAGTCGGGCACCGCGGCCAGGGCCAGCACGCCGTCCGCGGCCACGGTGACCGTGGCCCCGGCGCGTTTGAGGATGTAGGTCAGC